>JBGANK010000016.1:0-67755 GCA_044222395.1 Hyphomicrobiaceae bacterium | reverse complement strand
GGACTATCGCGCAGCCAATTTGCGAGACTTGCAATGCGAGACGACTTCAGATTGGCACGCCACCTGCCAAACAAGCGACTTCGCCCTTGGAGTCTTGGGCTCAGCGCAGCCCTAGGGGTGATGCTGGCGCTTGCCGTCGCGCCCCATCATGCCGGCGCACAGGACATGTTGCAGTTCCTCGACTTGAAGTCCGACGACTTCACAAGGGCCGAGATGTCGCGAGCCGATGTCCAATCCCTGATCGCAGCCAAAGCACCGGGCCAGGGCATCGATCTTGCCGCCAAACGCTTGAATGGACTCGATCTGTCGGGCCTCGATCTGACCGGAGCCAATCTGCAGTCGGCCCGCATCAACGGCGCGAATTTGAAGGGAGCCAAGCTCGACCGCGCGATCCTCGATCAGGCCTGGGGGCTCAATGCCGTACTCAGCGGCGCATCGTTCAAGGGTGCGAGCCTGTTTTCGACCCAACTCATCGGCGCCAACCTCGACGGCGCCGACTTCAGCAACGCGCGTGTGGCGGCCGATTTCTCTCGTGCCAGCCTCAAGGGTGCGCGCTTTGATGGCGCCGACCTTTCCGCCGATATGAAGAACCAGTCGATGGGCCTGATGCGCGGCGTGTTCCGCTCGGCCGACCTGGAGCGCGCGTCATTTGTCGGCGCCAATCTTGCGCGCGTGGTGCTCGAATACGCGCGACTGCCGGGAGCAAACCTTTCGGGCGCCAATCTTGCGGGTTCCGAGATGGGCGGGGCTGACCTGACCGGCGCCGTGGTCGAGGGCGCCAACTTTACCGCAGCCGACGTCAACTCGGCGCGGCTCTTGAAACTGGTCGGCCGCGAGCGCTCCAAGGGGTTGGACGCCACCGTCAACCACGACCGCGCCTTTACCGATTGAGCGTGGACCCGGCGAGCGCGCCGACATCCCTCGCCTCCGCGCGGCTCGATGCAGGTGCGGCGTCAACGCCGCTCACCTCGACGACGAATTTCTGCCGGATGGCGCGTCCGAAATCCTCAAATCCATTGGCGGGAAGAATGAACGCGCCGGGCCCGCCCATGACGTTGTCGCGATACCAGCCTTCCAGTGTCGCGGCTTCCCGCCCTTCCAGTATCGGCAGGCCATTGATGGTGGTGCCTGCGGCCGCTATCTCGTCGCGAACCTGCGCGGGCGGCTCTTGCGGATTGCAGTTGTCGCTGCCGTCTCCGGAGACATCGACGACCACCTTCTGGGCGGGCATCGGCATCTGCGGGATGACCTTGTCGTTCAAATAGCGCAGCATCCTGGCGAGGCAGGTGAAATCGCCGCCCTGGCGCGGCAGCGCACGAATTTTGAGTGCGGCGCTCACCGCATCGGCACGACTGGCGATCCGCATCCAGGGCAGAGAGAGCGTCGGCTGGTCGGCCCAGCTCACGAGCGCAAACAAGATGCCGCCTCTGGGGCCGCCCACAATGGCATCGATGACGCCTGGATCTTCAAGTGCCGCGGCGATGCCTTCCATCTGGATCTGGTAGCGGCGCTCATCGAGCGAACTCGAAACGTCGACCGACACGATCAATGCGGTATCGACACCAACCGTTGGCTTGGCGGCAGACCCGTATGTCGCAACGCCGCCAGCACCAGCAACCGTACCGGCTCCCACCGCCAGCGCAACTCCGGCAGCCAAGCCCGTGAGCAGCCAACCGTTGCCCCTGCCTGTCCCTGGTCTCACACACGGCCTCCCTGCCATCATCGGACGTCTGCCATGGCGGACGCAGCGCCGCCATCATGCACGAATTGGTGCCGTCATGCAGGGCGCAGAATGCTCACGGGATTTCACGGAACGGTGCGCTGCGGCGCTGGCGGGGCGCGCGCGGCGCCGGTTGGCACGACTGGAGCCTGGAGGCCACTTGATCCGCTGCCGGAATATGGCGGTCCCTACGGGAGTCGAACCCGTCTTTCAAGATTGAAAATCTCGCGTCCTAACCGATAGACGAAGGGACCAGCGCGGGAGGGTTTAGCCAGATTTGACCGCGCTGGCAAGGACGGCCGCTGCGCCCCGGAATCCTGGGCCGGCACTTGCCTCGACTCGTCGACATCTCCACAATGGATTGCCGAGCGCCCGCAATCGGCGGCACTCGAAATTCACCACCAGAAGCCGCGATCGGATCAATCCTGCTGGCGCGGATCGGCGGCATCGTCGATCTGCACCTCGATGCGGTTGCGTCCGCCCCAGGTATCCTTGCGCAAATACCCGGCAACGTGGATCGGCAGGCCGCCGGCATTGATGATGAGGTCGCCGAGCGGTTGTCCCACCGCACGGAAGGCAATCGCCTCCAGGCGCGAGCCATCGGCCGCCTCCAGCACGCACCGGACATGCGAGCCGCCAACCACCTTGGCGAAGCGCACCCGGTGTGAAGGGAACGCGAACCGCGGCTGCGGATTGCCCTGGCCATAGGGCCCGGCTCGCTCCAGAAGCGCGATCAACGCATCATTGGCTCCCGCCGGCATCAACGCGCCATCGATCTCCAGTGCCGCCGCATCGCGTGCATTGCGCGCCGTAACGCGAAGTTGCTGCGCAAGGAACGCTTTCAGGTCATCGAACCGATCACGCGCGACCGTCAGGCCCGCCGCCATCGCATGCCCGCCGCCCTTGACGAGCAGTCCATCCGCCACCGCTGCGCGCACCGCGCCACCGATGTCGACACCCGCGATCGACCTGAGCGACGCGGTTCCCTGACCCTTCGCACCTTCCTCCTCGGCCCACGAGATCACGCACGACGGCCGCCGGAAGCGCTCCGTCAACCGGCTTGCAACCAGCCCCACCACGCCCTTATGCCAAGTCGGCGATCCGACGATGAGCACGGGCAGATCGGCATCTTCTTCGACCATGCGGTCTGCTTCCGCCATCGCCTCTTCGAGCATCTCGGTCTCGATCGCCTTGCGCTCGCGATTGAGCTTGTCGAGCAGCGCCGCGATCTTGGCGGCTTCCATCTCGTCCTCGGTCGCCAGCAGCCGTGCGCCCAGCGCCGCATCGCCGATGCGCCCGCCGGCGTTGATCCGCGGCCCCAAAATGAATCCGAGATGATAGGGCGTCGGCGCCTGGTCGAGCCCCGCCACGTCGAACAGGGCCTTCAGACCAATGTTCTGGCGCTGCCGCATCACCTTGAGGCCCTGCGTGACGAACGCGCGATTGAGGCCCTGCAGCGGCACCACGTCCGCCACCGTGGCGAGCGCAACGAGATCCAGCATGTCGAGCAGCGGCGGCAATGCCATGCCGCCCTTCTCGTAGTGGCCGGCCTCGCGCAGAACGCGCTGCGTCGCCACCAGCACCATGAACGTGACCCCGGCCGCGCACAGGTGTCCCAGTCCCGACAGACAGTCCTGACGGTTCGGATTGACGACGGCAACCGCTTCGGGCAGCCGCTCGTCGGCCTGGTGATGATCGACGACGACGACGTCGGTCGCGAGCTTTTGCGCTACCTCGAGCGGCTCGAAGCTGGTCGTGCCGCAATCGACCGTCACGATGAGCCGTGCACCTTCCTTCACCAGCGTCTCGATGGCCGCCGGATTGGGCCCGTAGCCTTCGAAGATGCGATCGGGAATGTAGATCCGCGAGGCCACGCGGTGATGATCGAGAAAGCGCTTGATGAGCGCGGACGAGCAGGCGCCATCGACATCATAGTCGCCGAAGATCGCCACCGGCTCGCGCTTTGTCACGGCATCAGCCAGCCGCCGCGCCGCGGCGTCCATCCCCTTCAGCGTACTCGGATCCGGCATCAGCGCTTTGAGCGTCGGATCAAGGACCGTATCGACCTCGTCGAGACCAACGCCGCGCGCCGCCAGCACCCGGCCCAATAACTCGGGCAAGCCGTGCCGCTGCGCGATTGCGTCCGCCAAAAGCTTGGCATCTGGCTCGAGCCGCTCACGCCACTGTAATCCGCGCACGGACCGCGTCACCCCGAGAAAAGCCGCCTCGGCCCCCGGGCTGCGATCCGGCTTCAGTTTGGGTCGTGGAGACATGCGCCCTCCTTCCGGCTTTGTAGGCCGATTCGAACACATTCCCCCGCAGCGAGGACGCATTTGCTGGGGACGGTACGCCTACCGGCCCGGATTGGCCGCATGAAAGCAGCCGGCGGGGCTTGCTTTACTGCGAATCGTACAGCCGCAATCGCCGCCGCGCTGCTATGATGGACAGGCTGATGAACGCAGGGACCAATCAATCCGTCTCAACAGGAAGGAACCTCCGATGTCGCGTGTGATCCGTGTCCTGCTCGTCCTCACTTCCTTGGCACTCGGTCTTTTCGTGGCCGGTGCGCCGACCGCCAGCGCCAAGCACATTGCCTCCCACCAGTGCGGCGTCAAATCTGCAAGCTTCGCCCGCATTTGCCGACCCAGCGCTTATGCGAGTTGCATGGGAGCCGTGAAACGGGGCGTCGCCGGCTTCACCGCGCGGCTGTGCGAGCAGCGCAAGTCGGCCTGTTCGCGCTGTCTCTCCAACATCCACGCCTGCATCAGCCGCATCGGCCACTGGCCTAAGCTGACGCACAACTGCGACAGGTGCAAAGCGCGCTTCGACACCTGCATGAAGCGGCTCTATCCCGAAAAGCAGTGAACGAGCACAGAGCACGGTGTTTGGCGCGCGGCAGCTGAGCCTGACGCTGCCAGCGACACACGCGCGGCGGCCTCAGGGGCGCGGCGTCAGCTGTCGCGCCTCTTCATCGCGCTCTCCATGCGCCGATCCGGAATGAGCCACGCGAGCGCCACCAGCACATAGATCACGATAGCGATCCAAGGTGTATAGATGGCCGCAGCAATGGCGACGATGTAAGCCACGATCGAGCCTTTGCCTTTGACATCGCGCCCCAACGCCGCTGCAATGCGGCCATCGCGACCCTGCACACGCACCAGCGCCAGTTGCAGGATGTAATAGGCGATCGCCGCCATCACGAGCACGATGCCGTAAACCACCGTCGGCGCGACCGCGAAGTGGCTCTCCGACATCCAGCCGGTCGCAAATGGAACGAGCGAAAGCCAGAACAGCAGGTGCGAATTGGCCCACATCACCGAGGCGTCGATCGACTCGACCGCGCCGAGCAGGTGATGGTGATTGTTCCTATAGATAGCGACGTAACAGAAGCTCAGCACATAGCTGAAAAACACCGGCACAAGCTCCCGCAGCGCGGACAGCTCGACGCCATGCGGCACCTTCAGCTCAAGCACCATGATCGTGATGATGATGGCGATCACGCCGTCGCTGAATGCGAGAACACGCTCCTTGCCCATGCGCATGTCCTTCTACAATCAGCCTCAGATTTCACATCATGCAACGAAGCGGCCGCTGATATCCCGAACCGTGGTCCGGATCCGCCGCACCGTGCGTGAGGAGGAACGCATCACAAGCGTCTCGGTCTCCGCGCCGCTGCCGTGGAACTGCACACCGCCCAGCAATGATCCGTCCGTCACGCCTGTCGCTGCGAAGATGACATCGCCCGCCGCCATGTCATCGAGCGTGAGCTTCCGGTCGATATCGGTGATGCCAAGCGCTGCCGCCCGCCGTCGCTCGTCGTTGTTGGCGGCAACCAGCCGACCCTGCATCTGTCCGCCGATGCAGCGCATTGCCGCCGCCGCCAGCACGCCTTCCTGGGCGCCGCCCATGCCAAAATAGATGTCGATGCCCGTCTCGCGACTGTCGGTAGTCCAGATCACGCCGGCAATGTCACCGTCGGGAATGAGACGGATGGCGGCGCCGGCGTCCCGAACCGACTTGATCAGGTCGCCATGCCGCGCGCGATCCAGCACGCAGGCCGTGATCTGGCTGATCGGCACGCCCTTGGCATCGGCCAGCGCCCTGATGTTGTCGGCGGGAGAGGCGTCGAGATCGACGATTCCCTCAGGAAACCCTGGACCGACTGCGATCTTGTCCATGTACATGGCGGGCACACGCAGCAGGCCGCCGCGCTCCGATACGGCAAGCACCGACAGCGCATTCGGCATCGCCTTCGCGCAGATCGTGGCCCCCTCCAGCGGATCAACCGCAACGTCCACCTCCGGCCCTTCGCCGGTACCGATATCTTCGCCGATGTAGAGCTGGGGAGCATCGTCCTTCTCGCCCTCGCCGACCACGACGCGGCCGCGGAAGGCGATGCGGCTCAACTCACGATGCATGGCCGCAACCGCGGCCAGGTCTGCGGCCTTTTCGTTGCCACGCCCGCTGAAGCGGGCGGCGGCGATCGCGGCGGCTTCGGTGACCCGCGCCACTTCCAGCACCAGTACCCGGTCGAGGCCCTCGGTCGCGGTCGCACTCGCCATTCCGCTTACTCCTCGCTGTCGATGATGCCGGGTGGTGGCGGTCGCGCCGACACCGCCGTTACAGTGCCTCGATGCGTATCAACTGCGGTCGTGTGGTCACCTTGCCGTCCTTCTCGATGCTGTCGAGCGCCTTGCGCATGGCCGCTTCGGTAGTTTCATGCGTGATGATGATGACCGACACCGGCGCTTTCGATTGAGGCTCGGGCCTGGCACCAGGCACCGGCGGCGCAACCGCACGATGCTGCACGATGCTTTCGAGCGAAATGCCGTTGTCGCCCATGCGCGTGGCGATGGCAGCCATCATTCCTGGCTTGTCCTCCAGCGACAGCCGCACGTAGTACGAGCCGTAATGCGCTACGAGCGGCACCGCCTCGTGCGCGCGCAACTCGTCGGTCTTCAGCACGAACGGTGGCACACGATAGCCGCGCGCGATGTCAAGAATGTCGCTGGCAACCGCGGAGGCCGTGGCACGCCCGCCGGCACCGGCGCCGACGAGAAGGATGTTGCCGGAAAAATCGCCGTCGATGGCAACCGCATTGGTGACGCCCGAGACCTCGGCGATTGCAGAATCCCTGTAGACCAGGCACGGCGACACGCGCGCCAGGATGCCCTTGTCGGTCTGCGCCGCAACTCCCAGAAGCTTTATGCGATAGCCAAGACTGTCAGCCGCTTCGATGTCCTCAGCCGTGATGCTCTCGATGCCTTCGACGTGGATTTCATCCAGCGCCACGCGCGTCGAGAAGGCGAGGCTGGTCAACAGAGCCAGCTTGTGCGCGGTATCGAAACCCCCGATGTCGAACGTCGGGTCGGCCTCGGCGTAGCCCATGGCCTGCGCTTCCTTCAGCACATCGGCGAAGGCGCGTTTTTCCGACTGCATCTTGGTCAGGATGTAGTTGCACGTACCATTCAGAATACCGAACACGCGCTGAATCTCGTTGGCGCCAAGTGCCTCGCGCAGCGTCTTGATGACCGGAATGCCGCCGGCCACCGCCGCTTCGAAATTCAAAGCCACACCGGTCTTCTCGGCGCGCCGCGCCAAATCAACGCCGTGCTTGGCCAACAGAGCCTTGTTGGCGGTCACGACATGCTTTCCGGCATCGAGTGCGGCTTCGACCGATGCTTTCGCGATGCCCTCCCCGCCCATCAGCTCGACGAACACGTCGATGCCGGGATCGCGCGCCATCGCGACCGGATCGGAGAACCATTTGGCCTGCTCGGCCACCGGTCGCCCCTTGGTTTCCGCCCGCGACTTTGCTGCAACGGCGACCACCGCCATCGGCCGACCGCCGACATCTCCCAGCCAGCCGCCGTGTGTTGCGAACAAATCCATAAGCCCACCGCCGACTGTACCGAGGCCGGCGACGCCAATTCTCAGAGGCTGTGTCATGGTTTGCTGTTACCGACTGACTTTCTGTGGGATCGGGATGACGTTATGGAGTGTTTCGGGCGACAGGGCGAGGAACTTTTTCAGGTTCCGCGCCGCCTGCCGGATGCGGTGCTCGTTCTCCACCAGCGCGATGCGCACGAACCCCTCGCCGTACTCGCCAAACCCAAGCCCCGGCGACACCGCGACGTCCGCCTTCTCGATCATCAGCTTGGAAAACTCCACCGAGCCTAGCCCTCGGAACTGCTCAGGGATCGGTGCCCACGCGAACATAGTCGCTGGCGGCGACGGAATGTTCCAGCCCGCACGCGCAAAGCTCTCCACCAGCACGTCGCGGCGGCGCTTGTAGATCTGCCGCACTTCCTCCACGCAGTCCTGCGGCCCGTTGAGCGCAGCAGAAGCGGCAACCTGGATCGGCGTGAAGGCGCCATAGTCGAGATAGGACTTGACCCGCGCCAGCGCATTGATGAGCCGCTCGTTGCCGACCGCAAATCCCATCCGCCAACCCGGCATCGAGTAGGTCTTCGACAGCGACGTGAATTCCACCGCAACATCCATCGCGCCTGGCACCTGCAGTACCGACGGCGGCGGCGGCCCCTCGAAGTAGACTTCCGAGTAGGCGACATCGGACAGGATGACGATGTCGCGCTTCTTCGCCAGGTCGACGGCCGCCTTGTAGAAATCGAGGTCGGCGACCATCGCCGTCGGATTCGACGGATAAGACAGCACCATCGCCACCGGCTTGGGAATCGTGTGCCGGCAGGCATGATCGACCGCGCTCAGGAACTCGTCGCCGGTGCCGGCCCGGATGTGCCGCACCGAGGCGCCCGAGATGAGGAAGCCGAACTCGTGGATCGGATAGGTCGGGTTGGGCACGATGATGACATCGCCGGGCGCCGTGATCGCCTGCGCCATGTTGGCGAAGCCCTCCTTGGAGCCCAGCGTCGCAACGATCTGCGTCTCCGGATTGAGCTTCACGCCGAACCGGCGCTCGTAGTAGCCGGCCTGCGCCCGCCGCAACCCCGGTATGCCCTTGGAGGCCGAATAGCGGTTGGTGCGCGGCTTGCCGACCGTCTCGACAAGTTTGTCGACGATGTGCTGCGGCGTCGGCAGGTCGGGGTTGCCCATGCCCAGATCGATGATGTCGGCTCCGCGCGCGCGTGCTTCTGCCTTGAGCCTGTTGACCTCGGCGAAAACGTAGGGCGGCAGTCGCTTGATGCGGTGGAATGGCTCGGTCACGGCGTTGGTCTCGCAGACGGTTTAACTTGGCTCATGGTCCTTGGTTCCTGTGTTCGCAGGAGCTGCTCGGGCAAGGGGCCCCGTGCAATCCCTAGTGCAAACCTTAGCGCAAAACCCTGGGCTTGATCGCCTGCCAACTCCGCGCACCGGTCCCTTTCCCAGGCAAGCGGCATGGCTTGGCAACATGCATTCCAGAGTCGGCAGTCTTAATCTTTCCTGGCTCGCGGCGCGCACCTGCTCGAGCCCGTATATGAGACGGAGCCTCGCGACAGCCGATCCGGTTCCCCGAATACGCCCCATGGCCAAGTCGCGGGAACCTGATGCGACTGGCCCAGAAACGCACGCCACGACAATTTAAGCTGTCGGGCATGGCAAGGTAAAGCAGACCCCACATATCCCCGGAATAATCGTCCACCGGCCAATCCGGACCGCCGCCGCTTGGTAGCGCCTGCAAATGCCGCGACCGGTCAAGTTTAACGGAATTCTCGGACCTCTGCTCGCCTTCGAGCGCACCAACCGACCCAGGCAAGTGCCGCCTTGAGATCGAGAACACCACCCGTCACGGCCACTGAACTATTCTGGCGGGGCGCTGCTCGGCGACCGTGGCCCTGGCGTCCCTGGCGAGCACATCCCTCAACCCGCAGTAATCGTGGCGGAAACGATCCCTTCAAAGTGACCGAAGCTGTCGACCTAAAGGACAACGTCAGTCTGCGCCCGGCCGGTCAACCGTCTCAGCCGATTTGCGAATGCTCTACGGAATGCCTACTTGATTCCCGTCATTCGAGCAGGTAGCGCCTATCATATAATCGTTCAGCCTGCCCGCTTGGCGAACGGCAGGGCGCCGAAGCGCATTCACCACGGTTTTGGTAGCCGCATGGCCGGCTACACCCCCATCGGTCGACCGGGAAGAAAGCAATCATGCAAAAGACCAATCCATCCGAGAAGCACCCCGAGGCGCCCTCCTACCGCATCAACAATCCTGAGGAGTTCGCGCGCAACGTCCTGAGGCTGTTCGAGGAAGGTAGCCGGGCGATGACCAGCTACCTGGAGCGTGCGGACAATCAGATGAGCCCGTTCACGGCCGCCAACGAGCTGACCGAGGCCTCCAAGATGATGGGCGAGATCGCCCAGAAGTGGATGACGGAGCCGGTCAAGCTGGCCGAAGCTCAGGGCAGCCTGCTGCGTTCCTACGCCGAGCTGTGGAACAACACGATGCGGCGAATGCTGGGCGAGAATGTTGCCCCGGTGGCCGAGCCGGAGGCCGGCGACAACCGCTTCAAGGACCCTGAGTGGAGTTCCAACCCCTACTTCGATTTCTGGAAGCAGGCCTATCTGGTCACCACGCACTGGGCTGAATCTGTTCTCGAGAATACCAGCGGGCTTGATGAGCGCACCAAGCAGAAGGCCGACTTCTACCTGCGCCAGCTGTCGAGCGCGATGTCGCCGTCCAATTTCCCGATTACCAATCCCGAGGTTGTGCGCGAAACATTCCAGACCAATGCCAAGAACCTCGTGCAGGGCATGACCCATTTCGTCGAGGACATGGAAAAGTCGACAGATCTGTTTAAGGTCAGCCAGACTGATACCACCGCCTTTGAGGTCGGCAAGAACCTCGCCATCACCCCCGGCAAGGTCGTCTACCAGAACGAAATCATCCAGCTGATCCAGTACACGCCCACCACCGACAAGGTGCGCGAGGTGCCGCTGCTGATCGTGCCGCCCTGGATCAACAAGTACTACATCCTCGATCTGACGCCGCCCAAGAGCTTTGTCCGCTGGGCGGTCGAGCAGGGCTTCACGGTCTTCCTGATCTCCTGGGTCAATCCTGACGAGCGCCTCTCGCACAAGACCTTCGAGGACTACATGAAGGAAGGCGTGCTAGCCGCCGCCGACGCCGTCCGCCGCGAAACCGGCGTGCCCAAGTGCAACGTGCTCGGCTACTGCGTCGGCGGCACGCTGGTCGCCACTACGCTCGCCTACCTCGCCGCCCGCGGCGAGCAGCCGTTCATCTCGGCCACCTTCTTCACCACCCAGGTCGACTTCACCAAGGGCGGCGACCTGCTCATCTTCATCGACGACACGCAGTTGAAGAGCCTCGAGGAGATGATGGCCGAGCGCGGCTACCTCGACGGCTCGCGCATGGCCAACGTCTTCAACATGATGCGCCCGCGCGACCTGATCTGGCCCTACGTCGTCAACAACTACCTGCTTGGCAAGAAGCCGTTCCCGTTCGACCTGCTCTACTGGAACCAGGATTCGACGCGTATGCCGGCGGCCAATCACAACTTCTATCTGCGTTCGTTCTACCTGGAGAACAAGTTCTCCAAGGGTCAGCTCAAAATCGCCGGCACCCCTCTCGACCTCGGCAAGGTTCGCGTACCCGTCTACCATCTGGCCGCCAAGGAGGATCACATCGCTCCGGCAAAGTCCGTCTTCATCGGCGCCAAGCTGTTCGGCGGTCCCGTCGAGTATGTGCTGGCCGGTTCAGGCCATATCGCCGGCGTCATCAACCCGCCTGACAAGGTCAAGTATCAGTACTGGACCGCGCCGAAGGCAGCCGCCGAGACACTTGATGAGTGGTCGACGATGTCGCGCGAGACTCCGGGATCGTGGTGGCCGCACTGGGCCGAGTGGCTCGCCCGCCAGTCGGGCGCCTGGACGCTGCCGCGCGACCCCGGTGAGAAGCTAGGTGTCATCGAGGACGCCCCCGGCGCCTACGTCAAGGGCAAGAGCTGACGCGGCACCGACTTTCGAGCGATGTGAAAACGAAGCCCACGGGACATGCATCCCGTGGGCCTTTTCGTTGCCCTTATCCGACGACACGGCTAATCGAAGAGACCACTACGTTCGGCCTCACCCGATCGAGAATTCCTCCTCATAGTCGCTGGGCCAGATCACCGTGTAGTCGTCCTCCTCGACGTCGCGATAAGCCGCCGCCAGCGCCTGCAACTTGTGATCGTCAAAGCTCTCGACCAGTGGTTCCAGTTGCTCCCACAGCTTCTTGGGCCCGTTGGTCAGGATCGAGATGTGCGCTGTGCCCGATCCCGTATCGTGGCCCTCGACGTCGGCAACACCGTCGAGCATTTCGATCAGGTGATCCTCGAAGGCGATGACGCGATCGAGCGCCGTCCCCTCCTCGTCGTCGAACTGGATGACGAGTTGATACTTGTAGTCCTCGCTCATATGCCCCAGGCCCTCCTGCGGTTCATCTGGTTCATGCCAACTGTGCCAGCGCCTGGGCCAGATCGGCGATGATGTCGTCCTTGTCCTCGATGCCGACCGACAATCGCACGACATCCGGTCCGGCACCCGCGGCGATACGCTGCTCATCGGTGAGCTGGCGGTGCGTCGTCGATGCGGGATGGATGACGAGGCTCCGGGTATCGCCGATGTTGGCCAGGTGCGAGAACAGCTTCAGCTTCGACACCAGCGACACGCCCGCCTCGTAGCCGCCCTTGAGACCAAATGTAAAGACGGCGCCAGCACCCTTGGAACAGATCTTCTTCTGCAATGCGTTGTAGGGATTGTTGGTAAGTCCCGCAAAGTTGACCCACGCCACCGCCGGATGCCGCTCGAGATACTCCGCGACGGCAAGCGCGTTCTCGCAGTGCCGCGCCATGCGCAATGGCAGCGTCTCGATGCCGTTGAGGATCAAGAAGGCGTTGAAGGGCGAGATGGCAGGTCCGATGTCGCGCAGCCCCATGACACGCGCGGCGATGGCGAAGGAGAAACTGCCGAACGCCTCCGCCAGCACAATGCCGCCATAGGATTGGTTTGGCTCGACCAGCGTCTTGTAGCGATGCCTCGCCGTCATCCAGTCGAACGTGCCGCAGTCGATCAACACGCCGCCGATCGAGTTGCCCTGGCCACCCAGGAACTTGGTCAGGCTATGCACGATGATGTCGGCGCCGTGCTGCTTGGGCTGGCACAAATAGGGAGTGGCAAGCGTATTGTCGACGATCAGTGGTACGCCGGCCTTCTTCGCCACCGCGGCGATGGCGGGAATGTCGATGATGATACCGCCCGGGTTGGCGATCGACTCGATGAAGATCGCGCGCGTCCTTTCCGTAATCGCCGCCTCGAACGACGCTGGATTTGTCGAATCCGCCCACACCACGTTCCAGTTGAACTTCTTGAACGAGTGGTTGAACTGGTTGATCGAGCCGCCATAGAGCTGTCGTCCTGCAATGAACTCGTCGCCCGGCTCCAGCAGCGTATGGAACACGAGGAACTGCGCAGCATGCCCCGACGCCAGCGCCAGCGCCGCCGTGCCGCCTTCCAGCGCCGCCATGCGCGCCTCCAGCACCGCCTGTGTCGGATTCATGATGCGCGTGTAGATGTTGCCGAACGCCTGCAGGCCGAACAACGCCGCCGCATGATCGGCATCATTGAACACATATGATGTCGTCTGGTAGATCGGCGTTGCCCTGGCGCCCGTCGTCGGGTCGGGCATGGCACCGGCATGCACAGCCATCGTTGCGAACTTTGGAGCGGTGGTGTCGGCCATGGCCTTCTCCTCGATATGCGGGACCCGATTAGCAGATATGCGCGAATAGTGCAGAGCTTAGCCAAGGCGCTGACATGCGACAACTTGAGCTATCGGCCATTTGCGACGCGAGGTCTAGGCGCAACACAAGTCTAAGCCAAACAGTCACGATCGTGCAGCACTGCCGTTCGGTATGTGAGACTGACCGCGACAGCCTCGATCACGTGGAGCCGGAGACACGACCATGACCATTCGCAATCTCCACAACATGTTCGATCCGCGCTCGGTCGTTCTGGTCGGCGCCAGCACCACGTCCGGCAGCGTCGGGAACTGGCTTGCCCGCAATCTCTCGGAGGGTTTTTCCGGAACTCTGGATTTCGTCAACCTCAAAGGCGGCACGCTGCTGGGTCGCACCTGCCATCAGCGCATCGACGCACTCCCCGCGCCTGCCGATCTCGCCGTCATCGCCACTCCAGCCGCAACCGTGCCCGGCATCATTGCCGAGTTGGGCGCCGCCGGTACGCGTGCCGCCGTTGTCATAACCGCCGGCGTCAGCGGCCCGCTCCAGCAAGCGATGCTCGATGCCGCACGCCCCTATTGCCTGCGCATCCTGGGCCCCAATTGCATCGGCCTCGTCCTGCCACATGTTGCGCTCAATGCGTCCTTCTCGCATATCCCGGCGCCCAAAGGCGATCTCGCCTTCCTGTCGCAATCGGGCGCGCTCGTCACCGGCATCCTCGACTGGGCCGCCTCGCGCGCCATCGGCTTCTCCCAGGTGGTCTCGATCGGCGACATGGCCGACGTCGACTTCGGCGACCTGCTCGATTATCTGGCCGGAGATCCCAAGAGCCGCGCCATCCTGATCTACATGGAAGCGCTGACGCACGCGCGAAAATTCATGTCCGCGGCCCGCCGTGCCGCCCGCGCCAAGCCGGTCATCGTCATCAAGTCAGGCAGGCATGCAGAGGCCGCCCGCGCTGCCGCCTCCCATACCGGCGCACTCGCCGGGCTCGACGCCGCCTATGATGCCGCCTTCCGTCGCGCTGGCGTTTTGCGCGTCACCGATCTTGCCGACCTGTTCTCTGCCGCCGAAACCTTGTCGCACATGCCGCGCCTGTCGGGTGAGCGCCTCGCGATTCTGACCAACGGTGGCGGCGCCGGCGTGCTCGCCGTCGACCGTCTGATCGATCTCGACGGCAAGCTTGCAGCGCTGGCGCCCGAGACGCTCTCGCGACTCGACAAGCTGCTGCCGCCCAACTGGTCGCGCGGCAACCCGGTCGACATCATCGGCGATGCGCCCCCTGAGCGTTACGGCGCAGCACTCGAG
Organism: Hyphomicrobiaceae bacterium; assembly: GCA_044222395.1. Lineage (GTDB taxonomy): Bacteria > Pseudomonadota > Alphaproteobacteria > Rhizobiales > Hyphomicrobiaceae > JAEUMD01. The sequence continues at coordinate 53,037 of JBGANK010000016.1, read as the reverse complement.
GCCATCATCGCCGACCCCGGCAGCGATGCGATCCTCGTCATCAACTGCCCGACCGCTGTCTCATCGAGCACCGAAGCGGCGCGCACCATCATCAAGACCCACAAGGCCTCGATCAAGACCAACCGCCGCGCCAAGCCGATGCTCGCCACATGGCTCGGGGACCGCTCCACGGAGGCAGCGCGCAACCTGTTCACTGAGGGCAACGTTGCCTGCTACGACACGCCGGGCGGTGCCGTGAAAGGCTATATGCAGCTCGTCGACTACGCGCGTGCCCAACAACAGCTGATGCGCGCACCCCCCTCGCAGCCGGCCGGACTGGCGCCAAGTCGAGAGGCGGCGCACCAGGTCATCGCCAACGCCATGGCCGCCGATCGCACCATCCTGAGCGAGGCCGAGGCCAAGGCGCTGCTGCTCGCCTATCGCATCCCGACGGTGTTGACTCACATCGCCCGTGATCCCGACGCGGTTCGCCTCGCCGCACGCACCATCCTGTCGAGCGGCAAGAATGTCGTAGTCAAGATCCTGTCTGACGACATTTCTCACAAGTCCGACGCAGGTGGTGTCGCGCTCGATATTCCCACCGAGGACGACGCCGTCGAGACCGCTCAGGCGATGCGCAATCGCATCTCACACTCACACCCCAGCGCCAGGCTCGAAGGCTTCACCGTCCAGCCGATGATCGCGCGCAAGCACGCCCACGAGCTCATCATCGGCATGACGGAGGACCCGACCTTCGGCCCGCTGATGTTGTTTGGCGCCGGCGGCACCGCGGTCGAAGTAGAGCGCGACACGGCCCTCGCACTCCCGCCGCTCGATCTCAATCTGGCGCGCGATCTGATCAGCCGCACCCGCATCGCCCGCCGCCTGTCCGGCTATCGCGACACTCCCCCTGCCGCTCTCGATCAGATCGCCGAAACGCTTATCAAGGCCAGCCAGTTGATTGCCGACCATCCCGAGATCCGCGAGCTCGACATCAACCCTCTCGTTGCCGATGCGGAAGGCGTGATCGCACTCGACGCGCGCGTGCGCGTCGTCGGCAAGGCGGCCGCACCTCGCAAGCCGATGGCGTTACGGCCCTACCCCGTCGAATGGGAGAAGCTGATCGGCTTGCAGACGCTCGGCCGCGTCCTCTTGCGCCCGATCCGCCCCGAGGACGAACATCTCTACCATGCGTTCTTCAGCAAGGTCGAACCCGCCGACAGCAGATTGCGCTTCTTCCGGCCGGTGCGCGGTCTGAGCCATGAATTCCTGGCCCGCCTCACCCAGGTCGACTACGCGCGTGAGATCGCCTTCGTGGCGCTGACCGAGACCAACGAGCTGCTCGGCGTCGCCCGCTTTGCCGCCGATCCTGATTACGAAAACGCCGAATTCGGAGTGCTGGTGCGTTCCGACTTGAAGGGTCGCGGGCTCGGCCGCGCCCTCATGCAGCATCTGATAGCGTATGCGCGCGCCGAGGGCCTGCGCGAATTGAACGGCTACGTGTTGGCCGAGAATACCGGCATGCTGAACCTCGCCGCCGATCTCGGTTTCACGTCCGGTTGGGCGGATGACGACCCATCGCTCCGCCACGTCGTGCTGCAGCTCAAATCCAAGCCAGCCTCCGCGAAAGCCTCCAATTAGATGTCGCGGGCCTTCAGACGCTTGAAACGATTGACGTCGACGACTTCCGAGGCAGATGCCGCAGCGTGTAGCGGCAGCCCGCTATGAAACGATAAGACGAACGCGTCCACGCGGGAACTCGGCTGCAGAACTTGCGGTTATCAGGATTGGGTCGCGTTTCGGCGATCCGCTGCCCAGCGCTCCGCTCCGCCTCAAGCCTTCGCCATCTGCTTGGCCGTCCCGCACCGCCAGCGCTGAATGCGCCACTTGGGATGGCCTTCCATCCACTTCGAGATCTCGTGCTGGCCATACATCATGCATTGATGCGGCGTCACCGCCTCGGCCATGAAGTTGAGACGCACGTCCTCGCACTTGGCGGGTTCGTCTATGAAGCAGACGGACATCACGATTTCGATCATCGAACGATCTCCTAGTTGTGTTCATCCCGCCGCATCGCTGCGGGATCAGCATCACCAGGGCGTTCGTCCCAATCCGACTGCTTCTTGTGCAATGAAAGCTAAGCGACTCGAATCCGACTGCTCAAGATCAAGTTCAGAGCACGCTGCCGCCTCTAAATTGGGCGCCCAGGAGATTGAATAAAGCTTAATCGCCTGGAAGCGGCCGGGGATGGATCGGTCAACACTTTGAATTCGCGAAGTTTCCAGGCGCGCTCAACATCCCCACCCAGACACTGCCTGGACGACTGAACGACCGTCCGGAAAAGCGATACCCGATTTACCTAGTGCGTTATTCGCTGCAAGGAGTGCCAAATGGCCACGAATTTGAATAAGGCGACGCGCTACACCTGTGGAATTGATGCCGCTTGGATTAGGATTTTACCCGCAAGCTCCCCTGCCACGGCATTGGCAATCCGGGCCGCAATCGATTAATGCGACCACCAAGCTTCCTGAAGCCGGCAGGCCTGCCCTGGCGCACATGAGCCTGAAATGAGCCACGACCAAGACACATCGCACACACCCGGCGTCGAAGCCCTCCTCCTCGACGCGATCCTCGCCAGCGCCTCGGCCGGCATCCTGTCCATCACATCAAAAGGCATCATCCGCACCGTCAACCGTGCCGCCTGCAGCATGTTCGGCTACGAGTCCTCCGAGCTGATCGGGCAGAACGTCTCCATCCTCACCCATGGCGAGGATCGCGCCAATCACGACGCTTACCTCAAGCGCTACCTGAAGACCGGAGAAACCCGCATCATCGGCATCGGCCGCGATGTGATCGGCCGGCGCAAGGATGGCGCCCTCTTTCCCCTGCACCTTTCTATCGGCCAATTCGCCGTCGGCGAAGAGCGCTTCTTCACCGGTGTCCTGATCGACCTGTCGAAGCAGAAGGCGGCGGAGGAGCGCTTTGCCCATCAGCAGGCCCTCTTTCGCGCCGTCTACGATTGCCTTCCCGACCCCGTCGTCATTACCGATCCGGCGCACAACGTCCGCACCGTCAATCCGGCCTTCACCCGCGTCTTCGGCTACGTGACCGAGGATCTGACTGGCCACACGATGGAACCGATCTTCGCGCGCCGCGATGACTGGATCGACCAGTGCGCACGCCGCGCAGGACATTGCGACCCCACCGGCGGCAACCCCGTTCGCGCCGTAGACTTCCGCCGCCGCAATGGCGAAGTGTTTCCCGGCACGCTATCCTCCACCGTCATCGAGACCGCATCGAAGCGCTCCTTGGGCTATCTGGACCTCATCCGCGACATCTCTGCCGAGCGCCGCCAGGAGGCCCAGCTGATGCAGGCCCAGCGCATGGAGGCGATCGGTCAGCTCACCGGCGGCATCGCCCATGACTTCAACAACATCCTGACGGTCGTCATCGGCAACGTCGAGCTGCTGGAGATGCGTTTGGATAGCAACGAGACGACTTTGGCCCTGGCGCGCGAGGCGCGAGAGGCCGCCGAGATCGGTGCTCGCCTGACCGACCGGCTGTTGACATTCGGTCGCCGCCAGCTGCTCGAGACCCGCAGCATCAATCTCAATGAATTCGTGCTCGGCCTGTTGGAGATACTCCGCCGCGCGATCGGCGAGGACATCGACGTATCGACGTCGCTCGCCGGCGACCTGGCCTTGACGGAAGTGGACCCAGGCGAGGTCGAGAACGCGGTCCTCAATCTTGCCATCAACGCACGTGACGCGATGCCCAGGGGTGGCCGGCTGCTGATCGAAACGCGCAACAGCTTCCTCGACGCGAAGGCGACCGCCGACACTCCGGAAATCACGCCGGGGCGCTACGTCGTGCTTTCAGTCTCCGACACCGGCCATGGCATGACGCCGGAGGTGAAGACCCGCGCATTCGAGCCGTTCTTCACCACCAAGAGCAGTGGCACCACCGGAAGGGGAACGGGCCTCGGCCTCGCCACGATCTATGGCTTCGTCAAGCAATCGGGCGGTCACGCAACGATCTCCAGCGCACCTGGTCGTGGGACGACGGTGGAACTGTTCCTACCCGCCACACCGAGCCCCGCGGTAACCACCTCAACTGCGCCGGCACGCAAGGATATTCCCAGCGGCGTCGGTCGCCGCGTCCTGGTCGTCGAGGACAACGAGAATGTCCGCCGGCTCACCTGTCGTCGCCTGACCGAGCTTGGCTATGTCGTCGCCGACGCCTCCAACGCGATAGCCGCGCTGGAGCAGCTGGCAGAACGATCCGACTTTGACCTCGTCTTCACCGATGTCGTCATGCCCGGCGGCATGTCAGGTCTCGAACTGGCCCGCGAGGTCACGCAACATTTCGGGCACATCCCGGTTCTGCTGACCACCGGATACGCCGAGGAGATGCTGCGCGCCGCCGAGGCCGACGGCCCCTCACCCTTGCTGTTGCGCAAGCCCTACAGCCAAGCCGAACTCGCTCGCTCGATAGCTGCTGCGATCGCGAGGATGCCCTCTTCCGCCGAGGCAGGCTAACTCGCAGCGCTTCTTACGGTCTTGACCTGCGCGGTGAAGATGTAGCCGAGCCCCCGCACCGTCTTGACCAGGCTTGGACCGCTATCGGCTGCATCGATCTTGCGCCGCAGCCGCGCCACCAGATTGTCGATGCTGCGATCCATGGGCGACCACTCGTGCCCCTTGAGCAGATCCATGATCTGATCGCGCGACAGAACCCGGTTTGGATGATCCACGAAGATCTCGAGCAGCCCGAACTCTGAAGTGGTGAGCGCGCAAGGCTGGTCGTCCTCGCCCCGCAGCTCGCGCCGCTGGCGGTCGAGCACCCATCGGTCGAAGCGCTGCACGCCAGCATCTGCGGTCGAATGGGATTGCGGCCGGGGCGCCTCACGCGTCCGGCGAAGCACGGCTCGCACGCGCGCCAGGACTTCCCGCAGATGAAATGGCTTGGCGATGTAGTCGTCGGCGCCAATCTCAAGACCGATCACGCGGTCGATCATCTCGCCCTTCCCGGTCACCATGATGATCGGGACCGCAGAATGCTCGCGAACCTGGCGTGCCACGCTGAGACCGTCGGTATCGGGCAGCGTCAGGTCGAGCGTCACCAGATCGACGTCGCCAGCCGCGATCACGCGCGCCACATCCGCACCGCGCGCCGCTTCGGTGACGCGAAATCCTTCACCTTCGAAGCAGCGGCGCAGCAGCAGCCGCACCTTCTGATCGTCTTCGACAATCAGGATGTGAGCGCGGTTCGATTCATTCATTCGCTTGTGCTCATGCCGCCTGTCGAACGCGTTGTCATGGCTCCTGTCTCCGCAGCCCATGGTCTTGCACGCTCAGCACAGTCCTTGTTGAAGCAATCCGCATCGCCGAAGTCTCAAGCACCCTCGCAGACAACGAGACCACAAACCGTCCGGCTGGCCCGCTCACGCCGGGTGACAGCCCGACACGGGGCGCCCCACGGCCTCGCGATCGCGCTCGGCATGCCAGCATGAAGCGACGCGATCTGTCCATTACAATCGAATACATTTAGTTACAATTGACGCAAATCAGTGCGACAGGACACTGCTTGCATGTGCCGACGCGAAGCAACGAACCGGAGGCCGTTTCATGCTGGCCATGACTGTTACTCCCGAGCCTGTCCGCGAAGCACAGCCTCAGGTGCGTCCCAGCAAGCTCATGGCACGCAGCGCGGGCGTCAACGATGACATCATCCTCGACAGCACGCTGCAGACGACGACCTCCATATACGCCCCTCGCGAAGACTTGTTCCTTGAGGGAGACGAAGCATCACACCTGCTCGAAGTGGTGGAAGGCGTGGTGTGCGCGTATCGGCTGCTGCCCGACGGCCACCGTCACGTCGTCTCCTTCTATTTTCCCGGTGACTTGATCGGCTATTGCTGCACCGGCACACAAACCTTCAGCGCTCAGGCACTAAACAAGGTGCGCTCGCGGCGCATCCCCCGTCATCTCGTCAATCAGATGATCGAGTCGCGACCCGGCTTCGCCAAGCGCTTGCTCAAGCTTGCCGCTGACGAATTGGCCATGACGCGCGAGCACCTGCTCTGTCTCGCCGCCAAATCGGCAGACGCACGCATGGCCGTATTCCTGCTCGCCCTTGCCCGTCGCAATGGCGACGTGGGTGGCGATGCCTCGCGCTTCGAGCTGCCGATGACCCGCGTCGACATCGGCGACTATCTGGGACTTACGATCGAAACGGTCAGTCGCACATTTTCCAAGCTCAAGCGCAGCGGGGTTATTGCATTGCCCCGCACCACAACTGTGATCATTCGCGATGCGGCAGCCCTGCGCCAGCTCGCGGAGGACTGAACGCATCAGATCGCGGCATTGTACGTCGCCACGCGCCAGCGTGATGATCGCGAAATTCGTTCGGAGAGGGCTGCAGAATGAGACGAATTTCGCGATCACGACACTAGACAAGATGCGGCAACCTATCGGCAGTTAGCATTATGCCCACGCATTCCCAGGAGCCCCCGTCAGCCGCCGGAAGGCTGACGCTGGCCATTGGACTGTTCGACGGCGTGGCTCCTGTCGAAACCATGATGACAGAGCTTCGGCAGATGGGCGTCGCCCTGCAGACCGCGCGACTATTCGCCAGCATCGACAGTGACGCATTTTCTCGACGGCGCACCGAACGGCTTGAACGCGACCTTGCGATTGAACGTGTCAAATTGGACGACAGCCGAAGCGATGGCGACTGGCTCTCAGCCGTACTTCCGCGCGCCGCAAGCTTGGTTGAAGGCGAACCTCATTGCGGCACATGCGCAAGTGATCGTGCCGCCGCCAGCGTCAACGATCTTCCAGCAATCGGCCGCCAGAGCCGCCGGCTGATGGCACATTTGTCGATCGGCGGTTCCATTCTCGTGATCCGTGCCGACACATTCGCAGAGCAGCAGGCGATCTGCGGTCTGATGCTCAACCACGCCGCAGCCGGCATACTCACGCATCAAACGCGCACGCCCGCAGGCGCACCAGAGCCTTGGCCTTCGAGCATCTCAGCGATTGGCGACCCCGCCGCAGCACCACTCGCACGGGAGCCGCGTGTCGAGGCACAATGAACAAAAAGGGGCGCGCTTGGCAGTTCACCCCTATCAGCTCCGATCACGGTACGGATCCATGACTTGCGCCTGCAATTGTGGTGGTATACCAGCCAACATCCAAGCCGAGACGCTGCGAAGATACGAAGATACGAAGATACAATGTCCGCGATTTCAGCTTGCAGTTGCGGCCCCTCCGCCGCGGCAGCGATCGTGTGGACTTTCGCCTACCGCGGCTCGGTTCTCGTGTATAACATCAATCGCTTCGAAACGCAGATCAGCGCTCGGATCGGAAATCGCAGCAAACGAGGAACCAGAAGCAAAGTCGCCTGCGACCATTCGCCGAACATGCGCAAACGGCTCACATTCGGGGCTCTCAGCCAAGATTCCACAAATCAACATACGTTCTTTCGAACACATGTTGATTATCATCAATGAAGTCCCTAAGCCGAAAGGCCACTCGGGGCGATGCTTCGAAAATAGTAGTATGATTTTCGCAGCAAATTCTTACGACAAGGCGAGGAATTAAAATGACAGACACAACGGTCGAGAGGCACGCGTTCTCCGACGCGCTTGCTGTCGCGGGGGGCGGTCTCGTCGCATTGGTCGGCGCCATGATCGCAATGAAGACCAGCGATCCCGCAATGGCGTTTCACGGCGTGGTGCTGGCGCTCGCAGGTGCGATCGCAGCCTTCTACATCATCACGCACGCATTCGGCGCGACACCGCTCAAGTTGACCGACTCCAATGGCTACATGGACGGACCGATTCGCGTCGCCGTCGTTGCCTCCGTCTTCTGGGGCATTGCCGGATTTCTGGTCGGTGACATCATCGCCTGGCAGCTGGCCTACCCGGCATTGAATTTGGACCTGCCATGGACGAGCTTTGGCCGCATGCGCCCGCTGCACACCTCCGCAGTGATCTTCGCCTTCGGCGGCAACGTCCTTCTCGCCACCTCGCTCTACGTCGTGCAGCGCACCAGCCAGGCGCGACTGGCTGGCCGCTGGTCGCCCTACTTCATCGTCTGGGGCTACAACGTCTTCATCGCCATCGCCGGCACCGGCTATCTGCTCGGCATCACCCAGGGCAAGGAATACGCGGAACCCGAGTGGTACGCCGACCTCTGGCTGACGATCGTCTGGGTGGTCTACCTGCTGGTGTTCCTGGGCACGCTGTGGAAGCGCAAGGAGCCCCACATCTACGTGGCCAACTGGTTCTACCTCGCCTTCATCGTCACCGTCGCGATGCTGCATCTGGTCAACAATGCAACCATCCCGATCAGCCTCTTCGAACCCAAGAGCTACATCGTCTTTGCCGGCGTACAGGATGCGATGACCCAGTGGTGGTACGGCCATAACGCCGTAGGCTTCTTCCTCACCGCGGGCTTCCTCGGCATCATGTATTACTTCGTGCCCAAGCGGGTCGAGCGTCCGGTCTACTCCTATCGCTTGTCGATCGTGCACTTCTGGACGTTGATCTTCCTCTACATCTGGGCGGGCCCGCACCACCTCCACTACACGGCACTTCCTGAATGGGCGCAGACGCTCGGCATGACCATGTCGATCGTCCTGTGGATGCCGTCATGGGGCGGCATGATCAACGGCCTGATGACGCTGTCGGGCGCCTGGGACAAGCTCAGGACCGATCCCGTCGTGCGTTTGCTCGCGGTCTCCGTCGCCTTCTACGGCATGTCGACCTTTGAAGGTCCGCTTATGTCGATCAAGGCGGTGAACTCGCTCTCGCACTACACCGACTGGACCATCGGACACGTCCACTCCGGCGCGCTCGGCTGGGTCGCCATGGTGTCGTTCGGCGCCATCTACTGCCTCGTTCCGTGGCTTTGGAAGCGCAAGGCCCTCTATTCGCTGAAGCTCGTGGAGTGGCACTTCTGGATCTCCACGCTCGGCATCCTGCTCTACATCACCGCGATGTGGGTGTCCGGCATCCTCCAGGGCCTGATGTGGCGCGCCTATGACAAGCTCGGCTTCCTCACCTACTCGTTCGTCGAGACCGTCGAAGCCATGCATCCGTTCTACATCATCCGCGCCATCGGCGGCCTGCTGTTCGTGCTCGGCTCGCTGATCATGGCCTACAACATATGGCGCACGGTCCGTGGCGATGAGCCCGTCGATGCGAAGGACCAGCCGCCTGTCGCGGCGGCTCCCGAGCTGCGTCCGCAGGCCGCGGAATAAGGGGGACAGACATGAACCACGAACCATTCGAGAAAAACACGATCATCCTCCTGATCGGCATCCTCATCATGGTGTCGATCGGCGGTCTGTTCCAGATCGCACCGCTGTTCTGGATCGACTCCACAATCGAAAAGGTGCAGGGCATTCGGCCCTACACCCCGCTGGAGCAGGCCGGACGCAACATCTACGTGCGCGAAGGCTGCTACACGTGCCACAGCCAAATGGTCCGCACGTTGCGTGACGAGGTCGAGCGCTACGGCCACTACAGCCTCGCTGCCGAGTCCATGTACGATCATCCCTTCCAGTGGGGATCGAAGCGCACCGGGCCCGATCTTGCACGTGTCGGCGGCAAGTACTCCGACGCCTGGCAGCGCGAGCATCTGATCAATCCGCGCGCGGTCGTGCCCGAGAGCATCATGCCGGGCTATCCGTGGCTGGCCAAGACCAAGCTCGACTACTCCAAGATCACCGAACACCTGAACACTCTCAGCATCGTGGGCGTTCCCTACACCGCCGACATGCTGGCCAAGGCGAAGGTCGATCTTGAGTCCCAGGCCAATCCGGACTCTGCGGGCGTGAAGGATCTGCTGGCCCGTTATCCCAAGGCCAAGGTTGGCGTGTTCGATGGCAATCCCAGCGAAGTAACCGAGCTCGACGCAGTCATCGCTTATCTGCAGATGCTCGGCACACTTGTCGATTTCGCCAAGTTCGACGCCTCAGGCCCCAACCTCAGATAATGGAGCATCGCGGTCATGACATATGACACCGTCGCAACCTATTCGCAGGTCGCGTCGCTGCTGTTGTTCACCGCGATGATCATCGGCGTCGTCATCTATGCCTTCTGGCCGGGCAACCGCCGGAAATTCGACGAGGCTCAGCGCAAGGCGCTCGACCTCGATCCTGAGAACAAGAAATAGTGGGGGCCGTTCATGGCTGGACACAAGGAATTCGACGAAGCAACAGGCATCCACACCACCGGCCACGTGTGGGACGGAAACCTGAAGGAACTCAACAGACCACTGCCCAAGTGGTGGCTCTACACGTTCTACGCAACGATCGTGTGGGCGATCGGGTACTGGGTCGCCTATCCCGCCTGGCCACTGGCCAATGATTATACGCGCGGCATCCTGGGCTACTCCCAGCGCGCCGCCGTGACCCAGCAGGTCGAAGCTGCAAAGGCGGCCCAGGCCGGCTTGCGAAGCCAGATCGAAAAGACATCGCTGGCTGACATCCGCGCCAAGCCCGATCTGTTGCAGTTCGCCACGACCGGCGGCAAGGCAATCTTCGCCGACAACTGCGCCCCCTGCCACGGCCGCGGCGCGCAGGGAGGCATCGGCTACCCCAACCTCAACGACGACGATTGGATCTGGGGAGGTTCACTGGATGCGATCCAGAAGACCATCCAGCACGGCATCCGCTGGTCGTCCGAAAAGGACACCCGCGTTTCCGACATGCCCAAGTTCGGCATCGATGGCATCCTCAAGCCCGAGCAGATCGCCGACACCGCCGAATACGTGCTCTCGCTTTCGGGCAAGAGCACGGATGCCGCCGCAGCAGGTCGTGGCAAGCAGGCCTTCGCCGAGAACTGCGCCGCGTGTCATGGCGAGGACGGCAAGGGCAACCAGGAAATGGGCGCGCCCAACCTGACCGATGGCATCTGGCTCTACGGTGACAAGAAGCAGGCCGTGATGGAATCGATCAAGACCGGTCGCGGCGGCGCCATGCCGGCCTGGGCCGGCCGCCTTGATCCGACGGCCATCAAGTCGCTGGCGATCTACGTTCACTCTCTGGGCGGCGGCAAATAGCCACGGCTCGGCCGCACAGAGGAATGTTCCGCTTCTCCCCGCCTCGCGCGGGGAGAGCTTTATTGGGGCGGCGTTCTGCCGCAAGTCGATGCCGGCCGGTCACAACGTCGCGAATGCCGGGGCAGGCGATAAGCGCCGCCAGCTCGATGCCTTGGATGGCAAGACCCGCATCACCACATATGCGTGCGACGCTGGGTCACGCATGTGCCGCGCCGCGGGCCGCAAGAAAAGTGCCCAGTCAGCAGGTTGTTGCTGAGCGTCTCTTGCACGCCAGGTCGAGCCAGGAGGCAGAAAATTCGCGTTCCTCCGACCAAAGTCTCATGGCTTGGACATGCGGTTTTTGTGTCGCCAGACACAGACACGCACCGGCCAAGCTGAAACCTGTGCGATAGAGTACATTCCAACCAGCCACCCGATCGTCGAAAAGAGCCGCCCCCGAGAAGAAATGGCCACGACCGAAGCCCACACCCCAGATCCCCGCGAGGCTGCCGCCGGCGTTGAACGTATCGACGTCAAGGCCGTCAACAGCAAGGAGATGCGCGACGAGCGCCACGCCACCAGCGCCATCGAATACGAGAGCCGCGCCAAGGTCTACCCCAAGCGGGCGCGAGGCTTCTTCCGGAACATCAAGTGGCTGGTCATGGCCTGCACGACGGGTGTCTACTACTTGCTGCCGTGGCTGCGGTGGGATCGTGGCCCTGGCCTGCCTGACCAGGCGGTGCTGATGGATATCGAGCACGGCCGCATTTTCTTCTTCAATCTCGCGATCTGGCCGCAGGAGCTCTATCTGGTCACCGGCCTGCTCGTGCTGTCCGCGCTGGCGTTATTCCTGTTCACGTCGATCGCCGGCCGCGTCTGGTGCGGCTACCTGTGCTGGCAGACGGTGTGGACCGACATGATGATCGCCGTCGAGCGTTTCTGGCAAGGCGACCGCAACACGCGCATCCGCCTCGACAAGGAGCCGTGGACCGCAAACAAGATCTTCAAGAAGGGAATAACCCACATTTCCTGGATCTTGATCGCCGCAGCGACCGGTGGCGCCTTCATCCTCTATTTCCGCGATGCACCGACCCTTGCTGCGGAATTCTTCAAGGGCGATGCCCCGCTGCCGTCCTACGTCTTCTTCGCACTGCTGACCGGCTTCACCTATCTGCTAGGCGGCATCGCCCGCGAACAGGTCTGCATCTACATGTGCCCCTGGCCGCGCATCCAGGGCGCCATGCTCGATGCCGATAGCCTTCTTGTCACCTATCGCGACTTTCGCGGCGAGCCGCGCGGCGCCTTCCGCAAGTCGCAGGGCTGGGCGGGGCGTGGCGACTGCATCGATTGCAATGCCTGCGTCGCCGTCTGCCCGATGGGCATCGACATCCGCGACGGTGTCCAGCTCGAATGCATCCAGTGCGCGCTGTGCGTCGATGCCTGCAACGGCATCATGGACAAGATCGACAAGCCGCACGGCCTGATCAGCTACGACACCTACCGTTCGATCCAGTCCGAGAAGAAGGGTGGCGGTCTGCAGCTGCGCCTCATCCGTCCGCGAACCATGCTCTACGCCGGCATGATTGCGTTCGTCAGCGCGATCATGGCCTTCGCGCTGATGTCCAAGACTGTTCTGGAGCTCAACGTCATCCCGGAACGCAACCCGCTTTATGTCCAGCTGTCCGATGGCGCCATCCGCAACACGTTTACCGTGAAGATTCTCAACAAGCGCTACGAACCGCATACCTTCAAGCTTTCAGTCGAGGGGCTGCCCGGCGCCAAACTCACCCTGCTTGGTCAGGAGCAGGAAATCGAGCCGCAGATTACTGTCGTGCCCGACGACTTGCGCGAGAGTCGCGCCTATGTGACGCTACCGCGCGAGGCAGCCTCTCAGGTCGCCGGCGAGAAGTCGAATATCACATTCGTCGTGACAGACTCCAAGGACGGCACCAAGACCACGCGCGCCACCAATTTCCGCAAGCCGGCGCAATGACAAACGCACCGCAACGAGCAGGGCCCATGGCAGAACGCGCAATCACAGGACGCCATGTCCTCTTCGGCCTGGTTGCCTTCTTCGGCGTCATCATGGCCGTCAACGCCGTTTTCTTGTACGAGGCGTTGTCGACCTACACCGGTGTCGTCTCCAATGAGCCTTACCGCAAGGGCCTCAACTACAATTCGCGCATCGAGGACGAGAAGCGCCAGAGCGAACAGGGCTGGCGCGACGAGATCACGCTCGGCCCCGACGGCGATGCGATCACGATCGCCCTCGTTGACCGCAGCGGCAATCCGGTCAGCGGGATGACGCTCGATGCCAGGCTCGGACGCCCGACCACCGAGGCTATGGACCGGTCGATTGCCATCAAGGAAACCGCTCCTGGCCAGTACGCGGCAAGCTTCGCCAAGCTGGAACCGGGCACCTGGCAGCTCGATCTCGCCGCCCGCGAATTGACGCGAGAACGCGATACGATTGTCTGGCGCACGAGAAAGCGCCTGCAATGGCCGATGCGCTGAACGGCACCACTGGCGACGGGCACCCCCCCGCCGACCTGGCTCCAACGACCGCCTCCACGTCCGCTGAAGCAATCTCAGCGCGCAACGACGACACACCTCTCTCCGAAACGACCACGCTGGTCGCCGACACGATGTACTGCGGCACCTGCATGATCTCAATCGAGGACACTCTGCAAAGCCTTCCCGGCGTGAAGAGCGCCCGCGTCAACCTGACCACCAAGCGCGTCGCGGTGAGCTACGACCCTGCCCTCACCAATGTCGAATCGTTCATCGCCGCTCTCGACAAGATCGGCTTTCCCGCCGCCCAGCTGATCGAGAGTCGCGAGGCCGAGGCCGATGCCCGCGACCGCGATTTTCTCAAGCGGCTCGGCGTCGCAGCCTTTGCAGCTGCCAACGTCATGCTGCTCTCGGTGTCCGTATGGGCTGGATTCGCCGGCGAGATGTCCCAGGCCATACGCTCGCTCTTCCACTGGCTCTCCGCCCTCATCGCGCTGCCGGCGATCGCATATGCCGGCCAGCCATTCTTCCGATCCGCCCGCCAGGCGCTGAAGGCAGGACGCCTCAACATGGACGTGCCGATCTCGCTCGGCGTCACCCTTGCTTCTGCGATGAGCCTCTACCAGACCATCCAGGCCAAGGAGCACGTCTATTTCGATGCTGCCATCACGCTGCTGTTCTTCCTGCTGATCGGCCGCTACCTCGACCAGATGATGCGCACGCGCGCAGCCGGCGCTGCCGCCAACCTGCTCGGCCTCAAGGCCGCAACCGCGGTCGTGCTCGATGCCGACGGCACCAGCCGGCGCGTCTCCGCCCGATCGCTGAAACCTGGCGACCGCGTGCTTGTTGCTGCCGGCGAGCGCATCCCCGCCGACGGTCTCGTCACCGACGGCACCAGCGAGGTCGAAGAGAGTCTGATCACGGGAGAGAGCGTGCCGCGCGCGGTCACCAAAGGGGCGAACGTCTACGCCGGCACCATCAATGGCGGCGGCGCATTGATCTTGACCGCAACCGCCACCGACCAGAATACGCTGCTCGCCGAGATCGCCCGCCTCGTCGATGTCGCCGAGCAGGGCCGCGGACGCTATGTCCGCCTCGCCGACCGTGCTGCCCGCATCTATGCCCCCGCCGTACACATCTTGAGTGCTGCCACCGTCGTGGGCTGGCTGGTGCAGGGCAATGGCTGGGAGGCGGCGCTGACGGCGGCCATCGCCGTGCTCATCATCACCTGTCCCTGCGCACTCGCGCTCGCAGTTCCCGCCGTGCAGGTCGCCGCCACCAGCAGGCTGATGAAAGCCGGCATCCTCATCAAGGCCGCAGACGGGCTGGAACGCTTGTCCGAAGTCGACACCATCGTCTTCGACAAGACTGGAACCTTGTCACTGGGCGAACCGCAGCTCATCGATGCCGCAAAGCGTGATGTGAACATCCTGACCCGCGCGGTCCGTCTTGCGGCCGCCAGCCGCCACCCTTATGCGCGTGCCCTGGTGCGCGCAGCCGAAGATCGAGGTGTAACGGTCGAACCCGCACTCGATGTCCGGGAACTGCCGGGCCGGGGCCTCGAGGTCACGACACCGCAGGGCACCGAACGCCTCGGCTCGCTGGCATTCGCAGATCCCGACGACGAACCCGAGGACAAGGATGGCACTTCGATGTTGGCCTATCGCGGCGCTGAGGGCAGCGCCGCGCGCTACGTGTTTTCCGATCGTCTTCGCGAGGACGCTGCAGATGTGGTCGCGCGGCTGCAGCGGGCCGGCTTGAAGGTCGAGCTGTTGTCCGGCGACCGGATCGGTCCCGTCGCCGCGGCGGCGCAAGCAACCGGCATCGCAGATTATGAGGCTGGTATCGACCCCGCCGGCAAGCTGGCGCATTTGTCGGCACTCCATGCCGCAGGCCACAAGGTGCTGATGGTCGGCGACGGCCTCAACGATGCACCGGCCCTGGCAGCCGGCCACGCCTCGATGTCGCTCGCAGGTGCTTCCGACATTGCGCAGACCGCCGCAGATGCCGTCTTCCAGGGTCGCCGCCTGGCGCCCATCATCGAGACGATTGCCGTTGCCCGCGCCGCCCAGCGCATGGCGATACAGAATTTCGCCATCGCCATTTCCTACAATATCGTTTTCGTACCACTGGCGATGGCGGGATTCGTGACGCCACTGCTCGCCGCGATCGCGATGTCGGCGTCCTCGATCGCCGTGACGGCAAACGCCGTCCGGCTCAAGACGAAACGTCTGGAGCTCGCCGCATGAACTCTCTCGCCTGGCTCATACCTGCAGCACTGGTGATCGGCGGTCTTGGCTTAGCGGCGTTCCTTTGGGCGCTGAAGAGCGGGCAGTACGAAGACCTCGACGGGGCCGCCTGGCGAGCGCTCCAGGATCGCGAGCCTGCGGCGGATCAAGCCGACAAAGCCTCGCCTTCGTCGTCGTCACCAGATGCTAAGAGCTAATAGAACGCACCTTCCCACAAACGAACTCGCCGCCCTCTTACTCTTCGACGACAGATGTCGTGACAAGTCATTCGAGCAGAAGGCTGGCCGCGGCCAGTTACGCCCGCGATGCCGGAGTGTCGTGGAACTCGACCAGATCCTTGAAGGCGTGCCACGTCGCGTGCCCCATCAGCGGGAATACGAAGATCAATCCTGCGCACATCGTCACGATTCCGATGATGACGAAGGCCGCGATCATGGCTGCCCACAGGATCATCGGCCTTGGATTACGCCGGACCGCGTGAAAGCTCGTGGAGATTGCGGTCGCGATATCGACATCGCGCACCATCAGCAACGGCACCGACACCGCCGACACCGAGAACGTGAAGAAGGCAAGCAGCGCGCCCGCCAGCGTCCCCACGACCAGCAGGCCCATCCCGTGCTTGGTGTAGAACAGCATGTGCACGAACTCGCTCGGCGGAGGAAACGCCGCGCCGCCCGTGAACAGCATGAAGAGCAGGAAGGCAACCTGCATCCAAACCATGAAAATCAGGAACAGGACGATCCCCATGAACGCCAGCTGGCCTTCGGGCTGGAAGCTCTTCTTGAGTGCGCCAAACAACGTCACCGGCTCGCCCGTCTCGATGCGCCGGCTGACTTCATAGAGCCCCACGGCGACAAGCGGCCCGATCAACAGGAACCCACCGAACAACGCCAGGATGATCGACTGCGCGCCAGCCTGCGTCATGCCGATCGTCAATACAATCGCGCCAACGGCAAAGATGAACCCATAGGTGAGACTGACGAGCGGGTGCGTCCACAGATCGCGCCAGCCCCTCGACAGCCAATCCCACGGCTGATCGAATGGCACCTGACGAACAGTGATATTCGTTGCGACCTTGCCGCCCGTATCACCCAGCATCGACATGACCGAATCCAGGACGCGCATTATTTCCTTCCCCTAGTGTTTGGCGGGCCGAACACCCTCTCGCACGGGTGCCCGCGGCACGCAACCGCACCTGTGCGGCCCATTTTTCCAACTCATCAAATTCATGTATTGCTACCTGCTAACATGCCTGGAAACGCTGCACGCAGGAAGACCACCGAGGCGCAGCAAATTGCAGCAGCCTCGGATGTCGCCGGATCCATTGACCGCGGCTGCGCGATCTGTTCCGCTTCACTAAACTCATGAAAAGCCTGAACTTAGATCCGAACTCCGGACGTCTTCGCATTGCCCATGCCAACCCCGCACCACCCCCCATTGGCAGCCAATAGCGAGCGCATCGCCCTGCGGCGCTCCCTCGGCTTCTGGCACGCCCTGCTCTATGGGCTCGGAATCACGATCGGTGCCGGCATCTATGTCCTGATCGGACCTGTGGCCAAGACCGCCGGCATGGCTGCCCCCGCGGCCTTCATCCTGGCCGCCTTGCTGATGTCGCTGTCGGCCCTGTCGTTTGCCGAACTGGCCACCCGCATGCCCGTAGCCGCCGGAGAGGCTGCCTACGTATCGGAGGGTTTTGGCAGCCGCGCTGCCGGCACGGTCGTTGGCCTCGCCGTTATCATCATATCGATCATCACCGCCGCCGCAATCAGCCTGGGCAGCGCGCAGTATATCGAGATCTTCCTCGAGCTGCCGCGACCCGTGATCGTCGCTGCCGTGGTGCTGACCATGGGCGCCGTCGCCGCCTGGGGCATCCTGCAGTCCGTTACCTTTGCTGCGGCCATGACCGTGATCGAGACGGGCGGGCTCATCATGATCGTGCTGCTCGGCGCAATCCTTGAGCCGGCAACACTGGCGCGCCTGCCCGAGGCCATCCCGGATCTCACAGCGATTCACACTTGGCATGCCATCCTGAGCGCCGGCCTGCTCGCCGTTTTCGCATTCATCGGCTTCGAGGGCATCGTCAACGTCGCCGAGGAGATGCGTGTGCCGCGACGCGACCTCCCGCGAGCGATTTTGACCACGCTCGCCGTCACCGCTCTCATCTACGTCGCCGTTGTCTGGGTGGCGCTGGTCACACTCGGACCGGAGCGGCTCGGCGGCACCGACGCGCCACTTGCGGCAGTCTTCGTGGCATTGACCGGATGGCCTCGATCGATCATGGCCGCCATATCGATCGTCGCGACATTGAACGGCATCATCGCCGCCATCATCCTGGCCTCGCGCGTCGCCTACGGTCTCGCTCGCCGCGGCGACATTCCCCACCTGTTCGCACGTGTCAGCCCGCTGACGCGAACGCCACTGGCGGGAACCGCGGTCGTGACCGGGCTCGTTCTTGTGCTTGCCTTCGCCGTGCCGTTGACCGGGCTTGCGGAATGGTCCTCTCGCCTGACCCTCGCCATGTTCGCAACCGTCAACGCCGCGCTCGTGGCGATAAAGTTGCGCGAGACCGAAGTCCCGCAAGGGGTATTCGTGACTCCCATCTGGGTGCCCGCCGCTGGCGTTGTAACCACCGTCGCCTTTGTCGCCAGCGACCTCCTGGCGCGGTAGACCGAAGTCAGTCGAGCTCCACCACGCTCATCACCTTGAACGTGCGCAGTTCGCCGTCATGCTCTCGGATCGAGACGTATTCGCCCGGCTTGAACGCGTGCTGGTCGAAACGATAGCCGCCCTCGTCGGCATCCGGCGAGCCATGGATGTCATAGTGGAACGCCCACGAGCCGCCGGGCTTGCGGATGATGTGCCCCACCTCGTCCTTCTCCCCTTCGCAGAAGCGCTTGACCCGGCAGCGGTCGCGTTCCCGCTTCCAGTGTTCGACACTAATGTGGCCGTTGTCGTCGATCGGAGCGATGAAGTCGTATCCGTGCGACCGGTTGCCCAGCGGATGCTCACGATCGCGGGCAAGCTCGAGGCGAACACGCTTCATCGGGACGGGAATGTTGTTGGTCATGTCTTGGTCGTCTCCGCGATTGTCAAAGTGCTGGATACCATTGGTTACCAAAGAAGCCACCAGGGTCGGCCGGGTCAGTGCGACAGCAAGGTGGGCAAGCTCATGTGGTGGGTGATGTAGCGCGTTGCGCCTCCAAAGACCAATTCGCGGAACCGGGAATGACCATACCCGCCCATGATCAATAAGTTCGCGCCGATCGCGTGCGCCTCCTCCATGACAGCCCGCCCAGCCGCCCGTCCGTTCGCTTGTGCGACAACCACCGCATCGTCGAAGCCGTGTCTCCTGGCCGTGGCAGCGAATCGCTCAGCACTCGACGTCGCCGCCACCATACCCGAACCCTCGTTGATCACCAGCAGCGTAACCTTAACCGAAGTCTCCAGTACTGCCAGCGCGTCGAACCCGGCGCGCGATGCCTCTCTCGAGCCGTTCCAGGCGATGACGGCGTGCCGCGGCGGCAGGCTCACGTCTCCGCTATTGGGTATGAGCAGCACCGGTCGGCCGCTCTCGATTGCCAAACGCTCGGGAAAATCGAGCACCGGTGCGAGTTCCCATTCGGCGTCCGCCTGCGATGCAACGATGAGGTCCGCGCCGCGCCCATGCCCCATGACATGCGCGGCCAGATCAGTGCCGGCCGCCATCTCCGAAATCCATTCCGCGCGTTCGGCCATCGAAGCGGTCAAGTCGCGGAACATCGTCGCGATGGCCTCCGCTTCGCGGTTCTCTGCGGCTCGCACCGCGGCGACAACGTCGGCGCCGTAGGGAAGCGCTACCGGCGCAAGGCTGGGAACGCTCGTCTGGACATGCAGGCCGATGATCTGGGCACCCGTCGCCGCTGCCAGCGCCTGTCCCGCGCCAATCAGGCGCCCGGCCCGGCGACGATCATTGAGGTGGATGAGAATCGAGCGGATGGCCATGTCCAAGCCGTTTTCTGAGCCCCTACAGGCGACCGTTGCATCGATGACTGGCATCCAACCTTGACGGCCGTCAAGGCCGCGGCTTTGCCGCGCTACCACACTTGCCGCTCGACGTGATCGGACGCCCGGCGCCGGGTCGAAAGTCGCCTGCGGGTGGAGATCGAACCGGGACCGCGAACGCCAGAATCCATGCTAGCTTGCCGATCTGCGGCGGCGCCTTTCTTGACGATTCGGGCGATCGTTCAAACGACAATGCGAAGAGGGATCACTATGGGTTGTCACAACGAAACTCGCAAGCTTCGCGCCGGAGTGCGCCCGCGTCGCGCCAGTGCGCCCCACATGGCGCTGGCCGCCCTTGCCGCGATAGTGCTCGCCATGCCGATTGCGTCGGCCGAGGAGGCCAAGAAGGACGAGGCCCCGGCTTGGCTGAACATCCTCGCCCTGCAGTTGAAGAGCGAATACAACTGCGATCTCGACGAGGTTCTTTTCGACCGCAACCTGGACCTCGCCGGAAAGACATCCAAGGAGGGCAAGGCACGTTGCATCGATCGCCGCGAGTTCGACTTCTCTCGCGACGCGACGCACGAGAAGTTCACTCTGAAACTTTGCCAGCCCGTGGTGTGCTGACGGGCGAGCAACGAAAGAATCGGCACCAGCCCAGCCATCGCCACCCGAGCGCGAAAGTGCACGCTCGCTTCTAGGGTTGGGTCGGGCCGCAAAAAACCGCGTCGATGAAGGGCGCAAGGCCGACTTTGCGTCATGAGTGACTTGCCCCATAACGGAAAGCCTGCGGCAAGTGCCTCGGAGGATGAGGTCGCTGCATTCTTATCGACCCCCGGCGTCGTCGGATCCGGCGGCCCACGCATCTATGAGACGCACATTGCCCGCGTCTTCGTCGGCCCCCAGCGTGCTCTCAAGATCAAGCGGCGCGTCAACCTTGCCTTCGTCGATTTCAGAACCCTGGAGCAGCGTCATGCGGCATGCATGAGCGAACTGGCCGTCAATCGCGACAACGCTCCGCAGATCTATCGCGGCATCGTGCCCATCACCCGCGAACACGACGGCCGACTGGCGATTGCAGGCGAAGGTCCTCCGGTCGATTGGGCGGTCGACATGCGCGCCTTTCCCGATTCTGATCTGTTGTCCGAGCGCGCCCGGGTGGGCCCCCTCGCCCCCGCACTCATGAAAAAGACCGCGGATTCCGTCTTCCACATGCATCAGCGCGCTCGTCGCGCCATTGACATCGACGCACCTGATAAGATGCGCGCCGTTGTCACCGAGGTCGCAACCGTCTCCCGCGACCAGGGTGCCGGCCTCCCCGTGGATCAACTGGCTGCGTGGCAGAAGTCTGCGCTGAGCGAGATCTCCCGCCACTGCGAGCTGCTCGACCGGCGCGTGCGACTGGGATCGTTTCGCCACTGTCACGGCGACCTGCATCTTGCCAACATCGTCGTCTGGAACGGCGAGCCCACGCTGTTCGATGCGCTCGAATTCAGCATCGATATGGCAACGGTCGATACGCTCTATGATCTTGCCTTCTTGCTCATGGACCTCGCACACTACAAGCAGCGCCAAGCCGCCAATATCGTTCTCAACCGGTACCTGTGGCGCACCGGCACGCTCGAGGATCTCGATGCCCTGGCGCTCATGCCGCTTTATCTGTCGGCCCGCGCCGGTATCCGCGCCATGGTGGCGGCCACACGCGCCGCAAGCACCAACCGCGATGCCCCAGCGCGCCTACGCGATACCGAACAATCGCGGCACTATCTTGCCGCGGCGATGGACTTCCTGACCCCGAAAACGCCTCGTCTTATCGGCGTCGGCGGCCTGTCGGGCACCGGCAAGTCGACGCTGGCCGCCGCCCTCGCGCCGCAGGTCTCTGGGCCGCTGGGCGCCTTGCATCTTCGCTCCGACCTCGAACGCAAATCGCTCATGGGAGTCGACGAGTTGGATCGCCTGCCGAAGGAGAGCTACACGCCCGAACTTTCCGCGCGCGTCTACGAGCGGGTCTACGCTCGCGCCATGGCAGCCCTGCGCGCCGGCCAATCCGTCATCGCCGATGCCGTATTTTCCGCACCTGCCGAGCGCAACCGCCTCGCCGAAATTGCCGCCAGCTTCGATATCCCCTTTGATGGCCTGTGGCTGCAGGCGGATGCGCCAACGCTGCACCACCGTGTCGAGCAGCGTCGCACCGATGCCTCCGACGCTACCCGCGAGGTCGTCGACCGCCAGCTCACCTACGCAATCGGCCGCAACGACTGGACGACAATCGCCGCAGGCGGCAATCCCGGCGAAACCCAGGCCGCCGCACTGTCCACACTCGGCCTTCTTCCGACATCGGATTAGCCTGTTGATAGCGTGGACGATGCTCACTGTGAGCCCCGTTCGGCGCCGTCGGGATGTATGACAAAGCCAACTGTGTGTGGAGCCAGGATCTGAAGCCCAGCAAAGCACCTTTGTCAGCAGTTGCGGCCGAATGGCTCTCCGCGCACGAGCATCTGCGTCGAGATCCTGCGGCAGCAAACGGTCGTCAGGCCGGAGTCGAACTACGGGCAATAGCCCGGCAGATTCGGCAGCCCTGCTGTCCCGCACCGCGTCACGTATAGGTCGCGTTTTTCAAGTCTCCCAGTAGCGTCTTCCGTTCATCCAATTGATGCGTTGCCTCACCCGCACCCTCGCGTCCGCGTGGCTGCGCCGTGAAGCATGAGGGGGTCATCATGTCCAAGTTGCAATCAAAGTCCAAGTCGCATGCCAAGCTGCAAGAACCGATTCTCGCTTCCGACCTGCCAGCGGGCGCACACGCGCCATTCAGTCTCGCCAGGTCGTTGCGCATCCTGATTCCGCTTGCCGCCTCGCTGATGCTCAGCGCGTGTGCCGGCAGCGGACTAGAGCTTGCCGCGCTCGCCACGGCTGACCCCGCCAACGCCAGCGCGGCAAGCTCCAACGCCTCCTCCATCGAGACCGGCGCACTGTCGAAATCGTCGGCCAACGGCGAGCAGAAAGCGGGTGACAAGACTGCCGCGCAACCAACCAACCCCTCGATCGTCAAGGCCCGCGGCCTGCGCGCAAATGGCGATCTGACCGGCGCGATGGCTGTGCTCGAAGAGGCAGCAAAGGGCTCGGATGATCCCGCGCTGCTGCGCGAGCGAGGATTGCTGGCCCTGGAGCTTGGCCGCATCAAGGACGCCAAGCGTCTGCTCGCCAAGGCTGACAAGGCCGGACCTCCGGACTGGCGCATCAAGTCGGCGCTCGGCTCGGCCTATTCCGCCAGCGGCGAACAGCAGTCGGCCCAGCACGAGTTTGCAGCCGCCCTCAAGCTGGCACCCGACCACCCTTCGATCCTCAACAACCTGGCGCTTTCCTATGCCCTGGAGGGCCGCCATGCCCAGGCCGAGAAGCTTCTGCGCACCGCCGCCCAGTCAAGCAAGGGCGATCCAAAGGCCAAGCAGAACCTAGCCCTGCTGCTTGGTCTCCACGGCAACCTCGATGAGGCACGCAAGGTCAGCGAGGCGAGCCTGCCCAAGGACGTGTCGAGCTCCAACATGAGCTACCTGGAGCAGCTGAAGACTGCGGAAGCCCAGGTGTCGCGGGCAAAGCGCCAGACCACGAGCGATAGCGTGGCCACGACAACAAACAACGGATCCGCCCCGGACAACTGAGGCATCCATCGAGATACAAAACCGTTCTCCCAGCCGCCTGCGCTCAACAGCGGCAATACGCAACGATAAAAAGTCACTAGCCCTGCAACACACTCGGACCGGTCTGGCATCGCCAGCCCGGTCATTTCTTTTGGCAATGCCTAGAACTTTAATGGTGTGCGTCGCGACGATGGCCTCGGCATCACCAACTGCAAGCCGAGCGCGCATCACTCGTCCACGCACCGGCATGCATCTGCCCGATCACGCCCTTGGTTGAATATCCATCCTGTCGTCGTCGTCGCTGTCGCCCATGGCCGCCTCGAACACCTCCTTGGCGGCACCCAGATTGATGGCCAGGATGGCAAGTCCGACCACGAGATCGGGCCAGATCGAGTTGGTGGCCGCTGTCGCCAGGCCGGCGGCAATGATGCCGATGTTGGCGATGACGTCGTTGCGCGCAGATAGAAACGCTGCCTTGGTCAAGCTGCCGCCATGATCGCGCACACGCGCCAGCAGATACGCCGCCAGCGCGTTGACCATGAGCGCACCGACGCCTGTGATCGTAAGCACCGCCGGACTCGGCACCACGGGAGCCGCAGCAAAAAGCTTCTCAACCGCTGTCCATAGCGCCGCAAGTCCCGGCACCACGATCAGCCCCGCAAGCACGAACCCCACGATGCGTCGACGCTGCGCCGCCCATCCCAGCGCCACCAGCACCAACATGTTCACCGTCGCGTCTTCGAGAAAGTCGACGCTGTCTGCAAGCAGGGATACGGACTGCAGCGCCAGCGCAACCGTGGCCTCGATCCCGAAATAACCGAGATTGAGCGCGGCGACCGCAGCAACGGTTCGTCTGATGGTGTCAGGTGACAATGGAAGGATTCCCGGTTGAATGTCTCGTTATGCCACTCAATAGCCTGCGAATGGCGACGCGTGCAGCCACCACAGGTTCAGCGCACGGCTAGGCTCCGCTGACGGCCATCCACCATTGGCCAAGCAAGACCGCCACGCGCGGCCTGCGTGCCTCCTAATGCGTCTTTCCCGCACCCGCAAGCAATGACCAGTGGACGTCCGGCTCCGATATTTGGTTTGAGCCGCGCCGGCCCAGAGTCTGATCCGCTGAGATTGAACCACTTCTGGTTCCAGCGAAGGCGTGATTGAGACTCTCAAGCAAGGGCTTGGAGCAGGCCACCACAGCTGAACCGATTCCACCAAGAACGGACCTGCCCTAGCCACCTTGAGACACGGACTTCAGTCCGCCGCAATGAAAAGGGCCGCGTCCGGGGACACGGCCCATTCGTTCAGCCTTACCGCGACGCCCGAACATGGCTGAAGCCAGCGTTCAGGCCACCCCTACTCTTATTGGGTTGGCTTGTTCGCCGCGCCACCCTTGGCCGGTGCAGCAGACGACGAGCCACCTGCCCCTTGACTCGCACCAACGTATTTCGACCAGACCACGCTGCGCGCTTCGCTCGACCGCGGCGTCTCCTCTTGCGGCACCTGCAGGTCGCGCGCGTTAGCGACCGTCAACGCCAGGTTCCGCTGACTGGCGCAGCCGAAGTTCTCGTAAGGCAGCCGCTCCCGCTCCACTTCTCCCATGTCCTCGGGCCACTGTCCGCACGACGGCGCCACCGCCACGGAACGCTCGTAGGCGAGCTTCACCGCAGGTCCATAGCGACCACCACCGGACGTATGCTGCCGGCTGATCGCCTCGCTGGGCACGCCCAGCCGGTCGACAAGTTCCTCGATCTCGCGGAACGACCGCGATGTAGCGAGATGACCGCGCACCGAACCCGGCGCAGTGATCGTCAGCCGCCCGTTCGACTCGCTCTTGTAGCGATCGACGAACCGGCTGACGTCGGTCGCCTGGTTCTCGCTGAGACCCAGACCGTCCGTGGCAACCTCCACATAGAGTGCCTCGGTGCGGCCCGCGTGGCCTATCGGATGCCGCTTGGAAGGATCTGACAGGGCGGCTGCCGTTCGATTGTCGAGCCGCGCTTCGTGCTCACGACATCCACCAAGCCCAACGGCTGCGGCCATCAGCAAGAGCAATGCGAGTGGCGCGGCGTCTGACGCTACCACAGCACGCGCAGGAATCGCCACCGTTCGCGGCTTCGCGGTCCAAATACGCCTGTCCGTCATCCCTTGACCCCCGGGTAATCGATGATGAAACCATAGTCGCCGCGGTAGCGTGTCGGCTTCGCCGACGAGTGACCATAGATCCGGTTGATGTTGCCGAAGAACAGCTCGCGCAACGTGTTCTCCGCCGCATAGCCATCCGTCGGCAGCGCCAGCTCCTTGCGCGATGCATGGGTCGCCAGATACGGCGTGACCAGGATCACCAGCTCGGTTTCGCGCCGGCGATAGTCATTTGAGCGGAACAGCGCGCCTAGGACCGGCAGTGTTTTCAAACCGGGAAATCCGTCGACGCTCTGCCGCGTCTCATCCGAAAGCAGGCCGGCCATCGCCAGCGTGCCGCCCGACGGCAATTCGAGTGTCGTCTCCGCCCTGCGCACTTTGAGTCCCGGCAGAGAGATCGAGCCGATCGTAACCGCGCCATCGCTGGACAGCTCACTCACCTCCGCCGAAATCGTCAGGCTGATACGCCCTTCCGTCATCACGACCGGCTTGAAGCTGACGTTGACGCCGAACTTCTTCCACTCGACGGTGATCGTGTTGTTCTGCTGGGCCACGGGAACCGGGAACTCGCCACCGGCGAGAAACTTCGCTGTCTCGCCCGAAATGGCCGTCAGCGTCGGCTCGGCCAGCGTCTTCAAGACGCCCGAGCGCTCCAGCGCCTCGATCATCGCCGTCACCGACTGGCTGTTGGTCTGCCAGGTCGGCTGGATGGCAGTGCCCGCCGTCACGCCGGGCTCGACCCCAGGAGCGATCGCCAACGCTTTCGGCACGATCGCGCTGGTGATCGGGAAGGCGTTCTGCATCACCTTGGCAAACGTGAAGCTTCCCGACTTCAGCACCGCGCCTGGAAGATCGACCCCGAACCGGCGCAGCGCGTCTCTCTGGATCTCGGCAACCTGCACTTTGAGCAGCACCTGCTCCTTGGTCTTCGTCTCCAGCATGTTGACGACATTGGACGGACTCTTGATGAAACGACCCGCCAGTTCCGCCGCCCGGTTTGCATCGACCGGCGAGCCGACGCTGCCCGACAACACGACGCTCTCGCCCATCATCTCGGCCTTGATCCGCGAGCCGGGCAATAGCCGATCGAGCATGTCGTGCAGCGCGGTCAGGTCACGCGTCACCACGACTTCGATGATCGCCTGCCGCTCGCCATCCTTGCCCATCAGGAATGCGTTGGCCTCGCCGACGTTCTTGGCGAGCAGATAAACCTGGCGCGACGTCTGCACCACCGCATCGATCACCTCCGGATTGGAGACGAGCACGTTCTGCAGGTCGTTGGGAACCTCCACCAGCATCGATTTGTCGACGCCGATAGTGACGCGCCGCGTGGTCGGCAGCGGACTACCCGGAGCAATTTGCAGTACCGATCGGTGATCGGACTCGTGCGGCCGCACGCCGCCCGCCTTGCCCGGCTCCGCTGACGCTGAAGGCGTCAGCACGAATGCCGTTCCAATTGCGACCACGGCCGCCAGACCGGCCATCAGCACTTTCGAACGCCACGGACCGCCACGGCAGTTCGCCGCCAGCTTCAATGCTTCACTCCAATTCATGATGCGTGACCCCCCGCATATGCAAAAGCAAACAAGCGCCCGCCATCGGTCCTGCGATCTGTCGGAGACCGTGGACCGTGCCACACGCGACGCTGCTCGAAACTCGCGCCAGATTGGTCAATTGCACGAGACCGCGCCAGCGCAGGCAGGCGCCGCGTGTGGCAACCGCAATGGCGATCAACAGGTTGCCCACAGCTTGCCCAGGCACCTGCGGCTAGGCTACCGCGGCCCAAACGACGCCGGATTACCGCGCCCGAGCCAAGGCAATTGGCCGAAAATGTGTCAGCATCAGCAGGCGTCGCAGTTCGCAGCACCGCCTGCGGCGCCGGTTATTTCAAGATTGTTCAAAAAGACGGGTGTGGTGCGGTCACAAGGGCTCAGCAGCGGTCGGCTTGCTCAAGCGATCGCCGCACGAACCATGCCGATGCTCTTCGCATCACATCGCGTTAGAGGATGAAATGTTGAGCGGACAGCGTCACGCTGGCTCGCCTCGCAGTGTGACGGCCCAGGGAACCGCCTTATTGCGTCAGATGCAGTCGCGTGATCTTGCTGGCAATGGTCGTCATGCTGTCACGCAGCTGCTCGGGCGTCTCCGCTTCGAGATACATGCTTGGATGCACGGCGCAATATTGCATCATCGCACGCATCTGCGGATCGCTCACCTGGTAGCCAATGGTGAACACCTGAACTCCTTTCTCAGCCGAAATCCGGCAGGCGGAGCGCGTCAGCTCGTCCATGGCGTTCGTCAGGGATTGATCGGTGTGGGATTGCGGGTTGAGTCGATCCTGCGAGCCGAAGCCCCACGGCGTATAGATCGAGTGATTGAGGTCGTCCTTGTAGGCCGTGATCCAGTTTGCACCGCGCGCAAGGATGATCATGTACTTTTCCGACACGCCGTCCTCGAACTCACTCCCCTCCGTGAACGGTTCCTGCGGCGACAGCAGCCGGTAGCCCCACAATGTCCCCTCGGCCACATTCGACCCGCCCGCTGCCTTCATCGCATTGAGCACGTCGGCAACCTTCTTGGGATCCCGCGTCAGCGGCTGAAGCGGCACCGACGTACATCCGAAATTTGGACCAGTTGTGAGGTCGACCGTGCCGCTCTTCTTGGAGCCAAGCGTCACCACTGTCTTGTTCGGCATCTTGCCGACAGCATACTTGCACGAGACTTCCTGCCACTGCTTTGGAGTGAAGGCGGGTGCGGCATACTGTTGGCATGTGCCGCGCCCGGTCTGCTTGACACACTTTTCCTTGGGGCAATCGTTCTGCGGATAGTCCTCGAGGTAGTCGTTGTAATGGGATTGTGCGGGACCGGGCCCACTCGGATTGTGCCCGGGATCGGGCTCGTCGGGAGCGAACATCGGCACGAACAGCGATTCAGGCTTGCTCGCATCCGGTGCCAGATCGTTGCCCGAATAGGCGCCAGAGCGCGCCTCCAGGCAGCCGGCCCACGGCTCACCCATCCGATCGTAAAGTTCCAGGCGCGTTTCCGTGGCATTGGTCCACGCGCCGTTGCCGAGATACTTCTGGTAGTTCTCGCGATGGTAGCTGACTGCCGCATTCTGATCGACCCACGTCGCGTTGCGGTATTGCGGACCGACATTGACCGCGCCTGCGAACGGCACCACTCCCACTTTCACCGGGCTGCCATCGCTGATACCCATCACCTCGGTCTTGAAGTCGAGCGCCGCGCTTCGGAACACCTCCAGGTGGTCCTTCATGAACGACGAGTTGTCGATCACCAGCACGACCTCGGCCAGCCGGCCGTATTTCACCTTGGCCCGCGCCTTCAGGTTGACTTCCTCATAGCCGAATGCCCTGAGCAGCGTCGCCTTCCAGCTGAATGACGTCGTCCCGGTCACCTCCGAAGTGACACTGTCAGGCGTGATCGACGTGACGTCGTCCTTGTCGCCATCCGGCCGATTGGCCAGGTAAACGGCTTTTGCTCGTTCGACTGCGGAGGCGGTGTCCTGGGTCTTGCGGTAGTCGATCGCGGCTGCCAGCAGTCCGGCATCGAGCGCCTGCTTGTCCTGCACGGATTCGCTAGTGAAGCGACTGACATCGATGGCGAAGGCGGATGCGAACAGGATGACCGCGATCAGGATCGCCATCAGCACCGCGACCGCACCGCCTTCGTCGCGCTGCAGTCTTGAGGCGGTCCGTTCGAATGCGACCGCGCTACGCGCGCAGCGAGCCCCGATCGCCGCCCACAGCGATCCCCGAGCGAACCACCCTCGCATCATCCATCTCCGTTAACGAACAATTGCTCGATTGTACCGGTATCGACCTGAGGAGATGTAAACGGCGAAGTTGCAAATTGAACTAAATCGGACTGACGTCTTCGAGTTGCGTTGCCACGTTGGCCGTCGCATTCTCCGCCGGCATGTCGTGCCGAGGGAGGACACCACCCAATGCCGCCGCCCGCCTTCGATCAATTGAGCACCAGGCGAGGCCTCTTTGAGGCCTTGCTCGAAGCCGCGCATCAACATGGCATGAACCGCGAGATCGTCACCGACGCGGATCGCCAGACTTTGACGTACAAGCGGCTGATCCTGGGCGCCTTGGTGTTAGGCGACCGTTTGGCGCGCATCTCCCTTCCCGGTCAGAACGTCGGGGTCATGTTGCCCAACGTCGCGGGTACCATTGTGACGCTCTTTGGCCTCAACGCCTTCGGCCGCACGGCAGCCATGCTGAACTTCACCGCCGGCAGCCGCAATCTCGTTTCCGCGCTGAAGACCGGACCGATCCCGATCGTGCTGACCTCGCGGCGGTTTGTCGAAACCGCAAAGCTCGAGGACGTCGTTCGTGCCATGGCGGCGGCCGAGCCTGTCGCCGAAAAGCCGACCCAGATCGTCTATCTCGAGGACATTCGAGCCACCATCGGCATTGCTGACAAAGTGCGGGGCGCCGCCCGCAGTCTCATGCCGCAACGCCGTGTCCGCCTCTCGGGCATGACCCCCGATAGCCCGGCCGTGCTGCTGTTCACCTCGGGCACCGAAGGCGCACCGAAAGGCGTCGTGCTCACCAACGCCAATCTGGTCGCCAACGCGCGCCAGATTTTGGCCCACGCATCAAGTCTGCTGACCCCTGCCGACATCGTCTTCAATCCGCTGCCGATGTTCCATTCCTTCGGCCTCACCGCAGCGACGTTGATGCCCCTGCTGGGCGGCATGAAGGTCGTGCTCTATCCGAGCCCCCTGCACTACAAGCAGGTCGCCAGGATGATCGGCCAGGTGAAGGCCTCGGTGCTGTTTGCCACCGACACCTTCCTGATGGGATACGCACGCGCCGCCGAAGCGCACGACCTCGCAAGTGTCCGCTACGTGATCGCAGGCGCCGAGCGCGTCAAGGATGCGACCCGCAATGCCTGGTCCAAGACCGGCACGCTCATTCTTGAAGGCTATGGCGCTACCGAGTGCTCGCCCGTCATTGCCTGCAATCTGCCGCATATGAACCGTCCCGGCTCGGTCGGCCCGCTGCTGCCCGCGATCGAGACCGCCCTCGACGCGGTCGCCGGCATCGACGAGGGCGGCCGCCTGCGCGTGCGCGGACCCAACGTCATGGCAGGCTACATCTTCGCCGATGCGCCCGGCGTCATCCATCCCCCCCGCGACGGCTGGCACGATACCGGCGACATCGTCACCATCGACGCCGACAGCGTCGTCACCATTCGCGGCCGCGCCAAGCGGTTCGCCAAGATCGGCGGCGAGATGGTCTCGCTCGCCGCCGTCGAGGCCCTGGCTGCGGGCCTGTGGCCGAACGCGCAACACGTGGCAATCGCACTGCCCGATGAGCGCAAGGGCGAGCAGCTGATCCTCGTCACCGACGAACCCGATGCTGACAAGCCGGCTCTGCTGGCCTATGCCAAGGCGCAGGGCATGCCCGAGTTGTGGGTGCCGCGCGCGATCCTGGTTGTTGCAACCATTCCTGTCACCGGCACGGGTAAGATCGACCTGCAGGCGACGCACACCCTGGTCGAAAAGACCCGCCCGCTGTTGTGAGCAAGGAAACCTCAGCACCCATGAGCAGTCCGACCGCCCCCGGCGCTCCACCGCAGGCACTACGATCGGCCGGCGAAAAGTTGAAAGCGGCCGTGCTCGCGCCCTTGCGAGAACTCCGCCTCGCATACCTGCCACTGCTGATGGTCTATTTCGCCTACGGCGCCTTGGGGATCGTCGCTGTCGGCGAGAGCTTCTGGGTGAAGAAGTCGCTGACCCTGTCGCCGGCGGCGCTTGCCCAGCTCGGTGTCTGGCTGGCCTTGCCATGGGCCATCAAGATGGTGTTTGGCGAGCTCGTCGACACAGTACCGATTCTTGGCTCGCGCCGCCGCATTTACGTCTTCATCGGTGCCAGCATGATCGCCGCCGGGCTGATGATGCTGGCTGGCGCCGCCGGCGGCTGGCTGACCTTCGCCTCGCCGGACCGCATCTACATCGGCGCCTCGCTGCTGATCGTCACCGGGACCGTTCTGCAGGATGTCGTCGCCGACGCCATGAGCACCGAGGTCGTCAAGCGCACTGCCCCCGACGGCACGCCGCGGCCGCAGGCCGACATCGACCACGAGTTGGGAATGGTCCAGGTGCTGGGCCGCCTCGCGCTGTCATTCGGCATGTTTGCGACCGCAGGACTGGCCGGCTGGCTCGCCCAACGGGTGAGCTACGAGTGGGTGTTCCTGATCGGCCTCTTCGTGCCGCTGGTATCCGTCAGCGGCGCCATCCTCGTCCGCCTCGAATCGAGCGAGTCGAGGCCCACCGACTGGCGCATACTGTCGGCCGGCATCGCCTTCGGCATGGTTGTGACAGCTCTGCTCGCCGCCGATATCAAGTTCGCGCAGGAGATCGTGTTCGTCATCTCGTTGAGCGTCATCGCCGCGATGCTTTACTACGTCACCCGCGACATCCCCTACGAGACCCAGCGCCGGATCTTTTTTGCTGCACTCATCATCTTCGCGTTCCGCGCCGTTCCGGGCGTCGGCGAGGGCTATCGCTGGTTCATGATCGACAGGCTTGGATTTGACGAGGCCTTCTTCGGCATCCTCGGCCAGACCGGTGCCGCGGTCGGCCTGATTGCCACCTGGCTGCTGTCGGACTCCATCACCCGCCGCCCGGTCGCCAGCATCCTGCTCATCCTGACGCTGCTCGGCGCCGTGTTGTCTCTACCCAACATCGTCCTGGTGCTTGGCGGTCATCAATGGACCGAGGCGCATCTGGGTTTTGGCGCACGCACGATCGCGTTCATCGATACCGCCGCGTCGTCGCCGCTGGGCCAGCTCAGCATGATCCCGCTGCTCACCTTGATCGCCATCTATGCGCCGCCCGCCAAGCGCGCCCTCTGGTTCGCCTTGATGGCCTCTATGATGAACCTCGCGATTGTCGCCGGTCAGCTCCAGACCAAATATCTCAACGAGTACTTCGTCGTCGAACGGGGAGCCTACGACTCCTTACCAGCCCTCGTCGTCACCTCGATCGTCGCTAGCCTTCTCATACCCCTCATCGCCATCCAGCTCTTCTCCGGGAAGCTGCGCTGACCACTTAACCCTGCCAGCCGAATCACTACTGCGAATCGGAACAGGTGCTGTTCTGGAAGGCATTGGATGCGCCTGAGTTCGACCATTTAGGCGGACAATGCTGTCGCTGCGGCTTGTAGGCATGGCTTGGCCACTATTCCTGGCTCGGATTATGCTTGCTTCGCGTCGACACACTGAACGTCTACATCAAACCTTCTGGGCATCGATACGGGAAGGCTGGTGACGCAAATGCGCTCGCTTGCCTGAATGTGTTGCATGGCGCGTTGCGGTTCGATCACGGCACGATGATGGAATTCCGAGCCAACCGGTGTCTGAGCTTGACCCTCAACCAGCCGTCCGGCATCAAGCCAAAGCGGCAGCTCGACTGAGTTGGCACTATGAACCCGGAACGCGACGCGCCAATCAGCGTCGGGCGGACAAGACGATTGGAAATACAGCAACTTGGCGACTTGGGGTGGAACTTCCTAGAATGAATAGCGCTCACGAAATTTCTGTTTCTCGGCAACCTGCTGTCGTTGCTGGACCGACGTGGCTCTGGGCCGTGAAGCGTGCAGCCCTTGGCATGGCTATTCTCATGGTCGCCGTCACCGCAACCGCCTGCCTGCTTTACGCCAGCATCGAGCAGGATCGCGCCGAAGCCGGCCAGCAGATCGCCGAGCGCCCGGCCACGACCGCCTCCGCCCAAGGCGCTGATCGCTAGTGTACTGGATCAATCGCTTTAGTCCCGGCGGAAGTCGTCGAGCGATTGTGAATCGAGAACACAACCAAAAAATTGGCTAGGGTTCCGGCGGAGACGCTTGGAAACCATGCGCCGGAGTCGGAACACCAGGTCCTCCCGCCGCCCCCTTCGCCCGACCAGATTCGTCACAGTTTCGCTGTGGTCAGCCGCCATGAGTTGCGTGCAGCTCGTTTCATCAAATGAGCTTTGGCTCGTTTCGGCACGCCGTACTCCAGGCCCTGTGCGCGGAGGGCGCAAATGCCGCTTTGGCAGATCTTCTGGCAACGCTTGTGCCGCCGTCTCCTGGTGCCGGTGGCGCTTGCCGCTGCGATGTCGCTGCCTCCAGCCCTTGGCCTGCCGGATTTGGCCACGGCAACCGAACCGGCAGCCCATCAGGACGCGCCCCCGCGACCCGTGCCGGCCACGCGCCCTGCCCCGCCACGTAATGCCGCCACTCCCGCTCCGGCCAGGCCGCAAACAGCTCCGACACAACCCTCCACCACCCAAAACGCTGCCAGCGCTGAGCGGCGCGCCAAGACCATCGCCGCGGTCGCAAGTTGGGGCTACCAGTTGGCCGAGCTGTCGATCGATGAGGCCGCCGCCGCTCCCTATGATCTTCTCGTCATCGACGCCACCACCGGACTTGCTGGCGGCAAGGCCATGACCAAGGCCGACGTCGATCGCTTGAAGCGCACCGCCGACGGTCGCCGCCGTCTCGTCGTCGGCTACCTGTCGATCGGCGAGGCGGAGGATTACCGGCGCGACTACTTCAGTGCCGAGTATCTGGAGGAAGAAGCCCCTGACTGGCTGCAAAAGGAGAACAGCCAGTGGAAGGGCAACCGCATCATCACCTTCTGCGATGAAGGCTGGCAGCGCACCATTCTGGGCGACGACGATGGCCGCAACCTCTACAACAGCATCGAGCCATCGCCCCTCTACCGTCTGATCGAGTTGGGCCTCGACGGCGTCTACCTCGACCGCGTCGACGTCTACGGCGAGGTCGGCAAGGCCTGCCCGGACGCCGCACGCCGCATGGTCGCCTTCGTCAAGCGGCTCGCCGAGCACGCACGCAAGCGCAATTTGGAATTCCTGATCATCCAGCAGAACGCCGAGGAACTGCTGGAGCATGCCGACCTCGTCAAGACGATCGATGCGATCGCCAAGGAGGATCTCTTCTACGGTGTCGGCCACACCCAGTCGGCCAACAACGCCAGCCAGGTCCGCGAGACACTCGATCATCTGCGCCGTGCCCGTCGCGCCGGCCGACCGGTATTCTTTATCGATTACATCAAATCGCCGCAGAGCATAGCCGACTCCAGTCGGCGCGGACGCGCGGAGGGTTTCATCCCCTATTTCGGTCCCCGTGATCTGGGCAAGCTCTGGCTGCCCGGCCGAGAATTCTGACACTCCTTGAAGCTTAATCGCCTGAGGCGGAACCTCGTCAGGTGCCAGCCAAGCCGTGCGTGCGATCCACGACCAAGGATAAGGGTCCGCCACCCCGACGAGTAGGGTTCAGGAGTTGACGGAAACATCCCTCCATGACCGGACTTGATCCGGCCATCAAGAAACACGGGCGCTGAATGCATTAGTCCTGGATGGCCGGATCAAGCCCGGCCATGGCGTGAAAGGGACGGTGTTGCCACCCAATTCTGAAGAGCTCCAATGCAATTCAACCCAGTTTGAATTGCTGAGGCCGCCGACACGCTATCAAGAGCACGTTCATCCACTTGCCCCCACCTGGCAAACTTGCTTTAGAACCATCAAATAGCCGCATGCCCGCCCCGCTTGGCCAATTGAAAGACCGAGGACTGCCGAAATGTCCGCCAACATAGTACTGCTCTGGATCGCCATCATAGTGCTGTTGATCTTGGTCGCGGTGCTGGCGTGGAAGCTCTGGCAATCACAGACATCGCGGACGTCGGACCGCCAGGACGGCGCTGATGTCCTGCCCCGCCGCTCCAACGAGCAGGAGCTGCCACCGCATCGCTCATCGGTGCCGCCGCCTGCATCAGCCGGGCCGTCGTCGTTCGAGCAGCCGCACACTGCCCCGCGTCGCGGCACGCCACCAGCTGCCGGAGCCGGCAGCGATGCGCAGTCCACCGGTGCGCAAAGGCAGACCTATCCGCCGCCTCGTCCACGCTCCGGCACGCCGCCACCGGCACCCGCAGGCGACCTGCCAGGAACGACTCCCTCACGCCAGGCGTCGGGCCAGCCCCGTGGCCGCACCACCGCTCGCCCGCCGGCCTCCGCGGGCGGAAGCGATTCTGACGGCGACACCAAAGATCCGGAGCCTGCCAGTCCCCGGCGCAGCCAAACGCCTGCTCCCTTCCGACCAGCTTCGGCAACAGGACAATCTCCCGCTGCAGCCCTGGCCCGGGTCAGCAGCTGGGGCTACCAGCTCCAGAATCTCGATCTGAAGGCCGCCGCCGCTTCGCCCTTCGATCTGCTCGTCATCGACTATTCGCATGATGGCAGCGACGAGGAGGCGCTCGATCGCGAGACTACCGAACGGCTGAAGCGCGGCCCGGGAGGCCAGCGCCGTCTCGTCTATGCCTACATCTCCGTCGGCGAGGCCGAGAGCTATCGCTACTACTGGCAGTCGCATTGGCGCAAGTCGCCGCCCGAATGGCTGATCGGCGCCAATCCGGACTGGAAGGAAAACTACTTCGTGCGCTTCTGGGACCCGCAATGGCAGCGCATCCTGTTGGGCTCCGACGACAGTTACATCGCCCGCATAGCCGCGGCCGGCTTCGATGGCATCTACCTCGACCGTTGCGATGTCTATGAGGAGATCGCCGAGCGCCACAAGAAGGCCGCCGCCGAACGCAAAGATATCGAAGGCGACATGGTCGAATTCGTCGGGAAAATCTCGAGCTACGTGCGCTCTCGCCATCCCGGCTTCGGCATCATTATGCAGAACGCCGAAGCGCTGCTCGCCCACGACACCGTGCGCGACGCCATCGACGCCATCGCCAAGGAAGAGCTGCTGTTCGGTCTCGATACCGCCGAGAAGCGCAACAAGGCCGACGACGTCTCCGAATCCCGCCAGGCTCTCGACCTGCTGAGAACAGATGGAAAGTCGGTACTGGTGGTGGAATATCTTGACCGGCAGGAGCTTCGCGTCGAGGCGACGGGAGCCCTGCGGGCCTTGGGCTATGTTCCGTACATGTCGCGCAAGAACCGCGACTTGGCGAGCCTCGAGACAGCGCAACCCTCACCGGCCATCGCCTGACGCGAACCTACACCTTGCCTCCAGCAAAAGGTACGGCTGGCTCTTGCTCCCCAGATGGTGGCGCAACGCACCCACCTTCATCCTTGCGGCGCGTCCACTTGCGTAGCCGACGTCTCTTGCCGCTGCCGCCATAGCCGGCTCAGCCGCAGGCGGCGGGCGGCACTTTCCGTAGCCTCGACGATCGATGGATTGTTGCCGAGGAACGTCAGGAAATTGAGCCGCTCGAACGTCCTCGCCGCCGCGAAATAGGCGATGAAACTGGCAATCAGGCAAGCCGCGAAGTAGCCGACCCCGAAATACGTCTCTCCCAGCCGCACGGTCATGAGCGTCAGCCCGGCATTGAGTGCGAAGAAGACGATCTGGAGCGCGAGATAGAGGCGACGGCGATCGAAGAACAGCAGCATCGACATGGACGAGATGAAGATGAACTGGAACACCGCACCGATTGCGCCATAGCGCAGGATCGAGATCTGCTGGAACTGCAGGTTGAGGAACTCGACGATCAGCGGCGCGATCAGCACCAGGACTGCGCAGATGCCCACCTGCATGACCGTGACGAGCACCAGCTGATCGAGCGTGTAGGCCGCCAGACGCCGGCGCGCTGCCTCGATCTGCCGCAACGTGCCGTGCGTCGATATGGTCGAGAAGTAATGCTGGTAGCGCTCGAAGAAATCCGTCTCCAAGTGCACGACGAACACCGAAAGCGCGGGAATGATGACGAGCGACGCGATGAACATGGCGCTGTCGTAGAGCGGCGCGTGCACAAGGCCTCCCGTCACGGTCTCACCAACAGGCGAGAACCAGAAGATCCACTTGTCGATCCACACCGCAGCCGTGCCGACGAATGCCCCAAGCGCGAGCTGGCCATAGCTGCGGAAGCCGCCGAGGATGGCCTCGAACCCGGCTTCCGGGTGATCGAGGCGTCCGGGAAACGTATCAAGCACCCGGAACGTGAGCAGCAGGAACGTCACCCCCAGTCCTGCCACGAACCCCCACGCGATCCACGCCGCCCCGAGCCCCATCACGGCCGCTGCGATGCCGCCTAGCACCGATGTGAACAGGCCCACCGCGAAAGCGATCGTGACACCGCGATAGTCGCGCACGGCGCCGCAGAAGCTCAGTGCAACCCAGATCAGCGCCACCGTCAGTGATGCAGCAAGCAGCACCGCACCCAGCACCAGCGGCATCCGGAAATAGATGGCCAGTCCCGCCACGCCGGTCGACACGGTACCGATCGCGACGACATAGGCGCCAAATAGAAGTGGGCGCACATTCTCCGGCTTCTTCAGCCACAGAGAATCCGCAACGAGCCGCGTCGCCACGATTGTCACCGGAGCAGTCAGCACCAGCGAAACGGCAAACGCATAGATGATGATGGCGCGGAATGTCGCCAGTGTCGACAACCCTGCGACCTGCTCGGCGACGACGGTGATGGTCGCCAGCGAGACGATCGTGAACAGCCAGGGTCCGGCCGCGATCACCGCCGCATGACCGAATGCCCTGACGAGGCCCGAAAGGCTGTTCTGACGGCTCAATTGCCTCAGCTCGAAGCCGATGCCGGCCATGACCTAGGCCTCCCCCTCGTCGAAGCTGCGATCAGGCCGGTCTTTGAGTTCGGCATATAGCTTGTGATACGCCGACGCTGCCTTGTCCGATGTGTAGCTCCGTTCGACCCTGGCCTTGAGCGCCGCTCCGGCCTTCCGCCGGCGATCGTGATCCAACAGCAAGGCGCCGACCGCGTCGGCAACCTCTTCGGGAGCGACCAGCCCGGTAACGATGCCACCAGCACCAAGTGGCGGATCCTCGCCCTTTGGACCCTCGATGATCTCGCGGCACGAGCCCACATTGGTCGCAACGAACGGAACACCCGCTGCACCCGCTTCCAGCAGCACCAGCGGTTGCGATTCCGAAAGCGACGTCAGCACCGCCACGTGGATTTCGGGGAACTTCTGCGCAACGTCGACCGAACCTGTGAAGTTGACGGTGTCCTCGAGCTTAAGTGCGGCAACCAGCGCCCGGCACTCTTCCGCATATCCGAGGTCTTCATCGAGCGGTCCGAGCACCAGCGCGCGCAGCCCCGCAAAACGTTCCTTCAGGATTGCAGCCGCCGCGATGTAGGTCTTGACGTCCTTGATCGGCACCACGCGGCCGATCAGCGCCATCGTCGGCCGATCCGCATCTCCCGCCTGCGCCAACTCTGAAAACCGGGTGAGATTGATGCCGTTCGCGATCACTCTGAGCCTCGACGGATCCGCACCGAGCGCGCGTTCGGCACGCTGGTTGTCGGCATAAAGCGTCACGATCGTATCGGCGGTTTCATAGCAGGTCCGCGCGTAGGATTCGAACGCCTGCACCCACAGGTCGCGCAGATCGACGCGCGCATCGACGAGGTTGTGGCCCTTGTCGATGTTGTCGGCCACCCAGTCGGCCATCAACAGCTCGACACGCCGTTCGTTGGTGTAGATGCCGTGCTCGGTGAGCAGCGCCGGACGACGCGTCTCCAGCGCGGCGCGAGCCGCCAGCAACCCGGCATAACCCGTCGAGATGGTGTGGTAGATGCGAGCGCGCGGCAGCGGAAACTCCGCCACGGCGAACAGGCCACCGAGCAGCGCGCGCCACGCCCAGAAGTAGTGCAGGAACGAGCTGTGCGGCATGTCGCGCTCGTACATGCGCTGCACGATCTCCCACGACACCGGCGAGTTGAAGATCACCGAAAGGGGCGCCGTCCCTCGCAATGCCGTGAGATGGCGGTCAAGCGCCATGAACGACCTTGCGCCGCCCTTTGCGGCGAATGCCGAAAGAGTCTCGGCAAGCGAATCGAGAAATCGGGGCAGCGGCAATTGCAGGCGCGGTCGCTCACCGAAATCCTGCAGATAGAGATCCCGGTAGGCGACGACATTTTCCGGTTTTTGGTAACGCGCGACCTGTCCGGCCGGCCGCGGCCACAAGGCGACGATTGAGAATGTCAGATGCGGACACGATCGCATCAGCCAGTCGATCCAGGCGGCAACACCGCCTTGTACATACGGATAGCAGCCTTCGACGATCAGGCAAACGTCGGCTTCCGCCTCGCCCTCGGAAAGGGCGGCGTCTGCCTGTGACGCGTCCTTCGGTACCATCTCGGCATCGACCAGCAGCGAGGCAGTCGAAGGTTGCAGCGTCATCGCCCACTCCCGCTTGACGTCGCCGATAGCGATGTCGTGGCCCGCATCCTGGGTGAAGCACGCATGGCTCTCACCTTGTAGGAACCGCGCTCTGCCAACCGGCAGCCGCGCCGCAGCAGGCGCA
Source organism: Hyphomicrobiaceae bacterium (assembly GCA_044222395.1). Lineage (GTDB taxonomy): Bacteria > Pseudomonadota > Alphaproteobacteria > Rhizobiales > Hyphomicrobiaceae > JAEUMD01. Next base: position 13,171 of record JBGANK010000016.1, on the reverse strand, counting down.
GACGCTTGAAATCCCCTGCCGCGATCAGCTGCGCTTCGAAGGAATGCATCAGCGCCGCACCCACCACCCGATCGCCGAGGCGATACGGCAATTGCAGACAATCGATCGACTGGCCAAGACGTTTGGCAGCGTCGTCGGCAGCACGCTCCAGCGGCTTGTCCAGAAGTTTCGAGGCAACCGCCGACCGAAAGTCGCGGATCAGCTCCAGGCGCATTGGCGTGGCATCACTCCTTATGCCGCCCGCCAAATCCGAAGCCAACAAGTCCGATACCATCGCCAGCCGCCGCGTCACCTCTTGCGCAAGTCGCGGGCGGATCTTCGACGCCACCGCAGCAGCCTGCACGCGGATCACCGGCTCTTCGCTACCGAGCGCATCTGAAAGCGCCGCGAGATAGTTGAAGTGGAAGAAGCGCGCGATGAGACCCAGCGCTGCCTGCCGCTCGGCAAGCGCACCCTCCCGCATGATCCCTGTGAGCGCCTGAGGAGCTGGCGCGGCCGCCCTGATCACGCGCCCGGACGCCACCCTGTCGGATAGTTGTGTTTCCGCATCGACCTCCGTCGAACGAGCAAGGCGCTGGTACCAGGATTGCAGCAACGCGGTTGAACGGGCCGGTCGAGCCAGCCAAGCGAGGGCCGCAAGACCCAACGGTCCACCGACAGGCCCAGCCGCAGAAACGGCAATGACGAGGAGCAGGGGCACGCTCAAGTCCGCCTTGCGTTGACGGCGCATATAGAGCGCATATCCAAGCACGAAAATCAGCGCGAAATGCGCAAGAATAAGGATTGGAAAGGCAACATTTGTCGTCAGCCCCGCCACCGCAATCAGCGATTCTCCAGCCACGGCAGACACTGCGAACATAACATCAAATCGCGTTACTTCTGCGCGCGACCGTGGTTGCTCCAGCGTCGACCGACCCTCTCCTTCGGGGACCGGCGACGGCAGCCGGGTTGCGACTTGGCTGCCCACACTCATGGCTCGTTGCCCGCGTCCGACCGCGCGCCTGCCCGTTCCTCCACCGATGCTGCGCTACCGCGAACATCATCGTCCGGCTGGGGATGGGAAGCGCCGGCTGGCGGCTGAATTTTCACGCTTTGCAGCATCTCCTTCAGGCTCATGCGCCGCCCGGAGCCCGCTGACACGATCGATTGAGATGCTGCCGCCCGTGCAGGCGCTGCAACCGCAGGCGTTGCCGCCACTCGCTTCCGTCGCGGCAAATCGAAGGCACCGGCCGGCTGCTCAATTGTTCGGGCCGCACGAGGCTGCAAGGCGTGCCCGAGTTGCTCGAGTGCCTTGAGGCCCTCGTTGGTAATGGCCGAAGGATCAGCCTTCTCGACAAGCAGTGCGCCGAAGACCGCCGCACGCTTCGACCCATCGCCGCTACGCACTGGCACATTCCCGTTCTCTTCCGCGCCAGATGGAATGGGCACGGCCATGAGGCCGGCACCCGACAGCGCCGCCTCGCCGTCGCGATCGAGAACGCTGATGCCCCGCCCGTTGGTCACCACCGCACGGTAGATCGGGTCATCACGAAGAATGCGGCTGCGCGGACCTGAATTGATCTTGCGCCCGACTGCAGCACATTCGACAAGCGCGTTGTCCTCGAGAGCGTAGGCTGCCACCACCGCATCAGGAAATAGGGCCGCACATGCCCGCTCCAGCACGCTTTGCCGCTCCAGCGGCATTGCCATGCCTCCCGCAGCCATCGCCTCCACCAGCGATGCAACGCCATGGTGGGGGGCAGCCGCATATCGCCTCGCAAGCTCCTGCTCCAGCCGTTCCACACGCGCGCGAAGGTCGAGCGAGTGGCGCGAAAGATCGTCACGCTGGCGCGTCAGCATGGCGTTGGCATGGCGCAGCTCCTGCTTCACCGCCAGCTGCCGCATCCGCAATTGCCCGACCAGCAAGGACACGCCGATCCACAGGATCGGTTGCCCCAGGACGCGAAGGAAATAGGCAAACAGGTTCTCGCCGATGTCCTGTTCTGGTAGCCCGGAGAACAAGCTCAACGCGATGGCGACGGCCGCCGCAATGAGCCCGCTGACGGTGCCATATTGCAGGCTCACCAACAGCACCGGAATCCAGAACGGATGCGGCGACAGATCGAGCACCGAAACATTTGGCGTGACGTAATCGAGACCGTAGATCAGCGCAAAAAGTATGACAATCTCCGCCAGTGCCGAGAGCGGCGGCAGTACCGGCAGTCCGGTCTCCTGTGGACCATCAGGGCGCGTTGGCGCTTCTTGCACCGGCTTCGTCACTTAGAGCTCTCCAACACCGACGTCCCACGCGACATCCGTTGTTCACACCTGTCGCACTCGACGATGGCGACGTACCGGCTAATCCACCAGGGCCGTCGGCCGCCCGATCGGCTTGGGTCGTACCGCGTACTTGTTCGAACTGGTAATCGGTGCCTGGAACTTGTTCCGCCGCAACGCGGCCTCGCGCCGCGAGCGCAGCAATCGCGCATAGGCCTTCCTGCGGCGTTCGCGCGCCTTCAATCGCGCCGATCGTGCGCGATACGTCCGCAGGGCATCGGTTGCACGGCGCTTGGCCACCACGATGCGAGGCGGTCCGACAACCTCGCCGGCATCGCCCATCGAGCGAAGCTTGGCATCGGCTTCCTCACCCTTGCCCGTTTCGTGCATCAGCCGCGCCCATAGCGCCAGCCGCCACGTTTGAAGCACGTCCGTCGAAACGTGGCTCAGGATGTTGCGCGTCGCATCGCGCGACCCCTTGTTCAATTCGACCATTGCGCTGAGCAGGGGATGCGCGACGATCGTATCGGCGCTGAGCGCCGCGTGCACGATCTCGAACTCGGCACGCCGGCCGGTTGCTCCCAGCGCCTCCGCGACCTTGACGAGATCCTGCTGCGGCAGCCGATCCATGCCGAAGTGTCGCGCAGCCAGCAGCGCGACCTCCGGATCCTCTGCGTCGAGCGCCGCCGTGATGACCCTGGAGGCAAGCCGAACATCTTTGATGTCGCTGACCTCGATCCAGCCTCTGAGGTACGTGCGTGCAGCACTTATCTGGTCGCGATCGAGCATCAATTCCGCCACCGATAGCGACAGTCCGTCACCCGGCTTGCCTGCATCGCGCGCGATTCTAATCGCTGCATCGTGCGCATGGCGCTGCCCAAGGAATTCCAGCAGCACGCGCGAGAAACGCTCATCCTTGTCGGCCTTCGCCCACCGCGTGCCGCGCTTCACCAGGTCATCCGATTCCGCCTGATCAACGAGCAGGCTCGCCAGCATCAGTCGATCGCGCGATCGCGACAGCCCCCTGACGTCGTCGACGCTGCGCAGCAGCGTGATGGCGCGCGCCTTGTTGCCGGCACTACCTTCCAGCTCCGCCAGCCGCACGATGTCGTCTTCCCTGCGGTATCCCTTGATGCGACAGCGCTCGATTGCGTCGCGTTCGCGCGCAAACTGTCCGACAAGCCTCAACTGGCCGATCAGTTCGCGGCACGCAACCTCGGTATAACGCCGCGAAATGAGCCGGCCGAGAGCAGACAGATATGCGTCGCCGTCCTGGACATCGCGGTAGAACTTGACCAGGCGCCGCTGCAGGACAAGATCGCGCGGCCGGTTCTCAGCAAGCAGCTCGAGCATTGTCCGCGCCTGTTTCAGGCGGCCGAAATGCTGATAGATCTGCTCCAGCTGGTAAAGCGTGCGCTGCGAGCGGTCACCTTTTTCGAACCGGCGCTCGAGCAGGCTCAGTGCGCGGGTATTGTCGCCGTCGCGCTCCAGCATCGCGACGCGCTCTGCGTCCCCCGGCAGCAGCAACACCCCTGCCAGCGCCGCACCTAGAAACAGTACCACCATCACGATCGTGTGCGGCCTGAATATCATTGCGGTCGGTCGCGCGAGGCTCTCACTCATGGCAGGCAAACGACACCTCCACCGGCTCGATTGCCTCCGCAGAAAACGCCATCTCCAGGCGGCCAGAAGGATCAGCCGTGGTCGACACCGCCTTCAGCTGATTGCCATTGCGGCGAACCACGACATCGAATCGACGTCCAGGCGCCGTTTCAAAAACCATGTCGCCAGGCCCGAATCCATGCGCCGTCATTGAAAAGCGGCAGGCATCGCCCGTCGCGTTCGACAGCAGCCACCGGCTGTCGTGCAATGCGGGCCGCTGCTCGGGCTGCCGCCGCTGTGCCTCCGCTTCGCTTCTGTCCATGAGGCGCACGACGGCATTTGGCACGGCACTGTCGAGCGCCACATAAAGCGACCCGTTCGCACGGCTCGCCCCCAGCACGCCGGAACTCGCCTTCATGTCCACACCCAAGGCACCAGCATCATCGAACCGGACAGTCTGCAGCGCCCCGCGGCTCGCCACCCTCCACGCCATCGCATCGATGTGTTCGATCGTCACGCCGAAAAAATCGTCGGCGATAGCAGCATAGTCCGATGCCGAGATCGGCACCACCGGTGAATTCCGCGCCATTTCGAGGAAATGTTTTACCGAAGCCAAGGCGGCCGGCTTTTCCCCCGAATACATATGATAGTAGAGGTTGAAAGGTTTCAGTCTCCTGGGATGCTCGGTGTTCTTCAAAGTCTCCTCGAGCATCAAGAACCCGTAGAATGGTCCCGTCCAATCGTTCGTGTAAGTATTTTCATTGCTGTTGGCAGCATAGATCTGCCGTTCTCGTCCAACCGTGCGTGCAATGGGCGGCACGTACGACACCGAGGGAAACTCGCGATCGAACCGGCTGTCGCCGCCGTTGATGTTGCGCGCGCCCGCCGAGCGCGTGGCCCGGATTGCCGCCTCGAACGGACTGGTGTCACCGCTCCACTGCAAGAGTTTGGCCTTCTTGCCTGTCGGCGCGAGGCTTTGCGCGATGCTGAGCGACCCGGCGACCTCGCTACCCAGATCGAACGGATTCTTCAGGTAGGTCCGCGGCATGTCGTCCGACCCGGCGACATACTTGCTGGATCGCGTCACCGGGACAGGCTTGCCGGCAGCCACAAGCATGGCTTCGCTGAACTGCTCACGCCACGTCTGATCCGGCCGACGCGACTTCTCGATCAGCTTCATTTCCGCTTCGCGGTCATATTTGGCGAAATAGCCCCACTTGAATGGGTGCGTATGGGTGTGACTGGCCACCTCGACTTGCGGCAGGGCGAACAGACCACGCGCCACCCCTGCCGCCGAGGCGTTGCCGCCCATTTGCGGATCGATGTCGCAACTGATCAAGCCGACTGAGACCGGCAGGTCCGGATAGGCGGCGATTGCCTCGCGCCAGATGACTTCTGACGACAGGTCGCCCGTCTCCTTGTGAGACACTGCCTCGATTTCGGAAACATTGTTCCAGCCGTCTCCATCGATGTGGCTGAAATAGATCCGCCGCCCGGCTGCAGTTGTGACGTCGGGAATCGGAAACCGTTCTTGTCCGAGCGCACCGGCGAAGAATGCAAATGGATTGAGCACCCAGGTCTGCCGGTCGACCGTCGGCTCGTAGTAGATCGTGAAGGCCTCCGCGGCATAGCCGCCGGCCGGGCCGGTTACGACCGCCACCATGGGAGTTTTCGCCTGCTCGTCGCGCAATGCCAGTCCCAGATGCACATTGAGATGTCCAGCAGCTTCTGGAAGAGTTCTCAACACCGGGAAATCAGGAAGTGTCTTGTCGAGCGGGCGCTCGAAACCGATCACCTCGCTGTTGACGGTGACCGGCAGCGCCGCAAAGCCGTTTTCGAAATGCTCGCCGTCGTAGACGAGGCCCAGCTTCCGATAGAGACGCGCTACAATCTGGCCGAAGTCCTCATTGTCGCTGGGCAGCACATCGCCCAGAACGACGTAACGCAATCCCGGTGTTTCCAGGGCCGCTTCTATCCATTGTGCCAATGCGTCCGGCTTTGCCACTGGCTCGACCAGCCACGTCAGGATGGCGCGGTACTCGCCAAGTGTTTCGCGCGGCGGCAGCGGCTTGTTGATGTCGTGGAATTCGAGGAAGTAGCCGAGATGGTTGATCGGCATCTCCGCGAACCGGTGCATCCGCGTGTCGGTTGGCGTCGGCTCGGCGAAGCTGTCATAGAGCGCCAGAACCTTGCGCAGCACGGGCTTGTGCGCAGAACCGATTTCGACGGCCTCTGCCGAAAACGCCGCCATCACCACGAACAGGTTGGCCAGAAGCGCAAAGACGAGCGTCGTCGCCGCATGCCGCCACCGCGCCTGCGCCGCAGTACCGGCACCAGCGCGACACACCCTGTTGCCGCTGCAGTGCACCCATCGCATGCGTATGTTAACCCCTGCGCCAGGAAACGAATCGCTGCACCCAAGCAAGATGCTTGCCGCGCTCCAGGCGCCGTGACGTCGGCTATCCTGCGGTCCGGCCGGGGCCTGATAGCCCGCCGGGGCCAATCTGCCCGACTTTATCGGCCAGCCCGCGGCTCGCGACAAGTTAATAAGTCATCAGAAAAACAGTAACTTGCTAGAACGGATGATAATCTTAACGCAGCCGCAATCGTAGCCTGCGTCCGACCCATGCCCGTCTGCTCGCCGCTGCCCCTCTGCTTCCCCGATTGGAACGCGCGACCGCCAAATCAGCCACCCTATCGTTGCACCAGGCGAACGCCGATTGGCAAACAAAACCCTAGGCACCTGCACACGATGTCATTGCTCTGTGCCCTTTGCGCGCCAGCCCCTTTTTTCCGGTTTTAAGCTGGCCTATTGAGGCCGCGCCTGACCCGCACCTGTTACTCAGAGGCCGGAAATGCGTCTCGCCATGCTCGCCCGAAATCCAGCACTCTACTCGCACCGGCGGATCGTCGAGGCCGCGACCGCGGCTGGCCATGTCATCGACGTGATCAATACGCTGCACGTCCATATGAACATCACCTCCAATAGCCCCAGGCTGCGCTATGGCGGCGCCGACCTGCCGCGCTACGATGCAGTCATTCCCCGCATTGGCGCATCCATCACGCACTACGGTCTGGCCGTCCTGCGCCAGTTCGAGATGCAAGGCATCTATCCTTTGAACGAAAGCGTTGCCATCGGCCGCTCCCGCGACAAGCTGCGGGCGCTCCAGATTCTGGCACGGGCGGGCATTGGCATGCCCACCACCGCCTTCGCACACGGGCCGCGCCGGGCCGAGGACGTCATCCGCGAGGTCGGCGGCGCCCCCGTCGTCATCAAGTTGCTGGAGGGAACCCAGGGAATGGGCGTCGTGTTGGCGGAAACGGCCGCCTCGGCCAAGTCCGTGATCGAGGCCTTCTCCGCCGCCAACGTCAACATCATGGTCCAGGAGTTCATCCGCGAATCGGAAGCCTCCGACGTCCGCGCTTTCGTTGTCGGCGGGCGCGTGACGGCCGCCATCATGCGAATCGGCCGCGAAGGAGAATTTCGCTCGAATCTGCATCGGGGCGGCCGGGCAGAGGCAACCACCATCAGCGTTGAGGAAGAGGACGTCGCCATCCGCGCCGCAGCCGCGCTTGGACTGAACGTTTGCGGTGTCGACATGCTGCGGACCAAGCGGGGCCCAATGGTCATGGAGGTCAATTCCTCACCCGGCCTGGAAGGCGTCGAGACCTCGACGGGGGTTGACGTGGCCCGCGAAATCATCGCCTTTTTGGAATCGCACGCCCGCCATGGCGATACGGTGACTCGCGGCACCGGGTGAACGGGTGGGCCTGATACCCAGCCCTCTGGATGCCTTGGGATGAGTCCGCCGCAGCCTTGATCGTTCTGCCCGCTGTCTCATATCATGGGCGCCGCCGTTACAAGGCACCAATCGACGGGAGTCGTGCCGTCAATGACCGAGCAGCAGAAGCACTTCCCCGAATTCTACGTGACGGCTCCCCAACCGTGCCCGTATCTGCCTGGACGGCTCGAGCGCAAGCTCTTCACCCACCTGTCTCCCGACAAGCCGAGCCTGCTCGTCGACAATCTCCTGCGTGGCGGTTTCCGTCGCAGCCAGAACATCGCCTACATGCCGTATTGCGAAGGCTGCCACGCTTGCGTGTCGGTGCGCGTCCTCGTCGACGAGTTCGAACCGGCCCGCACCATGCGCCGCATTCACGAACGCAATCGCCGGCTGTGCGTCGAGCGCATCCCCGCGCGCGCGTCGAGCGAGCAGTATGCACTGTTCCGCTCCTACATCGATGCCCGTCACGGCGATGGCGGCATGGCCGACATGACGGTGCTCGACTATTCGATGATGGTCGAGGACAGCGCCATCGAGACGTTCCTGTCGGAGTATCGCGATGCGCCGGCCGAGCCGCTGGCGAAACTGGGAAGCGGCACCCGAGGCAGATTGCGCGCCGTCGCACTGTGCGATCGTCTCTCCGATGGCATCTCTATGGTCTACAGCTTCTATGATCCTGCCAGGACCAGCAGCAGTCTCGGCACCTATATGATCATCGAGCATCTCGCCTATGCGCGCAGCCTCGGATTGCCATACCTCTATCTCGGCTATTGGATCGCTGGCTCGCGCAAGATGGCCTACAAGACCCGCTTCCAGCCGCAGGAGCAGCTGACGTCGGGCGGCTGGAAGAGGGTTTGATGCTCTCATTGGTTCAGCACACGCAGCCATCATCAAGTTGACGGCAGAAAACAAAAAGAGAGCCGACAGCGCGTCTGTCGACCCTCCTTTGTGAATGTTGGACGAAGGCTCGGCCTCGCTATTTTGGAGCCGGCGCCGGAGCCTTGGGCGCTTCCGGAGCCTTCGCCTTTGATGCCTCAGGTGCCTTGGCCTTGGGCGCTTCTTGAGTCTTCGCCGCGGGAGCCTGCTTCGCTTTCTTGGCCTTCTTTACGTTCTTGGCCTTCTTGCCCTTTTTCACCTTCTTGGCCTTCTTCTTCTTCTTTTTTGCCTTCTTGGCTTTCTTCTTGACCTTGGCCTTCTTCACTTCCTTGGGTTTGGTAGCCTCGGCCGACTTTGTCGTGCCGGCGGTCGAAGCCGCAGGCGTGGTCGCGCCAGCAGTCGCGGCTGCCGGCTTTTCAGCGGCGATCGTGGAAACAGCCGAGGGAACCGTAAGCAATGTCGCAAGTACGAGTGCGAGTGCAGACAAGAGTGCCTTCTTCATATTGCAACTCCTCTATGATCTTGGTCTCGGCGCCGCCCGACACTGCTCCGGCGTCGACGCATCGAAAACGGGACAACTCACCGACGTGCGCAAGCTCTACCGCGGTGCAACAAGGTGGAATGATTTACCAAGTGACGGCACTGCAACACATGAACTCACACTGATCAAACGGGCTGGTGATCGGATCGTTGGCGCCAATGTCGGCGTGACAGCGTCTTGAATGATCGGTCGATACCCACGGCCAGTTCTGTACTGCTGATCAAGACCAACCAACTCGGCTCAATACGATGCGAACCCACACTCGCATCGCGCTATAACAGCGCCTTCCGGTTCATCATCCGCAATCCATGCTCACTTCTCGAGTTCGGCGCCGAGCTTGTCGAACATGTAGGTCCACTTCGCCGTCTGTGTCTCGACGAGCTTCGCCATGCGACCGCGCAGATCCTGCAACACTGCGCAGTCCGGCGTCTTTGCCACCGCACCCTCCTGGCCCATCGTCGAAATTTTATCAAGCAGCTCATTGGAGGATCGATCGTAGACCTCGATCTTCTCGTCTTTGACGTAGCTCACGGCTTCCTTCATGAACTCATCGTGGCTCCAGCCGCGCTTTTCCTTGAGCTGGCGCAGCTTCTCCTGGAAATCAGGACGATGTTTCTGGTTGAGATCGCGTAACGCGGCGGCAGCCTCGTCGACCACGGCTTCGAAGTCGCCGCGCGTGCAAGCTGCGGCGTGCACACGTGCCTGCGCCGCGATCAGCACAATCAGAACCGCGAGCCCACTGCGGCACACCATTCGACGCGCCATCCTCAGCGTCCTTTCGCCCCCGCACGAATTCAACGAAACGACCCCACCCTGCCGCTGCGACACCACAAGAGTCTGATCGGCTGAGATGGAACCGCTTCTGGTTCCAGCGAAGGCGTGATTGAGACTCTAAATCAAAGGCTTCGAGCAGGCCACGGCAGCCCGAGTGACTCCATCAACATCGGACCTGCTCTAACAAGTCCGGCCACCGCAACTGGCGCAAGCCGCCTGCGGGAACCTGTCGCGTTGCCAGAAGATTGAGGCCCAAAAGCGGTGCAACTGCCCGCCCGGCGCCCAGCGCCGGGCGAGGACACGACCGCTCAGCCGAATGCCGGCCCGAAGCGGTTGGATTTGGGGAAACCGCGCGGCGCCATGCGGCCCGTTTGTGCCCTGAGGCCCACCCACTCCTTGAGATCGCGCCATTCCAGCGTGAACGTGCGGCCGGCCGTATCGAGCCAGGTGAGCCCGGCCTCCTTGGCGAACACCCGCGCATCAGAAACGCCGCCGTCGCGTGACCTGAACAGGATCACGCCCTTGCCGCGCGTCATCTCGTTGAGCTCCGACAAGCGGAACACCAGCATCTTGCGGTTCTCGCCGACCACCGCCACTTGATCGCCCTCCACCGGCACCACCAGCCGCGCCTCGTCGGGCTCAGATACGTTGAGCACCTGCTTGCCCTTTCGCGTGGCAGCGATGACCTCAACTTCCGGCACGATGAAGCCGTAACCGGACGTCGAGGCGACCAGCAGCTTGCGGTCCTGCTGGAAAACGAACGCCTCGACGAAGTCGTGGTTCTGCTCGATGTCGACCATCAGCCGCACGGGCTCGCCATGACCGCGTCCACCCGGCAGCGCAGCGGCTTCCAGCGTGTAGAACTTGCCGTTGGTGGCAAACAGCAGGATCTTGTCGGTCGTGTAGGCGTTGAAGGCGCGCTTCAGGCCATCGCCCTGCTTGAACTCGAGCTTGGAAAGGTCGTCCTGGTGCCCTTTCATGGCCCGCAGCCAGCCCTTCTCCGACAGGATCACCGTGATCGCTTCCTTCTCGATCAGGGCTGCGTCGAGATCGACATCGATCGTCGGCGCATCGGCGAAGCTGGTGCGGCGCCGGCCGAGCTCCGTCTTCTTCGAATAGCGATCACGCGTTGCCTTGATCTCCTCGGCCACCTTCTGCCACTGCAGATCATCGGACTTGAGCAGCGTCTTCAGCTCGCGCTTTTCCCCTGACAGCTTGTTGTGCTCGGCCTTGATCTCGACTTCCTCGAGCTTCGACAGGCTCTTCAGGCGCAGGTTCAAGATCGCCTCGGCCTGCACCTCGGTGAGCTTGAATCGCGCGATCAGCTTGGCCTTGGGATCGTCCTCGAAGCGCACGATCCGGATCACCTCGTCGATGTTGAGATAGGCGATGAGGTAGCCGTCGAGCACTTCCAGCCGATGCTCGATCTTCTTCAGGCGATGGTTGGTCCGGCGGATCAGCACTTCGATGCGGTGCTCGAGCCACTGCTGCAGCACCTCGCGCAACGACAGCACGTTGGGGATCTGCCCGCCCGACAGCACGTTCATGTTGAGGCCGAACTTGACCTCCAGCTCCGTCAGCCGGAACAGCTGCTCCATCAGGATGACGGGATCGACGGTGCGCGACTTCGGCTCGAGAATGAGCCGAATTTCCTCGGCACTCTCGTCGCGCACATCCGCCAGCAGCGGCAGTTTCCGTTCGTTGACGAGCTCGGCAATCTTCTCGATCAGCTTGCCCTTCTGCACCTGATAGGGAATCTCGGTGACGACGATCTGGTATCCGCCGCGGCCGGTGTCCTCCTTGTGCCACTTGGCGCGGATGCGGAACGAGCCGCGCCCGGTCTTGTAGGCCTCCACGATCTGCTCTCTGGAATCGACGATGACGCCACCGGTCGGGAAGTCGGGACCGGGAATGAAGTCGACCAGCTTTTCGACCGTCGCATTGGGATGCTTGATGAGATGCAGGGCGGCCGAGCAGATCTCCTCGACGTTGTGCGGGGGAATGTTGGTGGCCATGCCCACCGCGATGCCCGACGCACCGTTGGCCAGCAGGTTCGGGAAACCGGCCGGCAGAACCGACGGCTCCTTGGTGGTCTCGTCGTAGTTTGCGCGGAAGTCGACAGTGTCCTCGTCGATGCCGTCGAGAATCGCCATCGCCGTGTCGGTGAGACGCGCCTCCGTATAGCGAGCGGCGGCAGGATTATCGCCATCGATATTGCCGAAGTTGCCCTGCCCGTCGATCAGCGGATAGCGCACCGCGAAATCCTGGGCGAGCCGCGCCAGCGCGTCATAGATCGCCTGGTCTCCGTGCGGGTGGAAATTACCCATCGTCTCGCCGACGATCTTGGCGCACTTGCGATGCGCACCCTGAGGCGTCAGGTTGAGGTCGCGCATCGCATAAAGGATGCGCCGGTGCACCGGCTTCAAGCCGTCGCGCACGTCGGGCAGCGCGCGGCCCATGATCGTCGACAGCGCATACGCCAGATAACGCTCTTCCAGCGCTTCGCGCAGGTTGACGGGCTCGATCGGGCCATCGCCCGGCAGAATCGGTTTGTCGCTCATGCCCCCGGATTAGCCCGCCGCCCCCGGTGCCTCAAGTGCCCGCCGGCCACATTCCACGAAGTGATTCGCCCCCAAGTTCCGCAACGGTTCGAGTCCCGCATTTCCGGGCGCTTCTCCGGCCCCCAACCACCGGCCCCGGGCACACGCTCGGCGTGCCGCCCGGCTGTGCACCGCACCTGAGGATAACACCCAATTTGCATCACACTTGCGTGGTCTGGCTTTGGCCCCGCTGCGACCCGCGCACCCCCACTCTGCGAGCCTTTCCCTCATTGCCGAGAACCGAAGCGATGCCGACCATCCTGCCCGACATACCGGCGACCGAAACCGCCATCATCGAGATGACCAACGCCTACCGCGTCGAGCAGAAGCTTGCTCCGGTGAAACCTTCGCCTGCTCTGAAGACGGCCGCCAAGGCCTTCGCCGATTACCTCGCGCGCACCGACAGCTTCGCCCACGACGCCGGCGGCACCACGCTCTCCCAGCGCGTCAAGCAGGCCGGCTATGACTTCTGCCTGATCTCCGAGAACCTGGCGAGCGCACGCGATTCGCGCGGCTTCGAAAGCCAGCAACTCGCCCGCAGCACCGTCGAGGGCTGGATCAACTCGCCCGGCCACCGCCGCAACATCGAAACCAAAGGCGTGACCGAAACGGCCGTCGCCATCGCCCGCGTACCCAATCAGCACCCCAAGTACGTCACGGTGCAACTGTTCGGCCGTCCGCGCGCGATGACCTTCAGCGTCCAGATCTCCAATTCGACCAAGTGGCCAGTCACATAT
>JBGANK010000015.1:0-71345 GCA_044222395.1 Hyphomicrobiaceae bacterium | reverse complement strand
GATAGGCAGATTGTTCGCGGCGTCCCACAGGCCGTTGGGGTAGCCGATCATCGTTATCGCCTCGATGCCGTTCAGTTCCGCAAGCTCAGCCGAGCTTGGGATGAGACTGTCAGGGATCGCTTGGTAGAACGGCTTCTTCTTCAACTGCGCAATCAACGGGCCGATAGGGACCATGGCGAGATCGACGTCAGCCTCCGGGTGATCAATCCAGCACGTGGCGAAATCCAGGATCTCGAAGCGTTCGTGGCTACCGTAGTCCGGCTGGCCGTTGGGTGCGGCATAGGTGAAGGTGAAGGCCCCGCGCACCTTATCCCGTATGACGTGCTTGTTGGTGACGATGGCCGGGCAGACCTTGCCGTTGCCAACCGCAAACTCGAAGAAGAATCCCGTCCCCGACGAGCCTTCGCCGTTGGCGCACTCGATGCGGACAGTGGAATGAAGCAACTGCTCAGTGAGGCCCAGCATGACCATCTTGCTCCGTTATGGTTATTGGAACGGAGCAAGAACATGATTCGGCGCCATGAGTAAAACGGTCGCGCGGGATAACCCCCGGCACCGTGGCGCCGGGGGCTGACGGCATCACGTGCGATGGCCGAAATACCAGTCGCAACCGTCGTACATGACTGTCACCGCTGACTCGTGGAAATAGACAGCGCAAGACTCGACTGTCACTATTTATGTTCCCCTTCAGCCATGGTCACGGTGCGTGCGCCACACCGTGACCATGCTCGGCGGAATTGGCAGGAAAGAGTAGCGTAGCGATCGACTGCTGTTTGCAGGGCATACCCTTGCTTTCTTCAAAGAGGCACAGATCGAGCTATGCCGTACCAAGAAGCGCATTATCGTGCCTGCGCTTTGTGTCGTGATCGGCGGTGAGTTTTGCGAGCGAAGCGGCATGCAAGAGTACTGAAAGCGGTACCGCGAACACCGGTACCAGAACGAGCGGAAAGGCGCTGATGAGCTCGTTTGGATTGTCCAGCGCCAGGAGCTGGAACGGTGACGGCGCAGTCAAGAAGCCCGTCCCCACCGCGACGGCGAGATCCATAAGGCCGAAGACGTTCCAGCCGAACACTGCGGCACGGCCACGCGTGTAACCGCGTGCATAGGCGAGGGCAACGAACGGCGCAAGCAATCCAACTGCGATGTCGCCCCATCCGGCAGGCTGAGCGAACTGCGGCGGCAATTGCCCAGCTCCAAGCAGCAGAATGAAAATCACGCCGAACACCCGATAGAGCTGAACACCGACGAGCCAGGGTTGTGGCGTGAGCTCAATCAACGTCGCAATCGTTTCGGAACGCCACATCAGGATAAGTCCAACGAGGATCGGAATGAAGATACCGAACTCGATGGTGGGCGCACGGTCAGCGACGCCGCGGAACGCGTCCGATGCGCTCAGAAGTAGGGCGAGGATGTACCAGCCGAGAACCAGCGCGGTCCCGGTCCGCATCACGCGTGTCTTCTTGAATTGCGGCCAGTCTGTTCGCGCCAGCGCGCTATACAGCCCGAAGAGGACGGTGGCGATGATGGTCATGTTGATGGTCAGAACGAACGGCATCAGATATGCGGGCGAGTTCATGGCGTGTCTCCGTTATTGGACCTTCGAATATGAACCTCCGGTGCCGATGCGCAGCCGCAGGTATTGTTTCAGCGCGGATCTACTGGCGAGGAAAGCATGCCGCACCGGAGTGGAATCGAAATAGGCGATCCGCTCGACGGCGATGCCGTCGCGAAAAAGGATGCGGTCGACATCTCGGCGCTATGGTGCGGAAATCGACACCATCATCGGTGCACTGGTTGCTGTCGACATAATGCATCGTGACAGGTAAGCCGGTTTCGATCGCGGTGATGTGCGCCGCCAGCGAGCAGGCCAAGGGTCGGAGATAAAGGACCATTGTGCGCTTCCTAATAATATGCGAAATGGTATAAAAATACGATCGAGGGCTGATGTCAATCAAAAATATGCGAAGCGGTACAAAAAAAGAAAAGAGGCCACGCGGCCGACCGCGCACCTTCGATCCGAATGAGGTGCTCGACCGCGTTCGCATGGTGTTCATCGAGAAGGGATTTACTGCCGCGTCGCTCGACGATCTTGCCGCTGCCGCGGGGCTCAACCGTCCGAGCCTCTATGCGGCCTTTGGTGACAAGGAACAGCTCTATATTCACGCGTTGCGGCGCTACGGGATGCAGGTGTACGCAGGCCTGAAGAGCATTCTGTCCACCAAGGGGCGGCTAGAGAAACGCCTTGCGGTTGCGTACACTTCGGCAATCAAGCTCTACACGACACCGCCGCTCGCGCCCGGCTGCATGATCATCGGCACCGCGACGACGGAGGCGCCCTCTCATCCCAAGATAGCCGCGGCTGCTCAAGGGCTGCTCGATGAGATCGAGAAGCTGTTGGTCGAAGCCTTCACTGCCGCCATCGCAGCTGGCGAGATGAAATCCGATCCCGATCCGGTTACGCGTGCGCGCCTCGCAGGGGCTCTTTTCGATACACTCGCCGTTCGCGCACGTCTGGGCCGTCCACCAAAGGAACTTGAGAAGCTTGCAATGTCGATGATCGCAGCAATCTGTCGATGACGAAGGAGCCCTTCCCATGTTCCCGTTGCTCACCGGCACACATTGATCATAACGGTGCGGGTCGTCGCATACACCAAGAGCGGTTTCCAGCCCCCAGCTTTGCCGGGGGATAATTGCCCAGAATGCAAATAAAGCCGCAGGCGAGTGTCGCGCTCCCAGCTGACGACTTGGTGTAGCGTATTCTGTTTGTACGACAACGGGTTCGGCAAACGACAAAATTATCTGCTGGGCCGATGTCGGGGCCTCACTACTCCAATCGTCCTTGAGGCAAGATGCCGTGGCCGGCTGTCGGCCATCGGCGACGCCATGACGCCCGAGATGCGCGCGCAGGAGGAACGGGTGTTCAAGAATGCCCAGAAGAACAAGCGCTGAACGGCGACCGAAGCCCAAATCCAACTGAGCGAAAGGACAAGCGATGGCCAAGAACACGATCTGCCTCTGGTTTGACCGCGACGCCGAGGCCGCGGCGCGCTTCTACGCCGCGACCTTTCCGGACAGTAAAGTCGGCGCCATCAATCGCGCGCCGGCCGACTATCCCGGCGGCGGCAAGCGAGGTGACGTGCTCGTTGTCGAGTTCACCGTCGCCGGCATCCCGTGCATCGGCATCAATGGCGGTGCCGCTTTCAAGCACAGCGAAGCCTTCTCGTTCCAGATCGCGACCGACGACCAGGACGAGACCGACCGCTACTGGAATGCGATCGTCGACAATGGTGGCAGCGAAAGCGCATGCGGGTGGTGCAAGGACAAGTGGGGCATCTCCTGGCAGATCACGCCGCGCGCGCTGACGTCGGCACTGGCGGCAGGCGGCGAGCAAGCAAGGCGCGTCTTCGCTGCCATGATGGAGATGAAGAAGATCGACGTCGCGGCGATCGAGGCGGCGGTCAAATCCGGCTGAAGGAGACAAATCATGGCCTACATCGACGGTTTCATCATCGCGGTACCGAACGCCAACAAGCAGACGTTCATCGACCACGCCAATCTCGGCGACAGCGTGTTCATGGAGCTCGGCGCCATGCGCATTGTCGAATGCTGGGGCGATGACGTGCCTGACGGCAAAGCGACCGACTTTCGCCGTGCCGTGCAAGCGAAGGACGACGAGACCGTCGTGTTCTCCTGGATCGAGTGGCCCGACAAGGCAACGCGCGATGCCGCCCACGCGAAGATGGTCGAGTGGATGAAAGACCCGTCGAAGGCCGATCCGCGCATGCATCCTGAGAAGAACCCGATGCCGTTCGACGGCAAGCGCCTCATCTTCGGGGGGTTCTCACCGATCGTCGTGGTCGAAACCGCCAAGTGATGCCTCTGACGCATGGCATCGCGATAAGTCGTCGAACCTCATGAGGACATCGATGCATTACGCCATACTCTGCTATCATGATGAGAAGGTCACGTGCGCGTGGTCGAAGGAGCATGATGAAGCCATCATGGCGAAGCTCAGCGCGGTCATGGAGAAGTATTCGGCCAAAGGTAAGCTTGGCCCGGTCGCACGCCTGCTGCCGACCACCGCGGCGGCGTCGCTGAGGAAGGATCGCGAGCTGGCCCTCGTCATCGATGGGCCGTTCGCCGAGACCAAGGAGCAGCTGCTCGGATTCTACATAGTAGATTGCAAGAACCTGGAGGAGGCGCTCGCGTTCGCGCGGGAACTGGGAGCCGTCAATCCAGGCGGCGCATATGAAATAAGACCAGTTGGCGCGCTGTGGGATGCGCCGCCAAGCTTCGCCGGGGCCAGGTCATGACGGATGCGGCGTGGATCGGCACGGTCATCGCGGCGGCCCGGCCGCAGGCGATGACCGCGCTCTTGCGCAAGTTCCGCGATCTCGATGCCGCCGAGGAGGCATTTCAGGAGGCATGCCTGCGCGCGCTGAAGTCCTGGCCGAAGAACGGTCCGCCGCGCGATGCGGCCGCGTGGCTGATCATGGTGGGCAAGAATGCCAGCATCGATTCGGTACGCAAACAGAGCCGCCTGCAGCCGCTGCCGGACGAGGACGGAATTTCGAACCTTGCCGATGTCGAAGCCGCCGAGGCACAACGCATCGACGAAGCAGACTATCGCGACGACATCCTGCGACTCTTGTTCGTGTGTTGTCATCCAGAATTGCCCTCGACACAGCAGATCGCGCTCGCCCTGCGCATCGTTTCCGGTCTCAGCGTGACGCAGATCGCACGCGCATTCCTTGTCAGCGAGGCGGCGATGGAGCAGCGCATCACGCGTGCCAAGTCGCGCATCGCCAAGGCCGATGTTCCGTTCGAGGCGCCGGACGCCATGGAGCGATCCGAGCGCCTCGCCGCCGTTGCCGCCATGATCTACCTCGTCTTCAACGAGGGCTACACGACGAGCATTGCCGAGCAAGGGGTGAAGGCGCAGCTCAGCGAGGAGGCCATCCGTCTGGCGCGCCTGCTGCTACGTCTCTTCCCGACAGAGCCCGAGATTATGGGGCTCACCGCGCTCTTGGTGCTGCAGCATTCGCGTGCCACTGCGCGCTTCGACGCGGACGGTGCCCTTGTACTCCTCGAGCATCAGGACAGAAAGCTCTGGGACCGTCGCCTCATAGCGGAAGGCATCGCACTTCTCGACAAGGCGATCCGGCATCGTCGTCCAGGCCCTTATCAGGTGCAGGCAGCGATCGCGGCTATGCATTCCCGCGCACCGACGTTTGGTGACATCGACTGGAACGAGATCGAACAGCTCTATGGCACGCTCGAGCGCATGCAGCCCTCCCCCGTCGTCACACTCAACCGCGCAGTTGCGGTCTCGAAATCCCGCGGTGCCACCGACGCACTCGCGCTGATCGAAGCACTCGCCGCTGAGCTCGACGGCTACTTCTACTTCCACGGCGCACGCGGTGCGTTCCTGAAGGAGCTTGGCCGCCATGTCGAGGCACGCATCGCCTTCGACCGTGCCATCGGGCTCGCCAATACGGCGGCTGAAGCTGCTCACATGCGCGCGCAAATCGAGAGCCTTAGCGCGCAATTGTCGAAGAGGGCTATGAAATGACCGAGCTGATACTCACGACCTTCGAATGGGTGCCCGAGGCACCGCGTGGCTGGGTGCGCGATTTGCGCGTGCGATGGGCGCTCGAAGAGGCAGGGCTGCCATATCGCATCGAGACCGTGCCGCGAGGAGCCGGAAGTGCCGAGCATTTCGCGCATCAGCCCTTCGGTCAGGTGCCGTGGCTGATCGACGGTGACCTTTCGATCTTCGAAAGCGGCGCGATCCTGCTCCACTTGGGCGAAAAGAGTGAAACGCTGATGCCGACCGATCCGCAAGCTCGAAGCAATGTCACGCAATGGGTGTTTGCGGCACTCAATTCTGTCGAGATGGCTATCCTGCCCTGGGGGTTGTTCCATTTCACTGGCAATGCCGGCGATACACCGATGTGGAAATTCTTCGACGATTGGGTGACGTTGCGAGTTGGACACGTGGAGCAGTTGTTGACGGATCGCGAATGGCTGGCAGGCCACTTCTCGATCGCCGACATCCTCATGGCGGATGTTCTGCGCCTTGCCGACGCCTTCGATGGGCTCTCAAGATCGCCGGCTTGTCGGCGCTACGTCGCCCGCGCCACGGCCCGCCCCGCCTTCATCAAGGCGCACGCCGACCAACTCGCGCATTTTGCAGCGGCCGACGAGCGGCGAAGCAGAGGGCAGCAAAGTTGAGTGCATCGTTGTGTCGAGTAGTTGCGCCACACCGCAATTCCAGCCGATACGGTGACAGCCCGAGCGATGAAAGACCTCGTCTGCAATTCAGTGGGAGACCTGCAATGTCAAATCGGGCGACGCAATTTTCGCAATCAAATTTTCACGGCACACGAGCCGACTTGGTGCCCGGTGACTTTATTGCCGTTGGCCACCTGTCCAACTTCATGGAAGGAACGCCCTTATCTTGGGTATATTTTACTACCACCCTGGACGCCGCGATTTGGGGCGCGGAATTGGCCGTCGGCGATGGACCCGGGCGAATATATGTCGTGGAGCCAACCGGACCGATAGTGGACGATCCGAATCTGACCGACAAGAAATTCCCGGGAAACCCCACGCTTTCCTATCGTTCGCAAAGTCCCCTGCTGATCCTGGCCGAGGTAGCGAAGTGGCAGGGTCACGGGCCTCAACAGATCCACCTGATGAAGGAGAACGTCGCAAGGTCGAAGGCGCGGGGGATTGGAACGATCGACTGATGTGAGCCTGGCTATTTGAGTGGAGCCGACTAAGCGTTCCTTGCCGCAGGGCATCGAATGAAATGGCGTCGCGCTCAAGATTTTTGCCAATCAGAACGAGGAGCAGGTCATGAGTACGAAGATGTTCGTCAATCTACCGGTCAAGGACCTGAAGCGATCGATGGCCTTCTACAAGGCGCTCGGCTTTACATTCAACCCGCAATTCACCGACGACACCGCCGCCTGCATGGTGATTTCCGAGCACAACTACGCCATGCTGCTGACGCACGAGAAGTTCAAGAGCTTCGCGACAAAGCCGATGGCGGATGTGAAGAACACCACGGCTGTTGCGATCGCCCTCGCTCTCGACAGCAAAGCCGAGGTCGATGACATGACGGCCAAGGCAGTGAAGGCCGGCGGCACGGAGCCGCGGCCGGTGTCCGACTATGGTTTCATGGTCCAACGCACGTTCGAGGATCCGGATGGCCACACCAGGGAACCCTTCTACATGGACCCGGCATACGTTGAGAAGAGTTGAGATGAGCTTGAAAGAAGCGGTGTCACGCAGTGTTCACCGCTGAAGCGGTTATGCCGATGACGATCCCATCAGAATACAAACATGCGTCGCGTGATTTCGATACATTCCTGATCGAAGCGCGCGATGCATTGGGGCAGGTGACGACCAATCAGACCTACACAACCGCGCAGGCGGTGCTGACCGTGTTCCGGCGGCGGCTTCGTCCTCATGAGGTGGCGACCTTCGCCCAAGTGTTGCCTGCGGTGCTGCGCGCGCTTCTGATCGAGGGGTGGGAGCCGGATGCGAAGCCGTTCGCGTTTGCAAGTCGTGAGGTCATGACGAAGGAAGCGCAGTCGCTTCGAGGCGATTACAACTTCTCGCCTGACGACTGCATCGTGGTCGTCGCCACAACGCTGCGCCGTCACGTCGACAATCGCCGGTTCGATGACGTGCTATCACGTTTGCCCGCGGAGGCTGCGGCGTTCTGGGCATGAAATCGACGCCGCGAGACCGATTAGCGCGCATGCCATGATTCAGCATTCCAAATCGCGCGGACGTCTGCTGGCCAGCTTCTCGGGGTTCCTTTTGGCGTAGATCGCCGCGATATGGCCCCCCTTGCTCGCCTCATCGGAGGCGCCGCGCAAAGAACCCGCATTTGGATCGTTACACACTCGGACGAACTGGCCAGTCATCTACGCGAGGAAACCGGAAAGCGTGCGAGGCGAGTAACCAAATCCGCAGGCGCGACTGGAATCGAAGGGCTAAAACTTTCCGGCGAATTCGAAACTGAGGATCAATGACACAATCCCGCGTCGGGCCTGATAAATCTATTCATCGCAAAGCTGTGCCCAGCTCAATCCGAAGCGGGCGAGGTATTTCTTCAAGCGGTCGGCGTCGTTGGTGGAGGATTTCGTCTCTCGAGAGGCGGCAAACAGGCGGCGGCCTGCGTCACTCAGGGAGCGCGAGGTGCGGCACGTTGCGACCACGAACGCCAGCTGTACGCGATCGAACAGATCGATACTTTCGAGCTGTTCTGCGCCGAGCAGGCTTTCCAAGAGCTCGTCATCGTTGCTGCGCTCCGTTGCGGCCCACTTGCGCTTCAACCGCTCGATTTCGTCATCGACCAGCCATTCGTTGATGCGTCCGGATGGTGCGAGCGTCGCCATGCGCGTGATGGATGCCGCAAGATCGCGGAAGTTCGCCGTCCAGGTCGCCGTCGGAGATGTCGCGAAGTCGAGATAGCGCGCGCGGGCCTCCTTGTTGAAGGTGACGGCATCGCCGCTGACGCGCGCGTGCCTTGCAAGTTCGTAGACTATATTCGGCTCAATGTCCTCGCGCCGGTCCTTGAGACAAGGCAGAGAGAATGTCCAAAGGTCGAGCCGCGCGAGCAGATCGTCGCGGAATTGACCTTTGGCAACCGCCGCGGAAAGGTCGCGGTTCGTGCCGGCAATAAGTTGGAAGTCACTTGTTGCCTCCTTGTCTGAACCAACGGGCAGGAAGCGCTTCTCCTCGATTGCGCGCAAAATCATCGCCTGTTCGTCGGGTCCGAGTTCGCCAATTTCGTCGAGAAACAGAATGCCGCCGTTCGCCGCCCTGAGCAGACCCGGACGGTCGTTCATCGCTCCAGTAAAGGAGCCCTTGACGTGACCGAAGAGCGCAGACATGGCGCTGTCGCCGCGCAAAGTTGCGCAATTTACCTCGACAAACGACCCTTTGAGCTGATGACGCGCCTCCTTAAGTTCGAAAATTCGCCGCGCGAGTTGGGACTTTCCTGCGCCCGTTGGTCCCGTGAGCAGTATTGGCGCCTTGGACCGGATGGCAACCTGCTCGATGCGATCGATCATCCGGTTAAATGCAGTGTTGCGCGTGTCGATGCCGGACTTGAGAAAGGCCGTTGCTTCCGTCTTCTCAGCTCGAAACCGCGTGGCGATCTTGTCGTACCGCGACAGATCGAGGTCTATGATGCTGTAGGTTCCGACCCCGCCGTCCTTCCAGCGCTTTGGCGGCGAAGCCTGCACAATGCTGCCGGGAATGAGTCGAGCCTCGGTCAGCAGGAACCAACAGATCTGACCGACGTGCGTGCCGGTCGTGATGTGGACCAGATAGTCCTCGGCATCGGTATCGAAGGAGTAGCCGCGCGCGAAGTCGTGGAGCGCAGAGTAGACCTCTTCGAAGTCCCAGGGATCCTTGAACTCGATGTGCCGCCGCACGACCCTGGTTGCGGGCGAGACCTGGCGGATGTCTTTTTCGATGCGCTCGGCGAGCGCCGTGTGCGTCCGGCCGTGCAATAACTCGAAGCGATCGATTTGGAAGTCGTCGTGCTGGCAGAGCGCGATCGACGGCCGCCATCGCTGCCAGCGATCGGGGTTCTTGCCCTGATCGAGCGTGGTTCCAAGAAAGCCGATGACGACGCGGCGCTTCATAGTTTTTTATACTAACAGATAATTTCATATCACAACAGATACAAATTGTGGATTATGATCGAGAGGCAAGTCGTACCTAAATCTAATTTTATCTTGCAATAACAGATATTTATACGGAAACCGGCGGGCTGCGAGAAGGACTGGCACATCGTCTGCAATGGTGACGGCATCAGGCTCCTGCAAATGGATGTTTCGCCATGGCCAACAAGACTCTGTTCGGTTCCTACGCCGGCAAGTTGCTGGCGCGGCCCAACGCCAAGAACCGCGAAGGCGCGCCCGCCTACGCGCTCAAGCCGCGCGTCAAGCTCGCGCAGCTTGCCATGACGGGCACGCTCTCGCCGACGTTCTACGCATCGGGTGCGGCTCAGCTTGGCGATCTGTTGGAGATTGCCGCCAAGGTCGAGCCGGCATTCATCGCTCGAGCCGCGATCTACGCCCGCAAGAAGGGGAATATGAAGGACATGCCGGCGCTGCTGCTCGCAGTGCTGTCGGGTATCGATCCTCGTCTCTTCTCGCTCGCGTTCCCGCGCGTCGTCGACAACGGCAAGATGCTGCGCACGTTCGTGCAGATCATGCGCTCGGGTGCTGCGGGGCGCAAGTCGCTGGGCTCGCGCCCGAAGCGGATGATCGAGGCTTGGCTGAACAACGCCACGGATCGCCAGATCCTGGCGGCGGCGGTCGGCCAGTCGCCGTCGCTCGCCGACGTGATCAAGATGGTTCACCCCAAGCCCGCCAGCGCGGAGCGACGGGCGCTCTTCGCCTACGTGATCGGCAAGCCGTATGACGTTGCTCTTGTGCCGGAGGTCGTGCGCGCGTTCGAGGCCTTCAAGCGTGATGCCACGGCCCCGGTTCCGGATGTGCCGTTCCAGATGCTGACAAGCCTGGAGCTGACACCGGAGCACTGGGCGGCAATCGCCAAGACGGCCGGCTGGCAGATGCTGCGGATGAATCTCAACACGTTCGACCGCCAGTGCGTTTTCGCGATTTCCGGCATGGCCGAGATGATCGCGGGCCGCCTGAAGGACGAGGCAGAGATCAGGAAGTCGCGCGTCTTCCCGTACCAGTTGATGACGGCATACATGGCCGCCAGCAACGACGTGCCGGGGATCGTGCGCGAGGCGCTGCAGGACGCGATGGAGATCGCGATCGCCAACGTTCCGGCGGTTGCGGGCAACATCGTGATCTGCCCCGACGTTTCGGGATCGATGTCGTCTCCGGTGACGGGCTACCGCAAGGGCGCCACGTCGGCCGTGCGCTGCATCGACGTTGCGGCTTTGGTCGCCGCGGCGATGCTGCGGGTTAATGCACAGGCGCGCGTTCTTCCCTTCGAGAGCCGCGTCGTCAATGTGCATGTGAACCCGCGCGATACGGTGATGACGAACGCCGCAAAGCTTGCCGCGATCTGCGGTGGCGGAACGGATTGCTCGGCGCCGCTCGCCAAGCTCAACGCCGAGCGGGCTAAAGTCGACCTCGCGGTTTTCATCTCGGACAACCAGTCCTGGATGGATGCGCGGACGGCCGATCGCACGGGGGTGATGACGGAGTGGACGAAGATCAAGGCGCGCAACCCGCACGCCAAGCTCGTCTGCATCGACATCCAGCCCTACGGCACGACGCAGGCGCCCGAGCGCGAGGACGTGTTGAACGTCGGCGGCTTCTCGGATGCCGTGTTCGAGGTGATCGAGGCGTTCGCCTCGGGCAAGCTCGGGCCGGCGCATTGGGTCGGCGAGATCGAGAAGATCGCGCTTTAGAATGCCGCGCACAGCGGTCGGCTCTGCGGAGCGGAGTCGCTG
Source organism: Hyphomicrobiaceae bacterium (assembly GCA_044222395.1). Taxonomy (GTDB): domain Bacteria; phylum Pseudomonadota; class Alphaproteobacteria; order Rhizobiales; family Hyphomicrobiaceae; genus JAEUMD01. The sequence continues at coordinate 59,881 of JBGANK010000015.1, read as the reverse complement.
TGCGCAATTGGAAACACCGGGGGGAATGCCTGCCTGGGACTACATTCGCTGAAACCGAGAACGTCTCGGGCGCCACGAACTCGTCCCCCCGGCTCTTGAACTGAACATGCAACTGAAGGGGGTGCTCACCTGGAAAGGCGCGGGTACCGGGAAAAGTATGATTGAAAACCGGCGGATTGACTTCCAGGCACGGACGAAAGCGAACCGAGGTGTCTTTGCAGTTGCACCGAAACAGCCAGAGAGGGCCGAGTAGGGAAGCGCATTTCAAACCGAGGATCGGCCGGGAGTAACGTCCCGGTTCCGTGCCCGTCGCGGGTTCGACCCCCGTCACCTCCACCAGTTGCACTTGAACAAAACGGAATGGAATGAACCTGGCGAATGCCTCGCGCGACTACATTGCCAAGAATGTTGGGTCTCGTGAAACACAACCTCGTCGCCAGGACTTGAAGCAGAACACTGCACGCGGTGACCGGCTCTTCGAAGGGAGAGTCGCCACGCGCATCCAAGAAGCCGTGACGAATGCCGATGAAACGACATCGTAGCAGAACGACCGGGTCGCAGGTTCGAATCCTGCCGGTATTCCGCAAGGGATACCGTAGCTCAGTGGTAGAGCAGGTGGCGATTGACGGAGGCTTCGGCCGAAGTCATGAGCCGATGTTTCATCATTCTCGTCGTCACGGCCCTTTGACTACGAACTGCGCGGCGGACACTCCGGGCAAATGCCGGCGGGAGTACGTCCGCCACTCTAAGAGCACTGGCGTGTGGAGCACGCCACCGGATTACCGGAGCTCGCCTCTCGCCCCTTTCGTTGCCTTGGGTGTCCGCCACGTAGTCTACTGACGAAGCATAAAGAAGAGACATTGTCATGCGCCACTCGTTCGAGCTTCTTGCCGATCGCCACGAGCCTGCACAACATGCAGGAGAGCGAATCGCGCCTGTAAAAATGTGGACGCGCGGCGTGCCCGTCGAGGCGCAGGCCGCACAGCAGCTGATGAATACGGCGACGATGCCTTTCATTTTCAAGCATCTCGCCGTTATGCCCGACGTGCACTTCGGCATGGGCTCGACCGTGGGCTCCGTGATTCCGACAAAGGGTGCGATCATCCCTGCCGCGGTCGGTGTCGACATCGGCTGCGGAATGATGGCGTGGCAACTGACGCTTTCCGCGAAGCACCTGCCCGACAACCTCGCTGCGATCCGCTCTGATATCGAGCGCGCGGTTCCGCACGGGTTCATCACGACGCCGGGGCGCTCGTTGAAAGGCGGCTGGGAGATCGTGCCAAACTCGATCGGCACGCGCTGGCGCGCGCTCGAAGAGCGCTACGCCCGCATCCTGGAAAAGCACCCGAAGATCGCGCACAAGCGGCCCGCACATCAGCTCGGCTCGCTCGGCACGGGCAATCACTTCATCGAACTCTGCCTCGATCAGAACGATGCCGTGTGGGTGATGCTGCATTCGGGCTCCCGCGGGCCAGGCAACATGATCGGACAGTATTTCATCGAGTTGGCGCGGGAAGACATGAAGACCCACTTCATCAACCTCCCCGACAAGGACCTCGCGTACCTCTCGGAAGGCACGGAGCACTTCGTCGATTACTTCGAGGCGCTGATGTGGGCGCAGGACTACGCATGGGAAAACCGGCAGGCGATGATGGACGCGATCCTGCGCGTGCTTCGCGAGCATCTGCCGCCGTTCCAGATCGGCGCCGAGGCGGTGAACTGCCACCACAACTACGTGGCGCGGGAAAATCACTTTGGGCACGACATTCTCGTCACCCGCAAGGGCGCCGTGCGCGCGGCGGAGGGCGTGATGGGCATCATCCCGGGCTCGATGGGTGCACGCTCGTTCATCGTGCGCGGCAAGGGCAATCGCGAGAGCTTCTGCTCGTGCTCGCACGGTGCCGGCCGCGTCATGTCGCGCACGCAGGCGAAGAAGCAGTTCACGCTGGCCGATCACGCGCGGGACACCGCCGGCATCGAATGCCGCAAAGACGCCGACGTTATCGACGAAACGCCGAAGGCCTACAAGGATATCGACGCCGTGATGGCGGCGCAGGCTGATCTCGTGGAGATCGTGCATACGCTACGCCAGGTGGTGTGCGTCAAGGGATGAAAAATGCTTCTAATAGACGGTAGCCGCGGCGAAGGCGGCGGGCAAATGCTGCGCACGGCGCTGACGCTGTCGATGATCACGGGCGAACCGTTCGCGATCGAGAAAATTCGCGCGGGGCGCCGGAAGCCCGGGCTTCTGCGCCAGCATTTGACGTGCGTCCAGGCGGCTCAGGCAATCACTTCGGCCGATGTCGCGGGCGTGCATCTGGGCTCCCGCGCGCTGACGTTTACTCCGCGTGCGATCAAGGGCGGAGCGTACACGTTTGCCGTGGGGTCGGCGGGCTCGACCGCGCTCGTCTTCCAGACAGTCTTGTTTGCGCTGCTCTCCGCAAAGGAACCGTCGGCAATCGAGCTTTCGGGCGGAACGCACAATCCCTTTGCGCCGACGTTCGACTATATCGACCGCGTTGTGCTCCCGCTCCTTGCGCGCATGGGAGCCAAGGTCGAAGCGCGTCTCGAGCGGCACGGGTTCTATCCCGCCGGCGGCGGGCGCTGGCGTGTGCAAATCGAACCGTGCGCCAAGCTCGCGCCGATCGTGATCGTGGAACGCGGCGCGCCGGCCGCGGCGCACGTGATCGCAGCTGTTGCCAACATTCCCTTCGATGTTGCCGAGCGCGAGGCGGCGACCGTGCTCGACCTCATGAACTGGCCGAAGGAGCGGGCGACCTGCCGCGCCGTCAAGGCCGATGGCCCGGGAAACGTCGTACAGGTGGAACTCGGCTCGGAAAACATCACGGAGATTTTCACGCGGTTCGGCGAACGCGAAGTGTCAGCTGAGACTGTCGCTGCGAACGTGGTTGATGAAGTGCGCGCCTATCTGGCAGCAGGCGTGCCGGTCGGTCCGCATCTCGCCGATCAGCTGCTCCTGCCGATGGCGCTGGCTGGTGGGGGTGCGTTTCTGACTGTGCACCCGACGGCGCACACGCGCACGAACGTCGAGATCATCGGGAAATTTCTGCCGATTTCCATCGAACTCAAGGAAGAAGGGAGGGATCGCTGGCGGATCTCGGTGGAGGCGTGATAGTGAGTGCCGGCATGATCGACGATTGCACCACCGTAGCGCCGGAGATGATGGCGCACATCCGCGCATTGCTCGGCACTGTCGCACGCGAAGAGGGTGTACGCATTCTCTTTGCCGCGGAGTCGGGGAGTCGTGCCTGGGGTTTCGAGTCTCCCGACAGCGACTATGACGTCCGATTCATCTACGCGCATCCGCACGAATGGTATCTTTCCATTGCGGAGGGCCGCGACGTGATTGAGCGGCCGCTCGATTCGCACCTCGTCGATCTCGCCGGGTGGGACTTGAGGAAGGCCTTGCGGCTTTTTCTCAAATCGAACCCGGCGTTTTACGAATGGCTGACGTCGCCGGTGGTTTATTTCGACGATAATGTGTTTGCGCCCGCCGCTCGCGCCCTGTTCGAACAGCATGCCGATCTCGAGGTTCTGGCACACGCCTATCACAGCATCGCGAGCGGGCAGCTCTCGGGTGGTGCGGATTCCGAGGTCAAGCTCAAACGCTATTTCTACGCCATCCGGCCGTTGCTCGCCCTGCGATGGATTTACGACAGAAAAGCACTCCCGCCGATGAACCTGCAGCGGCTGTTGGACGGTGCGAGAATTTCAACGGATATTCGCAGTTCCATCTTGGACCTTCTTCAGCGCAAGAATACGAGACCTGAATTGGGCAAGGGACCGCGCATCGACGTCCTCGAATCCTGGATCAGAGAGGACCTGGCGAAGTTCGATCCCGCAGCACGAGCACACGTGCGGAATGCGCAATCCGGCGCGCTGGAGGATGCGAACGCCTTGTTCGTGCGCATCGCCGGACTCTGATTGGCGCAGACCGAGATATTCCTCCTGTTCGCACGTAGGCTAATCAAGTTGCAATTCGTCATCCCTGTCTGCCTTCATCTATCTCGAAATTTCAATCTCACATCGTCCTGCAGCGGATCTCCGATTCCTGCTGCACAAGGACCCGAACAGCCTGCATCGGCCCGACCTTGCATTCGGCACGGTGTGGCTGGGGGTTGCGCATCATGACGCTCGTCGAGTGACGAAAAGTGGAGATCGAGTTGGCGGAGCATCACCATCGGGAAAAGGCATTGCGTGGCGAAGGCTCGACTTCCAGCGCTCACCTACCGGAACGAAGTCGGTCGCGGGCAGCTGAGGATAGCTTTGCATAGGGCATATTTGGCTGACGCACGCAGCGGTCGAGCCGCGAATGACATGCTCGAATTAGAAGGTTGGGGCGCGTTCGCGATTCCAATAATAGCGAACAAGTCCTGGTGGACCTCGCGAACCACGAAATCTTGTTTCGTTCGCTTCGTTACTCGTGGTCCGGCGAGAGCGAGTAGCCCGCGCCTCTCACCGTGCGGATCGGGTCGGGCTCGGTGCCGCGGATCAGGGCCTTGCGCAGGCGGCCGATGTGGACGTCGACGGTGCGGTCGTCGATTTAGGTCGCCGAGCCCCAGAAGCGGTCGATGAGCTGGGCGCGCGAGAGAACGCGGCTTGGACTTTCGAGCAGTGTTTCGAGCAGCCGATACTCGGTCGGACCGAGATCGATAGCGCGAGCGCCACGTGTTACACGATGAGCGGCGCGGTCGAGCGTCAAGTCGCCGTGGACGAGGGTGTCGCTCATGCGCTCTGGCGAGGCGCGACGCAACAGCGCGGTGACGCGGGCCATCAGTTCCGGCACCGAGAATGGCTTGACCACGTAGTCGTCAGCGCCGGTCTTTAGGCCGCGCACGCGATCAGCCTCCTCGCCACGCGCCGTGAGCATCAGGATTGGTAGGCCAGAGTGAGCGCCCGAGCGACGCAGCCGTGCGCAAAAGTCGATGCCGGATTGATCGGGCAGCATCCAATCGAGGATGAGCAGGTCGTAGTGAGCTGCAGCAAGTTCCAACCCACCGTCTTCCGCCGAGGTCGCCTTGGTCACGACGTAACCCGCGCTCTCCAGATTGTAGCGCAGCAGGGTGACGAGCGCGGCGTCGTCTTCGACGATCAGGATGCGGGCGGGCATGGCATCACGCCGAGGGCTTTGTGATCAGGACGCAGCTCGTGTCGTCGCCTTTGGGGCGGTCGTCGGCGAGCGTCTCGCCCGTCACGAGATAGTGGACGTTCTCGGCCATGTTGGTCGTGTGATCACCGATCCGCTCCAAATTCTTGGCGCCGAACAAAAGGTGGGTGCACAGGCCGATGTTGCGCGGGTCCTCCATCATATAGGTCAAGAGCTCGCGAAATGCGCTGTTGTAGAGCGCGTCGAGACCGGCATCGCTGTGCCAGACCGCGAGAGCCTTGGCATCGTCGCGGGCGCTGAACGCGTCGAGCACGTCCTTGAGCTGGCGATGTGCAAGCTCGGCCATGTGACCCATTCCGGCCATGATCTGCCGCGGTTGCGTCTCGGCACTTACCGCGAGCGCTCGCTTGGCGATGTTCTTGGCCAAATCGCCGACGCGTTCGAGGTCGCCGGCGATCTTGAGCACTGTCATGATGTGACGCAGGTCGTTGGCCATTGGTTGGCGCTTGGCGATCATATGGATCGCGCGCTCCTGCAACTGCCGTTCGAGCGCGTCGATGCGCTTGTCCGAGGCGATTGCCTTCTCGGCGAGTGCTGGATCGCGGCGTGTCAGAGCGGCAATGGCGCTGGCGAGTTGCGCCTCGGCGAGGCCGCCCATCTCGGCCGTTATGCGATCGAGCTCGGAGAATTCGGTGTCATAGGATTTGACGATATGTCCTGGCATGGTCGGTTCCGTTCAAGATCAACCGAAGCGGCCGGTGATGTAGTCCTGTGTGCGCTGGTCGCGCGGCGTGGAGAAGATCTGCTCGGTGGGCCCTTCCTCGACGAGTTGACCAAGGTGGAAGAACGCGGTCCGTTGCGACACGCGCGCGGCCTGGGCAAACGAATGCGTCACGATGACGATGCAGTAGTGCTGGCGCAGTTCCTCGATCAGCTCTTCGATGCGCGCCGTGGCAATCGGATCGAGCGCCGAGCACGGCTCGTCCATGAGGATGATTTCTGGATCGACGGCAATGGCACGTGCGATGCATAGCCGCTGCTGCTGTCCGCCCGATAGCCCCGTGGCCGGATCGCCGAGACGGTCCTTGACCTCGTCCCAGAGGCCGGCCTTCTCCAAACTTGTCGCGACGATGGCTTCCAGTTCGCCTCGTGCTTGTGCAAGTCCATGAATGCGTGGCCCGTAGGCGACATTGTCGAAGATCGACTTCGGGAACGGGTTCGGTTTCTGGAACACCATGCCGACGCGCGAGCGTAACTCGACCGGATCGACACCGGGCGCATAGATGTCGGCGCCATCGATCGTCAGAGTTCCGGCGACGCGGCACCCTTCGATCGTATCGTTCATACGGTTGATGCAGCGCAGGAACGTGGACTTGCCGCAACCGGAGGGGCCGATGAATGCGGTCACGGCATTGGAGGGGATATCGACATCGACGTCTTGAAGCGCCTGCTTGGAACCGTAGTGCACGTTGATGCCGCGCGCGCGGATTTTCGGCGCGACGTTGTCGATGCCGCTTGACCTGTCAGAATGCACGTCGATGTCGCTCTTTGCGTCGAAAGCCATGATTGTACCATGCATGGGCGCCTCGCGCCGACCAGCAAGGATCATATCCAACATATCATCCTCTACCATTTGAGCTTGCGCCGCAGTCGGGCGCGCAACCAGATTGCAAGGCCATTGAGCCCCAGAGTCAGCGCGAGCAGTACGAGGCTTGCCGCGGCTGCATTGGCCTCGAAATCCCGGCCGGGGCGTGAGACCCAGTTGAAGGCCTGGATCGGCAACACCGTGAAGCCGTCCCACAACCAGCGGAAATTGACGAAGGGATACGACACTTGCAGCGGCGCTTCGGGCAGGAAGGCAATGAACGTCAGTGCGCCAATGGTGATCAGCGGCGCGGTCTCGCCGAGCGCGCGGCTGACGCCGATGATGACGCCGGTGATGATTCCGGGGCTGGCGGCCGGCAGCACATGGTCGCGCATCACCTGCCAGTCGGTCGCGCCGAGGCCGAGGGCGGCTTCGCGCAACGATTGCGGCACGGCACGGATCGCCTCACGCGTCGATACGATTATGATAGGCAGGATCAGCAGCGCGAGTGTCATGCCAGCAGTGAAGATCGAGCGACCGGTGCCCAGGCCGTAGACGAAAAGGCCGAGCGCGAGCAGGCCATAGATGATCGACGGCACGCCAGCGAGGTTCGAGACGTTGATCTCGATGATGTCCGTCCAGCGATTTCGAGGCGCATATTCCTCGAGGTAGATGCCGGCGCCGATGCCGAGTGGAACGGCGACCAGCGCCGTGACTAGGATCACCAGCAACGAGCCCACCCACGCGGCGAGAATGCCGGCCTGGCTTGCGCGCCGCGACGGAAAGCTCGTGATGAAATCCCAGGTGAACCGCGGCCAGCCGGCGATCGCAAGATCGATGACGAGGGCTGCGAGCGCCGCGAGCGCGATGCCGGTGGCGACGATCCCGGCGACTTGGAATGCGCCTTCTAGCCTGCGACGTCGGGAATTGCGGACCCGCGTCGCTTGCACACGATCGGCTGCGGAAATGAATTCGTTTGGTGTGCTGGTCGCCATCAATAGGCCTCCCGGAAACGGCGGCGCAGCCAGAACGCCAGGATGTTGAAGGCGAGCGTCATGAGGAACAGCACTATGCCTACCGCGAAGATCGACTGATAGCCGATCGAGCCGTGCGGCAGATCGCCGAGGGCGACCTGCACGATGTAGGCCGTGATCGTCGCCGCGGGCTCCCGCGGGTCGAGCGTCAGGTTGGGCTGCTGGCCAGCAGCGATGGCGACCACCATGGTCTCGCCGACCGCGCGCGAGAGCGCCAGGATGAAGGCTGCAGCCAGCCCCGAGAAGGCCGCCGGCAAGACGACGCCCACCGCCGTCTCGAACTTCGTTGCGCCAAGTGCCAGCGAGCCGTCACGCAGGTTCTGCGGCACGGCTCGCATGGCATCCTCGCCGAGCGATGCGATATACGGTAGGATCATGATGCCGATGACGATACCGGCGGAGAGAATGTTGAAGCCAGGCAGGCTCGGCAAGATTGTCTTCTGCAGCAGCGGCGTCACGAACAGAAGCGCGAAGAAGCCGTAGACGACGGTCGGCACGCCGGAAAGCAACTCCAGCGTCGGCTTGACAATTTCGCGGGTGCGGGGGCTCGCGAACTCACTCAGCCAGAGTGCGACGGCGAGCCCGAGCGGCGCTGCAACGGTTAGCGCGACGATCGTCGACAGCAGCGTTCCTGTCAGCAGCGGCAGCACGCCGTAGCGCGGATCTGCAAACAGTGGCGTCCAAACGGTGTCCGTCAGGAACGCAAGCAGCGACACATGCCTGAAGAAGGCGGCGGATTCGATCACCAGTGTCGCCACGATGCCGATCGTCACGAGAACGGAGGAGGCGGCTGCAAGGGTGAACGCACCGATAATGATGCGCTCCCGCAACCGCTGCCTCTGTCGCTGTTGTGATGTCAAGCGTGACGCCATGCGTCTGTCTCCACATGTAGTGCAGGGATGCGACCGGGCTGCATAGTTGCGCTATCACGTCTGTGGCCAATCCTGCGAATAGGGAGCGAGCGGATTGCGAGAGTCGATGTCCAATAGGCCGTGGCGCCTACATCACTGGCTTTTTCTGGAGGATGTCGCCCACAGTGACCCCTACTTCAGGTACCCCGCCGAAGGCCGAGCCGGCTTCGCGCTTGGTAAAGCGCTCAAGCGCCGGGCCGTAGTACTTCTCCGGCAGCGTCAGATACTTGACCTCCTTGATCAGCGCTGGCCCCTTGGTCATGATGAACTCGACGAGACTTTGCACCTCGGGCTTCTGCGCTGCCTTGTCGGAGACGTAGGCGAACAGCGGGCGCGACATAGGATTGTAGGTGCCTGCCGCAACGTTCTCGAGGGTTGGCTTCACGCAGCCCTGGCCCTTGCCCCAGTCGATTGCTAGCGCCTTGAGGCCTTCGGGGTTGCCGGCGTAGTAGGCGAAGCCGAAGTAGCCGAGCGCGCCCGCATCGCCGGCAACGCCCTTGACCAGCACGTTGTCGTCCTCGCTCGCCGTGTAGTCGCCGCGGCTCGACTTCGCCTTGCCGACGGTCGCCTCAGTGAAATAGTCGAACGTGCCGCTGTCAGCGCCGGCGCCGAACAGTTTCAGCGGCTTGTCCTCCCAGGCCGGGTTCACATCCTTCCAGCTGTTCACTTTGCCCTGCGCCGACGGCTCCCAAATGGTCTTGAGTTCCGCGATCGTGATGCATTCGAGCCTGTTGGAAGGGTGCACGACAACGGTCAGCGCGTCGAACGCCAGGGGCAGTTCGTAGAAGCCAATGCCGGCCTTCTTGCATGCCTCGATCTCCTCTTTCAGGATCGGCCGCGAGCCGTTCGAGATGTCGGTCTCGCCGCGACAGAACTTCTTGAAGCCGCCGCCGGTGCCCGAGATTCCGACAGTGACGCGGGTCTGTCCCCTGGTCGCCTTCTGAAATTCCTCGGCGATCGCTTCCATGATGGGGAACACGGTCGAGGAGCCGTCGATCGTGATGGTCTTGGTCTGGGCGTGCGTGGTGCCGGCTGTGGTCGCCAGGGATGCCAGCGACAGCGTGCCGGCGACAAGAGTCTTAGCTCTCATTGGGCTTCTCCTGTTGTCCGCAGTGGCCCCGTGCCACCGCGCCTTGCGTCTTGGGATCCGATCTTCGACGCTGCCCTTCTAGCGGGCTAATGCAACAGGTGTGTGACAGATCAATCTATTGAATCATTGGAAATTATCCGGAGCGGATGCCGTCGGCAGCACAACCGAGAACGTCGAGCCTTTGCCGAGTTCCGATTCGATCTTCAACTCGCCTCGGTGCCGATTGACGATGTGTTTGACGATGGCGAGCCCGAGGCCGGTACCGCCGCGCTCGCGGCTCTCCTTGGCGCTGACGCGATAGAAGCGCTCGGTCAACCGCGGAAGGTGCTCCGCTGAGATGCCGATGCCGTCGTCGGCAACGATCACTGCAATTCGCTCGCCCGCCCTCCGCACAGTTACAGCGACGGTTCCGTGTGTGCCCCCGTACTTGATCGCGTTCTGGATCAGGTTCTGCAGGACTTGGGCGAGTTGATCCCGATCACCGACGACAAGGGCCGGTTGAGCCAACAAGCTGATCGTCAAGTGTCGCCCGCTCTCGGCGGCGATCGGCTGCATGGCCGTGGCCGTGCTTCCGGCGATTTCGGCCACATCGACAACCGCGTTCGGTACGACGTGCTCGCTCATCTCGATCCGAGACAGCGACAGCAGGTCGTCGATCAGCCGCGACATGCGGCCGGCCTGCTCCTGCATGATGCCGAGAAACCGTTCGCGTGCAATTGGATCGTCCTTGGCGGCTCCTTGCAGCGTCTCGATGAAGCCCTTCAGCGAGGCGAGTGGCGTACGCAGCTCATGGCTGGCGTTGGCGACGAAGTCGGCCCGCATCTCGGCCAGCTGCTCGACCTCGGTGCGGTCGCGCAGGACGATGAGCAGGGCTGGTGTGTCGGGGGCTGACGCAGGCAATGGCGTCGCGGTGCCTGCGAAATGACGCTCGACCGGCACGGAAGTCTGCAAGTCGAAGTTTGTGGCTTGCTGCAGGTTGAGCGCCCTTTCCGCCGCCTCGAGAAGTGCTGGAAACCGCAGCTGGGCGATGCCCTGGCCAACTGCAACTTCCATTAACGATCGCGACCTGGCGTTGGCGGCAAGGATAATCTTCCGGTGATCGATGAGCAGTGTCGGATCCGGAACGGCACCGGCAAGTTCGTTCCAATAGGCTTGTGGCAGACCGGATACGCTCTCATGCGGCCTGATATCTTCCTTCGCCGATGGCGCGACTTGCCTCAACTCACGCGCGCTCCAAGCCGCGATTGCGGCCATCACGATCATTGCCCATGACAGCGGAAGCCGACCGGCCAGAACAAGCCCGGCGACCAGCACCACAACGGCCCATAGCGGAAGCCGGGTACCGCCAAGCTGGCGGAGTAGCTCGCGCCACGTCATTCGGTGCGCGTCGTCCAGGTTCATTGTTTTGGCTTGCCTCCTGCTCTTGCAGCAGGACTAACACGCGCAGACATGACCATCCAACAAGCTGGATCACTTATATCAGCGTTGGAGCTGCCTGCTCAGGCCTCGGCCTTGAAGGGGCGGGAGAGAAGCGCGGCGATGGCGTCGTCGACGCGGGCATGGCCTTCGACGATCGCGTGCACGGCTTCGGCGATCGGCATCTCGATGTTCTTGGCGCGGGCCAGCTTGACCACGGCTGCAGCGGTCCACACACCTTCCGTCACGGCGCGCCGTGCGCCGAGGATTTCATCCAAAGTGCGGCCCTCGCCCAGGGCGCGGCCGAGACTCATGTTGCGTGACTGCGGGCTGCCGCAGGTGAGGATCAGGTCGCCCAGTCCAGACAATCCCATCAGCGTTTCGGGCTCCGCGCCATAGGCGGCGCCAAAGCGGCGCAGCTCGGCAAAGCCGCGGGCGACCAGGGCGGCATGGGCGCTTGCGCCCAACATCTTGCCGGCGACGATGCCGGCGGCGATCGCGAGCACGTTCTTGACGGCGCCGCCGATCTCGACGCCAAGGCGATCGCGCGACCAGTAGAGGCGGAAGTGGCGGTAGCCCAGCGTTTCGGCGAGGGTGCGGCCCATGTCCTCGCGATCGCAGGCGATGGTAAGCGCGGTCGGCAAGCCGCGGGCGACGTCGGCAGCGAAGCTCGGGCCCGACAGCGCGGCGACCACGGAGTCGGGTAGCGATTCGGCCAGCACCTGGCCCATCACCTTGCCAGTCTCGCGCTCGATGCCCTTGGCACAATTGACGATGGGCTGGTGGGATTTGAGATGAGGCTTCAATTGTCGTGCGACCGCGCGCACGTGCTGGGCCGGAGCCACCATGAGAATGGCATCGGTGCAGGACAGGTCTGCGAGGCTGGTGGTTGCGCGCAGTGCCGCATCGAGCGGAATGCCTGGCAGGAACGCGGCGTTGACGTGCCGCGTGTTGATGTCGGTGACAACCTCGTCCTCGCGAGCCCAGAGCAAGACATCGCGCCCAGCCAGCCGCAGGGTCTGCGCGAGTGCCGTTCCCCAGGCGCCGCCGCCAATCACGCCAATGCTTTGCAGCTGCATGAGCTCCGTTGCCTCGATCTCCGCTTTTTGTCGTGTCTAGCACGAAGCACTGCCAGTGCAAGCAGGGGCAAGGCGGTGGTTCTCAGGCCTTGGCGCCCTTGAGACCAGCACCGAGCGCCGGAACGGCTGCTGCATCGAGCGGCCAACGCGGGCGCACCGGGGCGTCGAGACCGTCAACAAGGCCGCGTAAGAGACGTTCAGCGCCGGCCCAGGCGATCATAGCTGCGTTATCACCACACAACGCGAGGGGCGGCGCGTGGAATTCAAAGCGCAGTTCAGCGGCAAGCCTCTCCAGGGCCTGGCGGAGCATTTGATTGGCGGCGACGCCGCCGGCGACAACCAGATGGCGACAGCGGCTTTCTGGATCGGCCTCACCCGCAAGCTGGATGGCGCGGCGGGTGCGATCGACGACGGTTTCGATGACGGCGGCCTGGAAGCTGGCGCAGAGATCAGCAACGTCCTGATCCTTAAGTGGCGCGATGGCCTGCGCAGCGTGACGGACGGCGGTCTTCAGTCCCGCAAATGAGAAATGCGGCTCGGCGCGGCCCAGCATCGGTCGCGGTAATGCGAAGCGCTTGGCGTCGCCGCGCGCGGCTGTGGCCTCAACCGAAGGGCCGCCCGGCATCGGCAGGCCAAGCAGCTTGGCCGTCTTGTCGAAGGCTTCGCCGAGTGCATCATCGATGGTGGAGCCCAAGCGGCGGTATTGGCCGACATTCTCGACAAGCAGCAGCTGTGTGTGTCCGCCGGAGACGAGCAGAAGCAGGTAGGGGGGGGCAAGTCCGTCGGTGAGACCTGCGGTCAGTGCGTGGGCCTCCAGGTGATTGACGGCGATGAGCGGCTTGCCGTGCTCGAGCGCCAGCATCTTTCCGGTGACGAGGCCGACCATCAGGCCGCCAATCAGGCCGGGGCCTGCGGTGGCGGCAACTGCGTCGAGGTCAGCGAAGAAGACGCCAGCCGTCGCCATGGCCTCGAGGATCAACTGGTCGAGGCATTCGACGTGGGCGCGGGCGGCGATTTCGGGGACGACGCCGCCGTAGGCGCGATGCTTCTCCCACTGCGACCTGACGATGTTTGCGAGGATACGGCCCTGGCCGTCGGGCTGGCGGAGAACGACTGCGGCAGCGGTTTCGTCGCAGCTGGTCTCGATGCCCAGCACCAGGAATTCTCCCGGCTTCGCGTGCTGCGCACTGCAGGCTCGAGGGGCCGGTGGCGTCGAACTTGGGCTAGGCGGCGTCATAAGACCCTGGCTTCAACTGTTGGCCCGGTCCGGCTCGGCGCAGGCTCCATTTGCGTTCGGCGGCCGGAGGCGGCATTAATGCGCGCGATCGCGGCGGGCATCCTGTGAGATGCCATTTTCTGAGGTCGCCCTAGCATCCGGAGCCTCCAGCTTGCAAGCATCCTCCCCCATTCGCATCGGTACGCGCGGTTCGCCATTGGCGCTGGCCCAGGCCCATGAGGTCCGGTCGCGGTTGATGGCGGCGCACGGGCGTCCCGAGAACGACTTCGAGATCGTCATCATCAAGACGACGGGTGACCAGATCCTTGACCGGCCGCTGGCGGAAGTGGGCGGCAAGGGGCTCTTCACGAAGGAGATCGAGGACGCGCTGATTGCTCGTCAGATCGATCTTGCCGTGCATTCCATGAAGGACATGCAGACCGAGCTGCCGGATGGCCTCGAGCTCGGCGCAGTGCTGGAACGCGAGGATGTGCGCGATGCCTTCATCAGCTTGCGATACGCGTCGCTTGCCGAGATGCCGGCAGGTGCCATTGTCGGCACCTCGTCGCTGAGGCGGCAGGCACAGGTACAGCGGTTGCGGCCCGATCTCAAGGTGGTGGGATTCCGCGGCAACGTGCAAACGCGGCTCAGGAAGCTCGAAGAAGGCGTGGCTGATGCAACATTCCTGGCCTGTGCGGGACTGAACAGGCTCGGCTTGGCGGAGCGTGTTACGCGTGCCGTGCCGGTCGAGGAAATGCTGCCGGCTGTTGCACAAGCGGCGATCGGCATCGAGATCCGCTCAGCCGATCAAGCAACGTCAGCGCTGATCGCGCCGTTGCATCATGCTGCGACGGGAACCTGCGTGCGTGCCGAACGTGCGTTTCTGAAGCGCCTCGAAGGTTCATGCCGCACGCCGATTGGTGGTCTTGCGCAACTGGGCAGCGATCAGCAGCTCCACTTTCGCGGCGAAATCCTCACTCCCGATGGGCGAACCGTCCATGCCATGGGGCGAAGCGGTGCGGCGGCGGACGGGGAGGCGATCGGCGATGCCGTGGCGCAAGAGCTGCTTGGTAAAGCAGGGCCGGGCTTTTTCTCGACGACAGGCTGATGCACCTCCTCATCACCAGGCCAGAGCCGGACGCTTCGGCGATGCGAGCGATGCTCGAAGCCGAGGGGCTCTCCGCCGATGTCGCGCCGCTCCTGGAGATCACTGTCGATGCCCCGGACGAGGAACTATTGGTGGGCGCGTCGGCGCTCGTCGTCACAAGCCGCAATGGGCTGCGGGCTTTGGAAACCTCGCCATGTCTGGGAGAGCTGCTGGCGCGGCCGCTGTTGGTGGTGGGGAAGGGGACGGGCGCGGCAGCGTCGGCGCTGGGGTTCACCGACGTGACGGTCGGTCCGGCGACGGCCAAGGATCTCGTGCCGCTGATCGTAAGGGCATGGCTGGAGAAGATCGCGCCGGCAGCCGCGAAGGGTTCCGCTGCACCAGGTCCGATCGTGCATCTGAGCGGAGACAAGATCTCGTTCGATCTGGAACCACCGTTGGCCGAGGCCGGACTGCCGTTTCGCCGGAACACGGTCTACCGGTCGGCTCCCGTCCGCCATTTGCCGCAAACGGTGATCGATGCGCTGGCTGGGCGTCGCTATGACGGCATCGTCTTGATGTCGCCTCTTACTGCTCAAACCTTCGTCGATCTGGCGGCTGCAGCGGGTCTGGCGGCAGATGCAAGTCACGCGACATTTCTTTGTCTTTCGCAAGGCATAGCCGATATCGTGGCGGCCACCGGGGCCGACCGTGTGAAAGTCGCCGCAAAGCCGAATATCGAAGAAATGGTTGCACTTATCCGCCGACTGGCTGCACAATCGGGGCCGATGTCGCCTGCGGAGAAATAAGCCAAAACAAAGCAGCATGGCGAACGATGCTCACGCTTTGGGCTGAGTTGCACGATCGTTCGTTCGGGTGGCGTAGCGTGGAGGGTTCCGAAGTCCCATGTCCAACGACAATCGCGATGATCAGAAGAAGGATCCGTTGCGCCAAGGTGAGCCGAAGCGGCCCCACGCAACGCTTGACCTGAAGGCAGTCGAGATCAAGACGCCCGAACAGCGGGCGGCGGCGGCCAAGGCAGCGGCTGGTCAATCGACATCGACGGCCAGCGCCGAAGCGAAGACTGGGGCGAGCGCTGCTGCCGGTCAGTCCGCGACGGGTCAAACCGCTGCCGCTGCCCAGACCGCAGCGAAAGATTCAGTAAAGATCGATGCGGGCGCGAAGGATCCGCTGGACGTGGCTGCAGCAAAGGACATGGCTGCTCCATCGGCTGGCAGCTTGCCACCGCCGCAGCAGATGACGTCAGGCGGAGGATTTGGCCGGTTCGTTTCGCACACGGTTGCCGGATTGATCGGCGGGTTCCTTGCGCTGCTCGGTGCCGACACGATTGCGCCGCAACTTGGCTTACCGTTGCGTCCGTCCAACACCGAGGTGACGGAGCAACTCTCGCAGCGTCTCGCATCGCTGGAGAGCGCAGCGAAGTCGCAAGTGCAAGCCGGTGTCGGTGCAAAGCTGACGGCCGCGCTGGACGGTATGAGCCAGCGTGTCGCGGAGCTGGAACAAATCAAGGAGCGCGTGGCAAAGCTCGGCGAAGATCATTCGCAGTTGAGGTCGGATGCGGACGTTCTCAAGGAGAAGGTAGCGGCAACGCCGCCGCCCGCGTCGCAGGCAGCGGTGCCTGATCCGCGCATCGCCAAGCTCGAGGAGCAGCTGGCGCTCATGTCGCAGGCCAGCAACAGCGGCAGCGCGGCAGGCGCGTTGCCGGAGCTTGCGGCGGTGACCGGCAAGATCAGGGATCTCGAATCGACTATCGCCAATCAGATCGATGCCTTGCGCAAGGGTGTCAGTGCGGATCTCGATTCCCGTATGGGCAAGGCAGCCGAGGCGGCCGAGGCGGCCCGTTCGGGGACGCAACGCATCGATCGCGAACTCGCCGACGTCAAGACGGATGCCGTGCGGATCGGCCAACGCATCGAGGCGCTGAAGGCCGACAATCAGCGCTTCAGCGAAACGCTGCATGTGGTGCAGGAAGAGACCGGCAAGATTTCCTCCGGGCTTGATGCGATGAAAGTCGACATCGACGCGCGCTTCAAGTCGGCGGCCAAGCCCGACGACGTATCGCACGCGGTCGCTCCGGTGATGGCGAAGATCACGGCACTCGAATCGAGCGTGGCGAGCGTGGTGACGGCGGAAGAGGGCCGCAAGGCCAATGCGGAGCGCATCGTGCTTTCGCTGGAGCTGGCGAACCTGAAGCGCGTCATCGATCGCGGACTCGGATTCGCGGAGGAACTGGCCCAGGTGAAGAAGTCGGCGGGCGGCAAGGTGGATCTAGCGACACTCGAACAATACAAGGCGGAAGGCGTGCCGACGCTTACTGCGCTGCAGTCGGGCTTCAAGCCGCTGGCGCATGGCATCATCGCAGCCGCCGAGGATACTGGCGAGGGGGGCGTGCTCGACCGCCTGTTGTCGGGAGCCAAGTCGGTGGTCAAGGTTCGCAAGGTCAAGCATGAAGCCGGCGACACCAGCGTCGAGGCCGTGGTCGGGCGGATGGGCATCGCGCTCGAGGAGGGCCGAATCGTCGATTTCCAGTCTCTCGCGCAGAAGCTGCCCGACAAGGCCAAGGCGCCCGCAACGGAATTCATGCGCCTGGTGGCCGCGCGTGGTGCCGTCGATGTAGCGCTCAAGCAGATTGAAGGCCAGCTCAAATCATCGCTCGGTGGCGCGGCTCAGCCGGCTGCGGCAATCCAATAACGAGGTCCCTCAAGATGCTGCGTCTCATCCTGTTCCTGGTCGGCATTGCTGTCGTCGCGATAGGCTTTTCGTGGCTTGCGGATCGGCCAGGCCAGATCGTCTTCAATTGGGAAGGCTACGAAGGCGAGATCACCGTCTACTACGCGGTGGTGGCACTGACGTTCCTCGTTGGCGTCGCGATCCTGCTGTGGTCGCTGGTGCGCACGATCTTGACGAGCCCGGCAACCGTGGGCAACTACTTCTACCGGCGCCGGCAGAAGCGCGGGCTTGACGCTCTATCCTCCGGCATCATTGCGATTGGTGCCGGCGATCGCGCGAACGCCATGCGCTGTGCCGTGCAGGCGCGCAAGTCCTTGCCGAACGAGCCGCTGACGCATCTGTTGCGGGCTCAGGCGGCACAGCTGGCCGGCGACAAGACCACGACGCGGCGCATCTTCGAGGCCATGCTGGCGCAGCCCGACACCGAGCAGCTGGGATTGCGCGGTTTGTTCCTGGAGGCGCAGCGCGAAGGCGAGCTGATCGCCGCACGTCAGTTCGCCGAACGGGCGTTGGCGCTCAATCCGAAACTCGGCTGGTCTTCGGAGGCGCTGTTCGACTTGCAGTGCAAGGCTTCGGACTGGGAGGGTGCGCTCGCTACGCTTGCTGCGGCCAAGAAGAACGGTCATGTCGAAAAGGAGATTGGCGATCGCAGGCGTGCGGTCTTGCTGACTGCGCAGGCCCAAAAGGCCGAGGATCACGATTCCGATCGCGCTTTGAGCTGGGCTCTGGAAGCGCACAACCTGGCGCCCAGCCTGGTGCCCGCAGCAGCGATTGCCGGGCGTATCCTGGCTTCGCGCGGCAACACTCCGAAGGCAGCGAAGGTGCTGCAAAAGACATGGATGAAGTCGCCGCATCCGGATCTGGCGGAGGCTTACTCCTATGCCCGCGTCGGCGACAGTCCGCGAGACCGGCTCGATCGCGCGCGGCAGCTTGCGGGGCTGCAGCAGAATTCTGTCGAAAGTGCAATCGCGGTAGCCCGTGCGGCGATCGATGCACGCGCGTTCGACGTTGCGCGCGGTGCACTGGAGCCCTTCCTCGGCGAGAGGCTCTCTCGACGTGTGGCCACGCTGATGGCTCGCATCGAGGCCGAGGAGAATGGTGACGCCGGCCGTGTCCGCGAGTGGCTGGCTCGCTCCGTCAATGCTGCGCGCGATCCGGCCTGGACGGCGGACGGGGTGGTATCGGAGACCTGGGCACCGGTGTCGCCGGTGACCAGTCAGCTCGATGTGTTCGAGTGGCGTGTTCCGGTGGAGGCGCCTCAATCGACTGACGGCGGTCTGATCGCAGATAAGCTTGCCGAACTTGCGGCGCGCGGCACTTCGCTCGATGCGATTGACGCCAAGGCTCTGACCGTTTCTGCTGCGGCGAGGCCAAAGGGCGAAGCGGCTGCGCCGAGCGAGGCGGTGCCTCAAGCGAGGTCTGCCGCGACATCAGCCGCTGTGCCAGCTGCACAAAGGGAAAAGCCGGACAGCAAAGAGCGCTCGCCGTCGCAGCCTGACGCGGAGTTCACGACAGCGCGTGCGTCGTCTGCTGCGGACACAAAGCCTGATACACGTGCAGCCCACGCCTCCTCGTCAGCAACATCATTGAAGATGAGCGCGGTGACCGCACGTGAGGTCGATGGTGTCGTGGTAAAGTCGAGTGAGGCCTCGCTCGTGTCGGGCAAAGGCGCGATCGTGCCAGTTGCAGTCGGGCAAGGTGCGGCGGCAAAGCCCGAGGCGCCGACGGTGTCTGCAGGAGCCGAAGTCAAGCCTGCAGCCCGGGAGGCAACGACCGAGGTCGGTGCTGCTGTGGTGAAGTCCAAGCCTGCATCAGATCAGCCGGAGTCGTCCGAAAAGGTCGGTGAGCCGAAGATCTTCATTTCGCCCAGGGCCCCCGACGATCCAGGTCCTGACGAGAATGGCCAGGAGGACGGCGAGGAGGGCGTCGTGACGCTCATTCCGCGATATGGAACCAATCGTTAGGTAGGGTTCACTGGAGAGCAAGTTCCGCCAAAGTGGTCGCCATTGCGGCGCAAGGAATGCGATGAGCCGAGGTTCCGGGTGGCCGGAAGGGGCGCAATTCCGGGCAAGGCGGTAAAGAGCTCGGCCGGTGCGCCGGGCATCTTGCAATCGGGTCGTGAGCGGGGTATTCCCTCGGCCTCAGCCCGCACGGGTTTGCCGCTTTAGCTCAGCCGGTAGAGCACATCATTCGTAATGATGGGGTCGCGTGTTCGAGTCACGCAAGCGGCACCAACATCTTCATTCATGCGCTTTGCCTTCGGTCGCTGGCGGTCCGAGAACCTGAGGCTCTTCGGCTCTCCCGAACGGTTGCTCGGCATCGGCGTGTCATGAATGGGCAACGAAAAGCCCCGGCGCGAGACCGGGGCTTTTTTTTCCGAAGTTTGTGGCGTCCGGGTCCGGGCCACCCGGATGCAAGCGCGGCCAAATCAGATGGCCTGCTTCAGCTCCTTGGCGGCGCGGAAGTTGATCTTCTTGCTCGCCTTGATCTTGATGGCCTCGCCGGTGGCGGGGTTGCGGCCCATGCGCGCCGGGCGATGACGGACCTGCAGGATTCCCAATCCGCCGATGCGGATGCGCGAGCCCTTCTTCAGGTGGTTGGCGATCATGTCGATCATCTCAGTGAGCATGGCGTTGGCCTGCTTCTTGGGCAGCTCGTGAGTCTCGGCGATGGCGTCGCTCAAGTTGCGCAGCGTCACGGTCGTCTGCGCCTTCGTGGCCTTCGCCGCCTTGGCGGCCTTGGCGGACTTCTTCTTTGCAACAGGTTTAGCTTTTGCTTTCGCTTTTGCTGCCATTGGATTTCTCCCTCTTCAAGGCATCAGGTTGTGTTTCGATTTCAGTGCAGGGGTATTGGTCGTGGCTTACCGATCAGGTCGTTGATTGGATATGTTAATTCCCATTGGCCAAAAAGCCGCTTTTTGATCCGACAGCTTCAAAAACGAAGTCTGCGTGTCGTGTTTGCAACGAAAATGTCGAGTTTTCCCCTGTTTTGCTGCCAAAACGGAGGATTTCGCCGAGGTCTTCTACGTGTGTTGCGCATCGCTCGAGCCGCGCAGCGACGATGCACTGATGTGATTCTCGGTCCGATGCAGACCGGCACATTCTAGCGTCTCGATGCAAAGTACAGAAGCGACGTTTGCGGTCAGGAGGCCGCAAAAGATGAGAATCGCGGTCAAAAAGATGCTGGTTTTGCTGCTTCAGGCGGGGGCGGGCGCAATCAGGTGAGGTGACGGCCACTCGATTGATGCCGCCGTTAGCATTGCATGCGGCTGCTGCCTGTGCCGCGCCATGACGAGCTGATACTTCAGCTGGAGGTTGGCCGCCGGCGGCGTGCAAGTGAAATTCCCGCTCAGGCGCCGCCGGGTCTGATTCTTACATTGTGGCTTTTGTCCCAGCTTTTCGAAGCGGGGTTCGAATTTCACCTGAACAGGATCTTCCCGACCGTCGCGATCAGGTCGCGAGAAGCCGCAATGGAAATCGCGACATTCGCCTGGCTAGAGCCAGGGCATCTGGGTTTTCGCCTTGCTTTCGAAGCGGTCAATCAGGTCCGCCTTTTCCAACGTCAAGCCGATGTTGTCGAGGCCATTGAGCAGGCAATGTTTGCGGAAGGGATCGATGTCGAAGCGGATGGTGCCGCCGTCGGGTCCGCGGATCTCCTGCGCTTCCAGGTCGACCGTGATGGTGGCGTTGGCGCCGCGGGCGGCGTCGTCGAGCAGCTTGTCGACCTCCTGCTGCGGCAGCTTGATCGGCAGTATGCCGTTCTGGAAGCAATTGTTGTAGAAGATGTCGGCGAAGTCGGGCGCGATGACGCAGCGGATGCCGAAGTCAAGCAGTGCCCAAGGCGCGTGCTCGCGGCTCGAACCGCAGCCGAAGTTCTCGCCCGTCACCAGGATCTGAGCCTTGCGATATGCGGGCTTGTTGAGCACGAAATCGGGATTCTCGCTACCGTCCTGGTCGAAGCGCATCTCGTAGAACAGTGACTTGCCCAATCCCGTGCGCTTGATGGTTTTCAGGAACTGCTTGGGGATGATCATGTCGGTATCGATGTTGCGCAGCGGCAGCGGCGCGGCAATGCCGGTCAACGTCGTAAACTTGTCCATCTGGCGTTTCTCACTTTCCTGTCGCTGCCGCCCTAGATCTTCAAGCCGTCTGCAAGTGCGCGGAAATAGCCCTCAGCGGCCGTCAGGCGATCGACGCGATGGCCGCTCGTGGTTTCCACACATTCGGGCCGGGGAGCACAGCCCTCGAGACGTTCAAGGCGTCTTTTAACGCCAGCGAGCTTGCGGCCGTCAAGATGGTGTTCCAGCACGCCGACCAAGGTTTCAACGTAGCCGGAGATGCGCCCGAACTCACGTGCGAGCCGCTGCGCTGCCTGTGCATCTTGCGGATTGACCTCCAGCGCCGCCAATGCCTCAGCAGCGCGCGCGAGGGTATCGGCAATGTCGGCTGCGTAGCGGGCGACCCGACGGCGGCGGGTCCGGTCGAGGGGAATGAGCGCGCTGATCCAGCCGTGGAGGGTTTCGGCGAGGTCGAAGAGGATGCGGACATAGGTCGATAGCGGCATAGATGGCGGCTCCGGCGAGGGCTCGCCAATGCTAGGGCCGTCCGACAGGGGCGGGGATTAGACAGCACTGATAGCGCTGCAAAGTGACCGGTTGGGAACGAAGCCCTGCACTTGGGGCATAGCGTCGGCAATTCGGGATCAGCGAACGCCTTGATCAGCAAAGCATCGCTGCATCGACTCGCAACGATGCGAGCCGGAAAAATGCATCAGATCGCCCTTGGCAGGCTTGATGAAGGCGCAAATATCCTCAAGCCCCTTTTCGTCGAGCCAGCCCTGGCGGCGGCCGCGTTGAACCGCGAAACAGTCGGCAGTCTCCTCGTCAGGTCCGCGGAACTGATGAGCGCACTCGTGCGAATAGATCCACTTCTTCACGGGAGCCGAAACGCGGTTCATCAGTTTCGGATTTATGATGAGGAAGCCGGGATAGGCGGCTGCGTAGTCGTCCAGATTGTTGTCGAGCACGGTCGGGCGATGGCCGCAGATCATGCGGTCGCCGTCAAATTTGAGCGAACCGGCGGGCACGATAGTTGCGTTGCCGCCGATGTGGGCCACGTATTCAGACGGAGTGGGAGGAGGCTGGTCGGCCATTGCCACGCCGGCAGCAAAAAGAAATGCCGCAGCGATGCAGCTCGCCGTTGCCAAAGCAACCAGACCCTCGAACGCAATGGATCGAGCCCAATTGGTCATAAACGGTAGCCCCCTGCTTTCTACCTTGGCGAAGGTCGCCGAGCACGCGGCGACGGCCAATTTAACTGCCCCAGCTTGGCCCGTTTTGGCAAGTGCGGCAAGCGCGGCTGAACAGTTGATTGAGATTGTTCGCTAACGTGAACTCTGATCAATGCGGCATCAGTGAGCGCCAGAAATCCGCCTAACTTCCGGCTTGCCACTGCTCGCCCCGGTCGTTTGTTGTCGCTGCTTCGATATTCTCCATATCCTGATCGGAGAAGCCGAAGTGGTGGCCGATCTCGTGGACAAGGACGTGCGTCACGAGGTCGCCCAAGCTCTCATCGGCAGTTTCGGCCCAATAGTCGAGGATGGCACGGCGGTAGAGGAAAACCATATCGGGCTCTCTGGGCATGTCGGACGTGCTCTTCTGGTCGAGGCTGACGCCCTGGTAGAGCCCCATCAGGTCGAAGGGGCTGTCGATGTCGAGACCGTCGAGAACTTCGTCGGTGGCGAACTCATCGATCCTGATGACGATGTCGCCACAGATGCGGCGGACCTCCTGCGGCAGCCGGTTCCATGCTGCAATCGCCAGCCGCTCCAGATCATCGAGACCCGGAGCCATGCGCATCGCCCAATCATCGCCTTCAGACATTCGTGCTCCGATGTTTGGCACTGCGGTTTGTCAATCGGTGCCGGGATTTGCTGCCGGGGCGCACCGCGTATGGCCTCTGTTCGGTCCGGAATGGAGATAGCTCAAATCTGGGTGTATCCGAAAGCACCATATGGTGGTGGTGTCACTGCGCGGCGGTGGCCCATAGCCCGGTCGCATCCGACGGGCGACCAACATCCGGGGTCGTACCCTGGTAGATGCGGTTCAGAGCGGCAACGTCGAGGTGGGCAGGTGGCCCCTCGAATACCACGCGGCCGCTGTTGAGGCCGACGATCCAATCGGCGTAGCGGCGGGCGAACTCGACCTGATGCAGGCTGACGACAGCCTTGATGCCGCCATCGCGCGTTAGACTGTCGATCAGAGCGAGGATCTGGTCGGCGGTTGCGGGATCGAGGCTCGCTACCGGCTCGTCGGCGAGGATCAGCGAAGGCTCCTGGGCAAGAGCGCGGGCAATGCCGACGCGCTGCTGCTCGCCGCCGGACAATTGGCTGGCGGGCATCATTGCCTTGTCGAGCAGCCCGACGCGATCGAGCATGGCGAGTGCCAGAATGCGTTCGCGTTCCGGGATCGGGAGAATTGCGTGAATGCGGCCGAGCCGCCCCAGACGTCCATTGACGACGTTGTCCAGCGCCGAGATGCGGCCGACCAGGTGATGCTGCTGGAAGACCATCGCCGTGTCGCGGCGGTGTGCGGCGAGACGACGACGTCCGCCCGGAAGCGGGTCGCCATTGCGATCGCGGACGGCACCTCCGGTCGGCTCGACGAGACCGTTCACCAGGCGCAGCAGCGTCGACTTGCCGGCGCCGGAGGGGCCGAGCAGAACCGTGAACCGCCGGGCACCGAGCGCGAGTGTCACGTCGTCGAGCGCGCTCATTGGCGGCCTAAATGCGACTGTGACATGCTCCAGTCGGATCATGGCGAAACGAGCCTCCGGCGGATCACTGCACTCAATCCGTCACAGACGACGACCATGGCGAGGATGACGCCGATGATGGTGACGACGCTGGGAAAATCGAGCAGGTCGACAGCGTTCTTCAATTGCTGTCCGATGCCGCCGGCGCCGACGAGTCCTAGCACGGTGGATGAGCGAATGTTGAACTCCCACATATAGAGCAGGGTCGAGGCGAGGCCAGGCAGGACTGTCGGCAGCAGGCCGTAGCGCATGACGAGAAGGCGCGAGCCGCCGGTTGCCGTCAATGCCTCGAGCGGGCGGGGATCGACGGCCTCGACCTCTTCCGACCAGAGCTTGGCGATCGATCCGGCGACGTGGAAGGCGACGCCGAGGATGCCGGAGAACGGGCCGAGGCCGACGGCTGCGACGAACAGCAGAGCGAAGATGAACGTGTCGATGGAGCGCAGAACATTGAGGATGGATCGGGCCGGCCAGTAGAGCGCGCGCGATGGCGTGATGTTGCGGGCGGCGAAGATCGTCAGGGGCACGGCTATGATGGCGCCGAGCGTCGTCCCCAGAGTGGCGATTGCGACCGTCTCGGCGGCGCCACGAAGGATGGCGTCGAGATCGCCGAAGTTGGGCGGCCAGCTGGTGGCAAGCCAACGCAGCAGGCGCGGAATGCCTTCGATGAGGCGGGAAAGATCGATATGAGCGACGGCGAGGCAGGCCGCGTAGAAGGCAACGATGGCCGCGGCTATCGCGAAGCGGCGCCAGCTGTGGCGGTGCTCGCGCGCCAATAGCTCGCGATAGCGGCTCTCGTCGTGTGCGGCAACTGTCACCTCGGGGCTCGGCATGTCCGCGAATTTCCTGTGCCAGCGATGCTGCGGCTAGAGCAGTATCCGATCAGACGTGATCGCCCACGGCGATCGGCTGATCGGATGGACCTGCTCTAGACTTTGATTCTAGAGCATCTTTATCCGACCGGTGAATCGCGAAGCAATTCCGTCCGGTTGGATGATGCTCTAGTCGTTGGTGATGCGGCCGAGCGAGCGGCCGGCATCCTCGATCAGCTTATAGGTGTCGTGAGTGGAGGCAACCCAGCCGGTGTAGCGCGGTGGCATGATCTCCTTTGCCTTGGCTTCGTCAATCGACAAGACGATGCTGCGGATTTTCTCGACGAGATCCTTGTCGAGGCCCTTGCGCACGACGAGTGCGTCGTTGGGCAGCGGCTCGGACTGCCACACAACCTTGACCTGGTCCTTGCCGATGAGGCCCTTGGCGATCATGGCGTCGAGATTGCGGTTGTAGTCGGAGGCGAGATCGACCTGGCCATTGGCCACCGCCGTGACGTTGGCGGCATGCGAGGCGCCATCGCGATAGTTGAAGTAGGTCTTGGGATCGATGTCCTTCTGTTTCAGCACGTAGGTGGGGATCAGCCAACCCGAGGTCGAGCCAACGTCAGCCAGCGACAGGCTCTTGCCCTTAGCGTCCTCCGGGTAGTTCTTGATGTCGAGATCGGGCCTGGCGATGATGATCGAGTGATAGGTGGGCTTGCCGTCGTACTTGACCGTGGCGATGGCTTCCGCCCCGCCCTTGTGGTGGGCGAGAACGTAACCCCACGGACCCATCCAGGTGACGTCGGCCTGGCCGTTGGTGAGAGCGATGGAGATGCCGGCCCAGTCGGTGGTGACGGCGAGTTCGTAGTCGGCGCCGATCGCTTCGGCAATGTGCTTGAAGAAGGGCTCGTAGGCTTTACGCGTATCGCCTGCAGTTGGCTGATAGGGGCCGACGGCGAAGCGGATCATCGGGCGGTCGGCGGCATGGGAGGGAAGCGTCGAGATCGCCCATGATGCGGCAGAAATCAGTGCAGCAATGGCAAGTCGGCGGGTAGAGTTCATGCAAGGTGCTCCCAAGCTTTCAGGCGTTTCGCGCAGAGGGGCCGAGTCGGGACTTGGCCAACGTCAGAACGGGGTCGGTTTGCCCGTTACGAGACTTGTCGCAAGGGGTCAGAGGTTGCGGCAACCGCTGACCTCGAACGCGGGGTGGCTTGATGCATCCGGACTAGTGTTCCGACTCTGACACTTGGTTTCCTGCCGGTCACCTGCATGTCGGTCCGGAACCCTAGCCTCACATAGTTTGTGTTCTGGATTCACAACCGCTTGACGACCTTCGCCCGGGAATCAAGCGTTTGATCCAGAACACTAGCTGCTCATACGTCGATCGGGGTGGGTCCATTACATCGAATCGAGGAATCCCAGCAATGCCGCCCGAATCAAGCACCGCGAACACCGTCGCCCCACAGGGATCTTCTGAAGGGGGCGATCAAGGACCAGAGGCTTCGACGGCTCCCGCGGTTGTCGTCACCGGAGGATCGGACGGTATTGGTTTGGCGATTGCTCGAAAATTCCTGGAGAAGGGGCACTCGGTTGCACTGGTGGCGCGCGGTGCGGGCCGTCTTGCCGCAGCGGTGCAGACGCTGCAAGGCGTCGTCCAAAGCGGCAGATCGCTGCTGCCTGTTCTGATCGATGTGACGCGAGAAGATGCATTCGCGGAACTCAATCGCGAGCTTGCTACCAACGGGCTTCATTTCGATGTTCTCGTCAACAATGCAGGGATAGGTCTTGGCGGCAGCTTCGCTCAGCAACCGGCCGAGGCAATTGATCGACTTGTCGCGCTCAACGTGGCGGCGCTGACGAGGCTGACGCGACTTGCGCTCGACGACATGCTCACAAGAGGCCAGGGGCACATCATCAATATCTCATCGCTTGGAGGATATGTGCCGGGGCCCAACCAGGCGGCCTATTATGCGAGCAAGGCTTACGTGCTGTCGCTGAGCGAGGCGCTTGCCGAGGAGTTGCGTGGCAGCGGGGTGCGGGTTTGCGTGGTGGCACCAGGACCCGTCAATACGAGCTTTCACGAGTCGATGGGAGCGGATGATGCGTTCTATCGCGTGGTCTTGCCGGCGTTGTCGCCGGAGCGTGTGGCGTTGGCGGTCTACCGCGGCTACCGATTCAATCTACGCGTCGCTATTCCCGGCGTGCTCAATCGATTGATAAGCATGTCGCTGCGCGTCCTGCCACATCCGATCACGGTACCCTTGACCGGCTGGCTGCTTGCACAGCGCCCGCGCGCGCAGCGATGATCAATGCGATTACCGCGATCAGTTGATCCGCATCAGATGAAATCATCGCAGGCGTTACCAATGTGGAAACCATTGTCTGGTATTTATTGACTTCGGCACCGCGGATCTTGTTTTTGCGTACCGCGCGCCGATGGCGCGGCGATCGTTTTGTGCGCTTCTTGCGTACGTTGATCTGCCGCGCCGCCTCTTTCCAAGGACATCTTCGGTGTTTATTTGCGGCGGTCGGTGTATGCCGCATTCAGATGCGCGCGCTGCGCGCGATCCGTAACGCATCACCAAGCACGCTCGCGAATTCCTTGCGTTCCAGATCGGTGAGGAACTTGCCGAAGGCAAATCTCTCGCCGTGGGAGGCGAGCGCCAGGCTGGTGCGGCCGTCCAAGCCTTCAGAGAAAAGAACCCGGACCCAGTAGGGATTGAAGTCGAAGCGCTCGGTCTCGCCCGACGGGTGGAAGCGCGTGACGGTAAGCTTGCCGGGATCAAGCTCGACAATCTCGTGCAGCCGGCCGTCGCGGTAGTTGAGCCGGAATGCGACATAGACGAGCAGCACGTCGAGGCCGAAGAAGCCGAACACCGGCCAGGCGCCCATCATGAGAAACACCATGCCGGTGACGAAGCTGACAAGCGCCAGCGCGGACATGAGGATCAGGAAGCCCCTGGGGCTCAGCGACCGGTACGAGGAGAGCACCCATCGCGTGTGGACGCGCGCGTCGTCGCCGGGCTTGGCAGGGTTGGCTTCGTCGGTCATGTTTGCTCGAACAGGGGTGTCAGCACAGGTGTCGGACAGCCATGGTAGCGAAGGATGCCGCTGGCCAGCAAGTGGGCGGAAGAGGCCGGATGAAAAAGGGGTCGACTCGATCTGGCCGAGCCGCTGCCGGCACGGGTCAGCGGGCAGGTACACTCAAGAAGGGCGGTGCGCCCTCCGGCATCGCAGGACCGGGCACGTCCGGGGTGCGCAATCGTCAAGGTGTTGGCGCAAGGCGAACTGCGAAACTCAAGGCGCTGACTGGGGAAGCCGTCGCCGAGATCTTCCGGCGATTCCGCGACATCGAGCCCGATCCCAAAGGCGAGTTGGAGCACACCAGCCCATATACGCTGCTGGTCGCCGTAGTCCTGTCTGCGCAAGCCACCGATGCCGGCGTCAACAAGGCGACGCGGGGTCTGTTCAAGCGGGCCGATACGCCCGCCAAGATGGTGGCGCTCGGCGAAGAGCAGGTGCGCGAGGCGATCAAGACGATCGGCCTTTACCGCAACAAGGCGAAGAACGTGATCGCGCTGTCGGAGAAACTCATAGCCGAGCATGACGGTAAGGTTCCTGTCGATCGCGATGCCCTCGAAATGCTGCCGGGAGTAGGGCGCAAGACCGCCAACGTGGTGATGAACGTGGCCTTCGGTCAGCCGACGATGGCGGTCGACACGCATGTGTTTCGTGTCGCGAATCGCATCGGACTTTCCGAAGGCACGACGCCGCTCAAGGTCGAAGAGGATCTGTTGCGCGTGATCCCGGCGGATTTCGGCGTGCCGGCGCATCATTGGCTGATCCTGCATGGGCGCTATCTGTGCAAGGCGCGCAAGCCGGAATGCTACCGGTGTCCGATCCGCGACTGGTGCCAGTTCGAACCAAAGACGGCACACGCCTGAGGAGTGTCGCTGCAAGTTGGCTTCGCCCGCCGTAGCTGACATCGGCACGCAGAAATCCGCGATTCGCATGTGGTCGGAATGTGCATGCGGGAGCGGGTGCCGCGTTAACTATAACTGAGACAAGATTGTGAGTGCCCGGTGAGCGACCAGCAACGCGACCTCGCTCATGAGATCAGTGCGCGGCGGAGGTATGAACCGCCGCTATCTTAATGGCTTATCGACATCCGATGAACCTTGAGTGTAAGTCGAATGACGGTGTGACTTCATATTTCACCCAGGCTGCAGAACTCGCGACGTACCATTTGCGCCATCACATCGCCGCGAGAGCATCAAAATGCCGGCGCCTTTCTCAGTCACGCAGTACATTGAGGGAGGCCGCAAGCGGCTGAATGTGCTTCGTCGAGGGGCAACGGTTCGGCATATCGGCCGGGGTGTATCACTCATCTGATGTGGCGACGCATCGAAGCGTAAGTTTGGCGGTTTGACTTATGAGCCGGCAGTTTTTTGCGTGTTGGGGACTATCAGCGTGCGCGTATCGGTGATCCTTTCGATGCTAGTCGCGGGCCATTTCGCTCTGGCCGCGTGTGGACCTTCACGCTACGTCGAGTACGACGACGACGAGCGCTACGCCAAGGACGATCGCTACTACGAGAAAGAACAGGCGCGGCGCGTCAAGCCGCGCAAGGTTGCACGCGCCAAGCCGAGGCAGGAGCAACCGAGCCGCGCCGCTGTGGCCGAATCGACGCCAGAGCCGATCCGCAAGTCCGCGCAATCGGAGCCGCCAAGTGCCACCAGGCGCGAGCCTCAGTCGGAGACGAAGGTGGCCGAAAAGCCGAGGCCGGCTGCAGAAGACAAGTCCGCTGCGGAATCGAAGCCGGCCCAGGACTCGAAGGCTGCGGCGGCGGAACAGAAGGCCAATTCAGAGGCTGCTACCGACGAGGCGGCGAAGGTCGAGGCCAAGAAGCAGATCGAGGACGGATATCGGCTGTTGAGGGCAGGTTTCGTCAAGAAGGCGCGTGAGCGCTTCGAGCGGGCGATGAAGTCCAACGCCGCCGAAGCCAGCCTCGGGCAAGGCCGCTCGATGGACCCGTCGTATCTGAAGACGGTGGCATTCCCGGACGTGGTGCCCAATGCGGAAGAGGCCCGCCGCGTCTATCGGCGCGCCGTCATGCTGGGCAGCCAGGAGGCGAAGTCCGACCTGGAGCGCCTGGAGAAGGCGATTGCAGCAGCGCAGCCGACGACGCTTTCACCGGCTACACCCGCGCAGGCCGCGCCGAATTCCGAGTCGAAGTCGGATTCCAAGTCCGAGTGAGGCGCCAGCTTTCACCGCGCGCGGCGCATCAGTTGCGTGTCGTCTGGCTATTGGGTTGTCGCCTGAGCAACGCCGTCCAGCCGCATGGCAAGACCGGCTGATGCCATGTGGCGCTTGGCCTCGCCAATCGAATACGTGCCGAAGTGGAAGATGGAGGCGGCAAGCACCGCGCTGGCGTGGCCTTCGCGCACGCCGTCGACCAGGTGATCGAGCGTGCCGACGCCGCCCGATGCGATGACCGGTACGGAGACGGCGTCCGCGATCGCGCGCGTCAGGGGGAGATCGAAGCCGGCCTTGGTGCCGTCGCGGTCCATGGAGGTGAGCAGTATCTCGCCTGCCCCCAAGGCGACTACTTCCCTGGCATATTCAATTGCATCGATGCCGGTCGGCTTGCGGCCGCCGTGGGTGAAGATCTCCCATCGCAGCGGTTCGCCGTCCTTCGAGACCTTCTTGGCGTCGATGGCGACAACGATGCACTGGGCGCCGAACTTCTCGGAAGCTTCCTTGACGAACTGGCGGTTGAAGACCGCAGCCGTGTTGATCGAGACCTTGTCGGCGCCGGCTTCCAGCAGCTTGCGGATGTCGTCAACGGTGCGGACGCCGCCGCCGACGGTCAACGGCATGAAGCAGCGCTCGGCGGTTGCCTCGACGATGTGGAAGATGGTGTCGCGGTTCTCGTGGCTTGCCGTGATGTCGAGGAAGCAAAGCTCGTCGGCGCCAGCGGCGTCGTAAGCCGCGGCGGCCTCGACCGGGTCGCCGGCGTCGATCAGGTCGACGAAGTTGACGCCCTTGACGACGCGGCCGTCCTTGACGTCGAGGCAGGGGATGATGCGGATCTTGAGGGTCATGTCCGCGTCGATAGCCTCGATCGGGGTGGGCCGCAAGTCTGTCGCGGGCTTCGCGAGGGGCCGATGTCCCTAATGCAGCCTGGCGTTCACCAACATTGGTGGGCGAAGCTGCCGCCGATCTTGATCAACGGGCCAAGCGCTGCCATCTAGGCGGTCACTTTTGATTGGCAGCCTGTTTTTCACGCCGAACCGCAGACACTTCGGCTAAACAGGCTGTGCTGATGCCCGGTAGCTGAAGGCCCGACCCTTATGACCCGTCGCACGATCAACGTTGCCGCTCTGCAGACCTCCTATGGCCGGGACATGGCTGCCAACATCGCCAAGACCGAGTCCTTGGTGCGCGAGGCGGCCAAGGCCGGCGCGCAGGTGATCCTTCCCTCGGAGCTGTTCCAGGGCATCTACTTTTGCACCGAGCAGAACCCGAAGTGGTTCGAAACCGCGCATGCGACGGCAGAGCACCCGTGCGTGGTTGCGATGCAGAAGCTGGCGATGAAGCTGAAGGTGGCGATCCCGACATCGTTCTTCGAGAAGGATGGTCCGCGCTATTACAACTCGCTGGCGATGGTCGACGCAGATGGCGAGATCCTCGGCGTCTATCGCAAATCGCACATTCCCGACGGGCCCGGCTACCAGGAGAAGTATTACTTCAGGCCGGGCGATACCGGCTTCAAGGCGTGGAAGACGAGGGTGGGTACGATCGGGGTCGGCATCTGCTGGGACCAGTGGTATCCGGAAGCCGCGCGGGCGATGATGCTCGCAGGTGCCGAAGTGCTGTTCTATCCGACCGCGATCGGCTCGGAGCCCTATGACAATGCACTCGACACGCACCAGATGTGGCAGCGGGCGATGCAGGGACACGCCGTTTCCAACGCCGTGCCGGTGGTTGCTGCGAACCGCATCGGCATCGAGGACAACGCGGGTGTGAAGCAGCGTTTTTATGGCCACTCGTTCATCGCCGATCACACGGGCGCGCTGGTCGAAAGCTTCGGCGACAAGGACGAGGGCGTGTTGGTGCACAGCTTCGATCTATCGATGATCGAGAAGTATCGGGCCGATTGGGGCTTTTTCCGCGACCGCAGGCCGGAACTCTACAACAAGTCCTGCTGCTGAGGGCCGCGCGAACGGTCTCATGAGACGAGATCGCGGGCGGCCCATTCGGCAGCGCGGCGGCCGGTCAATTCGCTGACGCGCTTTGCCCCGGCGCGTGTGACGGCTTGGGCGAGATGCCGCTTGATGCTGCCGATGAGGGATGGCCCCTCATAGATCAGCCCCGTGTAGAGCTGGACCAGCGATGCGCCTGCCTCGATCTTGGCGAGTGCGGCCTCCGGGCTATCGATACCGCCGATGCCGATCAATGGAATGCGTCCGCTGGTCAGCTGATGCACGCGAGCGAGCATCACCGTGGAGCGGTGGAACAGCGGGCGGCCGGACAGTCCGCCGGCTTCCTTGCGGTTGGAATCGGAAAGGCCATCGCGGGCAAGCGTCGTGTTGGAAACGGCGATGGCGTCGACGGTATGGGCAGTAAGGCGCTCGGCAATGGCGGGCAGATCCTCCGCGGCGATGTCGGGTGCGATCTTGACGAACACCGGACGCCGCGGCTTGCCGTTGGAAACATGTGCGGCGCAGGCGGACATGACGCGCGATAGCAACTCGTCGAGCGCTTCGGGGGCTTGCAGGTCGCGCAGGCCGGGCGTGTTGGGCGATGAGATGTTGACGGTGAAGTAGCTCGCCACGTCGTAGAACGTATCGATCCCTTTGACATAGTCGCCGGTGCGATCGGCGCTGTCCTTGTTGGCACCGATGTTGACGCCGACGATGCCGCGATTTTGTCGGCGGGCGAGCCGTGCCAGGGCTGCCGCGTGACCGCCGTTGTTGAAGCCGAGCCGGTTGATGACACCATGGTCGGCGGTGAGGCGGAACACGCGTGGGCGCGGATTGCCCGATTGCGGCAGCGGCGTCACGGTGCCGATCTCGGCAAAGCCGCAACCCAGTTCAAGCACAGCGTCGGGCACGCGGGCGTCCTTGTCGAAGCCAGCGGCGATGCCGACCGGATTGGGGAAGCGCAAGCCTGCAAGTTCGACAGCAAGTGACGGGGTGTCGTCGCCGGAGGTGTGGCGGAAAAGTCCTAGCTCCAAGGATTTCAGCGTGGCCTCGTGTGCGCTCTCGGGTGTCATGACGAAGAGCATTGGCCGTGACAGATGGAACAGCAGCGACATGTCAGGTGATGCCTTCTCGCAGTGCGGCCAGCACATCGGGAATGCCATCAACGTCGTTCAGCAGCGGCTTCACCCAGGCCGCTGCAGTTGTCGGCAATGCGGCGTAGAGATGCGGAAAGAGCTCTCCACCGCGCGACGGCTCCCACTTGAGAGACGGGCCTAATTCCGTCGATCGGATTGCGATGAGAAGTAGATCCTTTTTGTTCGCGAAATGCTTACGTGCAGTTTCTGCAAGTTGCGTCTCAGTTGAGAGGTGTATGTAGCCGTCACTACTATCGTCTGTCGATCCGACGTACATGCCGATCGCGTTCGCAGCGGTCCATTCACTGCGACTGACGATCTTATAGACGAGGGGGATCTGCGCTCGTGCCACGTGTCGTGAAACTCCATGTCGGGAGCTGAGGAGGAAACATACTTTGCTCAGGCTGAATAGACGTGCATTGCGCGCTGTGGAACATTATACGTAAGTGAGCATAAGAATTTCGACGGGTTGGCGAGAGCATTGACGCCGTCGTCCGGGGTTTTACGATTTGGCGTGACAACTGATCCTTGTCTGGGCGACCATCAGACCACCGCGTAATCCCAAGGTCTTCGGGGGGATGCGGTGAGACGCCATCACGAAGATGGGGTCGATCATTCGATTGCGAGGTCAGGTGGGATCATCTCGCAATCCAACTTAGAACAGAGCTTGGTCATGCGTTTGCGGGTGGTGTCGGTGTCGTTGGGGGAGCTGTTCTCTGGCAGCGCGGTCTACAATGCGCCAGCGTTTCAACGCCCCTTCGACTGGGGTGCCGAAGAAGCCCTGCAGCTGATTGACGATGTGTCCCGGGCCGCCGGCATCGATGCGCCCGAGCTTGCTGATCCCGACTACTTCCTGGGAACGCTGCTGTTGCTGACGGACGCGGCCAATCCACCGCCCGGCGCTGCCAAATCACCGAAGGCGGCGCGCATCACCTACGAAATCATCGACGGGCAGCAGCGGCTCACCACGCTGACGATGCTGTTTGCGATCCTGCGGGACCTGGAGGAGGAGGGACGTGAGCTCGCCAACGTCCTTTCGTACATGATCCAGCTGCCCGAACCGAGTTTCCGGGCTGCCGTCATTCGCGTCCCCAATTATCGCGTGACGCTGAACGGCGCCGATCGCAATCTGTTCCAGCGCATTGTGCAGCGGCCAGGAAGCACATTGCTCGATGACGAGGCGGCGAACAGGGAAGATGCCGAGGCTGCAAGCAAGGTGAGCCTGGTGCGCGAGGTGCTGTTAGCGAGTCTTGCCCAATACTCGGCTGCACAGCGCGAACAGCTGGCTCGGTTTCTGATCGAGAATTGCCACGTCGTGGTGACGCTTTCGGAGGATATCGACCGGGCGCATCGTCTTTTCACCGTGCTCAACGATCGCGGCAAGCCGCTTAGGCGCAACGATATCATCAAGGTCGAGGTGCTTGGCGGCCTGACCGAGGCGGATGGCGAATATGCGCGCCGCTCATGGGAGGATGCCGAGCGATGGCTGGGGGAAGGGTTCGAGACCTTCTTCAGCCATTTGAAGGTGCTGCACGGGCGGCGGCGCAACTCGGTGGTGACGGGGCTGCGCAGTGTCATCAATGAAGCCGGTGGCGCCCGCCCGTTCATCGACGAGGTGCTGCTGCCCTATGCGTCGGTCTACGCCCGCATTCGTTCCTGTCGTGCAGGACCAGCCCCGGTGGGAGACGAACTGTCGCTGCATCTTCACTATCTCGCGCGCTTGAAGGGTGAAGAATGGGGCCCGCCCGTGATGGCGGCGCTGAAGACACACGCCGACGATCCGAAAACCGCGCTGGCCCTGGTGCGGGCCATCGATCGCATGGCGCACATCATGCGCGTGCTGTGCATGGGCAGCGGACGCAGGACAACGCGTCTGAACCGGGCAACGCAGGCGATTCTTTCGGGTGCCGCGCGAGACGAGACAGCGCCGGAGTTCGCGTTCACGCGCGAGGAAATCCGCAATGCGAAATTCAACATGCGCATCTTGCATCGGCGCAACCAGCCGATCTGCAAGCTGTTGTTGATGCGCATCAACGACCGTTTGCAGGGCAGTGTCTCACTGGTCGACCCGGCATCGCTCAGCGTCGAGCATGTACTTCCGAACCGCCCATCCGCAAACAGCGGCTGGCGCGTACTATTCTCGGAACCCGAGGTGCGAGAGGCCGTGACCCAGTGCCTGGGCAACCTCACCTTGCTGCCCGACAAGCTCAATGATCAGATTCGCAATCGGGACTTCCAGGAAAAACGCGAACAGATCGCAGCCTATTTTGGCGAAGGCGAAATGATGGAGATCGTTCGCGATGTGGTGATGTCAAAGGGCTGGGACTTCGACACGGTATCGCGACGCGAGCGGCGGTTCCTGAGCGCGCTGAACGAGATCCTGGGGCTCGATGTCGGAGACGTCGCTATCGACGGCAAGGGGTCTGCCCAGGATGCAGCCGAGTAGACTTTCGACATAGGCTTTCGATCTTCAGGGCGTGTTGGGGATTTCAGGGACCTTGAGCAGGCGCTCAAGTCTACCACTCGCCCGCTCCGGCAAA
The DNA here is from genome assembly GCA_044222395.1 of Hyphomicrobiaceae bacterium. Classification (GTDB taxonomy): domain Bacteria; phylum Pseudomonadota; class Alphaproteobacteria; order Rhizobiales; family Hyphomicrobiaceae; genus JAEUMD01. The sequence continues at coordinate 24,079 of JBGANK010000015.1, read as the reverse complement.
CGTGATCGGTAAAATGCTGGAGGTAGGTGGCGCATCTCGCGGCGTGCAGGTATCGATGGCTCGAAACCTTGCTGATGGGAGTGTCGACCACCATGCTCGAATTGAGCGGTGAGCAGCCTCTACTGGTGTTCGGCGGTCCATATTCGAATGCGAGGGCGACCGCGGCGACGCTCGAGGTTGCTCGAAGTCTCGAACTGCCTGGCGAGAGGATCGTCTGTACAGGAGACGTCGTCGCCTATGGCGCGGAGCCCATGGAAACGATCGCGCTGATCAGCGCATCGGGGTGTCACGTCATCAAAGGCAATTGCGAGGAGAGTTTGGCAGCGAGGTCGGGCGACTGCGGATGTAATTTCGAAGAGGGCAGCGTATGCGCGCGCCTGTCGAAGGGCTGGTATCCTTATGCCGACACGGTGATCGGGGACGAGGAGCGCGCGTGGATGGACGTGCTGCCGTCTTCGTTGGTGTTCACATGGGCCGGCAGAACGTTTCGCGTCGTCCACGGCGGGTGTCGGGAGACCGCGCGCTGGGTGTTTGCCTCGCAGACCGATCTGCTCGATGAGGAAATCGCGCTGTCGGGTGCCGATGTAACGATAGCGGGACACTGCGGTCTGCCGTTCATCGCCAAGCGCAGCGGCGGCGTGTGGTTCAATCCGGGTGTGATCGGGATGCCCGCCAACGATGGGACACCCAAGGGATGGTACGGTCTCATTTCGCTCGATCATGACACGAATGCGTTGCGGCTCTCCACGCACCGGCTTTCATACGATCATGTTGGGGCTGCAGCTGCGATGCGGCGTGCAGGCCATGCCAACGAGTACGCGCGCACACTCATTACGGGGCTTTGGCCGAGCCTCGATGTGCTGCCCGATGTGGAACGGCAGCAGACCGGGCGGGAGATTGCGCCGCAGACTTCCACTCTGGCCGCACGGTCGGTCGTTGCAGTCTGAAGCGTGCGTCTAAAGTTTGAAGGCACGACGCAGGAAAGTGACGAATATGCCGTCTGCGCGATTGCGTCGCGGAAGGGCGAACGGCAGTCTCGAATATAGTCGCTGACCGGCTGGCGAATCTTTGCCAACGCCGAAGATATGCGGCGATGTGGCCACGCAAGGTTGCGCTGATGACGGGTCTTGAGCCTTCCTCGACACTGCCCGCGCACGAACCTACGTTCGCCGAGCTTTTCCAGCCGAAGCTCGTGACAGTTCTGCGCGAAGGCTACGGCGCGAAGGAACTCAGCGCCGATGCCCTCGCCGGCCTGACGGTTGCCATCGTGGCGCTGCCGCTTTCGATGGCCATCGCCATTGCGTCTGGACTGCCGCCGGCGAGTGGACTGGTTACCGCAATCGTCGCCGGATTCTTGATCTCCGCGCTCGGCGGCAGCCGCTACCAGATTGGCGGGCCGGCGGGCGCGTTCATTGTTCTCATCGCGGCGGCGGTCGATCGCCACGGCATCGACGGCATGCTGCTGGCGACTTGCCTTGCCGGCATTTTCCTCATTGCCGGCGGGTTTTTACGGCTCGGCACCTACGTGAAGCTCATTCCATATCCGGTGACGGTCGGGTTCACGACGGGTATTGCCGTGATCATCCTGGCAAGCCAGCTCAAGGAACTCCTTGGATTGAAGCTGGTCGCCAAGGAGCCGGGGCCGCTCCTCGAAAAGATTCCGGTTCTGTGGGCCAGCCTGCCGACGGCAAGTCTCGCCACGATGGCGGTATCGGGAGGCACGATTGCGCTCATCCTGCTGCTGAGGCAACTCAAGCCGCAGTGGCCGGGACTTCTCATCTCGGTGTTCATCGCGGCAGTTCTCGTGCAGGTTCTGGGTATCGAAATCGAGACCATTTACTCGCGTTTCGGCGGCATCAGCGCTGCATTGAGCTGGCCGACGCTGCCGCCAATGTCGCTGGAGCGCATCAAGGCCGTGTTGCCTGATGCCATCGCCTTCGCGATGCTTGGAGCGATCGAGTCGCTGCTGTCCGCAGTCGTTGCCGACGGCATGACGGGCCGCAAGCACAGGTCAAATTGCGAGCTGGTGGCGCAGGGTGTCGCCAACGTGTGTGCAGGTCTCTTCGGCGGCATGTGCGCGACGGGGACGATTGCGCGTACCGCGACCAACGTGCGGGCTGGGGCACACGGGCCGGTCGCCGGCATGCTGCACGCGGCTTTCCTGCTGGTGTTTGTCGTGGTCGCGGGTGGGCTGGCCGGCTACATCCCGCTGGCGGCCCTTGCGGGGGTGCTGGCCATCGTCGCCTGGAACATGGCCGAGAAGCGTGAACTCGCGATGCTGGTGACGGCCTCGCGCGGAGACGCGGTTGTCGTGTTGACGACACTGCTGCTGACCGTGTTCCGCGACCTCACGGAGGCGATCGTCATCGGCTTTGCGCTGGGCGCCGTGGTGTTCGTCAACCGCATGGCAGAAGCGACCGGCATCGAGCGGCATGAGAAACTGGTCAAAGAGGATCAGGCCGATACGGCTGCCCGCGCCAACACTCCGTTTGACGTGATGCTGGCCGAGCATCCAGATATCGCCGCATATCGCATCTCCGGCGCATTCTTCTTCGGCGCGGCGGCCACTCTTGGAGCGGCCCTCGACCGGATCGCCGATCGTCACAAGGCCTTCATCGTCGATTTCAGCGCCGTGCCGATGATCGATTCGACGGCCGCGCGGACCATGCACGGAACCATCACGAAAGCCGTGCGACGCGGTGTGCGCGTTTATCTTACCGGCACCAACGCTTCAATTCGGCGCGAACTGTTCCTGCACGATGTCCGCCCACCGCACGTGAAGTACATGGGCACGATGGAGGACGCGATCGACAACTGGGCGGCTCGACGGCGACAGCAGATGCACGGGTGATGATTGCGCTGCGGCAGAGTTGCAAGATCGAAGGGCTGTTGATGGCGCGTGGACCCTTGCACCCAGTGTCAGCTCGCCTTGACGAGTGCGCCTGAGAGGCCCTTGGCAATCAGCGCGCGGGTGTTGTCGATGCCGTAGAGCTCGACGAAGGAACCGAAGCGCGGGCCCTGGCTCGAACCCAGCAGCACCTCGTAGATGGCCTGGAACCACTGCCGCAGGGTTTCCTTGGAATAGCCGTTGTCCTTGCCTGCCTCGTAGACGAGGTTTTGCAGCGTCGTCGCATCGGCGCCGGCGGGAGCGGCGGCGAGCGCCTTGTCGAGCGCCTGCAAGGCGGTGCGCTCGGTGTCGGTGGGCGCGCGGAAGACCTTGGTAGGTGCAACGAAGTCCTCGTAGTAGCGCACCGCATAGCCGGCCAGGTGATCGAGCAGCGGGTGCTCCTGGGGTGTGGCGCCGGGCGCGACGCGACGGATGAAGCCCCACAGCACGTCCTTGTCGTGTGCATTGGAGGCGGCGACGAGGTTCAAAAGCAGCGCAAAGGTGATCGGCAGTTCGGCGGCAGGTGGATTACCGGTGTGGAGATGCCAGACCGGGTTGTCGAGCTGCTGCTTGCCGTCCTGGCCGGGATAGGCGGCGATGAACTGCAGGTAGTCGTCGACGGTGCGCGGGATGACGTCGAAATAGAGCCGCTTGGCCGCCTTCGGCTTCTGGTACATGAACAGTGACAAGCTTTCGGGCGACGCGTAGGTCAGCCACTCCTCGATGGTCAGGCCGTTGCCCTTGGACTTGGAGATCTTCTGGCCCTTGTCGTCGAGGAACAGCTCGTAGTTGAAGCCTTCGGGCGGGGTGCCACCCAAGGCCTTGCAGATCCGCGACGACAACGTGACGCTGTCGATCAGGTCCTTGCCGGCCATCTCGTAATCGACGCCAAGCGCGGTCCAGCGCATCGCCCAGTCCGCCTTCCACTGGCATTTGACGCCGCCGCCGGTGACGGGCGTCTCGGCACGCTCGCCGGTTTCAGGATCGACATAGGTGACGGTGCCCTTGGCGACATCGCGCGCGACCATCGGCACCTGCAAGACCTTGCCGGTGCGCGGACACACGGGCAGGAAAGGCGAATAGGTGGCCTGCCGCTCGGGTCCGAGCGTGGGAAGGATGATCGCCATGACGTCATCATAGGCAGCGAGCATCTTCAGCAGTGTCGCGTCCATCATGCCCGACTTGTAGCATTCGGTGGCCGACAGGAATTCGTAGTCGAAGCCGAACTGATCGAGGAACGCGCGCAGGCGGGCGTTGTTGTGGTGGGCGAAGCTTTCATGCGTGCCGAAGGGATCGGGGACGGCGGTGAGCGGCTTGTCGAGCGCGGCCTTGAGCAGCTCCTTGTTGGGCACATTGTCGGGAACCTTGCGCAGCCCGTCCATGTCGTCGGAAAAGCAGACAAGGCGGGTCTTGCGGCAGCCGCCAGTCATTACCTCGAAGGCGTGACGGACCATCGAGGTGCGCGCCACCTCGCCGAAGGTGCCGATGTGAGGCAGGCCGGAAGGACCGTAACCGGTTTCGAAGACCACAACCTTGTCTGTGCCGCCCGGAATGCGCTCCAGCCGCCTGATGAGGCGCCGGGCCTCCTCGAAGGGCCATGCCTTGGCATCGGCGAGCAGGTCGGTGGCGATGGGTGTGGCGGCGGTCATCATGGGGCTACTCGGGCGGCACTAGGTCGGCAACGGGTCAGAGGTCAGCATATTGCAGCCGATCAGGTAACGGCAAAGACGTAGGTGCCAGACACATTCAATTGGAAGGTTCGCGGCACCCTATTGAGCGGCTTCCGCCGCGTCAATCGCGTGTGCAAAGCTTGGCCTGTTCGATCGTCGATATGACGAAAAAGGCGGGGTTTACGCCGTGCCGGAGTTGGGCTTAGGTGCCAAGGCAACTTGACGGGGCCCACATGCCGACACCTTTGAAACCGCAGCAGGCGCTCATCTACGCCATGCTGACCATATCTGCGGTCGATCGTGCGATCGCCGACGACGAGTTGAAGCGCATCGGCGCCATCGTGCGCGAGCTGCCCGTGTTCGCGGGCTATGACGATATCTGGCTGCTCGACGAATCGCGCGAGTGCGCGGCGCTGCTGGCGAAGGATGGCGGTATGCGGCGTGTGCTGGACCTCATCACGGCGAGCCTGCCCGAGGGTCTGCGTGAAACGGCCTATCTGCTGTCGGCAGAAGTCGCGATCAGCGACCGGCGCATTGCTTCGGAGGAAATCCGCTTCCTCGACCTGCTGGCAGAGGCGCTATCCGTCGACAAGCTGGTTTGCGCCGCTCTGGAGCGTGCGGCAACGGCGCGGCAGAAGAAGATCTGAGACGAGGCGGCCGGTCCGGTCCGGTCAAGTCGCGGCTGCGCCAATCGGGACGAGCAGCAGTGCCAGTGCACCTGCAGCGATTGCGAGGGCCGCGACGATCGACATCGCCACGCCTGGGCCACGCCCGCCGGTCATCCAGGCGATCACCGCCTTGGACACCGTATTGATCGCAAGCGCTATCGCAATGGCCCAGGCGGCAACCTGCAGTGTGACGTCGACACCCGCCTGTCGCGACATGGCGAGCGTGATGGCGTCGACATCGGCTATGCCTGAAACCGCGGCAAGGCCGAACAGGCCGCTCGCACCCGCAGTGGCCTTGGCGAAATCGGCCAGCAGCATGATGATGGCGAGAAGCGCTCCGAACTTGAGGACGGTGTCCAGTTCGAACGGGTTCTTGAGCTCGAGCTCGCCGGAAGCGCCCGAGGTCGTCTGGGTGCGTGTCATCAGGAAGAAGGTGGCGATGGCGATGACGGTGCCGGAGGCGACAAGTGGCGGTAGCAGCGCGAGCAGAAGCTGCTGGTTGAAGATGCCGATGATCGCGGCTACTCGCGCGGTCATGGTCGCACTTGCCGCCAGGGCGCCCGCGGTCGCCAGATTCTTCTGACCGGGATATTCGTGCGCAAGGCGGGCGAGCGTGATGGTGACGGCGGTCGAGGATACAAGTCCGCCGGCGATGCCTGTGATCAGGATGCCGCGCTTGTGTCCGACGACGCGCATGGCGATGTAGCCGGCGAAGGAGATCGCCGCGATCATCACGGTCATCAGCCAGATCTCGTAGGGGTTGAGACCCAGGAGCTGCTTGACCTGCCGGTTCGGCAGGATCGGCAGCAGAACGAACGTCATCGCCAGGAGAACGATCGCGGAGCGCAGCTCGATCCAGGTGAGCCTGCGCAGCCATTCGTCCAAGGCGCGCTTCAAAGACAGCAACGCCATCGCCGCAACGCCGGCCGCTGCTGCCACCTGATAGTTGCCGACCATAGCGTAGGCGCCGAGCGCGAAGGCGGTCATCGCCGCCACCACCGTGGTGGAACCGAAGCGTCCCTCGCGACTGATCTCGCGGAACCGATAGAGCGCAATGATGAGCGAGAAGATGAGGAACGCCAAGCCGAGCGCGATGGCGCCGGAGCTGCCGGTGTTGAGCGCGATGGCGCCCCAGGTGGCACCCAGAATGGAAGCCAGGGCGTGCGTCCTGAGGCCGGCAGAGCTGCCTTTGGTGTCGTCCCGCTCCTGCCAGCCACGCTCCAGGCCGATCAAGAGCCCGATCGACAGTGCAACAGAGAAGCGCTGGAACAGCTCGAAGGTTTCCATGCAGTGCGTCCGTGTTGAAGATCCCGTCACACTATGGCTGATACACGGGGTGGGCTGCCAGATCCTTGATCTAGACGCGGTGAACGACCGGTTCCGATCAGCCGTTTACCTGCCGCTTCGGCGGCCTTCTCCTGGTTTCAAGTTTGCCCCAGATCAAAGGTCGATCCGATCGTGCGCGTCGCTGCGGTCTTCCTCGGAGTGGGAATTGCCGCCTTCTTGCGGACCTTTGCATTTGCGGCCGAAGATTCGCGAGAACCAACTCATGTTAGTTCGAACTCCGTAGCGTTAGCCGATAGGATCGGCGAGAAAGGCAGAGATGGCGTCGGCTGCTGCGGCGAGGTTGCCCTTGCGCGTGAAGCCGGACGATCCTCGGGGTCCGAGATCGTGATCGCCGTCCGATGCCCAGTGGAAGGCAATCGTTTTCGACAATGCATAGTTTTCGACTTCCTGGCGCGAGCCGAAGGGATCGCGCTCGCCCTGGATGATCAATGCCGGACACTCGAGCCTTTCGAGGTGGGCGGTGCGCAATGCATCGGGCCTGGCCGGCGGGTGGAACGGATAGCCGAGGCAGACGAGCCCGCGCACGCGTTTTTCCGCGAACGCCTGATCCGCGACCATACTGGCGACGCGCCCGCCTAGCGATTTGCCGCCGATCAGGACAGGTAGTTTGGCCGCTGAGGCAAGTTCGGATGCCGATTGCAGAGCCGCCGTGTACTCGCTCTGCAGCCGTTCGGCGCGTGGTGGTGGCCGGCGCTTGCCATCGCGCAGTCGGGCCGCCATGTAAGCGAAATCGAAACGCGAGACGGCGATGCCGCGATCGAGAAGCAGCGCGGTGAATTGCTCGAGGAATGGGCTGGTCTTGGGTGCGCCTGCTCCGTGGGCGAGCAGCAGCCAGGCGCGCGTTTTTCCTCGCGTCGGAGTTCGGGTCAGCAGCTCGACGCCTTGAAAGTCGGAAGTTGTTTCTTGCTTGCGTTTGGTCCGGGTCTTGGTCATGGGCGCCTTGTGGAACTGAACCGGATGATTCTTGCGCCTTCGATGGCATACGGTCGCTTGCCGTTGAGCGTCGCCAAAGGCCGCTGCATCCTGCCGCACTGACATGAATGTGAGGCGTGTGGCACGACCGGGTAGTCTAGAACATTTGCACACTTGTGTGCGGCGATGCGAGGGTGTGGGCGCATGACACTATTTTCGTTTGGCGGCGAGAACGCGATCAGCGAGACGACTCTGCGACTGGGTGTGTTCCTGGTGGTGTTCGGGATCATGGCCGCGGCTGAAGTGATGCGGCCCAAGCGCCGGCTCAACCATGACAGGGGCCGCCGCTGGCTGACAAATCTCTCAATCGTCGCGGTCGACAGCCTGGTGGTGAGGCTGATGGGTGCGTTTGCCATTCCACTGGCGGCGGTCGCGGCTGCCTTCTATGCGGCGCGGCAGGGTTGGGGGCTTTTCAACTGGCTCGACTGGCCGATGTGGTTGGAAGTGCTGATCAGCATGGTCGTGCTCGATCTGGCGATCTGGTTCCAACATCTCGTCTCGCACAAGGTTCCGGTGCTGTGGCGTCTGCATCAGATGCACCACGCGGACGTCGACATCGACGTGACGACCGCGATCCGCTTCCACCCGATCGAGATCGGGCTGTCGATGCTGTGGAAGATCGTCTGCGTGCTTGCGCTTGGTGCGTCGCCCGAGGCGGTGCTGCTGTTCGAGATCGTGCTCAACGCGTGCGCGATGTTCAATCACGCCAACTTCGCGCTGCCTTTATCCATCGATCGTGTGCTGCGGCTGGTGATCGTGACGCCGGACATGCATCGGGTTCACCATTCCGTGCTGCATCACGAGCACGACAGCAACTATGGCTTCAATCTGTCGGTCTGGGACCGGATTTTCGGAACCTATACGCACGCACCCGAGAAGGGGCACGAGGGCATGACCATCGGTCTGGCGCCCTATCAAAGCGATGCGCCGACGCGGCTGGGATGGAGCCTGCTGCTGCCGTTCCGGGGATCGAAGTAATCGTCGTGTGCGGCGTGACCGGACTTGCCGTATGAAAACTTCCGCTTAGGCCGCCCGACTGTTGCCGCAGTTGAACGGCGTGTGATCGGAGGCACATGCAATTCATGCAACTTTGCGTAGCGATCGAAGCAACATTGCCACCTAAATTTCGCCAAACACCACTATAAGCTGCGGAGCAGGGAGTATCGGCGCAGTCACTTGGCGCGTGGCCAAGCTCAAGAACTGCGGAGGGATTTCGATTTGAAGCGCAAGACGCGCGCGTGGATCTTTTTGAGCGGCACGGCTGTTCTGGTGGCCATGGCGCCGGAAGACTATGCGCATCTTCGCGGTGAGGCGGAGACTGCTGCTGCGCGTGCATTCGCTATGGTCGACCGGCATGTGGTAAAGCCAGTGCGCCTTGCGCTTGCCTCGGCTGACAGCCAGGAGATCACCTCGATACCGTCTCCACGTCCTGCGATCAGGCCAAGCCTGCTAGACGATAGCGCGCGGCAAGTGCTGAATACGGTGACGATCCCAGATCTGAAAAGTGCAGCTGGCGAAATCGGCGCGAGCACTCAAACCGTCAGTGTCGTCGCGGGCGGCAGTGTAGGCGTGCAAAGCGCGCTTAAGGATAGCATTGTCGTGCAACCAGACCGGCACAGCGCCGTGCCGGCTGACCATGCTCCCGGCGTGACGACGCCGGCGATTGCGGTCGCACCAGCGTCGCTACAGCCGGGCCAGGTGGTGCCGCCGCTGCCGGTCCATGCCGCTGCCCCTTCCGAACAAGTTGCGGTCAGACTTTCAGGCCCGCAATCCGCAGAGGCCAAGACAGGCGAGGGGGCTGTGCCTGAGGCTACATCGGTCCGCACCAAGGCAGGTGGTGAGCGGGCAGGCGATGAGATGGCTGCGGTTCCGCCACCGGCCGAGAAACCGGATGCGGGTGCCGACGCCAAACCGATGGTGGCGGCCAACCTTCTTTTCGGTGCGGTGAAGGGCTCCTCTCCGCTGGCGGCAAGGTCCATCGGCTACTATTCACGCGGCTGTCTGTCGGGTGCCAAGGCGCTTCCGATCGATGGTCCGGCATGGCAGGCGATGCGGTTGTCGCGCAACCGCAATTGGGGACATCCGAACCTGATCAAGCTGCTGGAGCGTTTTGCCGGCGAAGTGCAAAAGGAAGACGGCTGGTCGGGCCTGCTTGTCGGCGACCTTTCGCAGCCGCGCGGCGGCCCGATGCTGACGGGGCATGCAAGTCATCAGATCGGACTTGATGCCGACATCTGGTTCACGCCGATGCCGGGGCGCCGCCTGTCACAGCGCGAACGTGAAAACCTGTCGGCGACATCCATGATCGATGGGCCGACCAAGGTCGATCCGACCGTGTTCAAGGCGAGCCACGTCAAGGTGGTCAAGCGCGCTGCGTCCTATCCCGAGGTCGAGCGTATTCTGGTTCACCCGGCGATCAAGAAGGCGCTGTGCGAGGCGGCCGGCAAGGACCGCAAGTGGCTTGGCAAGGTGCGCCCCTACTTCGGGCATCACTATCATTTCCACATCCGGGTCAGCTGTCCGGGCGGGTCGCCGGATTGCCGTCAACAAGCTGCGCCGGACGGCGATGACGGCTGCGGCAAGGAGCTCGACGAATGGTTCGCGCGGCTGACGAAGCCGCCTGAGCCGACGCCGCCCGGATACAAGCCGCCGCCGCCGAAGCCGCCGATGACGCTGGCGGATTTGCCTTCGGAGTGCAAGGTTGTGCTCGAGTCGGGAGACGGTGCCGTCGTGAAGGACGAGGCCGAGCTCGTGAAGTCGAGCCTGGAGCGGTCGAAGAAGATGATAGACATGTCCGGGCCGTCAAAGTCGGAGGCTTCGGCGCGCAAGCTGGCGGAATAGCGATCCGACGGCCTTCGGCGCGGATCACGCAGGCGCGGAATCCTTCGATAGCCCGTCGTTGAAAGCAGACCGAAAAATCCAATCTCATCGCGCCGGATCAACCCGGGCGCTCGTCGTGGCATTGAGGCGGAACCAGCCAGCGATGACGCGGCGGGTGGCATTTGCGGGCCGGACGGCATGCGGAATCTCTTCGGACAACATGAGCACCAAGGTACCGGCACGCGGCTCGAGTGTCGCTGCTGGCGGCCCGTGATCGTCGGGCGAGGTCCAGATGTCGAGCTGGCCGCCGTCGGACGGCTGCCAATCGCGGTTGAGGTAGGCCACAAGCGAGACGATGCGATTGCGTGCACCGCGCAAGCTGTCGAGGTGGCGCGCGTAGAAGCCGCCGGCGGGATAGGCGAGGAACTGGGCCTCGAACTCGAACAGTCCTAAGAACAGCTGGCGATTGATCTCGTTGCGAATGCCCTCGGCAAGTGTGAGGAAGGCGCGTTCGCCCTCACTGTGACCGTCGAGCCAGGCTGCATCGACGCGGCGGATGCGGCTTTGAACGGTGTGGGCGTCCTCGCGGCCGATTGCTGCGCGCTGCATCTGGCCGGCGGTTTCGCGGGCTTTGCAATCTTCGATCAGGCGATCAACCAGCTTCGGCGCAATGAGCGACTGGGCAACGGCGTAGCCGTGCTCGGACATCCCGGAAATCAAGCGGTTGATGCGTTCCCGTTCGACGGCAGGTGCGAGCATGATCAACCGGTTTCCTCGACATCGCCAATGCCCACTGGGCAGCTGACACCGGTGCCGCCCAAGCCGCAATAGCCGTGCGGGACTTTGGCCAAGTATTGCTGGTGATAGGCTTCTGCGAAATAGAATTCCGGCGCCGGGATTATTTCGGTCGTGATGGAGCCATAGCCGCGGGCCTCAAGAAGCGGCTGATATTTTTTGCGAGCCTGTTGGGCAGCTGTGCGCTGGGCTTCAGAGTACCAGTAGATCCCCGAGCGATATTGCGTGCCGACGTCGTTGCCTTGACGCATGCCCTGGGTCGGGTCGTGGCTCTCGAAGAAGGTCTTGAGAAGTGCCTCGTAGGAAATTTTCGCCGGCTCAAAGACGACGAGGACAACCTCGTTGTGACCGGTTAGACCGGTGCACACTTCCTCGTAGGTGGCGTTGGGCGTGAAGCCGCCGGCATAGCCAACGGCCGTAACCCAAATCCCCGAACCCAGTTGCCAGAACTTGCGCTCTGCACCCCAGAAACAACCGAGACCGAACATGGCCTTCTCGGTGCCTTCGGGATATGGGCCTTTCAACGGCCGGTCGAAAATGTAATGCTCATTGGCGGTAGGAATGGCGTCTGGACGACCTGGCAAGGCCGATTCGGCCCTGGGCATCTCGGATTTTTTTTTGAAGAACATGGTTCTCTATTCTCCCATGCGCTGTAAATTGCGCCTCTCTCATATAGTGCTGCGATTTTGAATGGTCCGCCCCGTTCGTGCCTCACTTTTTCGCGAGAGTGTCACGATTGCGGCGATTGTGGGAGGAATCGAACGCGGCGGGGGGAAACCAGCCGCGACGCCGAGGGGAGCTTGACCCATGAGTGATGCCAACGTAGTCCAAACCGGCGGAGACCTGTCTTCGGCGTTGGGAGATCCCACGGCTGCCGTAATCAAAACGAGTTCCGCTCCAGTGATTGCCGAGCGCATCGTCTATCGCGCCAGCGGCGGCCGGCGGTTCGCGTTCTCCTTCATTTTCCTGCTGCTGCTTCCGTTCTTCATCAGCCTTGGTCCGATGCTATTCTCGCGCATGAGCCATGGGTTGTGGGACGGTACGATCGGCCTCATGGTCATTGGCGTCGGCTTCGCCATCGTCATGTTTCTCGTGCTGGTCGAACTGCTGCATTCAATCCGCTCGCGGGTCGAACTTGGGAACTCGGCAGTGCGCCTCACGCTGCCTTCCGGGCGCGGCCCGCAACCGATGCTGCGCTATCAGTCCCACGAGATTTCCTACAAGGATATCGATTTCATCGAAATGCGGCGTGAGATCTATGGTGGCATGTGGGCGCCGATGATGTTGAAGGGCGCACGGATCGTCACCAAGAGCGGAGACAAGATCAGGCTGGGTTACGTCAACGAGGCCAATGTCGATCCGGCTTTCCCGTATGTCGAGATCGCCGAACGAATCGCTAATCGCGCCGGTGTCGAGATCGTCGACGGGGGCAACGTCAGGCGGTCGGCCTCGAAGAAGATGCTCGGCATCATGTCGGGACCACGCGAACATAAATCGATCGACGAGATCCAGATGAACGATCTCAACCGCAAGCACGCGCGGCTGATGGTGGTGCTGGTGGCCGGACTGGTGCTGCTCGTCGCGTTCGGCATCATCGGCGACATGATGCAGCCGGGCTAAGTATAGGCCTGCTTGCCGATCTCCTTTGAATAGATGCACTCAACACCGGGTGACGGGCTTTGCGCGCCGACCCGAGCAGCCATCGAGACGTGCGCTCGATCTGTTTCATTTGAGCATGTTTTTCACGCAGAAGGGCTCACATTTCAGGTGGCGCCATCGGCGACGCCAACTTCAGTTGACGAAGATGTTGATGGTGCGCCGCCGGCGGCCGGCAATGCCCGATATCAGCGCCAGCGATCCAAACAGAAGATAGGCCGGCAGTCCCAAGACCACCCGCAGGACGGGGTCCCAGGCCCACGCGCCCAGAAGGCGGGTGACGGCGGCCTCGAAGGCCGCAAACGAGGACGGCGAAATGGCCCTCCAGTGGGCGGCGGTCGACATGTGAGTGCCGTGCTGCGACATGCCGGCGACGAACAGGACGACTGCGGTCAAGAGGAAGAGCGCTGCCAGAAAGCGAAACATCGGCGCCATCGCGATGGCAATCCGGTCGGGGATGTGTTTCAGGATGCGCAAGAACCGCAGAAACCGCATGGGGTGACCTCGACCACTTGGGCAAGACGCATGCGGCGATCACTTGCCGCAGATGCTCTCCAGAATATACGACCAACTGGCCGGAAGAACGACGTGAACGGTTTTCCAGCGATCTCGGGCCGATGCTTGCGATGCGTTAGTGCCATATCGATTGGGGCGGCTCAACGGCATCGCCACACATGGCTGGTGGGAATGCTGGAATTGCCCGGTGGCTCGACGACTTTAAATCGCATATGCATCTGTCATCTGCCATGGGTCGCTGCGATCCTGGGGTCGCGTTTCATTTTCGCGCGGCAGCTCGGATGTTTCGATTCGCTGCTGGAACGAGGAGTGGCAGCGGTGGGCAAAGGACGATCGTGCGTGCAGGACCTGATCGACAAGCTGGAGTTGGTCGCTTGCGATGCCGCCCGACTGATCGAGGGGTTGCGCGCCGGCGGTGTCAGTGTTGCCGCCAAGGCTGACGGCAGTCCGGTGACGGAGGCCGACGCACGTTCCGAGACGCTCATTCGCGAGCGGCTTGCGTCGCTGTGGCCGGAGATCCCAGTGGTTGCCGAGGAGTTGATGGCGTTCGGCGCCGGACCGACGTCGGTCGGCGGCCGCTACTTTGTCGTCGATCCGCTTGACGGGACGAAAGAGTTCATCGGCGGCAGACGCGAATACACGGTGAACATCGCGCTCATCGACGAGGGTGAGCCGGTAGCTGGCGTCGTGGTCGCGCCAGCGCTTGGCGAGGTCTACTGCGGCTCACCGGGCATTGCCTATCGCGGACGCCTAGGGCAAGCAGGCGGGGCACTGGAGCGACGGCAAATCAAGGTCCGCAAGCCTGGACGTCGGTGGAAAGCGCTCACCAGCAGATCGCACATGACTGAGGCAACGCGCAGCTTCCTGCAGACATTGCCGATCGAAGAGACGCTGGCGTTGGGCTCGTCAGTGAAATTTTGCATGCTGGCGGCCGGTGAAGCCGACATCTACCCGCGAATCGGCCAGACGATGCAGTGGGACACGGCTGCGGGGGACGCGGTGTTGCGGGCGGCGGGTGGCATCGTCGTGACGCTCGATGGCGAGCCGTTGCGGTATGGGCCGCGTGGCCATGTGGCGGCATCGCGATTCGCAAATCCGCCGTTTGTGGCCCTTGCCGGGGATGCTGAACGCTTCAAGTCGCTGATCAAGCAGTGAGGATGCGCGACTGGCGGCGGCCACAGTTACTGCGCACAGCGGGGGGCTGCGGCCTGGACAGTGTTTTCCCGGTGCGGGATGTTGTGCAGGGATGCCATTGGGGCAGTGCGATGGAGCAAAACTCGGGGTATGAAATCGCCGGATGGATATCTATCGCGCGGGTGGCGCTGAAACGGGGCCGATGGGGCGGCGGCTGATCCTCAAGGGGGCAGCGGGAAAAGGGCGGCAAAGTTTGCAATGACGAAGACACTGGTGGCGGAGCGTCTGGACATCCCAGAGGTCATTCTCGTTTCGGTGCCGCGGTTCGGAGATGCGCGCGGTTTCTTCTCGGAGACCTACAAGAGTGCCGCTTTCCGCGACTTGGGGATCACGGAAACCTTCGTCCAGGACAATCATTCGCTGTCGCAGCAGGCCGGCGTGGTGAGGGGGCTGCATTTCCAGAAACCGCCCCATGCTCAAGGCAAGCTGATTCGTGTCGTGCGCGGCAAGATCCTCGACGTGGCGGTCGACATTCGCAAGGGCTCGCCAACCTTTGGCCAGCATGTAACGGCCGAGCTTTCGGCGGAGAACTGGCAGCAGCTGTGGGTGCCGGCCGGATTCGCGCATGGCTTCTGCACGCTGACCGAAGATACCGAGGTGGTCTACAAGGTAACGAGCTATTACGCGCCGGAGAGCGATGCGGGTATCGTCTGGGACGATCCTGAGCTGGCGATCAGATGGCCAGTCGCTCAAGCAGCGGCGGTGCTCTCGGAGAAGGACCTGCGGCTGCCGCGCTTGGCCGAACTGGAGGCCTGTTTCACCTATTCGAAATAGTGGTGCTGGTAAGACATCCTTTGGGCACCGCTGATCACAGTGCGCGTTAAGACATTGGCAAGGGGCAGCCATGCGAATTCTGGTCACCGGCGGCGCGGGGTTCATCGGATCGGCGCTGTGCCGGTATCTGATGGGCGAACCCGGCATTGCCGTGCTCAACGTCGACAAGCTTACCTATGCCGCGAACCTGCATTCGCTCGACCCTATTGCGGACAAGCCCGGATATGAGTTCTTGCGGGCTGACATCTGTGATCGCGAGGCCATGGATGCAGCGTTTGCCGCGTTCCGGCCGGATGCGGTGATCCATCTCGCGGCGGAAAGCCATGTCGATCGCTCGATCACGGGCGCCGGCGCGTTCATTCAAACCAACGTCGTGGGCACGTTCACGCTGCTTGAGGCAGCGCGCGGCTATTGGATGGGCCTCAAGGGCGATGCGCGCGACCAGTTCCGTTTTCTGCACGTCTCGACCGACGAGGTCTATGGTTCGCTGGGATCGGAGGGCTTGTTCCGCGAGGAGACCGCGTATGATCCAAGCTCGCCCTACTCCGCGAGCAAAGCGGCATCCGATCATCTGGCCATTGCGTGGCATCGGACCTACGGGTTCCCCGCGCTGATCTCGAACTGCTCCAACAACTACGGACCCTACCAGTTTCCGGAGAAGCTGATCCCGTTGATGATCCTCAACGCGCTGCATGGATTGGCGCTGCCGGTCTACGGCGATGGCTCGAACATCCGCGATTGGCTTTACGTCGACGATCACGCACGTGCGCTGCTGATCATCCTCCAGCGCGGAAAGCTCGGCGAGAAATACAATGTGGGCGGGCGCAACGAGCGCGCCAACATCGAGGTCGTGAAGCGCGTGTGCAGCGTGCTCGACCAGTGCTCGCCGTTGGACAACCCGCACGAAACGCTCATCACCTACGTCCAGGACAGGCCCGGGCACGACCATCGCTATGCGATCGATGCGACCAAGCTCGAAAGCGAGCTTGGCTGGCGAGCACGAGAGGATTTCGACAGCGGTATCGAGAAGACCATCGACTGGTATCTGTCAAACCGGTCGTGGTGGGAGCCACTGCGCAAGGGCGTCTACCAGGGCGAGCGGTTGGGCCTGTTGCAGGCCGTAACAGCCAAAGGGATTGCGTGAGATCGGGAACGATACCGGTGAACGTGCTTGTGACGGGAGCAGAAGGGCAGGTCGCAAGGTGCCTTGCGGAGGCGGCTGAAGCATGCGGCTGCAGCGTCGTCGCGATGGGGCGGCCCGAACTCGACATCACGAGGTCAGAGACCATTGCGGGCGCGATTGCGGCCCGGCGTCCTGATGTAATCGTCAATGCTGCGGCCTATACGGCGGTGGACAAGGCGGAATCGGAGCCCGAGCAGGCTCACCTCGTCAACGCGACCGGTGCCGGCAACGTCGCCCGAGCGGCGCACGAAGCGGGCATTCCGGTGATCCACATCTCCACCGACTACGTCTACGACGGCGGCAAGGATGGGATCTACGTCGAGACGGATGCGACCGCTCCCGTCAACACGTATGGGCGAACCAAGCTCGCCGGCGAGCAGGCTGTTGCGGAAGCGACGTCGCGGCACATCATCTTGCGGACGTCCTGGGTGCACAGTCCGTTCGGCAACAATTTCGTCAAGACGATGCTGCGGTTGGCTGCGACGCGCGGCGAATTGGGTGTGGTCGAAGACCAGAGCGGATGCCCAACCTATGCGCCACATCTTGCGGTTGCCATCCTCGGCATTGCCAAGGCGCTGCACGAGAGCGGCGTGCGCGAAGAGCGGTGGGGAATCTACAACGCGTGCGGGTCGGGGGAGACGACGTGGGCGGGGCTGGCGCGAGAAGCGTTCAGGATTTCGGCTGAGATCGGAGGGCCGCATGCGCTGGTGAAGCCGATCACGACAGCGCAATACCCGACGCCGGCGCGCCGTCCGCAGAATTCGCGGCTCTCCTGCATGAAGCTGCAGCAGAACTTTGGCGTCGCGTTACCGGATTGGCGGGTGGGCGTTGCGCAATGTGTAAATCGACTGATCGGGGAACGCACGGCAGGGTAGAGCAGGTTCAATCTCAGGCGATGGGGCTCTAGTCGTCTGCATGTGAACGGGGGGTGGAGATGATGAAGGGGATCATCCTGGCGGGTGGCAGCGGCACGCGGCTGCACCCGATGACGCTGGCGACCAGCAAGCAACTGCTGCCGGTCTACGACAAGCCGATGATCTACTATCCCTTGTCGGTGCTGATGCTCGGTGGCATTCGCGATATTCTCATTATTTCGACACCGCGCGATTTGCCTGCGTTCCGGGAGCTGCTTGGTGATGGTTCGCAGTGGGGCGTGAACTTCTCCTATGCCGAGCAGCCGCGCCCCGAAGGGCTGGCGCAGGCGTTCATCATCGGCGAGCGTTTCATCGGCTCGGATTCGTGCACGATGGTGCTCGGCGACAACCTGTTTTATGGCCATGGCCTGTCGGAGCTGGTGAAGGCCGCCTATCAGGAGCCGATCGGCGGTTGCGTGTTCGCGCATCAGGTGCGCGATCCGGAGCGCTATGGTGTTGTCGCGTTCGACAAGGAAATGCGGGCGATCTCGATCGAGGAGAAGCCGGCGAAACCTAAATCGCACTGGGCGGTGATCGGGCTTTATGTCTACGACAACCAGGTGGTGGAGATCTCGAAGTCGCTGAAGCCCTCGGCGCGAGGCGAACTGGAGATCACTAGCGTCAACAACATCTACCTCCAGAAGGGGCAGCTCAAGGTGGAGCGGATGGGCCGCGGCTTTGCCTGGTTCGATACCGGCACGCCCGACAGCCTGCTCGATGCCGCGAACTACGTGGCGACGATCGAGAAGCGGCAGGGCGCGAAGATCGCCAGCCCGGAGGAAATCGCGTTCCGAGAGGGTTACATTTCGGCGGAGGCCCTGGAGCGGCTCATCGCCGAGCGCTTTCCCAAGAACGACTACGGCCGCTATCTCGGCGAGATCCTCAAGGAGCACGCGGACAGCAACCATTCGTGAGGCGCCGCTTGGAGTGGCGCGCTACTTGGTTTCCTCGGCGGCGCGATTGTAGACGTCGTCGGTACGGATGATGTCATCCTCGCCGAGGTAGGTGCCGATCTGCACCTCGATGATCTCGAGGGGAACCTTGCCTGGGTTCTCGAGCCTGTGCCACTGAGTGGCGAAGATATAGATGCTCTCGTTCTCGCGCACGAGCTGTTCGCGCTCGCCGATGGTGACCTTCGCGGTTCCGGTGACGACGATCCAGTGCTCGCACCGATGATGATGCATTTGCATGGACAGCTTGCCGCCCGGCTTGACGTGCAGCAGCTTGACCTGGAAGCGCGGCTCCTGCGAAAGCGTCTCGAAATACCCCCAAGGACGCATCTTCTTGAGGTGCTGCTCGTGCTCGCTGCGGTTGGACAGCTTCAAGCGCTTGACCACCTCCGAGACATCCTGGGCGCGCGAGCGATCGGCCACCAGCAGGGCGTCGGGCGTATCGACGATGACGAGATTCTCGACGCCGATGGTGGAGACGAGCGAGCGTTCGGCGTGGATGTAGCAGTTGCGCGTATCCTCGAGGATGGCCTCACCCTGGGCGTAGTTGCCATGCTCGTCACGCGGGGCGATCTCCCAAAGCGACGACCAGGAGCCGACGTCGTTCCAGCCGACATCGATCGGCAGCATGGCGGCCTTGTGGGTCTTTTCCATCACCGCGTAGTCAATGGAGATGTTGGGCGCTCGCGCGAAGGGGGCAGGTGCAAGACGCTCGAAGCCGATGTCCTGGGTGCGCTGTTCGTAAGCGGCCTTGGCAGCCTCGAGAACGTCGGGCGCGTGCTTTTTCATTTCATCCAGCAGCGTCGCGGCCTTGAGGACGAAGATGCCGCCGTTCCAGAAGTAGCGTCCCGTGGCGATGTAGTGCTCGGCGGTGGCGCGATCGGGCTTTTCGGTGAATCCTTCGACTTCGAAGGCGCGTCCAGAAAATCCATCGAGCGCTGCGCCCATGCGAATATAGCCGTAGCCGGTGTGGGGCTCATCGGGCTTGATGCCGAACAGTACCAGGCGGCCGGACTCGGCGACTGTCGCAGCGTTGCGGACGGCGTCGACGAAACGGGCTTCGTCCTTGACGACGTGGTCAGATGGCATGACGACGAGGATGGCGTCGCGGTCTTCGGCGCTGGCGGCAATCGCGGCAACGGCGATGGCGGGTGCGGTGTTGCGCGCGGAAGGCTCCAGGATGATCGCCATCGGCTCGATGCCTGCCGCCTTCAACTCCTCGCGGACGAGGAAGCGATGATCGTTGTTGCACATCAGCAGGGGCGCAGCGAAGCCGGCTTCGGGCTTCAAGCGCTTCAGGGTCGCGCCGAGAAAGGTCGAGCTCTGGCCGTTGAAGAAGCGGATGAACTGTTTGGGGTGCATGGCGCGCGACAGCGGCCACAGGCGGGTGCCCGATCCGCCGGACAGGATGACAGGGTAAATGGTCGAGCGTGGAGACATGCAACTTCCTGGGATACTGGCGCTTTCAGTCTGTCTGGAGCGGCGTTGAGCCAGGCGTGGGGGCCGAGGCGCTTTCTTAGCACAACGGTTTATCCGGATGCAGCGGGTCGCTCGTACATGATGTATCGGATGCAAAAAGCTCGCGGTTGGATGTGCAAGACGAGTTCTGGCCCCGCTTCCTTGCCGTGAGGGGTTCACCTTGCGGATAGGATTGACCGATTGTGGCAGCGTCACGAAGTTGTGGCGATTGGGCAGATGAGCTGTCGTCGATACTGGTCAATCGGGCTGTCGCCATCTTGTGCTTAAGAGCCGCCGATCAGGATGCCGGCCGCAAGTACCAGGGCGCCGCCTAGAACGACCTGGAAGGTGGCGCGGAAGAACGACGTTTCCATGTAACGGTTCTGTATCCAGACGATCGCCCACAATTCGATGAATACCACGATCAGGGCGATAATTGTTGCGGTCCAGAACGAGGGTATCAGGTAGGGCAAGGCGTGGCCGAGCCCGCCGATGGCCGTCATGATGCCCGAGGCCAATCCGCGTTTGACGGGTGAGCCGCGGCCGGAGATCTTGCCGTCATCGTGGGCGGCTTCCGTGAAGCCCATCGAGATGCCGGCGCCGACTGACGCCGACAGGCCGACCAGGAAGGTGGTCCAGGTGTTCTGGGTTGCGAACGCGGTGGCGAAGATCGGGGCCAGCGTCGAGACGGAGCCATCCATCAAACCTGCCAGACCCGGCTGCACCCAAGTCAGGATGAACTGGCGGTGGGAAGCGAGATCCTCGGTGTGTCGCTCGTCCGGCGCCAAGTGCTTGTCGAAGGAGTGCTCGGCAACGCCCTGGTGCTTGGCCTCGTCGGCGGCCAGATCGCCAAGCAGCTTGCGGATGTCGGCGTCGGTGGAACTGCGTGCGGCGGCAAGATAGAAATCATGCGCCTGTTGCTCCATCGCCTCGACCTCCTGTCGCATGCGATCAAGCCCCAGGTTCTCGATCAGCCAGACCGGCTTGCGGTCGTAGAATCCGGCGACGTGCTCGCGCCGGATCGGCACGATGAAATCACCGAAGCGCTTCTGGTAAAGCTCGATGAGGCGGCGGCGGTGCTCGTTCTCCTCGGCGGCCATGTCGTCGAATACGGCGGCGGAAGCGGGATATTCGACGCGCAGCTTGTTGGCATAAGCGGCGTAGATGCGGCCATCCTCCTCTTCCGATGAGATGGCCAACGCGAGGATTTCCTGCTGACTCAGGTCCTCGAAGCGCTTTCTTGCCGAGAAGCCCTGCCATGACAGACCGATTGGCATCTTTAAGGCGTTCCTTTCGCTTCGGTGAAGTGGCTTTTTCGGCCGCCAGTATGCACAAAGCCTGCCGGAACGCTAAAGGCACTTTGACGCCGCGCGTGTGCGCCCTCTCGCGCGGATTTCGGCCCTCGATTTATGCGAATGCCGCGATTTTCCTATCACGCCTGTGCGTGATACGATTTATTTCGCAGGCTCTGGGCGCGAACCTGGCGAAAGTGGGCTCGTGTCGGATAGTGGTGGATGTCACTGGTTCGGGAATGGAATGGCTGGCGAGCAAACAGATCCGGGCAACGAGCGCGACTTGAGCGAAAGTGACTCTGAAGGACGGTCGGCAAGTCGTTCGGGTCCGGCCACCCAACGCAAGCGAATCGCTGTCAAGCTGCAGCTCGACCTGACCGGAGGCGGGCGGATCGGGCCGGGCAAGATCCGTCTGCTGGAACTCATCGAGGAAGCCGGCTCGCTATCGCGCGCCGCCGAGGTGATGCCGGTGTCCTATCGGCGGGCGTGGCTATTCGTGCAGCACATCAACCAGGCGTTCGATGAGCCTTCCGTGATTACTCCTGAGCATGGGCATGGCGGGGCGGCTGCGCGGCTGACGCCGTTCGGCAAGGAGCTGATCCGGCGCTATCGCGACATGGAGGCGCGGGCGCAAGCGGACGGCGCCGACGCGCTGCGCTGGTTCGACAGCCACCAGAAGGAATGAACCGAGATTGGCCTATCGTCTTGCCCGAGGGTGGGCGAGGCAGTATCGCTCCAAGCACCGAACGATCCTACAAGAGTGCGGCGCACGGCGTCGCCATGCGGAGCCGCAGGGTAGATGACAGACGGCCAGCATCCCTATCTGACGACCAAAGAGGTTGCCGAACTGCTGCGGCTCAAGGAGCGCAAGGTCTACGACCTCGTCGCCGCCGGCGAGGTGCCGTGCGTGCGCGTCACCGGCAAGCTCCTGTTCCCGCGCGACCTGATCGAGGCCTGGCTGGCCCGCAACCTGGAATTCAAGGGCGGCGCGGAAAATCTGGTCGAGCGACCGCCGATCGTGGCGGGCAGTCACGATCCGCTGCTCGACTGGGCGCTGCGGGAAGCGGAGACGGGACTTGCCGTCACCTTCGGTGGCAGCCTCGATGGCTTGCGGCGCATGGCAAAGGCGGAGGTTGCCGTTGCGGGGTCGCATCTGGCCGATGACGGTGCGCCGATCGGCCAGTCGTGGAATGTGGGGCACGTGCGGCGTCAATTGGCTGGCCAGCCTGTTGTGGTGATCGAGTGGGCGCGGCGGGTCCAAGGTCTGATCGTGGCGCCTAACAACCCGATGAAGCTGACTGGTGTGGAGACGCTGAAGCGGCGCAAGGTGATCGGGCGACAGCGTGAAGCCGGTGCCTTCGTTCTTCTGGAACGGCTGCTGGCGGACAGCGCGATGAAGCTGACAGACATTGCCCTCATCAATGCGCCGGCGCGGACGGAGGCGGATGTTGCCGCGGCGGTGGCCGAAGGGCGGGCCGATGCCGGTCTGGCGATCGAGGCCGTCGCCCGGCAATACCGGCTGGGCTTCGTACCACTGGTCGAAGAGCGGTACGACCTCGTGATCTGGCGGCGGGTCGCCTTCGAGCCTGCCATGCAGAAGCTGATGGCGTTCGGCCGCACTGACGCCTTCAGGGCGCGTGCGGAGCAGCTTGGCGGGTATGACGTGTCAGGGTTCGGTACGGTGCACTACAACGGCCCCTGATGGCGATGCCGCGCCCGCTGGCCAGACCCAAGGGTTGTCCTGGATCCCAGGATAGACGCTGCTTTTCTTGTATTCTTATGCACCGATTCCGCTTTTGCCCTTCCTGTCCGGAACCTATGCTTGACTGGAAACAGCACGTGGCATACCGGCGCAAATGTCTGAAAACGGCTCAATTTTTAGCCTCGCGATGGGTTTACTCCTATCTGGCGACCGCGAGCTCTGGTCGATCATCGCGCTTTCCTTACGGGTCTCTCTGACGGCGGTCGCGCTGGCCTGTCTGATCGGCCTGCCGCTGGGAGCCCTGCTTGCGGTGGCGCGGTTTCCTGGGCGTGGCGCGGCGATCGCCCTACTCAACGCGTTCATGGGGCTGCCGCCTGTGGTCGTGGGGCTGTTTGTTTACCTTCTGCTATCGCGGTCGGGTCCGCTGGGTGTGCTCGGCCTGCTCTACTCCCCGACGGCGATGATCATCGCGCAAACGATCCTGGTGACGCCGCTGATCAGTGCGCTGGCGCGACAATCGCTGGCCGATCTTCAAGGCGAGTACGACGAGCTGTTCCGTTCGCTCGGGCTTTCCAAGGGTCGCGCGATGGCCGCGCTCATCTGGGATGGGCGTTACAGCCTGACGACTGCTGCGCTTGCCGGCTTCGGGCGCGCCATTGCTGAGGTGGGCGCTGTCATCATTGTCGGCGGCAACATCGAGCACGTCACGCGCGTGATGACGACGACGATCGCGCTGGAGACTTCGAAGGGCAACCTGGCGCTGGCGATGGCACTCGGGCTGATCCTCATCGTCATCGCGCTTGTCGTCAATGCGGCGGTGCTTTCGCTGAACCGGACGGCGCGGAGGCTCGCTTATGCTTAAGCGTAGCGACGCTCATGTTTCGGTCGAGGCCACGGGCCAATCACTGTTCCCGCTCGCGGTCGACGATCTCAGCTTCGGCGATCGCGGCCGCACGTTGATCGATCGCATGACGTTTGCGCTCGATGGCCGAGGTACAACGGTCGTAATGGGTGCAAACGGTGCGGGAAAAAGCCTGCTGCTGCGTTTGCTGCATGGCCTTCTGGTGCCTACGCATGGCAGCATTTCGTGGGGTGGCAAGCCGCTCGATGCCAGCATCCGGTCGCGGCAGGCGATGGTGAAGTGATGGCGATCGTCGATCTGCCGGATGCGGCAGATGCGGTCGACCGCCCCCTTGTCTCCGATGCGCGCGCCGAACGCGTCCTGCATCGAATGCCAGGTGTCCGAGCCGCGTTCGCGCACGATGATGGGCTCGCGCAGCA
>JBGANK010000014.1:0-72615 GCA_044222395.1 Hyphomicrobiaceae bacterium | reverse complement strand
GGTATAGTACTCGTTGTTGGTCGAGTAGCCTTCGTACTGGCCGAAGTCCATGTGCAGGTACTCGAACTTGCCGGTGACGCCCGGCATCAGCGCATATTCAACACCTGCGCCCAGCACCCAGCCAGAGCGCCAATCCTTGTTGTGGGCTGTTTCACCTGGCGTGTTGCCGACGACGACTTCGTCGACATCCATGAACGCCCAACCAGCGGTGGCGTAGAGCAGCGCGCGGTCGTAGGTCCAGCCAACGCGGCCACGCAGCGTGCCCCACCAGGGCCCGAATGACGTCTTGTAGTTGTGGCCGTCGAAGACGATCTTGTCGTTCGCACTCACGTCCATGATGCCGAGATCGCCCTCGACACCGACGAGAAAGCGCGGCGAGAGATAATGGTTGTAGCCGAGAGTCAAGGCCCCCAGTGCGCCAGAGGGCGACGTGGAAGCTGTGCCGTGATCACCGGCGCGATCATAAAAGTGCTCTGATTCACCCCAGCCATAACCGATGCTGCCGCCCCAATAGAGGCCCTGCCAAATCGGTGGTGCGGAATCATAGATGGGTTCTGCCGGTGGCGCCTTCCTCCCTTTGCCACCAAGGTCGGCAGCGCTTGCTGCCGTCACTGAGAAGCATGCGAAGGTGACGAGCGACAACGCAGAAAGCACGCCGTGGAAGCGATTGGATAGTCTCATTGTTGGTGCTCCTTGAGTACGCCCGATCCGCCATCCGGCTCTGCAGGACCAATGTGCGGTCCCCTTCCGGCCCCCGACGAACCTGACGCAGGATTACGAAGCACCTCCCCCAAATTGATCACGTTGCGTGACCGCCTTGGACAGACAACGACACGGACATGGCAACGACGGGGCGCAACCGTGTCCAGAATTGGGCAATTCTTTTGCTAAATCTGATGGTTATGGAGTTTTTTTAATACTCCCCGAAAGATTAAACGCAACCGGGCAACACAGGGTGCAGCGCATCGGCAACGCCGCACAACGCGAGGCTGCAGCAGCGTAGACCAACACACGCAATCGGCACGCCTCGACGCGCCTTGGCTGCGACCAAGCGCCAGAGAGTGGTCCTTGTTTGATCGGAATGCAGGTGGAGCAGATTCAAAACATCGCGGGATGCACGCGATCGGGCGGGGCGTGGCCATCAAAGAAGGTCTTGATGTTGATGATGACTTTCTCGCCCATGTCGATGCGTCCCTCGAGCGTCGCGGAGCCCATGTGCGGCAATGCAACGACGCGATCGGAAGCCAGCAGCTTCGGATTGACGGCAGGCTCGTGCTCGAACACGTCGAGACCTGCACCGGCAATCGCTCCCTGCTCGATAATGCGCGCAAGCTCGTTCTCGTCGATCACCTCGCCACGCGCGGTGTTGACGATGAAGGCTGTCGGCTTCAACAACTTCAAGCGACGCGCCGACAGCAGGTGATAGGTGGCGGGCGTGTGCGGGCAATTGATAGAGATGATGTCCATGCGGGTCAGCATCTGGTCGAGGCTGTCCCAATATGTCGCCTCCAGATCGCGCTCGATATCCTCGGCGACGCGACGACGATTGTGGTAGTGGATCTGCAGGCCAAATGCCCGAGCGCGGCGTGCCACTGCCTGACCGATGCGGCCCATGCCGATGATGCCAAGCCGCTTGCCGAAAATGCGATGACCCAGCATCCAGGTCGGCGACCAGCCAGCCCAATGATTCTTGGGATCCTTGAGGTAGCTCGTCGCCTCGGCCAAACGGCGGGGTACCGCAAGGATCAGCGCCATCGTCATGTCGGCAGTGTCTTCCGTCAGAACGCCCGGCGTGTTGGTGACAACGATGTTGCGGTTGCGCGCAGTGTCGAGGTCGATGTTATCGACGCCCGTGCCGAAGTTGGCGATCAGGCGCAGGTTCGGTCCGGCCTGGCTGATGACGGCGCGGTCGATGCGATCGGTGACGGTCGGCACCAGCACGTCGGCCTCCCTTACCGCCGTGACAAGCTCGGCCTGCGTCATGGGACGGTCGTTTTCGTTCAAACGTGCATCGAACAGTTCGCGCAAGCGGGTCTCGATGACCTCCGGCAACTTGCGCGTGACGATCACGACGGGCTTCTTCTGAGTCTGAGGCATTTTGGCTTCCGTTCGGGACGTGGGTCGTCAGGGACTTGGCTGGGGACCGGCTGCCTGCGGCAGTGGCCGGCGCAGATCCTGGGGCGGGTTCCGCACGTGTCTAACAGATGGTCTTGGCGATGACAAAGTGGCGAATAGACTCTAGATCGCGGAATATCGGTTGCAGGGCATATCCTGCGCCGCTCGTGGCCAGTGGCGGTGCCAACGCGGGGGAAATTTGAGCAGCATGCTGGGAAATCTCGCATCCTCGCGGGTTTCGTCGGGGGCGCTTCGGCAGTGCTTGTCGCGGCGGCAGAACTTTGGCTGCGGACTGATTGCCGTGGCCATCGTCTGCTTGGGGCTGATGGATCGGGCTCCAGGGGCCTTGGCGCAGGCACAACCGGCCGCCACTCAGGGACAGAGCGGCCTACCGCTGCCGCGCTACGTCAGCCTCAAATCCGACCGCGTCAATCTGCGCAGCGGACCGGGAACCGACTACCCGACGTCGTGGGTCTACCGCCGTGCCGGACTGCCGGTCGAGGTGGTCGAAGAGTACGAGTCCTGGCGCAAGGTGCGTGATGCCGAAGGAACCACGGGTTGGATCCTTTCCTCGCTGCTTTCGGGCCGACGGACCGCGCTGGTGCAGCCTTGGGAAGCAAAGTCCGAAAGTGCGCGTCCGCAAATCCCGATGCGCTCGGGCAGCAGTGCGGGAGCTTCACCCGTGGCCATGATCGAGGCCGGCGTGATTGCCGACCTGCAAAGCTGCGATGGGCAGTGGTGCTACGTCACGGTGGACCAATACCGCGGCTACATCGAACAGACCAAGCTGTGGGGCGTCTACGAGCGCGAGCAGGTGAAATAGGGCTGCTTTCCGGTCCTCGCTCGCGCTTCTACCGATGAATACAGATGAATAGATTCAGGCCTTAACAAGCCTGACAACCACGTCGATATGCGAAATCTTCATGCCCTCGGGGGGTTCCGGCAGACCGTCGACACGGATCTCGCTGCTGGCGATATCGAGCAGCTCGCCGGCGTCCTCGACGAAGAAATGGTTATGGTTGGACGTGTTGGTGTCGAAGTAGGCCCGCGCGCCGTCAATCGCCAGCTCACGCAGCAGACCGGCACGCTTGAACTGGTGCAGCGTGTTGTAGACGGTCGCAAGCGAGACGTGCTCGCCGGCGGCCAGGGCCTCGGCATGGAGCCTTTCGGCGGTCACGTGGCGGTCGCCGGTTCCAAACAGGAGATGACCCAGGACGATCCGTTGGCGGGTCGGGCGCAAGCCAGCTCGGCGCAGGCGGACCCTAACCTCGCCCACCTGATGCGGGAGCGTTGGAAGATCAGGGCAATCGTCGTGCTTGCTCATGTGAACGTATGATCCTTTTGCGTTGCAACATGTCGCCTGACGGTTCCGGTGTCGGCCCGGCATCAGCCGGTGCCGGCCTCATCTGCCACCAGGACAATCATCCGGCCAAGGACTGTGGCAGGGAATTGTCGGCAACGCGTGCTGAGGGCGCGGCAACCAATCCATGATGCGGATTATAGGAAGACCAGCGGAAAGCCGCAATCCACGGACAGCCACCGCGGCAACGGTCCATCTGCCGAGATGCGGCTTGACGCTGGCCGTCTTTAGCTTTTGAAGAATAACCCCAAACGTAGCCGGGCTCGACGGCCCGGCCTGCCTGAGAGCCGTTCACCGGGGGACTGGAACAACCCATGACCGCACGCCGTTCAAGCTTCGAATTCGAAGATCTGCTCGAGTGCGGTCACGGCCGCATGTTCGGCCCTGGCAACGCCCAGCTGCCGCTGCCGCCGATGCTCATGTTCGACCGCATTTCCCACGTTTCGGAGGAAGGCGGCGCGCATGGCAAGGGTCAGATCATCGCTGAGCTGAAGGTTGCCGGCAACGAGAGGCTCGACTGGTTCTTCAACTGCCATTTCGAGGGCGATCCGGTGATGCCTGGCTGCCTTGGACTGGACGCGCTTTGGCAGCTCACCGGGTTTTATCTGGGGTGGCTCGGCGCACCCGGGAGGGGCCGCGCGTTGGGCGTCGGCGAGGTCAAATTCACCAACATGGTCCTCAAGTCGACCAAGAAGGTGGAATACGTGGTCGACCTCAAGCGAGTCATCCTGCGCAAGCTCAAGCTGGCCATCGCCGACGGCACGCTGATCGCGGACGGCGAGCCGATCTATACGGCAACCGACATGCGCGTCGGGCTGTTCGAAGCGGAAGGCGCCAAGGTGTCAGATCGGCCGACCGACGCGGCTCAGGCATAGCGGGCGACCAGCGCAACGCCTATAACCTCTTCTCGAAGGGCAATGCTCATACGATGTGCCGTCGTGCGGCGACAGCAATAAATGCGGACAAGAGGGGTTTTCAGACATGAGACGCGTTGTCGTCACCGGCATGGGGATCGTTTCCTCGATCGGCAACTCGAGCCAGGAAGTGATCGCCTCGCTCAGGGAGGCGAAGTCGGGCATCGTCAAGGCGGACAAGTATGCCGAAATGGGGTTTCGCTGCCATGTTCACGGCGCACCGCAGATCGACTGGGCCGCACAGGTGCCGCGCAAGCCGAAGCGCTTCATGGAAGAGGGCGTCGGCTGGAACTACCTCGCCATGGATCAGGCGATCCGCGATTCCGGCCTTGAGGAAAAGGATGTCGTCAACGAGCGCACCGGCATCATCGTCGGCTCCGGTGGACCATCGACGCGGGCGATCGTGTGGGCGGCTGATACCGCGCGGCAAAAGGACCCCAAGAAGGTCGGGCCGTTCGAGGTGCCCAAGGCGATGTGTTCGGGCCCAAGCGCGGCGCTGGCCACGAGCTTCCGCATCAAGGGCACCAACTATTCGATCTCTTCGGCGTGCTCGACATCGGCACATTGCATCGGAAATGCCGCAGAGCTGATCCAATGGGGCAAGCAGGACGTCATCTTCGCGGGCGGCTGCGAGGAGCTCGACTGGACGCTGTCGGTGCTGTTCGACTCGATGGGCGCGATGTCCTCGCACTACAACGACACACCGGCCAAGGCGAGCCGCGCCTTCGACAAGAACCGTGACGGCTTCGTGATCGCCGGTGGCGCTGGCGTGCTGGTGCTGGAAGAACTCGAGCGCGCGAAAGCACGCGGCGCCAAGATCTATGGCGAGGTGGTCGGCTACGGCGCGACCTCGGACGGCTTCGACATGGTGGCGCCTTCGGGCGAAGGTGCGGTGCGCTGCATGCAGCTTGCGATGCAAGGGCTCAATGGCAAGGACGTCGGCAAGATCGACTACATCAACCCGCACGCGACGGCGACTCCGGTCGGCGACCAGAAGGAAGTCGAGGCGATCCGCGAGGTGTTCGGAAAGAACGTGCCGAGAATTTCTGCAACCAAGTCGCTGACCGGACATTCGCTGGGCGCGATCGGCGTTCAGGAAGCGATCTTCTCGCTGCTGATGATGAACAACGATTTCATCTGCGAGAGCGCCAACATCGACGAGATCGATCCCGCGTTCGAGGACATGCCGATCGCGCGCCAGCGCATCGACAATGCCTCGCTTAACTGTGTCATGTCGAACAGCTTCGGGTTTGGCGGAACAAATGCAACTCTCGTGCTCCGCCGCTATGATGGTTAATTGGTTGTCATGTCGCGGCAGTATTGAGAGTCATTTCGGCTCCCTCAGGATGTCACGACATGAAGTTCTACCGGAACAGCAACTGCTGGTACGAGACAAACGCGCGCCCTGAAGGCGCGGGAGCGAGGGCTCAGATGTCCGAGATCGATTTTTCAAACCCGGGACCGCTGATGGCGGGCAAGCGCGGCCTCATCATGGGTGTCGCCAACGAGCGATCGATCGCCTGGGGCATCGCCCGCGCGGTCGCCGGCCATGGCGCCAAGCTGGCGTTCACCTACCAGGACGAGGCGTTCGGCCGCCGGGCGCTGCCATTGGCGAAATCGGTCGGCTCGGACTTCGTGGAGCCCTGCAACGTGCTCGACACGGCCAGCCTCGACAACGTCTTCGAGCGGATCAAGAAGGAGTGGGGCGGGCTCGATTTCGTCGTCCATGCGCTGGCCTACTCCGACCCGCGCGAGCTGGTCGGCCGCTATGTCGACACCACGCGCGACAACTTCACCAACACCATGGTGATCTCGTGCTTCTCGTTCACCGAGGTTGCCAAGCGCGCGGCGGCGCTGATGACCAATGGCGGCTCGATGATCACGCTTTCCTACGGCGGCTCGACGCGGTCGGTACCATCCTACAACGTGATGGGTGTCGCCAAGGCCGCGCTCGAAGCTTCCGTGCGCTATCTGGCTGCTGATCTCGGGCCGCAGGGCATTCGCGTCAACGCATTGTCGGCAGGGCCGATGCGCACGCTTTCCGGCGCCGGCGTGTCCGATGCGCGAGTCATCTTCAACTTCCAGAAGGAGCACGCGCCCTTGAAGCGCACGCCGACGCTCGACGAAGTGGGCGGCTCGGCGCTCTATCTGCTGTCGCCCTTGTCGGGTGCGGTGACGGGCGAGGTGCATTTCGTCGATTGCGGATATAACACGGTGTCGATGCCGAGCCTGCAGTCGCTGAAGGATCTGGAAGCGGGCGAATCTTCTGGCAAGCCGTCGGCGGCCGCGGAGTAACATCAGAGCCACGTTGGCTCCTCCTTAGTGCGAAGCACGGGGCAGCCTTTGGCGGCATTGCAAGACACCTCTTGACGGCGGCCCGCGCGCGGCGCAAATGACCGGCGCATGATCGGCGTATTCGACTCAGGGCTGGGGGGACTGACAGTGCTGCGCGCGCTGGTCACCCGCTTTCCGCAAGGCCAGTTCGTCTATCTCGGCGATCACGCCAACGTGCCCTACGGCAATCGTCCATCCGATGAGGTCGTCGAGTTGACGCGACGGTCGGTGGAAGCCCTGTTCCTGCGCGGCGCAAAGCTCGTCATGCTCGGCTGCAATACCGCTACCGCGGTCGCGGCGCGGCGACTGCAGCGGAACTGGCTGCCCTATGCCGGCTGGGACGGTCACAACGTGCTCGGCATCGTCGCGCCGACGGTCGAGGCCGCCACGCAGACACCTTGGGCGATGACAATGCCGCAGTATCCGCAGAAGTACATGACCGACATTCTGGCGGTATTCGGTACCACGCGAACGGTCCAGTCAGGTGTCTACCCGGAAGAGATCCGCAAGCGCTGCCCGAGGATGCGCGTCTACCAGCAGGTCGCCGCCAACCTCGCCGGTGCCATCGAGGACGAAGCGCCGCTCGCGGAGCTCGACGCGCTGGTCGCAGAGGCCGTGGCCAAGCTCAAGGAACAGACAGAAGGCAAGGAGCCGCACCGCGTCATCCTGGGTTGCACGCACTTCCCACTCGTCGAGGACTTGTTCAGGAAGCACCTCGCGCCTTCGGTGCGTATCCTGTCGCAGCCCGAGGTCGTGGCCGACAGCCTGGAGTATTACCTGGAGCGACATCCCCACTATGGCGATTGCGAGCATGCCGGCAGCGTGGAGCTGCTGACGACGGGCGAGCCTGAAGAAATCAGCGCGCGGGCGCGGGTATTCTGGCCGGAAGCGCTGAGCTTTTCGCGCACCGAGACGTGATCCTCAAATTGGTCGGCGCGCGCGGCTGTTGGCGATGTAAATGCGCCAGGAAAAACTATATGTAATTCATCGTCCTGCGCGAACCCTTGCCGTCGAGAGACCGGGATCGGGTTGCGATTGTCGAGATCGGGAGTTCCGTCATGTCCACCGACAAGCCGCTTTTCCCAACGACACCCGTCCGAGTCGGCAAAACGCTCGATTTGACGCCGCCGGAGCCGTCCTCGTGCTGTGGCGGCGAGCACGAGGCTCGCGCACACAAGGGCCAAATGGAGGGGGCTGGCACGGCGATCGACCCAGTGTGCGGCATGAGCGTGACGATCGCCACCGCAAAGCACACACACGTGCACGACGGCACCACCTATTATTTCTGCAATCCGCGCTGCAAGGAGCGCTTCGCAGCAGATCCGGGCGCCTATCTGGATGAGGATCGCAAGAAGGCTGCCGCTACGGCCGAAGCGGCTGCCCTCGCGCCGGGTACCATGTGGACCTGCCCGATGGACCCGGAGATCGTGCAAGATCATCCAGGCACCTGCCCCATCTGCGGCATGGCACTAGAGCCGATGGGCATTCCACCCGCCGATGCGGGCCCCAATCCGGAACTCGTCGATTTCACGCGACGCCTGAAGATAGCGCTGCCGCTCACCATCCCGCTCGTCATCATCGCCATGGGCGGACACTTCGGCTTGCCGGTCATTCAACTATTCGGCGCGCGAGGCGCGCAGCTGGTCGAGTTGCTGCTTACAGCGCCGGTCGTGCTCTATGCCGGCTGGCCGTTCCTCGAGCGCGGGGTTGCCTCGTTGCGCAACCGCTCGCCCAACATGTGGACGCTGATCTCAATCGGCGTCAGCGCGGCGTTCCTTTATTCGATCGTGGCGACGCTATTGCCGAGCCTGTTCCCGGCCGAGCTGCGTACCGGACATGGCGGCACGGTCGGCATCTATTTCGAGGCCGCCGCGGTCATCATCGTTCTGGTTCTGGTCGGCCAGATCCTGGAACTTAGAGCGCGCGAAAAGACCGGCAACGCGATTCGCGCGCTGATGGGCCTGGCGCCGAAGACGGCGCGGCGCGTGGCCATGGACGGCAGCGAAGGCGACGTGCCGCTCGACGATGTGAAAACCGGCGACAGGTTGCGGGTGCGGCCCGGCGAAGCTGTCCCGGTCGACGGCATAATCGTCGAGGGCAATTCGGCGATCGACGAGACGCTGCTAACCGGCGAGGCGCTGCCTGTCGAGAAAGCCAAGGGAGATGGCGTGACAGGCGGCACGATCAACCGGTCGGGCACTTTCGTGATGGTGGCCGAAAAGGTCGGCGCGGAAACGACGCTGGCCAAGATCGTCGATCTGGTCGCAAAGGCGCAGCGTTCGCGTGCGCCGATCCAGTCTGTTGCCGACCGCATCGCGCGCTATTTCGTGCCAGCCGTGGTCGCCATCGCCGTGCTCGCATTCCTCGCGTGGCTCATCTGGGGACCAACGCCGGCGCTCGCCTACGCGATCGTTGCGGCGGTGTCGGTGCTCATCATCGCCTGCCCGTGCGCGCTCGGCCTAGCGACGCCGATGTCGATCATGGTGGCAACGGGACGGGGCGCGCGCGAAGGCGTGCTGGTGCGCGATGCGGCCGCACTGGAAACGCTCGCCGGCATAGACACGATCGTACTCGACAAGACCGGCACGCTGACGGAAGGCAAGCCGCGTCTGGCCACGGTCAAGCCCGCGGACGGCGTTGCCGAGGCCGAGCTGCTGCGTCTGGCGGCGAGCCTGGAGGTTGGCAGCGAGCATCCGATTGCAGCGGCGATCATCGAAGGAGCGAAGGCACACAATATTGCCCTCGCCAAGCCGGGCCATTTCGAAGCAATCACCGGGCTCGGCGTGCATGGCCGTGTCGAAGATCGCAATGTCGCCGTCGGCAACGTCGCGCTGCTGAGGCGTCTCAACCTGGCGAATGCAATCGGCGAGGCGGTACTGGCCGAGATCGAGCGCGACATCGCCAA
The DNA here is from genome assembly GCA_044222395.1 of Hyphomicrobiaceae bacterium. Classification (GTDB taxonomy): domain Bacteria; phylum Pseudomonadota; class Alphaproteobacteria; order Rhizobiales; family Hyphomicrobiaceae; genus JAEUMD01. Next base: position 62,987 of record JBGANK010000014.1, on the reverse strand, counting down.
GCTCGCCGGCACCGCACAGACGGCGCTGGTGGTTGCGATCGACGGCCGTTACGCCGGTCTCATCACCGTCGCCGACAGCATCAAGTCGAACGCCGCCGAAGCGCTGGCGGAACTCCGATCGCGCGGATTGCGCATCGTCATGGCGACCGGCGACAACGCGTTGACCGCAGGCACGGTCGCCAAGGAGCTCGGCATCACCGACGTGCACGCCGGTGTGTTGCCGGAGGACAAGTCGAGGATCATCTCAGGGCTGAAGGCACAGGGGCGGCGCGTCGCCTTTGCCGGCGACGGCATCAACGATGCGCCGGCGCTGGCAACCGCGGATGTCAGCATCGCCATGGGCACCGGCGCCGACGTTGCCATCGAAAGTGCCGGCATCACGTTGCCCAAGGGCGACATCGCGGGCGTTGCACGCGCGCACGCGCTGGCAAAGGCGACAATGAGCAACATCCGGCAGAACCTCGGTTTCGCATTCGGCTATAACGCGATCGGCATTCCGATCGCGGCGGGCATCCTCTATCCGCTGATCGGCATGCTGCTGTCGCCAATCATCGCCGCCGTTGCGATGAGCCTTTCGTCGGTCAGCGTGATCGCCAACGCGTTGCGGCTCGGGCGGCAGGAGATTTGAGGTGCTCAACGGAGTCATGCAATGCCCGCGCACGTATCGCGATTGCGACTTGTGCGCGGGCCAATTTCTTATTTGGAACGAGAGATCAGTCTGTGCGGAGCCGACAACGCGTGAGACAGCGCACCAGATGACGATTACGGCGCACTGATTGCGCCGAAGCGTCCGGCCTTGAAGTCGAGAATCGCTTGCTGGATCTCGCCAGCGGTGTTCATCACGAACGGACCGTAGGCCGCGACTGGCTCGTCGATCGGCGCACCCGCCAAGACCACCAGCTTTGCATCGCCGTTGGCCTCTGCACGGAAACCACCACCCTCGTTCGCAAGCGTGGCAACCTGACCTTCGCGCAGGATCGTGCTGCCGTTGAGCTCGACCGTACCAGCAAGCACAACGACAATCAGGTTATGACCGTCTGGCACATCGAGACTCGTTGCCTTGCCAGCGTTGAGGCGCACGTCCCATATCTCGATTGGCGTGAAGGTGCGTGCTGGCCCTTTGCGGCCTGCATAAGTGCCGGCGATGACGCGCAACGACCCGGCGCCGTCAGGCAGGCTCACAACAGGAATGTCGCGGGCAAGCAACGTCTGATAGCCAGGGGCAGCGTTCTTGTCCTTGGCCGGCAGGTTCACCCACAACTGCACCATCTCCAACGTGCCGCCCTTGGCCGTGAAGGCCTCGGAATGGAATTCTTCGTGCACGATGCCCGATGCCGCCGTCATCCACTGCACATCACCCGGGCCGATGACGCCACCGGCGCCGGTGGAATCGCGATGGGCAACCTCGCCGGCGTAGACAATGGTCACCGTTTCGAAGCCTTTATGCGGATGCTCGCCAACGCCACGCGGACGCATCGCCGGCTTGAAGTCTTGCGGGCCGGCGTGATCCAGCAGCAGGAACGGGCTGATCGCGGCGCCGTGCTCGGCGTGCGACAGGAGCGAGCGGACCGGGAAGCCGTCGCCCACCCAATGGCGCGCGGGCGCCTCGAACACGTTCAAGACCTGTCTCATCAGTCGCTCCTTTCAAACCCTCCACTGCGTTGCCGATGGCGCGGCATATGATGAGGCGCGCTGCGGATTGTAAGTGCGCGCTTGCCAGGCCATGCAGTGCGCACATGGCAGACCTGTCAAGCTTGGGATGGACATGGTGAAGTGTCGAGATATATGCGTGCCCGGAACGCGATGACGGCGAGTTTCTGCTCGGGACAGTCAGCCGGTGCTCCAGGCGCGCGGCTGTCGCATCCCAGAGATCTTGCACGCCTGTGAGACGTACCCGTAGGGAAAGATTTCGAAGAAGCGCTCACGGCCGGTCTTGGCGGGATCGTTGCGAAGCTCTTCGAGGAATCGAAACGCGAAGCGGGCGTCCGGCGCGACGCCATTCGTTGCCAGAAACTCGCGCATGAAGCGAAGCACCGCCCAGTGTTCCTCGGTCAGCTTCAAGCCTTGCTCAGTGGCTACCGCGGCCGCGAACTCCTCGGTCCAGTCCTCGGGATCGACAAGGAAGCCGTGCTCGTCGACGCTGATGAGACGATCGCCGATCCTCAGCTGAGAAATCGCGTCGGGGCGTGTCCGCATTGCGCATTCTCCGACATCAATTGGCACGGCCATGGGTACGAGATGGGGATGGAACGCTCGAATTGCCAGAACCGTTCCTTTGAAAGCCAGAAGCGTGCCAGATCAAAAAAGGGAGCGCCGCCGAACAGATGTCCAGCGGCGCTCAATAAAGTCCAGTCGCGTTAGCCGTGGCCGCGATCACCGCCACGGTCACCACCGCGACGGGGCCCACCACGGCCGCGGCCGCCGCCGCCTTCGCGGTCACGGCGCGGCGGACGCTCGCGTGAGAATTCCGCGGCGGGATCGGGAGCGCCTTCCTCGCGCGGGATCTCCTTGCCGGTCGACTGGTCGACGATCTTCATCGACAGACGCACCTTGCCGCGATCATCGAAACCCAGCAGCTTGACATAGACTTCCTGGCCCTCTTTCACCACTTCACCGACCGTCTCGGGGCGACCCTGCGTCAGCTGCGAGATGTGGACGAGGCCGTCCTTGGCGCCGAAGAAGTTCACGAAGGCGCCGAAGTCCATGATCTTGACGACCTTGCCCTTGTAGATCTCACCGACCTCGGGCTCGGACGTGATCGACTTGATGCGGTTGATGGCCGCCTCGATCGACTCGCGTTTGGCGGAGGCGATCTTGACCGTGCCGTCGTCGGAGATGTCGATCTTGGCACCTGATTCGGCGACGATCTCGCGGATCACCGAACCGCCCGAACCGATCACTTCGCGGATCTTGTCGGTCGGGATGTGGATGGTCTCGATGCGCGGGGCATAGTCGCCGACTTCGTCACGCGCACCGGTTATGGCCTTGGACATCTCGCCCAGGATGTGCATGCGGCCATCGTAGGCCTGATCCAAGGCGACACGCATGATCTCCTCGGTGATACCGGTGATCTTGATGTCCATCTGCAGCGCGGTGACGCCGCTGGCTGTGCCGGCGACCTTGAAGTCCATGTCGCCCAAGTGGTCCTCGTCGCCGATGATGTCGGAGAGCACGGCGAAATCGTTGCCCTCCTTGATCAGGCCCATGGCAATGCCGGCCACCGGCGACTTCAACGGCACGCCGGCGTCCATCAGCGCCAGCGAGGTGCCGCAGACCGTCGCCATCGAGGACGAGCCGTTCGACTCGGTGATCTCGGAGACGACGCGCACCGTGTAGGGGAACTCCTCCGCTGTCGGGACCAGCGGATGGATGGCGCGCCAGGCCAGCTTGCCGTGGCCGATCTCGCGGCGGCCAGGCGAGCCCATGCGGCCCGTCTCACCGACGGAGTAGGGCGGGAAGTTGTAGTGGAGCATGAAGCGCTCCTTGCGCGTTCCCTCCAGTGCATCGATGAACTGCTCGTCATCGCCGGTGCCCAGCGTCGCCACGACCAGCGCCTGAGTCTCGCCGCGAGTGAAGAGTGCCGAGCCATGCGTGCGCGGCAGCACGTGCACTTCGGAAACGATCGGGCGCACCGTCTTCAGGTCGCGGCCATCGATGCGGCGGCCGGTCTTGACCACGGAGCCGCGCATGATGTCCATCTCGAGCGACTTGAAGCTGTCGCCCAGCAGCACCTTCTCGTTGACGTCGTCGGCCGGGATCTCGATCTCGGCCATCACCTTGTCCTTGGCGGCGGCGACCAGATCCTGCCGCTTCTGTTTCTCGGGCGTCGCGAAGGCCTCGACCAGCATAGCCGCGGCAACCGACTTCACCTTCTCCTTGTACTTGTCCTTGTCAGGGAGCTTGATGTCCCAAGGCTCCTTGGCGGCCTTCTCGGCCAGCTTGATGATGGCATCGATGACGGGCTGGAAGTGACGGTGGCCGAACATGACGGCTTCAAGCATCTGCTTCTCTGGCAGCTCCTTGGCCTCCGATTCCACCATCATGACGGCGTCTTGCGTGCCGGCGATGACGAGGTCGAGGGCGGACTCCGGCATCTCGTCGATCATCGGATTGAGGACGAACTCACCGTTGATGACGCCCACGCGGGCGGCGCCGATGGGGCCGAGGAATGGCAGGCCCGACAGCGTCAGGGCGGCGGAAGCTGCAACCATCGACAGGACGTCGGGATCATTCTCCATGTCGTGGGAGAGGACGGTGATGACGATCTGCACCTCGTTCTTGAAGCCGTCGACGAACAGCGGACGGATCGGGCGGTCGATGAGACGGGAGACGAGCGTCTCCTTCTCGGAGGGGCGGCCCTCGCGCTTGAAGAAGCCGCCGGGGATCTTGCCTGCCGCGTAGGTCTTCTCCTGGTAGTTCACGGTCATTGGGAAGAAGTCGATGCCGGGTCTGACGGACTTGGCTGCTACGACGGTCGCCAGCACGCTGCTCTCGCCATATTGCGCCAGCACGGCTGCATCTGCCTGACGGGCCATATGCCCGGTCTCAAGGCGGAGCTTGCGGCCGCCCCAATCGATTTCCACGCGATGAATGTCGAACATGTTCGGTCTTTCGTTCGTTTCGGACTACGGTTCTAGTCTTGTCTATCGTCTCAGAAGCGCCTGCGTTCTAGCACATGCGCGCACGCCGCCGGCACCCCAAACGGAGCCGGCGCTGCAAATTGTCATCATGACGTTCATAAGGATGGATTCGTGCACCGGCCGAGGACTCCAGCCCGCGTTGAAGCGGACGGACTCAGCGGCGGATGCCGAGCTTCTCGATGATCGCCTGATAGCGCGCCTCATCCTTGCCCTTGACGTAATCGAGCAGGTGGCGCCGGCGCGACACCATCTTCAACAGTCCCCGACGAGAATGGTTGTCCTTCTTGTGGGTCTTGAAGTGGTCGGTGAGGTGGTTGATGCGCTCGGTCAGGATGGCGATCTGGACCTCGGGCGAGCCGGTATCATTGGCCTTGGTGGCATTGGTCTTGATGACTTGGGCCTTGGCGGCCTTGCGCTCAGGGGTAATCAGCGACATCGGGGATATCCTTTCAAATTCGCGATCTTGTTCGCCGCGGGTAGAGCCTGTCGGCATGGCGGCCGCAGCCGGGATGTCGTCCAGCAGGGTCGCAAATAAGCGAATGCGGACCGCTGAGGTCCGCATTCGCTGGCGCCGTTATACACGAAGATCGACGGAATGCGAGCGCAAATGGGGGTTTCGGCCGCGCGCGTATCGGCGCTATTAAACAATGTTCATCTACTTTTCCCCGTTGTGCGTCGCCGCTACCCCGCCAGATTGAAGACGCGTATGGGGTGGAGAGCGCCCTTCTCGATCTCGCCCAGCGCGACGAGGCGGCCCTTGAAGGTGGCGAAGATCGGCCCCGACATGATCGGCGCGTCGCGACCGCGGATCAGCACCGAGCGTCCCATCGCCAGATTGGAGGCATCCTGCTGGGAGACGGCAAGCTCCTGCAGGTCGGACAGGGCGGCTTCGACCGGCAGCAGAAACTGGCCGATGTCGCCGCCGTTCTCGGGCAGTGAGGCGTCGCGCAGTTCGTCCAGTGTAACGGCATCCTGCTCGGAGAACGGGCCGACGCGGGTGCGGCGAAGTGCGGTGACGTGGCCGAAACATCCGAGGCGCCGGCCGAAATCACGCGCGAGCGCGCGGACGTAGGTTCCCTTGCCACATTCGGCCTCGAACACCGCAGTGTGTGGATCGGGCATGTCGAGAAGGTTCAATTGCTCGATGAAGACGGGGCGCGGCTCGAGTTCCACCAGCTCGCCGTCGCGGGCGAGATCGTAGGCGCGGTTTCCCTCGACCTTGATGGCGGAGAATGACGGAGGGCGCTGGCTGATCTCTCCGGTAAACTCGGGCAGCATCACCTCGATGTCGGCGCGCGAAGGACGCTTGTCGGAACGATTGACGACGGCGCCTTCTGCATCGTCGGTGTTGGTCTCCTCGCCCCAGCGCACGTTGAAGCGGTAGGCCTTCTCGCCGTCGACGGCGAACGACACGGTCTTGGTCGCCTCACCGAACGCGATCGGCAGGATGCCGGTGGCGAGCGGATCGAGCGTTCCGGCGTGGCCCGCCTTCTGTGCGTCGTAGATGCGCTTGACGGCGCCGAGCGCCTGCGTCGACGTCGCGCCCAACGGCTTGTCGAGCACTAGCCAGCCGTGAACGGGATTGCCTTTTTTGCGTCGGGACATTGTGAGTCCGTGAGTGGTGAATGGTCAATGGTGAGTGGTGAGTGGTGAGTGGGGACCGTGAGAGCTGATTGCACACCACTGTCCACTCAAGACTGACCACTCACTCCTTTTCAACGTCCTGCCGCACCTTCGGCGAATGCAGTAGCCGCTCGATGCGCATCGCCTCCTCGAAGGTCTCGTCCTCGCGGAAGCGGATGTCGGGGGCGAACTTGAGGTTGACCGCGTGCGCCACCTCGGCGCGGATGAACTTGCGGTTCTTGTCGAGCGCTGTGAGCACGGGTTTCAAGTCGGCGCCACCCAAGGGCATGATGTAGGCGGTGGCGAGCTTCAGGTCCGGTGACATGCGCACCTCCGTCACGGTGATGACATGGCTCGCAATCGTGTCGTCGTGGATTTCGCCGCGCACCAGCAGTTCGGAGAGCTTGTGGCGCACGAGTTCGCCAACGCGGAGCTGGCGCTGCGAGGGGCCCTTGCCCTCCTTGTGATCAGAGTGTCTGGCCAGCGGTCTTCTCCTTGGCAAGCTTTGCGAAGTCTGCGGCCTCTTCGGGTGAAGCGAAGGCGCGCTTGGGGATCATCCAGCCAATGCGATTGTTGGGCCAGAGCAGAACATGGCCGGGGAGATCATCGACCTGACGGATGGCGATCCACTTGTGGGTACCTTCGGCCAGATCGGACTTGGTAGAAAATCCGTTGTCGTCGGCGCGAAAGTGGATGTCGGAATCGCCAAGTCGCTGGTGGGCAAACTGGCGCTTGCGCAGCGAGGGGAACCAAAACACCTGCAGAGCCACAAGGATCGTAACCAGCGCCAGGAAATAGACGGCCATGCCGATCTCGCCCATCCATCCATAGTAGAGCGCGGCCAGAAGCAGAAGGACGGAAAGCACGCGATTCAATAGCCGCGCCGATCGCCGGCCGGTCGTGAGTCGCGCCTGCGCCTTGGACAAGACTTCGTAGTCGTCCAGTGTCCAGCGGTAGCGGATGTCGAACGTACGGGGCATCTCATCTCCTTCCGTGCCGGGATTGGACCAGCGTCGGCGGCGTTGCAAGTTCGATGGGCGCTGGCTATCACCTTTGCGGCCGACCGACAACCGGGGTCGTCAACCCAGCGCAATGACGAGGACGTCCTGGCCGGTTGTCTCTTTCAGCCTGTGCGCGATCCCTTCGACGATCTCCGTTTCGACCGCGGCAGCAACCTGCGGACCCTCGCACCACACCTGCAGGCCCGGCATCTCGTCGGAAATCACGACATCCAGTCCGGTCGGCTCGTGGCGAAAGCGCGCCGTGCCCCAGCCGGCGATTGGCGTCATGTGCTCGCCGGCCAGGCCCGCCAGGATCTGCGGCGACAAGTCGAGAAATCGTCCATCCTCGCGCTTGATCAGGAACTCGGCCATGGCGTCCCCGCGATTGGAAATATGAACCCGTGAATGCAAAAGGCGGCGGCATGGGATGCCGCCGCCAATGTGAGTACGATCGGCGCGTGGCGTTTACAGCGTGCGCTTGACGGTCTCGACGTTGAAGCACTCGATGACGTCGCCTTCGCGCAGGTCCTGATAGTTGGCAAAGCTCATGCCGCACTCCTGGCCCGCCGGCACCTCCTTCACGTCGTCCTTGAAGCGTTTCAGGATCGACAGCGCGCCCTCGTGGATGACGACGTTGTCGCGGATCAGGCGCACCTTGGCGCCGCGCTCGACCTTGCCGTCGGTGACGAGGCAGCCGGCGACCTTGCCGACCTTGGAGATGTTGAAGACCTGGCGCACTTCCGCGTTGCCGAGGAAGATCTCGCGGATGGTCGGCGCCAAGAGACCCGACATCGCCGCCTTCACGTCATCGACCAGATCGTAGATGATGTTGTAGTAGCGGATTTCCACGCCGTCGCGGTCGGCGGCGGACTTGGCCTGCACGTTGGCGCGGACGTTGAAGCCGACCACGACGGCCTTCGATGCGTTGGCGAGCGCAATGTCGGACTCGGTGATGCCGCCGACGCCCGCGTGCACGATGCGCGCCTCGACCTCGTCGGTGCCGAGCTTCTTCAAGGCGCCGGCGATGGCCTCGACGGAGCCCTGCACGTCGCCCTTGACCAGCAGCGGGAACTCCTTCTTGCCGGCCTCTTTCAGCGACTGCATCATCTGCTCGAGCGTGCGCGGCGCAGCAGCCGAGCCCAGCGCCTCGCGGCGCTTCCTCATGCGGTAGTCGGTGATCTCGCGAGCGCGCGCCTCGTTCTCGACGACGGCGAACTGGTCGCCAGCCTCGGGCGCCGAATCGAAGCCCAGGATCTCGACCGGCACGGATGGGCCAGCCTCGGACACGTTCGCGCCCTTGTCGTCGATCAATGCGCGCACGCGACCCCACGCAGAGCCGGCGACAACGATGTCGCCCACCGCCAGCGTACCGCGCTGAACCAGCACGGTGCCGACTGGACCGCGGCCACGCTCAAGCTTGGCTTCGACGACGATGCCCTCGGCCGAACGGTTCGGGTTGGCCTTCAGATCGAGGATCTCGGCCTGCAGGTGGATCGCCTCCAGCAGCTTGTCGAGATTGGTGTGCTTGAGTGCGGAGACCTCGACTTCGAGCGTCTCGCCCGACATGCTCTCGACGACGATCTCGTAGGACAGAAGTTCGGTGCGGACGCGGCTCGGATCGGCCTGCGGCTTGTCGATCTTGTTGATGGCGACGATGATCGGAACGCCGGCCGCCTTGGCGTGATTGATGGCTTCCACCGTCTGCGGCATGACGCCGTCGTCGGCAGCGACGACCAGCACGACGATGTCGGTCACCTTGGCACCGCGGGCGCGCATGGCGGTGAACGCCTCGTGGCCCGGCGTATCGATGAAGGTGACCTTGTCGCCGGCCGGCGTTTCGACCTGATAGGCGCCGATGTGCTGGGTGATACCACCGGCTTCGCCCGACACCACATTGGCCTTGCGGATGGCGTCCAGCAGCGAAGTCTTGCCGTGGTCGACGTGGCCCATAATGGTGACGACGGGCGCGCGCGACTCGCGGTCGGACTCGACGTCCTCCTTGCCGATGAAGCCTTCCTCGACATCCGCTTCGGACACGCGCTTGGGGCTGTGGCCGAACTCGGTGACGATCAGCTCCGCCGTGTCGGCGTCGATGACGTCGTTGATCTTGTGCATCGCGCCTTGCTTCATCAGGTACTTGATGACGTCGACGGCGCGCTCGGTCATGCGGTTCGCAAGCTCGGCGATGGTGATGACCTCGGGGATGATGACTTCGCGCGTGATCTTCTCCCGCGTTTGAGGGATGCCCATGGCCTTCAGCTTCTCGCGCTCGCGCTTGCGCTTGAGCGAGGCGAGAGAGCGCTCGCGCTGCTTCTCGTCGAAGGCGTTGTTGATCGTCAGCTTGACGCGCTCGCGACGCTCATCGCCCGCCTTGGCGGCGGGGCGGGCGAGCTTGCCGCCGCGCTTGTTGGCGCGATCCTCTTCATCGGCGACCGGGGCGGGCGCTCCTGCGGGGCGCATCTGCCGCTTGGGCAGTTCGATCTCGGTGCCGTCGGGTGCGCCAGGTCGGACGGGCGCGCGACGCGCGGGCGTGGGCAGCAGGATCTCTTTCGGCTTGCCGCCCTCACGGGGCATCATCGCCGGGTTGAACGACTGGTTGGGACGCGGGCCACGCGGGCCACGATTGTCCCGCTGCTCTGCGTGGCGGCCACCACGTGCGGCAGGCGCATCACCCTGCGAAGTCGGAGCAGCCGTCGGCCGCGGCGACCTCGGCGGGCGCCGCTCTTCGACAGCTGGCGCGGCGGCAACCGGCTCAGGCTTGGCCGGCTCGCGCGTCGGTGCTGGCTGCTCTTGAACTGGTGCAGCCGCCGGCTGCTCCGCTTTCGGCTCGATCGCGGGAAGCGGCATCGGCTCTGGCTGATGCTCGCGCTCTTCGGCCTGCCGTGCTCGCGCAGCCGCAAGCGCGCGGGCGCGCGCATCGATCTCTTCATCGGACAGTGTCTTCGCCTGAGCCGCCGTGTTGGCCTCGGCCCTCGGCGCGGCCGGCCTCGCCTCGGCGGCCTGCGGCTGCTTGGGCTCGGGCTGTACCGGTGCAGCGGGCTTCTTCTCAGGTTCGGCGCCTGGAGCGTTCAACTTGCGCGTCTTGCGCTTCTCAACCACCACCGACTTCGAACGGCCGTGGCTGAAATTCTGGCGGACGTGGCCGGATTCCACCGTTCGCGCCAAGCTGAGGGGCTTGCGCCCGCCGCCGCGAAGGGTCTTGTCGCCAGGGTCTTTCGTTTCCGTCATTCGATTTCCGTTCAACGATCCAATTCGGCGGCTGCCTTTGGCGCATTTTCTCTAGGCGCATCCGTGGATGCAGCGAAATGCCCGATTCCGGACCGGTAGCGCAACAGGCGCCCAGCCTCGTCCAGGAATCGGTCGGTTGCACCGCCGTTATTAAGCGCAGCATGTACCACATTTGGCCGGCCAATGGCCAAACTCATTTGCGCCACGGTCAGCACCGCGACGATACGGCCCGGCGCAGCGGTGGCGCCGATAATCGCAAAGAACTTTCGGTCCAGCTTGGAGCGGCCGTCAGCAGCGGCGTCACTGCCGTGGGCGAGCGCATAGACGCCACCTTCGACCAGATGGCGGTCGATCCTGTCGAACCCGGTGATGATGCAGCCCGCCTTATTGGCCAGAGACAGGGCATCGCCAACGCGGCGTACCAGCAGGTCCTCGACGATGTCGGCGAGATCGGCGTTCACCGTCACATTGCGTTTCAGGCTTTTGGCAAAGGCCCGCGTGGCGAGGGCCCGGGCAACGCTCGATTTGTCAGCTGTCACCCATACGCCACGGCCGGGTAGCCGACGCGCGAGGTCAGGGACTATGGCGCCGTCGGGACCGGCGACGAAACGGATCAGTTCACCAGGATCGCGTTCGGCACGGGTAGCCACGCACAGCCGGAGGCTATCCTCCGACTGCGGTCGATCACCACGACCTGCCGATCGCTCGCGCACCACGCTCTCGTCGCCTCCCGGCCCATCCGGGCCTTAACCCTGGGCGCCGGCGCTTTCGCCGGCACCTTGAGTTGCTGCAGCCTCTTCAGCGGCGGCTGCCTCCTCGTTTTCTCCTGCCGCGGCTGCCCGCGCCGCCGCAAGATCCTCCGCAGTAATCCAACCGGCCAGCACGCGCGCGGACATGATCATGTCCTCGGCGTCCTTGCGCGACAGCTCGAAGCCTTCGAGCACGCCCTTGTGGCGGACCGGCTCGACGCCCTTCTCCTTGGCGCGCTCGGTCCAGCCCAGCAGGTCGTCCGTGGCGCAATCCGCCACGTCCTCGACGGTCTTCACGCCGGCCTCGCCGAACGAGACCAGCATTGCCGTGGTCACCCCTTCGATATTGGCAACCTCGTCGGCGACGCCGAGTTCCTTGCGGCGGGCGTCGCGCTCTGCTTCCAACTTCTCCAAGGACTCGCGCGCGCGGCTCTGGATCTCCTCGGCCGTGCCTTCGTCGAAGCCTTCGATCTGGGCGATCTCAGCGATATCGACATAGGCAACCTCCTCGACGGAAGCGAATCCCTCGGTGACGAGCAACTGGGCAATGACCTCGTCGACGTCGAGCGCCTCCATGAACATCTGTGAGCGCTCGGAGAACTCCTTCTGACGGCGCTCCGATTCCTCCTGCTCGGTGAGGATGTCGATGTCCCAGCCGGTGAGCTGGCTGGCAAGCCGGACGTTCTGGCCGCGACGGCCGATTGCAAGTGACAGCTGCGTCTCGGGCACCACCACCTCGATGCGGTTGGCATCCTCGTCGAGCACGACCTTGGTGACCTCGGCAGGCGCCAGCGCGTTGACGATGAACTCGGCGGCGTCCTCCTTCCACTGGATGATGTCGATCTTCTCGTTCTGCAGCTCGTTGACGACAGCCTGCACACGCGCGCCTCGCATACCGACGCAGGCGCCGACGGGATCGATGGAGCTGTCGCGGGAGATGACGGCGATCTTTGCCCTGGAGCCAGGATCACGCGCCACCGACATGATCTGGACGACGCCGTCGTAGATCTCGGGCACCTCCTGGGCGAACAGCTTGGACATGAACTCGGGCCGGGCGCGGGAGAGGAAGATCTGCGGCCCACGCTGCGTGCGCTCGACGTTGTAGATGTAGGCGCGAATGCGATCGCCCAACCGCACGTTCTCGCGCGGGATCATCTCGTCGCGGCGGATGATCGCCTCGGCGCGCCCCAGATCGACGATGACGTTGCCGTACTCGACGCGCTTGACGGTGCCGTTGGCGATCTCGCCAACGCGGTCCTTGTATTCGGTGTGCTGGCGCTCGCGCTCGGCCTCGCGCACCTTCTGGACGATGACCTGCTTGGCATTCTGGGCGGCGACGCGGCCGAACTCCAAAGGCGGCAGCGGCTCGGCGATGAGATCGTCGACCTTGGCTTCCGGATTGCGCCGCATGGCCTCGTCGACGTCGATCTGGATCGAATCGTTCTCGACCTCTTCGACGACGGCGAGCACACGACTGAGCTTCGCCTCGCCGGTCTTGGGATCGATCTCGCAACGGATGTCGTTCTCAGAGCCGTAGCGCGACTTGGCGGCCTTCTGGATCGCGTCCTCCATGGCCTGCAGGACGATCTTGCGATCGATCGACTTCTCGCGCGCGACGGCATCTGCAATCTGCAGAAGCTCGAGCTTGTTGGCAGAAATGCCCGGCATCGCCATGCTTACTGTTCCTCCAACGGATCGAGATCGGCGCCATCGTGGGCGGCCGAGCCCGGCTTGTTTTGTCGTTTCGCGCGGGCCAGGGCCTCGCGGATCAATTCATCAGTCAATACCAGCTTCGCGTCCGCGATCAGCGCCATCGGAAAGCCCAACACGGTCTTGCCCACCTCGTCGAGTTCGACCTCGAGGCGAACCTCGCCGTCCTCGAACCCATCCAGCTTGCCGCGATACCGCTTGCGGCCGCCGACTGGCTCCTTCAGCTCGATCTTGGCCTCGTTGCCGGCCCAGGCCTCGAAATCCGAGGGACGAACCAAAGGCCGATCGATGCCAGGGGAGGAAACCTCGAGCCGGTAGCTGCCGGAGACGACGTCGTGCACGTCGAGCAGCGCAGACACCTGCCGCGAAATCGCCTCGCAGTCATCGATGGTGATGGTGCCGTCGGACCGCTCAGCCATGACCTGCACGGTCTTACCGTCACGCCCTGTCACTTGCACCCGAACCAGGCGAAATCCCAGATCCTCGAGCGCCGGCTCGACGATGCCTGCGATTTCAGCTTCGAGGCCGTGCTCCGTCAGGAACCGACGGTGCCCAGCGCGATCAGCGCCCGTCTGCATGCGGACCCAAAAATCTGCGAGAACGTTTTGCGCGTGATCGTGTGCAACCAAAACAAAAAGAGCGGATCCGAAGGATCCACTCTCAGAGTTGAGATGATCATGAGCAAACAGATATTACGAGAATGTGAAGCCTGTTGCAAGAGCATTCTCGATCGCAAATGCACATCAGCGATGCAAGAAACGGAAATAGTAACTGCGCCGATCTTGCTGGAGTGCCTTTGCCTCATAGCGCGTTCGCGGCCAATCTTCAGGTCGCACGCGCCAGTCCGAAGGTGCGGTTGCCTGCCACAAGAAGTCGGGGTTTCCGTTTAGGGCAAGCAACGCGCTGCGAGCATAATCGCCGATATCGGTTGCGAAACGCAGTTCTGCTCCTGACCGCATGACACGCGAAAGCATTTCCAAAAATTTGGGCTGGATGAGACGGCGTTTCTGGTGACGTCTCTTTGGCCAAGGATCGGGAAAGAGAATGAAGACTCGCGAAAGGGATGCCGGTGGCAGTGCGCGCAGCAATGGCCGGACATCATCGGCCAGCAGCCGGACGTGATCGAGCCCGCCCATGTCGATGGAAGCGAGAACCTTAACGACGCCATCCTCGAAGGGCTCGCAGCCCAGCAATCCAACTGTGCGGTTTTGCCTCGCTTGCCAGATGATATGCTCACCAGCGCCGAAACCGATCTCCAGCCATACCTCGCGTGCATCAGGGCCGAAGTGGGCGGCCAATCCCCTCGCGTCGACGCCTGCCAGATCACGCGGATCAAGCGATACCTTGGGTAACAGCTGGTCGAGCAGGGCGCGCTGGTGCGGCGATGCCTTGCGGCCACGCCTTCGGCCGAACGATCTCAGTTCGGCCGCATCGGAACTGTCCCTCTCTTCGACCACCTTGCTCATGGCGTCTGCCAGTTCATCCAAAAAACGACGGCCGCGAACGTTATCGCGGCCGCCAGCATCCAGTCATTGCTCATGAGCCCCGCGTGTGTCAGGCGAGGTGGCTCTTCAGCTTGTCGGCGATGATGTCGGTGCGCTCCCACGAGAAGCCGCCGTCGGCATCAGGGGCGCGACCGAAGTGACCGTAGGCTGCGGTGCGCGCATAGATCGGCTTGTTGAGGTGGAGGTGCTCGCGGATGCCGCGCGGTGTCAGTCGCATCACGTCGCGAAGCGCCGTCTCGATCTTCGCCTCATCGACCTTGCCGGTGCCGTGGGTGTCGACATAGATCGACAGAGGCTCGGCGACGCCGATGGCATAGGAGAGCTGGATCGTGCAGCGATCGGCAAGGCCGGCCGCGACGACATTCTTAGCCAGATAGCGCGAGGCATACGCCGCCGAGCGATCGACCTTTGTGGGGTCCTTGCCGGAGAACGCGCCGCCGCCATGCGGTGCCGCGCCACCATAGGTATCGACGATGATCTTGCGGCCGGTGAGGCCGCAGTCGCCGTCGGGTCCGCCGATGACAAACTTGCCAGTCGGATTGACGTACCAGATCGTATCCTTGGTGATCCAATCGGCGGGCAGGATCTTGCGGATATAAGGCTCGACGATGCCGCGCACGTCGGTCGAAGTCAGCGTCTCGTCGAGGTGCTGGGTCGACAGTACGAGCTGCGTTACGCCGACCGGCTTGCCGTTCTCATAGCGTACCGTCACCTGGCTCTTGGCGTCGGGGCCGAGCACGGCGGCCGCACCTTCCTTCGCCTTGCGGGCGCGAGCCAGCTCCTGCAGGATCTTGTGCGAATAGTAGATCGGTGCCGGCATCAGCTCTGGCGTCTCGCGACAGGCATAGCCGAACATGATGCCCTGGTCGCCAGCGCCTTCTTCCTGATTGGTCGGCTGCTTGGCGTCGACGCCCATGGCGATGTCGGCGGACTGGGGATGCAGCAGAACCTCGATTTCGGCGTGCTCCCAGTGGAATCCTTCCTGCTCGTAGCCGATGTCGCGGATGGCCATGCGGGCGACGTGGGCGATCCAGTCCTTGGTCACGGTCTCGGGGCCGCGCGTCTCTCCGGCGATCAAGACGAGATTGGTCGTTGCCATGGTTTCGCATGCGGCGCGGATCACCCAGGGGTCGATGCCGGCGCTCGGACCCTCGCGGTAGAACAGATCGACGATCTCGTCGGAGATGCGGTCGCACACCTTGTCAGGATGGCCCTCGGATACCGACTCGCTGGTGAACAGATAGGATGTGCGTGCCACGATCGCTCCTCGCGCAGAACTCTTGATGTGCCCCCCTCGGGCAGATCCCGAAATCGCGCGCCTTTTTGCAAGGATTGCGGCGGGGGTCAAGCTCAACCGCGCCAATCCGCACCGGAACAGGTGTTTCCATCCGTTCCCGCAGGATTGCGACGGAACGGGACCGTTCGATTTAATCGCGTTTGGATGCACCCGCAGAAACGGCGGATCAGTTGTCGCCCGACAGGCTCTTGACCAGTTCCACGATAGACCGGCGCACGCGCGCACTGGAGATGCGGGCAAACGCCTTGTTGAGTTCAACCCCGTCACGCGAACTCAGCACATCGGTCATGTAGCCGTCGCCGGTCGACTCGGCGAAACCATTGGCCAACACGACCGCCGGCGACATGGACGGTGCTTCGTCGTAGAAATACTGAACCGGAACTTCGAGCACACGCGAGAGCTCGAACAAGCGACTGGCGCCGATCCGGTTGACGCCCTTCTCGTATTTCTGCACCTGCTGGAACGTCAGACCGAGCAGCTCGCCCAGCCGCTCCTGACTCATACCGAGGAGCATTCGGCGCATGCGCACACGCGTGCCGACGTGAACATCCATCGGATTGGCTTTACGGGCGTTCCTTGCCTCAAAGGTTCCGTCGCCCGCGGACTCCTCTACACCACTGTTTTTCATAACCACCATCGAACCGGCTGCGACTGAACGCTCCGCATAACCTACTTTTTTGACTAACCATGAAAGCGCGACGTGAGGCTTGATCCCGCAAACCACGCCATGCTCAAAAATATGTATATTACAAAAAGCCGATCCCCCCAACATGCATATGCTGGCTTGGTAGCCGAGGCGGGAAGATCAGCGTCCAAGACGCCACGCTGATCAAGTTTCAACGAATTCAGCACGCGCCCATAAGAATCGATTATCGCAGAAATGCCGTTGTTTGCAGCCCTAATCAAAGGCACGCCTTCCTCGACAGCACGAACGCGCGCCATATGCAGATGCTGACGCGGTCCAGTGGTATTGCCGAACCAGCCGTCGTTGGTGACGTTGAGCACTAGGCTCGGGCGATCTGCACCTTGCACAACAGCGGCAGGAAAGATCGCCTCGTAACAGACCAGCGCAATCAGCGGCGGCAAACCAGGTACATCGAGCAACGGGCGAGGGCTGCGTCCGGCCGTGAATCCGCCGCGGATCCTAGTCAATTGCTCAAGACCAATACTTTCCAATGCGTCCTGAAACGGCAGGTACTCGCCGAATGGAACCAGATGGATCTTGTCGTAAACGGTGACGAGGCCGCCTTCTGATCCGAAAGCCATCAAGCTGTTATAGGCGCGCGTGCGCTGCTTCTGCGCTGTTGTTGCGGACGCCCGCGCATCATTGCTTGCTGGCAATTTTTTCTCGTTTGTCGTGCGTGGAATTGAGGCGTCGGCAGAGGTTTCGGGCGGCCGCTCGACACGCAAGGCGCCTGTAATGAGATGAACATTGTTCGGCAGCATGTCGCCAATCGCGGCAAGAGCGACCGGCTCATTGAGCGGCAGGAATGGCATTGCTGCCTCAGGCCATATCACATGAGTAATAGACGCGAGCTTATCTGGCTCACCATCCGGATTTCGCTGCGACAGATCGAGGTGAAGATCGAAGATCTCGCGCTGCTTTGCGGGCAGCCACTTGTCGCGCTGAGGAACGCTTGGCTGCACGATGCGCAGCTTGACGCCGGGAACGCTTGCACCGGCATCACCGCGCAGTCGGATTGCACCATAAGCGGCGAGTACCGCGAGCAGCAGGGCAGCGACGGCGGCTCCGGCATAGGGCGATGACCACCAAGCATGCGCCGTGCTGTGAGTTCGCGCCGCGTCCGCCTCGTTGGCTGATGACAGCCGCGCAGCAACCACGAGCGGTGCGGCAGCCACGATCACGGTTACAACGGTCAGCCCATAAATGCCGATCAGACCGGCGCTCTGCATGAGCAGCAATGGCGAGGTCAATGCGTAACCGAGCGTGTTCCACGGCAGGCCGGTGAAGATATGGCCACGCAGCCATTCCGCACTTCCAATCAACGTCGCGAGAATGATGATGCGGGCGAACCCTGGCCGCCAGATGGCGCGGGCGATAATTGCAGCCGCGGCGAAGAACATGGCGAGACCGGCCGGCAGCAGCGTCACGGCCGCGGGCAGAAGCCACGCGAACTTGTCGGCCTCGACGAGGAACGCCTCGCCAATCCAGAACAGACCGAAGATGAAATAGCCCAGGCCGAAGAACCAGCCCGCGATGCCGGCACGGCCCAGTGCATCGGAATCGAGCCTATCGCGAAATCGGATCGGCCGAGGCAACGTTTGGTCCAACGGCGCGCGCTCGGCCGTGTCGATCAGCCACACGAGCAGCGGCACCGTCAAAAACAGCACGGGGCTAAAGAAGAAAGGCGCCAGCGCCAGCACGGAAAGCGCGCCCGAGAGAAAGGCGATGGCAGCGCGCTTGCGAGGTCCGGCACGCGCGACAATGCCGGCCATAGCGCGAGCCCAGGTCGTGACGGTTGGTTCACGCATGCGCAGTTTCTCGACTGGCGTTCGGGTGCGAGTGCAACGACCGACTGCCGCTCGTTACCGCTGCGAACCGGCTCACGTGGCCTCGCCCGGCTTTGTGTCACCAATAGCGCGCGGCTTGTGGATCTTGAGTTTCTTGACGCGGCGAGGGTCGGCATCGAGCACTTCAAATTCGAAGCCAGACGGGTGCCGCACGATCTCGCCGCGGCTCGGCACACGCCCCAGGATCGAGAACATCAGGCCGCCCAGCGTGTCGATCTCCTCTGCCTTCTCCGGTGTGGTCAGCGTCACACCCAGATGCTCCTCGAGCTCGGAGAGCGGCACGCGCGCGGATGCAATGAGCCCGTGCTTCGCATCCTGGTGCAGGTGGGCATCCTCGTCCTCGTCGTGTTCATCCTCGATGTCGCCGACGATCTGCTCGACCAGGTCCTCGATGGTGACGAGGCCATCGGTGCCGCCATACTCGTCGACCACCAGCGCCATGTGGATGCGCGTCGACTGCATCCGAATAAGCAGGTTCATGGCTGGCATCGACGGCGGCACATAGAGCACGCCTCGCTTGATCTTGGTGGAGGCAATCGAGCACGACAGGTCGATCCTGGAAAAATCAAGCGGGGTGTTCGCAGAAGCGGTATGGATCGCCGCTGCCGAGTCGCCTGATTGTGGCGGCTCACCGTTCGCGTGGGCCTGCTCGACGATCCAGCCGAACAGGTCCTTGACGTGCACCATGCCGCGCGGATCATCGAGCGTTTCGGCATAAACGGGAATGCGAGAGACGCCGGCGTCCTCGAACTTCTTCAGCAAGTTGCTCAAGGGTTCGGTCTCGTCGATCGAAATGATGTCGGCGCGCGGCACCATGACGTCCTCGACGCGACTAGCTCCGAAGCGCAACAGACGCAGCAGCATGCCGCGTTCCTCGACGCTGAAGGCGCCAGCGGAATCGGCTTGTTCCTCGCGCAGTGCGTATTCAAGCGTGTCGCGCAGCGTCTGCGGACCCTGGAGACCGAGCCTGGCGCGCAATCCGGAAAGCCATCCCAGCAAGCCGCTGCGCGCGTCGTCGGCGGTTGCGGAGATTTCCGGCTTCGATGTCGGCGTGTCGGTGGTGCTCATGGGCCTTTGTGCTGTCGGACTTTGCGAATGGGTGAAGGTCGCGTGACTCGAGAGAGTGCCGCCAACTTGCTCAGAAGGGCGCGGCAACGGGTTCGGTTCCAGCATAGGGATCGGCTATGTCGAGGGAAGCGAGGATTTCCGCTTCCAGCTGCTCCATCTCATTGGCGTCATTCGGCTCCATGTGATCGTATCCCAGCAGGTGTAGCACGCCGTGCACGACGAGGTGCGACAAGTGATGTCGCGGCGATAGCGCCTGCTCGTTGGCCTCGCGGACGACGGTTTCCGCCGCCAGAACGATATCGCCGAGATGCAGCATCACGTGGCTCGGGCGATCCGCCGGCAACTCCTGTGGGACGGCCGGAAACGAAAGCACGTTGGTCGGCTTGTCCTGGCCTCGCCATTGCAGATTGAGGCTTCTGACGTGTGCATCGTCGCTGAAGACGATCGTCACCGACTGCGCCTCAGGTCCGATCTCGACATGTTCAGCTACTGCATGGATGGCTGCAACGGCGCTGTCCTCGATGGGTGCGAAGTCGGTCCAATCACCTGCCTCGTGCAGAAAATCCGCTACGAGCCGCGGCGATTGCGAGGTCGCGAACCCAATCTGAGTTGCCGTCGCGCCCGGGGGCATGGTGCCGCCGCTGCTCCTGTCGCGGCCGTGGTCGCTGGCCGTCATGTCTGTTCGTTCGCTCGCTTGTCGGGCCGCGGCTTGGGTTGCGCTGCGGTCTCGCGATCGTAGGCCTCGACGATGCGCGCGACGAGATCGCGGCGGACGACGTCGCTCGACGTGAAGCGTATCGAAGCTATACCGTCGATGCCGCGCAGCAGCTTTTCTGCCTCGACCAGACCGGACGAGACGCCGGGCGGCAGGTCGATCTGGCTGGGATCGCCGGTGACGACCATCTTGGCGTTCTCGCCAAGGCGCGTCAGAAACATCTTCATTTGCATGCTGGTGGTGTTCTGCGCCTCGTCGAGGATGACGAAGGCATTGGAAAGCGTGCGGCCACGCATGAAGGCGAGCGGCGCGATCTCGATGACGCCGGTCTCGATGTCGCGCTCGACCTTCTCGGGCGGCAGCACGTCGTAGAGCGCGTCGTAGAGCGGGCGGAGATAGGGATCGACTTTCTCGCGCATATCTCCGGGCAGGAAGCCAAGCCGCTCGCCAGCCTCGACTGCAGGTCGCGAGAGGATGATGCGCTCGACAACGCCGCGCTCGAGGAAGTGAGCGGCGAAGGCGACGGCGATATACGTTTTGCCGGTACCTGCCGGGCCAATGCCGAAGACCAGATCGGTCTGCTCGATGGCGCGCATGTAGGCGCTCTGGGTCGGCGTGCGCGCCTTGATGACGCGGCGGCGTGTCGCAACTTGCGCCTGACCGCCACTGTCACTCGCCGGGCTCTCGTGGCGAGCGTGACGGATGTGGCCATCGAAATCGCCGGGGCCGATCTGCTCACCCTTGGCGGCGCGCTTGTAGAGCTCCTCCAGAACCTCCCTGGCGATCTGGCAGTTGGTCTCGGAGCCGGTCAGGATGACGACGTTGCCGTGCGCATGCGCCTCGATGCCGAGGCGGTCTTCGATCAGCGCCAGGTTGGAATCGAACTCACCCAAGAGTTTGGCAAGGAGACGGTTGTCCTCGAAGGGCACGACGATGCGCGTCTTCTCGGTTTGGGATCTGGCGTTGCGGCCCTGCCCCGGTGCGGATTGCCCGCGCATTCCTGTCAAATCCCGTTCTCCATTGACGCCGCACCGGTTCGGAACGATGTCTTGCGACGGCCGACCGCCTCACTCGGGCGCGGGAGCTGCGAACCAGCAGCACCACGCCGTTCGACGGATCATTTCGCCCGATTCCCGGAATGTCCAGGGGTTTCCGGATGGCATAGCTTTGTGTCAGGCCGCCTGAACGATGCCGGAAAGGCTGTTGGGACCGGCGCCGATAATCTCCACCGGCACGATTTGTCCGAGCATTCTGGCGTCGGCGGGCGCGTGTACGGGCTGCAGGTAGGGGGACCGGCCGACAAGCTGGCCGTCGCGGCGGCCGGTGCGATCGAACAGGACCGGCAGGGTGCGACCGACGCAGGTGGCGTTGAAGCGGGACTGCTGCTCGTCCAAGAGCCGCTGCAGCCGGTGCAGGCGCTCGATCTTGACCGCCTCGGGGATCTGGGCGTCGATCTTGGCGGCCGGCGTGCCTGGACGCGGCGAATACTTGAACGAATAGGCCTGGGCGAAGCCGACCTCTTCGACCACGGCCAGCGTGTCGCTGAAATCGGCTTCGGTTTCACCCGGGAAACCGACAATGATGTCGGTCGACAGCGCGATGTCGGGCCGCGCCTTGCGAATTCTAGTGACGAGCGCGATGTATTCGGCGGCCGTGTGCTTTCGGTTCATGGCGGCGAGCACGCGGTCGGACCCGGCCTGGAACGGCAGATGCAGATAGGGCATCAGCTTCTTTTCGCGCGCATGGAGTGCGATCAGATCATCGCTCATGTCGCGCGGGTGGCTGGTGGTGTAGCGCAGGCGCTCGAGCCCATCGATCTCAGCAAGCCGCGAAATGAGGACAGCAAGCGAGGCGATAGCACCCTTCTCGCACTCGCCGTGGTAGCCGTTGACGTTCTGACCCAGCAGGGTGATCTCGGAGACGCCGGTAGCGACGAGAGCTTTCGCCTCATCGACGATGGCTGCAATGGGGCGTGAATACTCGGCGCCGCGCGTGTAGGGGACGACGCAGAACGTACAGAACTTGTCGCAACCCTCCTGCACGGTGAGGAACGCGCTGGCGCCTTGCGAGCGCGCCCGGCGCGGGAGTAGCGCGAACTTGTCCTCCTCGGGAAAGCTCGTCTCCACCAGCGAACGAGATTCCGTCCTGGCGCGATGCAAGAGTTCGGGCAGGCGGTGATAGCTCTGCGGGCCGATGACCAGATCGACGACGGGAGCGCGGGCGAGGATCTCGGCACCTTCGGCCTGGGCGACGCAGCCGGTCACCGCCACCTGCGTGTGGCGTCCAGAGCCGCGGCGCTCATCCTTCAACTGGCGAATGCGGCCCAACTCCGAATAGACCTTCTCGGCGGCCTTCTCGCGGATGTGACAGGTGTTGAGGATGATGAGATCGGCATCCTCGGCATTCTCGGTTTCGCCGTAGCCATAGGACTTGAGCGACTCCGAGATGCGCTCGGAATCGTAGACGTTCATCTGGCATCCGAAGGTCTTGATGAGAACCTTCTTGGCTCCGGGCATGGCCGGATCTCCGCTTTCGATCTGATCCACCGGATGTGGTGGCGACTTCAGTCTACGCACAGAGGTTTCCATCCCATTAATGGCGCCCGGACGGGGCTCGTCGACCTGACGGAGTTGCGTGTACCAGCCGTGTGCGGGTCAGGGCAATGAGGTTTCGCAAGACGAGCACGCCGAGCGAACCCGGGTTGAGCTATTGCGCGGCATATGCGGCGGCTGGTCTGGCTTTCTCGGCATGCCGATGACCTACACCATCTGGCCGCGACGCTCGGCATCAGCGCGACGCAGACGCGGAGGCTGCGGTCCGTGCGACGGCCGCACAGGCGCGACGGCCGAATCGGGCGCCAACCCGCGCAAGTTGCGGATCACATTCTTGCGGATCTCGTCTTCGCTGTGGCGGGCCAACGCCTTGCGATCGGCGAACTGGTCGAGGGGAACGGGTTCACCGACGACAATCCTCGCGTCCAGCGGCCCAGCCTTCAGGAGCTGCCAGGCATGGGGCGGCAGGTCCATGTCGCCGTACCAGCCGATCAATGGGCGGTCGGCGCGGCCAAGAGGTACGCCATGCAGGCGCGTGTACGTGATTGAAATCGTCTGCACGACTGCGCGCGACAGCAGCCCTTCAGTTGGGCTTTCTCCAGGCGCGCGCGTGATCGCCGCGCTCGGCTTGGCGGCGGCAAACAGCGATGTACGGAAGGGCAGCACGCGGTTGCCATCGCTGGAGGTGCCTTCCGCGAACAGGACGATGTTGTCGCCAGCAGCCAGCCTGCCAATGATTTCACCGGCGGTGTCGCCGACTGCGGAGCGGCGCTCGCGATCGACAAAGACGGTTCGCTGCAGGCGGGCGAGTGACGACACGCCGGGCCAGCTGCCGACCTCCTTCTTGGCCACGAAGGACACCGGTGCGACCGCCGAGAGGACAGGAATATCAAGCCAGGAGGTGTGGTTGGCCACCAGCAGCACGGGCCGGTCGCCGACCACCTCGCCGACCAGATCGAAGCGAACGCCGATCAGGCGGCAGACGCGGCGGTGGTACCAATTTGGCAGACGACGGGCCAGACCGGGTGCCAGCCGAACCAAGCCGGCCTGGACCGGCATCAACGGCAGCGTCAGGCCGGCAAACCCTGCAAGTATTGATCCTGCCCTGAGTGAGCCCATGGCGCCTCCGGGGGCGTTGACCCGAGGCTGTTACCGATCCAGCGGCAAGGCAAGCACAAGGGCGTCCTGGGGCTCGCCGCCGCTGCGCGCATAATAGCCCTTCCGCATGCCGACAGCCGTGAATCCGCACGAGCGGTAGAGCGCGAAGGCGGCCTGATTATCGGCCGCAACCTCCAGAAAGAGACGCTTGGCTTCGGCACGTTTGGCGGCGCGGGCCAAGCCTTCGATCAGCAGCCGGCCGACACCACGGCGCTGGAATTTCGGCATTACGCCAATCGACAGGATCTCGGCCTCATCGGCCGCAAGCTGGCCCATGACGAAGCCCGCAGGCTCGGGCAGTGCATCGGCGCCGTCGCGGACGCGGGCGAGAAACGCCGTTGCTCCGGGATGTGACAGCGTGTCGATCATCTCGGCCTCTTTCCAGGCGGGGGAGAAAAGACGCCCGTGCATCTCGGCGAACTCGGCTGCACGATCAGGCCCCGCCCAGACGAGGCTGACAAATTTCGGATCGAGGCGCGCGCCTGCCGTTGTGGTCATGTTCTTGCCCTCTCGATTGTATGGCCCACCTGCGGCCTGGCGTCCGCGGGCCGCAGATAAAGCGGCCGTACGGCTCCCCGCTCAGGCGCCATTCCAGCCGCCAGTGCAAGCAGATGCCTTGCATCGGGCAGCAGGTCCGGCAAGTAGGCCGTCGCACTTCGCCCCTGGTCACGCGCTGCCGCCGCAACGGACGCGGCACCAGATCCCGCAACGATCAGTGGTTCCTCCCCCCCCAAAGCTGCCGCCGCAGCTACTGGCATGAGCAGCGGTTCCGTCAACGGATCAACACCGCCACTCCTGAAGTGCTGGACATAAACCTCCCCGCGACGGGCATCAACAGCGATTGCGAGGCGGATGCTGCCGATTCCGGCTTCGCGCAACCGTAGAAGTTCATCCGACAAGATTGCCGCGGCGCCTTCAGCCATGACGGCAAGGCTGGAAACGGCGATGAGGTCACGGCTGCCGGCGAGTGCCAAAGCGCGTGCGGCAGAAACGCTGATGCGCGTTCCCGTGAAGCTGCCGGGACCGTTCGTCACGGCGATCCGCTCAAGGTCGGCAAAGGACAGCCCCGCGTCGGCCATCACTTCGGAGATCATTGTCACAAGACGCTCGGCGTGACCGGTTTGCATTTGCTCGAAGCGCGCATGGATGCGATCCGGCGCGCCTTTGACGCCGGCAAACGCTTTTGCGGCCGCAGCTGAACAGGCGGCAAAGCAACTATCGAATGCAAGGATGTTCATCGCTGCTGACGCTACACGCGACGGGGCCCAATTGCACCTTAACTCTTGCACCGTGAGCGGCTGGGTTTTGCCGTCGTCGCCGCAACGTCACACGACTTTTGCCACATCGTCGAACGCAAAGCGGGGACTGCGCGGAAACAGGCCGGCCGGATCGCCGTAGCCGAGGTTGCAGAGGAAATTCGACTTGACGTTGGTGCCGGCGAAGAACGCCTTATCCACACCTTCGTGATCGAAGCCCGACATGGGACCGCAATCGAGACCAAGCGCGCGCGCGGCGAGCATCAGATAGGCGCCCTGAAGCGTCGCATTGCGAAAAGCCGTATCGCGGATCTTGTCGGGCTGGCCGACAAACCAGCTTCGCGCGTCATCATGCGGGAAAAGCTGCGGCAGATGCTCGTAGAATTCCAGATCCTGCCCAATAATGACGCAGACTGGAGCGGTCATCGTCTTGTTGACGTTTCCGGGTGAGAGCAACGGCTTCAGCTTTTCCTTGGCGGCAGCCGACTTCACGAACACCAAGCGCGCGGGCGAACAGTTGGCGCTCGTTGGCCCCATCTTGACGATATCGAACAGGCGATGCAGCAACTCGTCGGGTACATCGCGTGACTGCCAGCTGTTCATGGAGCGGGCTTGCAGGAACAATGTGTCGAGGGCGGCTTGGTCGAGCAGCTTGGCCATCGGAGCGAACCTTTCGTCGATCGGTTTGTGTCGGAAAACGGGGGGCTGGAGGTCGTGGTCAGGAGTATCGCTCGGCGCTCAAAACAACGGAACCCCGCAGCACTTGCGGGGTCCCATAGAGTGGCGACGGCTGAGCCGCGAATGCATCAAACGGCCTGAACCTCCTGCACCTCTGGGCAGAAGTGCTTCAAGAGGTTCTCGATGCCGTGGCGCAGCGTGGCGGTGGAACTGGGGCAGCCGGCGCAAGCGCCGCGCATGTGCAGATAGACGATCCCATCGCGGAAACCGGAGAACGTGATATCGCCGCCGTCCTGGGCAACGGCGGGGCGCACGCGTGTTTCCAACAGCTCCTTGATCGTCTCGACGGTAGCAGCGTCCTCAGGCGCGTAGTTGCCGCCGGCGCGGTCGTTGGCGCCGTCGCTGCTCAGAATCGGCGCGCCAGACATGAAGTGTTCCATGATGGCACCGAGGACCATCGGCTTCAGATGCTGCCACTCGACGGAATCCTTGGTCACCGAAATAAAATCGGAGCCCAGAAAGACGCCTTTGACGCCGTCGATCTCGAACAGGCGCGTTGCCAACGGTGAAGCGTCGGCATCGGAGCGCGAGCGGAAATCAGCGGTACCGCTCGACAGCACCGACTTGCCTGGGATGAACTTCAGCGTGGCGGGATTAGGGGTCATTTCGGTCTGGATGAACATGAATTCTCACCCTCGCTGGTGGTTCGATTCGAAGTGCCGCGGCACTGGGTTGGGGGCAACTCGCACCGCCTCTGCCTGGGTCCGAGACCCGCGAAAGCTCGCTGAGCGAGTTTAGAATCTTTCCAAAGATGTAGGCGATGGCTGATCGAAAGTCGAGTCTTCGGATCGCAATTTTCGAACCGTGGCACAAGTGGCCAGCGACCGCCTCAGCCGGCCCACCGTACGTGTGCTGATTTCCGCATCCGGGCGGTCAGGCCATCGACCGGATCAGTTCGAGCGTAAGGTTGCCCGGGACGATGGTGATCGGCACGGGGAAGGTTCCCGCCCTGCTGCCAGCAGCCAGCGAGGAGACCAGCGGCCCAGGCCCCTTGGTGTCGATGGAGGCCCCAAGCACCAACAGCGCAACGTCCTCGTCCTCGTCGATCAGCTTGATGATTTCCTCGGCCTTGTTGCCTTCACGGATCACCTCCTCGGTCTCGACGGTCTCGAAGCCGGCAAGGTTCAACTTGCGACGGAACAGGCGGAACAGTGCGCGAGCCTTGTTGCTTTCCTCTTCGAGCTGCACCTGGCGCACGCCCATCCAGTGCTGGAAGGCCTGCGGCTCGATGACGTAGCACATTACGATCACGCCGCCGGAATGCTCGATGCGGCTGGCGGCGAAGTAGAGCGCGCTCTCCACCTCTGCACTGTCATCGACAATCAGGAGGAACTTGCGGCGGTGACCGGCTTCGAAGCTGCGACGTAGTTTCATGGGATCCATGCTGCCATTTGCGCCACAAGGCGACAATACGATTTCGGTTGGTCGATGAGGTTGGCCCTGCGGCAAATGGTGCTTTCACGCGGCGACGTTTCAGGTCTCGCCAGCACCAACGCTTCAAGACCGGATGAAGCCAACGATTTCCTTCACCTCATTCATGATCGGCTCGGCCAGGGCGCGTGCGCGCGCGGCGCCATCGGCAAGGATGCGGTCGATACCGGCGGGATCGTGCATCATGCGCGAGGTTTCGGCCGCGATCGGCGCAAGGCGTGCGACAGCGGCATCGGCGAGCGCCTTCTTGAAGGACGAGAACTGTGCGCCGCCGTATTCGGCAAGCACCTTCTCGACCGATTGACCGACCAATGCTGCGTGAATGCCGACAAGGTTTTCCGCCTCGGGCCGTCCTTTCAATCCAGCAGGCTCGGAGGGTAGCGGCTCGGGATCGGTCTTGGCCTTTTGCACCTTGCGGGCAATCGTGTCGGAATCGTCGGTGAGATTAATGCGACTCAGGTCGGATGGATCGGACTTCGACATTTTCTTGGTGCCGTCGCGCAGGCTCATGACGCGCGTGGCCGGACCGGTGATGACGGGCTCTGGCTGCGGAAAGAAGATGCCGTCGGCATAGCCGATG
Organism: Hyphomicrobiaceae bacterium; assembly: GCA_044222395.1. Taxonomy (GTDB): domain Bacteria; phylum Pseudomonadota; class Alphaproteobacteria; order Rhizobiales; family Hyphomicrobiaceae; genus JAEUMD01. The sequence continues at coordinate 35,204 of JBGANK010000014.1, read as the reverse complement.
CGCTCGATCTCGGACTTGAAGTCATTGTTGAACTTCTGCGCGATGTCACGCGCCAACTCGAGATGCTGCTTCTGATCCTCGCCGACGGGAACGTGCGTCCCCTTATAGGCGAGGATATCGGCGGCCATCAGGTTCGGATAGGCATACAGCCCCACCGACGCGTTCTCGCGATCCTTGCCTGCCTTCTCCTTGAACTGGGTCATGCGATTGAGCCAGCCCAAACGTGCGACGCAGTTGAAGATCCAGGCGAGCTCGGCGTGCGCAGCGACTTGGCTCTGGTTGAACAGGATGCTCCGTTTCGGATCGAGACCCGATGCGATGTAGGCCGCCGTGACCTGACGAATGGCGCGACGCAGTTCCTCTGGCTCCTGCCACACCGTGATGGCGTGCAGGTCGACGACGCAATATATGCACTCGTGCGTCTTCTGCAGCTCGATCCATTGCAGCATGGCGCCCAGGTAGTTGCCCAGGTGCAGGCTGCCGGTCGGCTGCATGCCGGAGAAAACACGCTCTTTTATCTGCTTGCTCTGCATCGATACGATTCCCATCAACCGGCAGGCGTTATCGCGCGCACGGGCGCCTGACGCAAGGCCTTGCGATCATTGTTCAAGCAAGCGGGCGAACCTCAACCGCGCCTGACGAACCGGCGCAGCTGATCGAGCCTCAGCACGCCGGAGCCGATGACGATCAGTGCGAACACGGTCGCTCCGGCGGCGACAACGGCCGAAAGCGATGCGACCTTGACCGGGAGCGGAGCACTGCTTGCCATCTGCGGGGCAAGCCACCGGGTAACGAAATAGACAACGGTACCCATGACCAGGCTGGCGACGAGGATGAGCGGCAGATTACGGGCGAGACGCCGATCGCTTTCGAAATCGCCGTAGCGGCGTAGGGTGGCAAACAGCAGCACGGCGTTGATCCAACCGGCCAGCGATGTCGCAACAGCAATGCCGACGTGCGGCATCAGACCGAAATGCCGGAACAGGAAAAACAGCACGATGGAACCGATGACGTTCACGGCAAGATTGATCGCCGCGTAATACATCGGAGTCTTGGTATCCTCGCGCGCGAAAAACGCGGGCTGGAACACCTTGATCAAGACGAAGGCCGGCAAGCCGAGCGCGAAGGCTATGAGAGCATAGGTCGTTCTGTGCGTGTCCTCGGGAAGGAAGGCGCCGCGCTCGAAGAGCACGCGAACGATCGGCTCGGCGGCAACGGTGAGCGCAACAGCAGCGGGCAGTGTCAGCAGCAGCGCGAACTCAAGCGAGCGGTTCTGGCTATCCATCGCGGCGGCGCGATCGCCCGCGCGCAGGCGGCGCGAAAGATCGGGTAGAAGGACGACACCGACGGCGACGCCGACAATGCCGAGAGGAAGCTGATAGAGGCGGTCTGCGTAGTAGAGATAGGAGACGGCGCCCGCCTGCAGAGAGGCGATGATGGTGCCGACGACGATGTTGATCTGCGTGATGCCGCCGGAGACGAGGCCGGGGATGCCAAGCTCGACCAGCCGCTTAACACCTTCGGTGTAGCGCGGGCGGACTATGCGCAAATCAAGGCCTGTGCTGTTGACGGCAAACCAGAGCATGGCAAGCTGGGCAATGCCCGCGACGAAGACGCCGATCGCCAGCACGTAGCCCGCCTCAGGCCGATTCGCGTAGCCGAGCAGGATGGCCAAGGTGATCGCGGAGATGAGCACCACGTTGAGCAGGATCGGCGCGGCGGCTGCCGCCCAGAAGCGGTGCATGGAATTCAGCACGCCCGACAACAGCGCGGCGAGCGACATGCATGTCAGGTAGGGAAAGGCGATCTGCGTGAGGTTGACGGCCAGCTGGTACTTCTGCGGATCGGAGATGAAGCCCGGAGCCAGCACCATCATCAGCCATGGCATTGCCAGCATGGCGATGGCCGAGACGATCATGAGCACCAGGAGCAGGCCGGACATCGCCTCTTCGGCGAACGCCTTGGCGCCGGCCTCACCTTCTCCTTCCAGGCGCTTGGCGAAGAGCGGAACGAAGGCCGAATTGAACGCGCCTTCGCCGAACAGGCGGCGGAACAGATTGGGAAAGCGGAAGGCGACAAAGAAGGCGTCCGCCACCGCGCCCGAACCCAACGCCCTGGCGATCAGGATGTCGCGCACGAAGCCGAGAACGCGGCTCACCATGGTCAGGCCGCCGACGGTGGCGAAGGCTTTGTAGAGTTTCATGAGGCAGAGGAGTTATCCGAGCCGCCTCACGCTGGCAAGGCCGGGCGCGATACGCTTGTCACGCGACCTCGCCTGCGTGGCCGGGCTGCCGCGCAAAGCGCTCCGAAATGCAGGTTGCGACGACGCCAGCGGCGAACCGCAATGCCCCAACGATGGGCACGCGCGTATTGCGCATGGTCGCGTAGATTTCGGCAAGCTCGCGATCTGCAATGTCGCGGCCAAGGGCGATGGCGGCGACGACGGGAGCCAGCGACAAGGTGAGCGCGACGCCGGTACCGCCGTAGCCAATGTTGAGCACGATCGACGGCGATACGGCTGAGCGGCGGATGATGGGCAGATCGGTTGCCGTCATGTGGAAGCGGCCGCCCCAGGCCTCCGCGATCGGCGGCAACGGCGAGCCCGCCAGGGTCTGAGCCAGATGCTTGCGAAGTCCACGCATGACCACGGTGGGCACGTCGAGATCGCCGGCGTTGGCGTCCTGCAGCTTCTCGATGCCGCCGAATACGAGCCGGCCGTCATGCACGCGATAGAAGACGTAGGCGGCGTTGAGCTCTACGACGAACTGGCCGGACGCCTGACCGGCTTCCGTCAAACGCTTGAGCGTCCGCGGCGGTAGCAGCTCGGTCGCCAGCATGTAGTTGTGCACGACCCTGGCACGCGCGGGCTCGCGCATGGCAATCGAGGGCGTATAGGCGTTGGTGGCGAGGACCACTGTCGCGGCATCGATGCGGCGGCCATCGCGAAGGAGGATCGTGGCGCCGCCTTCGTGATGCTCCTCGATTTCCCGCACCGGCGCGCCCTCGATGATCGAAATTCCGCGTGCGCGGGCCGCGGCGGCGAGACCGCGTACGAGCTTATAGGGATTGACCGTGTAGGCGGCGAGATGAAGAGCGCGCGGTCCGTCATTCAATTCGCCGACCGGGAAGCGATGTTCGATGCCAGCATGACGCAATGTGCGACCGACGTGCGCGAGACCCGCATCGGTGATGCTGCCCTTTGCCTCCAGCGCGAGCGCGGTGCCCGTGACTTCTGCATCGGGAGCCAGCTTGCTTGCCCAGACTGCCGCCTCGCCAACCTTGCGATTGAGCAGGCGCAGCGCGCGGCTGTGAGCGTCATCGTGGAGCGCTGTCGCGAGCCATACTGGAGCCGGCAGCGGCGAAATCAGACCGCCGTTGCGGCCGCTGGCGCCGTAGCCAACCGACTTGGCCTCGAGCAGGACGATGTCGGCATCGGGTGCCATCTCCTTCATGCGCAATGCGGTCGAGAGGCCGGCGAGACCTCCGCCGATGATGACGTATTGGGCACGAGCGGGCAGCTCGCCACTCGTTGTGGCTTTCGGCATGGCACCGATGCGCTGCCAGTAGCTGCGCTCGACGCGATGGCCAATCTCGGCGTGCGGACCCGGCGCCGGTTCGATCTCGGACGACGTCCTGGGGTTGGCGATGGCGATCATGGAACGGCTCCGGTTGGGCTGCAGCTCAATTCGATTGCCAAACGTTAAGCGCGCGGCGACGGCGGCGCTGTTTCCCGGGGAACTGTTCCAACGGGAACTGCGGCGGGCGTGCCGATCGACGATTTATGACGGCATGGAGTTGCGATGGCCGGATGGATCACAGCGTTCGCCGGCGAACCGGAAAGGTAAACGAGGGATGACCGAGATGACCCAGGCTACCGCCCATCTGTCAGCTGACGCGCCGCGCCTGATGCCTGCGCTCGATCTTACCAACGCACCCGGACTGCGGCGACGCGCGCGGGAAACGGCGATGCCGATGACGCATGACGGCTTCTCGATTCGTCATCACGAGAGCATCACCGAGATTGCCGAGGATGCCTGGAACCGGCTGTTTCCCGGCGCCGCGGAGGATTGGGGCTACTTCCGCGGCTGCGAGCTGTCGGGTTCGACGCACTTCACGTTCTCTGCAGTCGCCGCCTACGACAACGGACGTCTGATCGCCGCGGCGCCGGTGTTCCAGCTCGACTACCGACTCGACATGACGCTGCCGCAGGCGATGAAGCGGATCGGGGACTGGCTGGCAATGCACGCACCTCGCCTGATCAAGATTCCTGTACTGGGCCTCGGCTCGCCGATGACCGAGGAGTGCCCGATCGGCATTGATCCGACGCTTGGCGACGAGCAGCGCGCGCGTGCGACCGGCGCCCTGCTGCACGCCCTGGAGGGCAATGCAAAGGCGAATGGTATCAAGATCCTGGCGCTCAAGGATGTCCGAGACTCAGATGCCGAAAGCGTCGGCGCATCCTTCAATGCCTTCGGCTTTGCGCGGCTGGCATCGCTGCCTGTGGCGATGCTGCCGCTGCCCTACAGCACCTTCGACGACTATATCGCGAGCCTGTCGGCGAACCTGCGCAAGGATATCCGCCGCAAGCTGAAGCAGGCCAAGGATCTGCAGATCGAATTCCGTGACAACGTCGATGACGTCTACGAGGAAATCATCGCGCTCTACCGCGCAACACGCGCCAACCGCAAGGCAAGCTATGAGGCGTTCGACGAGGTGCCAGAGGCCTATTTCCGCGAGGTGATGGCCAAGTCGAACGGCAAGGCAAGGGTGATGCTGACCCGCCTCGACGGACGCCTCGTTAGTTTCAACCTGATCCTGGTCGAGAAGGACAAGGTGATCGGCAAGTTCGTCGGCATGGATTACGAGGTGGCGCGGTCACGCAATCTCTACTTCGTCAACTGGATGACGGTCGTGCGATTCTGCATCGAGAACGGGATCGCGAACTTGCAGACCGGGCAGACCACGTATGCAGTTAAACTGCGGCTGGGCTGCAAGCTCAGGCGCTCGTGGGTCTACTGCAAGTACACCGGCGGCATCATCGGACCGCTGGTCCGCTGGATTGCGCCCAAGCTGTCGTTCGAGGATGTCGATCCGGATCTGCGCGTCCTCGGCGACAAGGTTGAGTACCTGCCTGCGGCGAACTGAAGGCGCACGCTGCGCCTTTGACGAAGCGTTCGCGCGCCGGCTACGCCGATTCGGCGCCAGGACCGTGCAGAACCGCGCACAAGGTCTTCTCGATCACCTTCTGGCGCTGCTCGCTGACGATCTTCTTGGACGTGAGGTCGGTGACGTAGAAGGCATCGACAGCTTTCTCACCGAAGGTCGTGATGTGCGCGGAGGAGATGTCGAGGTTGAGATCGGAGAGTGCGCTCGTCAGGTCGTAGAGCAGGCCGGGGCGATCGCGGCCGGCGACCTCGATCACCGTGAACTGGTCGGACAAAGAATTGTCGATGACGACGTCGGGCGCGACGGAGAATGCCTCGACGCGGCGCTCCTGCGGCCGGCGCTTTTCCAGCAGCGTCTTCAGGCGCGCCTCGCCTTTCAGGAGCTTCTCGATGGTCGCGCCGATGCGACCGGCGCGGCGGTTCTCGTCGGCATCGTCCGGCAACTCTCGTTGCAGGAGGAACGTGTCGAGGGCGAAGCCGTCGCGCGTCGTGGTGATGTGAGCGCCCATGATGTTGGCGCCGGCTGCTGCGCATGCGCCGGCGAACAGCGCCAAGAGCCGCGGGTGATTGGGGGCGAAGACGGTCAGCTCAGTAATCGCCGTGAAGGCATCGCTATGGAAGTCCGTCATCAGCTTCGCGTCCCTGGCCTTCGCACTGTGCATCAGGTGCGCGTGCTCGACGTGCTGGCGCGTATCGAACCGCAGCCAGTAGTCGGGATAGAAGCGCTCAAGGTGCTCGGCAACGAAATTGGGATCGAGATCGGGGAGCGCCAGCTTCAGCGTTTCCTTGGCCTCGGTGATCTGCTGGGTGCGGCCGGATCCACCGTGTCCGCCGGTCAGGACCGCCTCGGTCTCGTAATAGAGCGTGCGCAACAGCTGGCCCTTCCAGCCGTTCCATGTACCGGGGCCGACGGCGCGTATGTCGGCAACCGTCAACAACAGCAGCAACTTTAGGCGCTCGATGCTCTGCACGATCTCGGAGAAATCGCGAATCGTCTTGGGGTCGGTGATGTCGCGGCTCTGAGCGATGTTGCTCATGGTCAGGTGCTGCTCGATCAGCCACACGACCGTCTCGGTCTCCGACTTCGACAGGCCCAACCGCGGACACAGATCGCGCGCGATGCGGGCGCCGACGATGGAATGGTCCTCGCTGCGACCCTTGCCGATGTCGTGCAGGAAAGCCGCTACGAACAGCGCGCGCCTGTTCTTGATCGTCTTGATGATTTCCGTCGACAAGGGCAATTCGCCGACCGAGACGCCGCGCTCGATCTCGGTCAGCTTGCCAACCGTGCGCAGGAGATGCTCGTCCACTGTGAAGTGGTGGTACATGTTGAACTGCATCATGCCGACGACGCGACGGTAGGCGGGAATGAAGCGCGCGAGCACGCCCGCCTCGCTCATGCGGCGAAGCGTGTCCTCGGGATTGACGTGGCCGGTCAGCAGCTCGAGGAAAATTCGGTTCGCCTCCGGGTCAGCCTGCAGCGAGTGGTTGACGCTGGACAGGGAACTGCGGATGAGGCGCAATGCGTCGGGGTGCAGATAAGTATCTGTATGCTCCGCCTGGGCGAAGAAGCGGATGATATTGATGGGATCGCGCTTGAAGACCTCCTTGTCGCGGACATTGATGCGATCGTTCTCGATCTTGAAGTCGGTGCGCTGGCGCACCTCGCGCCGCGTCCGCCAGGACAACGGGTTCAAGAGACGGTTGAGACCCGGCGATGTCTTGAGCTGCTGGATCTCAAGCGTGTTGCAGAGAATGGTCGTCAGATCGCCGACATCCTTTGCGACCAGGAAGTAGTGCTTCATGAAGCGCTCGACGGCGTGCAAACCGCCGTGCCGCTTGTAGCCTAAGCGCTCGGCCATCGGCACCTGGACGTCGAACGACAATCGCTCGACGGGCCGCCCGGTGAGAAAGTGCAAGTAGCAGCGAACCGTCCAGAGGAAATCCTCGCACTTCTCGAAAGTGTGCACCTCGTCCGCGGTGAATATCCCCGCCGATACCATCGCCGGACCGACGCCTTCGTTGTAGAGGTACTTCGACATCCAGTGCAGAGTGTGGAGATCGCGCAATCCGCCCTTGCCGTCCTTGATGTTGGGCTCGACGCGGTAACGTGACTCGCCAGAGCGCTTGTGGCGATCGTCGCGCTCCTGCATCTTCGCATCGATGAAAGCGCGTGCGGTATTGCGCACGACCTCCGAGCGGAAGCGCTGCTCAAGCTCGGCAAACAGCTGGGCGTCACCGAGAATGAAGCGGCTGTCCAGGATCGCGGTGCGGATCGTCAGATCGGCTTTCGACAGCTTGACACACTGGTCGACGTTGCGCGTGGCGTGGCCGACCTTGAAGCCCAGATCCCAGAGCAGGTAGAGCATGTATTCGGCGACGCTCTCGCCCCACGGCGTCTGCTTGTAGGGAAGCAGGAACAGCAGGTCGATGTCGGAACCCGGAGCGAGCAGGCCGCGACCGTAGCCGCCGGTCGCCACGATCGCCATGCGCTCGGCCTCGGACGGATTCGTAGCGCGATAAATATGCGTGGTGATGTAGTCGAAAATCAGCCGGATCAACTCGTCCTGAAAGACGGAAAGCCCGGCGGCGCAGCGCCGCCCGTTGCCGTCCGCGTTGAGGCCGGTCTGCGCTGCCGTACGCGCATCGGCAACGATCTGCTTCAAGCGATCGAGAACCTGGCCGCGCGCCTCCGGCGCGGCAGGTGCGGATTGCGCCAGTGCCGCCAGCTCGTGGCGCAGCGCACGCGGGTCGAAATAGGGTGCGGACAATTCGAGCGGCTTATCCATGTCGGCCAGCATAGGGGCTTGAAGCTCCGGCGTCAGGTGCAATCCTTGAGGGCGAAAATGCGCAGTGCAGCTTCGGTCCGTCGTTCGGGGCGCGACTACGCCACGGGCTCACGATTTGCGCAAGGTATCCTTCAATCGATAAAGCTCTTCAAGCGCGGCACGTGGCGTAAGCTCGTCAATATTGAGACCTTCAAGTGCTTTTTCGACCGGCGATGGTCCGCGCGTCTCGGCAAGTGGATATTTCGGCCGGGCGGCAGCGAACAGCGGCAGCTCGTCGAGAGCGTCGGCGCCACGCTGGCGCGCATCCCTGTTCTCCAGAAGCTGCAATACTTCGCCGGCGCGAGATACGACGCTATGCGGCAGGCCGGCGAGCTTGGCCACCTGGATGCCGTAGGAACGGTCGGCTGCGCCAGGCTTCACCTTGTGCAGGAAGACGATCTCGTCGCGCCATTCCTTGACGTCGACGGTGACGTTGGCAACTCCGGGCAATCGCCCCTCGAGCGCCGTCAGCTCATGGTAGTGGGTTGCGAACAAGGCGCGACAGCGCGAGACCTCGTGCAGATACTCCACGGTCGCCCAGGCGATGGACAGGCCATCGAAGGTAGCGGTGCCGCGACCGATTTCGTCAAGAATGACGAGTGAGCGGCTGGTCGCCTGATTGAGGATGCCGGCCGTTTCCACCATCTCGACCATGAACGTGGAGCGGCCGCGGGCGATGTCATCGGAGGCGCCGACGCGCGAGAACAGCCGATCGACGATGCCGATATGGGCGGAGCGGGCCGGCACGTAAGAGCCCATCTGCGCGAGCACGGTGATCAGGGCGTTCTGGCGCAGGAACGTCGACTTGCCCGCCATGTTGGGGCCGGTCACGATCCAAATGCGCGCGTCGTTACCTTCGTCGAAGCCGCATGGTGCGGAGACTTCGGCGCGGCCCAAGACGCAATCGTTGTCGATGAACGGACCGGACAGCGAAGCCGCGAGCGCCTGCTCGACGACCGGATGCCGGCCACCAAGGATTTGGAAGACTTCGCTGTCGTCGATCTCGGGGCGCACATAGTTCTCGCGATGTGCGAGATCGGCCAGCGCGGCCGTCACGTCGAGGTCGGCGAGCGCGGCGGCAATCTCATTCAATTGCTGTTCGGAAGTGGCGATCTCGGCGGCGAGCGTGGCGAACACCTCCTGCTCGATGGCCAGTGCGCGCTCGGCGGCGGATGCGATGCGGCCCTCGATCTCGATCAGCTCGGCGGTGGTGAAGCGGACCGCATTGGCCATTGTCTGGCGATGACGGAAGGTGGCCGACAACGGCTCGGACAGCAGCGGCTTGGCGTTGAGCTGGGTCACCTCGATAAAGAAGCCGAGGATGTTGTTGTGGCGTACCTTCAGCGTCTTTATGCCGGTTTCCTCGGCATAGCGCACCTCGAGTGCGGCCATCACCTGGCGGCTCTTGTCGCGCAGCTCGATAGCGGCATCCAGATCCGCCGAATAGCCGCCACGGACGAAGCCGCCGTCGCGCTTCAAGTATGGCAGCTCTTCGACCAGCGCTGCCGCCAGATTGTCGGCCAATGGACCTGAAGCGCGGCCAAGGCATTGGGCGATGCGGGCGAGGTCCTGCGGCAATCCCATCGGCCCTGCACCAGCGATCAGCAGCGTGGCGGCCCGCTCTGCTGCGCCAAGTGCATCGCGAATTGCGCCCAGGTCGCGCGGGCCACCGCGGCCGAACGCAAGGCGCGAAACGGCACGAGCAATGTCCGGTGCGCCGCCGAGACTCGCGCGCAGATCATCACGCAACGCTTCGGTCTCGACGAGATAGCCGACGGCATCCAGGCGCGCGTGGATGCTGCCGGCATCACGCAGCGGAGCACTCAGGCGCGCAGCCAGCTCGCGTGCTCCGGGACCGGTCACGGTCCTGTCGATGGCGTCGAGAAGGCTGCCGCGCTTCTCACCCGAAGTAGAACGCACCAGCTCCAGGCTGGCTCGACTTGCCGCATCGATGACGAGGGCTGCCTCGACGCCGGTACGGCGGGGCGAACGCAGCACGGGCTGTTTGCCAATTTGCGTAAGATCGACGTATTTGAGCAGTGCGCCAACCGCGGCAAGTTCGGAGCGCGTGAAGTTGCCAAAGCCGCCGAGCTCGTTGACGCCCAGCCGCTGCTTCAAGCCACGCTCGCCGGAGATGCTGTCGAAATGCGCCGTAGGAACTGGCGTCGCCGCAGCACCGGCAATTTCGATCCATTGGCGGAAGTCGGGTTCGGCGAGAAGGGCGTCCGAACAGATCACCTCGCCTGGAGACAGACGCACGAGTTCGCCCGGCAGGTCAGCGCCGGTCGCTTCGCCGATCTCGCACTCGCCCGTCGAGATGTCGAGGGACGCCAGCGCCACGACCTGTGGGGAGCCAATCAGAGTTCCGCCTGCAGGACCGGGTGCGCGGAAGATCGCGGTCAGATAGTTGCGCGCCTTGTCGTCGAGCAGTGTTTCTTCGGTCAGCGTGCCCGGCGTCACCAACCGGACGACATCGCGACGGACGACGGCCTTTGAACCGCGCTTGCGCGCCTCGGCAGGATCCTCCAACTGCTCGCACACGGCGACGCGGTAGCCCTGGCGGATCAGACGCTGCAGGTATTCGTCGGCACGATGAATTGGCACGCCGCACATCTGAATGTCCTGGCCCAGATGCTTGCCGCGCTTTGTCAGCACGATGCCGAGCGCGGCCGAGGCGACGACGGCATCCTCGAAGAACAGCTCGTAAAAATCACCCATCCGGTACCAGAGCAGGCTGTCGGGATTGGCGGCCTTGATTTCCAAGTATTGCGCCATGGAGGGTGTGGCCTCGGCCAGCTCGCGCGCTCGCGCGGCGGCTGCATCGGCGGCGCCAGGCGGGAGTTCGGGCAGATCATTGTCGCGAGCCTCGCCAGCCGCAGTCGCAGGGGCGGCCTGCCTTGCAGTAGCTGCCGTGGCATCTGCCGCCTGCCGTCGCCGTTCCTGCATCACACCCCCGGAGCCTGCCTCAAGGTCTTGAGACCTCGTTCGCTTTTGACTGGATCGCGAACGCGCTTTATCCCATTGCCTTGAGCATGTTTTTCACGCTGAACCGCTGCACACTTCAGCTAAACATGCCCCTTGTTTGAGCATGTTTTTCACGCTGAACCGCTGCACACTTCAGCTAAACATGCTCTAAACCACACCCTTGGCGCGGCGCAAAGCGCGCGCAAGCCACAGGGAACGACACCTGTGCACGAGTTCCTCCCGCGACGTCCGAGCGCGGCCGATTGTCGACCTTCGCGGAGTTGTATACCACGGCGACGCACCCTATCGTGCCGGCCGCGTGCGTCAGGGGTGGCGGGGCTCACGGATTGCCCTGCACGCTCCTTCCATATACCCGCCACGGACCCAACTTCAGAATGTGAAGCTTATCGACATGGCCACACGGTTCGCAGACGCCCGTTTTACAGAGCAGGAAGCCTTGCAGTTCCATGCGCAGGGCAAGCCCGGCAAGCTCGAGATCACACCGACAAAGCCGCTCACCACGCAGCGCGATCTGTCGCTGGCCTATTCGCCCGGGGTCGCCGTCCCGGTACGGGCGATCGCGGATGACCCGTCGTCCGCCTATGACTACACCAACAAGGGAAATCTGGTGGCTGTCGTCTCCAACGGCACCGCGATCCTCGGCCTGGGCAATCTCGGCGCACTGGCCGCCAAGCCGGTGATGGAAGGCAAGGGTGCGCTGTTCAAGCGGTTCGCCGACATCGATGCCATCGATCTGCTGGTCGACACGCAGGATGTGGACCAGTTCGTCAATGCCGTGCGCTATCTCGGCCCGTCGTTCGGCGGCATCAACCTGGAAGACATCAAGGCACCCGACTGCTTCATCATCGAGGAGCGCCTCAAAGGGATGCTGGACATCCCCGTGTTCCACGACGACCAGCACGGCACGGCGATCGTGGTCGGAGCGGCGATCCTCAACGGCCTGGAGGTTGCGGGCAAGCGGATCGAAGACGTGAAGCTCGCCTGTTCGGGAGCGGGTGCGGCGGCCCTCGCCTGCCTCAACCTGCTCGTCAGCCTCGGCATGCGGCGCGAGAACATCTTCGTCTCCGACATCGCCGGGGTCGTCTACAAGGGCCGCACCGAGCTGATGGACCAATGGAAGGAGCCGTTCGCGCAAGACACCAGGGCGCGCAAGCTGGCCGAGATCATGAAAGGCGCCGACATCTTCCTCGGTCTATCTGCGGGTGGCATCGTGAGTTCCGAGATGGTCGAGAGCATGGCGGCAAACCCGATCATCTTCGCGATGGCCAACCCGGAGCCCGAAATCAATCCGGAAGACGTCATGGCAACGCGCGACGATGCGATCATCGCTACCGGCCGCTCGGACTATCCCAACCAGGTCAACAACGTGCTTTGCTTCCCGTTCATCTTCCGCGGCGCGCTCGACGTGCAGGCATCGACCATCAACGAACCGATGAAGGTGGCGGCCGCGCGTGCATTGGCGGAACTCGCGCGCACCGCTGTGCCGGACCATGTGGCTTCCGCCTTTCACGGGCTAAGGCCATCATTCGGGCGGAGCTACATCATCCCGGCGGCGTTCGATGCACGTATCATCTGGCACGTGGCGCCCGCGGTGGCGCGGGCGGCGATGGATTCGGGGGTTGCGCGCAAGCCGATCATCGACATGGACGCCTACGTGGCGCGACTGCAGGGGCGCCTCGATCCGCTGGTCGGCTGGCTGCAATCGACATTCGAGAAGGTGAAGTCGGAGCCCAAGCGCGTGATCTTCGCGGAGGGCGAGGATCAGGCCGTGATCCGCGCCGCCAATGCGTTCCTGACGCAAGGCTTCGGCCAGCCGCTGCTGGTGGGCATGGAAGAAAGGGTGCGCGAAAACTTCCGCGAGCTCGGCGTTCCGCTGCGCGACGAGATGGAGCTGCACGACACCCGCAAGTCGCCCTACGCCGAAGAATTCACCGACTATCTCTACAAGCGCTTGCAGAGGCGCGGCTATCTGAGGCGCGATTGCGTGCGCCTCGTCAACAACGAGCGCAACATCTTCGCGGCACTGATGGTGGCGCACGGGCACGCCGACGCCATGGTGTCGGGCGTGACACGCAACTTCACCAGCGTCTATCGCGACGTGCTGCGGGTGATCGATCCGGCGCCGGGGCGGCACGTGATCGGCATCTCGCTCGCCATCGTGCGCGGACGCGCGGTGCTGATCGCCGACACCTCGATCCACAACATCCCGACTACCGAGCAGCTCGTCTACATTGCCGAGGAAGCCGCACGCGCCGCGCGCAACTTCGGCATCGAGCCGCGCGTGGCGTTCCTCACCTATTCGACATTCGGGCAGCCGCGCGGCGAGCGCTCGGATGAAGTACGCGAGGCGATTGCCATTCTCGACAGCAAGGGCGCCGATTTCGAATATGATGGCGACATGGCGGCTGATGTTGCGCTCAACCGCAACCTCATGAAGCTCTACCCGTTCTGCCGGCTCAGCGACACTGCGAACGTGCTCATCATGCCGGCGTTCCACGCCGCTTCGATCTCGACCAAGATGCTGCGCGAGCTGGGCGGGGCGACCATCATCGGGCCGCTGCTGGTCGGGCTCGATCATTCGATCCAGATCTGCTCGCTCGGCGCGCGCGACACCGACATCGTCAATGTCGCCGCACTGGCGGCCTATGACGTGAACCAGTAGGGCGGGGTGTGCGTGGTCAGGAGTCCTGCGCGATACGGCTCTTCTTCTCATCGGGCGCGCCGAAGTGGCCGAAGTAGCGCGGATCGATTTTCTCGACCGGCAGGACGATCAGCACATCTGTGGTGCCGAACTGGCGATCGATCACGGCGCCATCGCCGATGAATGCACCGAGGCGCAGGTAGCCTTTGATCAGCGGCGGCAGGGCCTTGAGCGCGGCCTTGGCATCAATCTCCTGCTTGGGCAGCAGATCCATGCGCTGATAAAGGTGCGGATGGGCGGCGCAGCGCCATTCCTCTGGCGCCAGCGCGTTGTGGTGCAGGAAAGACAGCGCAACGGCGTGAGCTTGCGGATCGGTTCCCTCGAAGCTTGCGCAGCCGATCATCACATCGAGGTGGTGTTCGCGCACGTAGGTCCACAGGCCGTGCCACAGCAGTTCGACCGTGCGGCGATTTCGGTAGGGCTTCAAGACGCACGAACGACCCACCTCGAGAAAGCGGTGGGTTGCAGCGCGGCGCTTCAGCAGCGGCGCGATGTCGTACTCGCCCTGGGTGTAGAAGCCCTTGTGTCGCTCGGCCACATCCTGCCGCAACAGGCGATAGGTACCAACCACATTGGCATGACGCGAAGAGCGCCACGTTGCCGCCACGTCTTTCGCATGATCGACGACGAGCAGATGATCGCAGATTGCGTCGTAGGGGTCCTCGTCGCGCTTGCGTAATTCGGCCTTCAGAGTCGGCGTAGCAGACATCTCCTTGTAGAAGACGTCGTAGCGCAGCCGCTGGGCACGCCGCACGTCCATCGGATCTTCGGCCAAGCGCACCTCGAGATCTCCGACGCGGCCATAGACGCGAGGATGTGACGCGGGTTTGCGCAGCAACGACGTTTCGAGCGGCAGCTCAGGTACGATGGTGCCGATGAACCCGTGACCATGGCGCACAAGCTTTTCTGTCATCAGTGGTCTCTGCAGGCTTTGCCGAACCGCCGAGCGGCGAGCATTCTGAAGCGCTTCGCCATGCACATCGTGCCCCCTTTGCGTTGCTGCGGCAATGCCTGGTTTTCAACACTTGCGTGCGGTCGGCCCCGCAAAGCGAGGTCGCTTATCGAATCATGACTGCCAATCAAGGCGTAACAGCGATCGGTGACGGATCTACGACGCTGTGCCGGCGCCATTGCAGCGATGCGATCAGCTGAAGCGCCATGAACGACAGGCGACGATCAGCGCCGACCATACCGGCCCTTGCTGCTCGGAACAGCTTCGGGCACCCAAGTCCGCAACAGTGCCTTGAGATCGTCGGCATCGAACGGCTTGGCCAAATAGTCATCCAATCCCGCCCGCAAGCAACGCTCGCGATCCTCCGGGAAAGCATTTGCAGTCAAGGTCACGATCGTTGGATGCCTAGTGGGCGAACTGGAGGTATCCGATTTGCGGCGTGACTCGTAGGCAGACTTGATTGCCTGGGCGGCGGCGATGCCATCGAGCCCGGGCATGTGAATGTCCATCAGAATGAGGTCGAACGGCGGACGCGTGCCATCAAACGTCTCGATCGCGCAGGCGACACCTGCCGTGCCATCGCTGCGGTGCTCGACGCGACAGCCGCATTTCTCCAGTACGCGGCGGGCCAGGAGGGCGTTGATTTCGTTATCCTCGACGAGCAGCACACTGACTGGCGCTTCGAGGGATGGTGTGCCCATGTAGCCGCTCTCGATCAACCGCGGCTCGACGACCGCATGAGCGCCAGTGTCGGCAACGCCGCCGCTTGCGACTGCGGCCATTGCCGTATCGGGCCATGGCACATCGGCAAGTTGCTGGAGCAACGACCGGACACGAACCGGGCGGATCAGGTATCGCTCGAAGCCCTTGCTGCGGAACGCCGTCAAGCCTGCACGCGCCAGGACGTTGACTGTGACGATGCCGACGACGACGCGGCCTGCGGCAATGTCACGGGCGGCCGCGAGTGCGCCACCAGCCAGTTCTGCATCACAGCCGACATCGACGATGACGCGATCGACGGCACGTCCAACAGTGGCGGCACGCGCGATCGCATCGAGTGCGTGCGTGAGCGGGATCTCGGTGACGTGCTGTCCGGCTGAACGAAGCATATGAGCTATCGACCTTCGCTCGACGCCGGGATCCATGGCCAGCAACACGTGATGGACCTCATCCAGTTCGATCGCCGCAGCCTGCGCCGCATCGCGGCCCTGGGCAGCATCCTTCAGCACGATCTCGGCGATGAACACGGAACCCTTACCGGGCGTCGATGATACGCGTATGTCGCCGCCCATGGCGCGGGCGAGGCGCTTTGAAATGGCCAGCCCGAGCCCGGTGCCACCCCGATGGCGCCGTTGTGCGGAATCGCCCTGCTCGAATTCAAGGAACAAGCGCCGCATGTCCTCCGCGGAAAGCCCGATTCCGCTATCCTCAACGGCGATCTCGATCATGATCTCGTCGTCGCTGCCTTCCTTCGCGCGTCCGTCAATTGTCACCGCGATGCCGCCGCTGTCCGTGAATTTGACGGCGTTCGACAGCAGGTTGAGCAAGATCTGACGAACCCGGTCCTCGTCACCGATGAGTGTGCCGGCCGCGATCTCGTCGACGGTCAATGCAAGTTCAAGGCCCTTGTCATGAGCGCGCGGCGATAGCAGCTCGATCACACCCTGGGCCGTATCGGCAAGGTTGAACGGACCAGTCGACAGGAGCACCTTGCCCGCCTCGATCTTGGAGAAGTCGAGGATCTCGTCGATCAGCGCCACGAGCACGCGCGCCGACTGATCAACGGCATCGACATAGGTGGTCTGCTCGTCGCTGAGACAGGTTTCGCGGAGCAGCGATGCCATACCCAGGATGCCGTTCATGGGCGTGCGGATCTCGTGACTCATCGCGGCAAGGAAGCGCGACTTGGCGCGGTTGGCCGCCTCGGCCTGATCGCGCGCCTCGGCAAGCTCGACGGCACGATTGCATTCCTCGGTGACATCGCGTCCGACGATCTGGACCTCGCCGCCGGAGCCATCGACGGCGGGCACCGCGTGCTCGTCCCACGCGTACCATCGCGGGCCCCTGGTGGTCTCCACCTGTTGCAGATAGCGGCGGCCCTGCTCGGGCGAGCCCAAGTCGAGCGGCGGCAATTCGCCGACGGCGATCGCATTCGGCGTGAATGGCTTTTCCAATGCGGCCTCGGCTGCGACACCGAACACGCGCACGAACGCAGAATTGACGAAAGTCAGCCGCCCGCTGCCGTCGCGCCGCGAAATGACGTCGCTCTGCTGATCGAGCAGATCCCTGTAGCGGATGTCCGATTCGGAGATCTCCCAGTGCACGTCCTGCAATTCCTCGAGGCGATGCTCCAAGGTTTCAAACAGGTTCGCGAAGCGATCGCTCGTCGGCTGGGCACGAACTTTCGCCAGATCCCGGTGCATGGAAAGTGCGAGGTGAGTCGACAGGGCGAGCAGGGCGGCGGCCGAAACGAGAATCAGATGGGCAAGACTGAACGGCGCGTCGAGCAGCGCAAGGCCCGACAACAAAAGCAGCGCGCCAGCGGCCGCCAGAGGCAAGGGCGACGCAAGTGCACTGAGCCAGCCTGCGTACCACTTGCGACGAACGCGCGCGCCATGTCGCGAGCTGCTCAGCGCCGCAGAGAGACGCATGAACGACGCACGGCTCAACCGGCGCCGCAACGGACGGCCAGCCGGAGCGTTCGGCGTCTCCGGGTTATGCTCAAGCTTGATCACTTGCGGATACCTGGATCCCCCGAAAACAACAGCTTCCAGCGAACCACAGCGCCTTTTACAAAGGCTCAAACGACAAGGTCAAAATTCGATTAAGTTGTGAACCGCGACGGGGTTTTGGCACGAACCGTGCTAAGGGCGATCCCTACGGCTTCACCGCCGGATCGGCGTCGTCGAGCGTGCGCGCCGCATCCATGGTCAGCAGCGGAACGCCATCGCGAATGGGGAATGCCAGTCGCGCGGCCACCGACACCAGTTCCTGACTCTCGACATCATATCGCAACGGGCGCTTGGTCACCGGGCAGGCAAGCAGTGCCAGCAAGCGCGGATCAACCTCGCGTCGTTGGGGCTTGTCTGCTGCATCGGTCATTGCGCATCCCTTGGGACCAGACGCGGTTTGCGGAGTACGCAGGCAGTGCTCGGCACGGCCGGCGATGTTACTGGATCATGCCGCCGCCACTGCTGCCCGCTGCCATCTCCATCTCGGCAAGGGCAACCAGAACCTCGGCGCGTACCTTGAGGCTCGGCGCTTCGAGCAAGGCCTGCTTCTCCTCCGCGCCGTAGGGACTCATGACGGCGAGCGCATTGACCAGGAACTCGCTCGACGATTTCAGGATGATGGGCCAATCGGCCTGCATCTTATTGGCATCAAGGTAGCGCCTCAATACCCGCAGCAGCGCCTCGCGATCAACCGATTCCTCGCCCAGGCCGGCGCTGAAGTCGCCGGGGTATCGGGCCCAGTCGACGGCGGCGATACGATAGGGCTTCTCGGACCTGCGTTCGCTCTCCATGTCGAAGCGGGCAATGCCGGTCAGCGTCACGAGAATGCGGCCGTCGTCGAGCTCCTGATAGGTTGTGACGCGGCCGGCGCAGCCGACGTTCTTCAGCGGACTGTCGCTGCCCTTGGGGCTTTCAATGACCCGGCTTTCAGGCGAACCGGCCGGCATGTCCGGCTGGATGATGCCGATCAGCCGCCCGCCGCTCATCACGTCATCGATCAATTCCAGGTAGCGCGGCTCAAATATGTTGAGGGGCAGCGTCGCGCGGGGCAGGAGAATAGCGCCGCGCAAAGGAAACAACGGCAGCTCGCGCGGCAGATCGCCGGGACCGTGATATCGATCTGTCCTTGCCAAGGCTCGTTCCTCTGCTGCACCCGTCATGATCGCACACCGATCCTGGTTCTCCGTCAGCGCCGGATCAGGAAAACAGAACTGACGAAAGCTTGCGGCGGCCCTCGATGGTTGCCGGATCCTTTGGCCCCCAGGCATCGAAGAACTGCACCAGCTGCTTGCGTGCCGCTTCCTCGTTCCAAGTCCGCTGACGACGCACGATCTCGATCAAGTGGTCGACAGCCTCGGCCTTGAAGCCCTTGGACGCAAGCGCAATCGCCAAATCGAAGCGGGCCTGATGATCCGCCGGGTTGGCAGCAATCTTTGCTTCGAGCTCGACGGCATCGCCGGCGTCGGTCGCCTTCTTCTTGAGCTCCAATGCGGCGCGCACGCTCTCGACTGCGGGCGTGTTGCGCTTGTCGGGTGGCACGAGGGCCAGAGTCTGCTCGGCTCGATCTGTATCGCCGCTCTTCAGATAGCACTGCGCCAAACCAGCGAGCGCCGCCGGATTCTGCTGGTCTTCCTGGAGCACAGCCGCATAGACCTCGGCCGCGCCCTGCAGATCGCCTGCCGCCATGGCCTCGGCGGCGGAGGCCATGGCGTCTTGCAGCATGTCGCCGGCATCATCACCCAACAGCCGGTCGATGAATGCACGGATCTGGCTTTCGGGCAAAGCGCCCATGAAGCCATCAAGCGGCTTGCCGTTCTTGAAGGCGTAAACGGTGGGCAGCGACTGGATGCGCATCTGTCCGGCAATCGCCTGGTGCTCGTCGGTGTCGATCTTGACCAGGCGCACCTTGCCGCCGTAGCTCTTCACCACCTTCTCGAGCGTCGGTCCCAGGGTTCGGCATGGACCGCACCACTCGGCCCAGAAGTCGACCAGCACGAGAGCTGACTTGGACGCCTCGATGACATCGCGTGCGAAGCCGGTGGTCGAGGAATCCTTGATGAGGTCGGCGCTGCCAGGCTGGGCTGCTGTGGCCGCACCTGCGGATCCAGGTTTCATATGATCAATCCTCCTCGCAACCCTCTGCGATATAGGGTGGCTCGATGCCGATCCCAAGCGACGCACCTGTTGCGGAACCAATTTGGCGCTTACGTTGTCGGATCATCTTCGCTTGAACCCAGTGGCATGACCTGGGGCGCATGACCGCAGGCGGATAAGAACCGGAAAAGATCGTCGCGCGCAATGTTGGTCGTTGCCGCATTGTCGAGCGGATGACAATTGACGGTGTCGTGTTGCATCAGCCTGTCGTCGACAACGACCGAAACTCTGTGATCGCGATCACTGATGGCGGCAAAGGCGGTGACAGAGCCAGGGGTGACGCCAAGAACCTCCATCAGCAGATCTGGCTTGCCGAAACTGAAGCGGCCGGCACCCAGCCGACGGGCCAGCGCCTTGAGGTCGACGGCCGTGTGGCTTGCTGCCACGACGAGGTACATGGCACCCTTATTGTCCTTCAAAAACAGGTTCTTGGTGTGTCCGCCTGGAATTTTGCGCTCAAGCGTCTCGCTTTCGGAAACGGTAAAGACGGGGGCGTGGTCGACGGTCACCGTTCGGATGCCTAGTTCGGACAATCGCTGCATCAGCTCAGCGCGCGTGATGGGCGCGGAAGATTGCAGATCGTGGTTTTGCGGCGGCGATGAGTTCATGATCCTGCGGCCCGAGGCGGAGACATCCATTAGGCCTGGGCAGGCCGCCGGGTTGTCGCATCCGGTCTAGCGAGCGGCCTCCTCGACCGCAAGCCCGCGACCCGCCACGGATACAGTTCGGCTTGCGTTTATCGGCCTATTCTACGACTTGGGCATCCCGCCTTCCGGCGCGTTGTGGCGACGATTTTCGGCCTTCATCCTGGCTCTTGATGGGCCTTGCAATCGAATTCCAGTTGCGCAATAAGACGGGGCCGCTGCGCTCGCGCGTGGCGGTAATACCCTATTGGAACTGCGGGTGTAGCTCAGGGGTAGAGCACGACCTTGCCAAGGTCGGGGTCGAGGGTTCGAATCCCTTCGCCCGCTCCAAATCTCTCCGGATCGATGCCGTTAGACGCGTCGCGACACCGTTCGCGGTGGTGCGCGCTATTGCGCAGTGTCCGCTCGGTGTTCACCTGCAGCGACCGCAACTGGCGGCTTTTCCCCTTCAAGTACCAAACGGGTGACGAGTTCGTCGGTGACACTGCGGACGGAGCGGCCGGCCTCGCCCGGATACTTGGCCATGTAGGAGCGGCCGGGATGGTAGCGGGCGGCGTCCTGCAGCACGCGCATATAAGGCAGGGCCGCAGTGAAACATCGGTTCTCGGGCTGCTGCTTCAACCACGCCTCGTACTCCGCATCCGATTGGGAGTGAGAATCCTTCATGTTGACGATGACGCCGAGGTTCTGGGCAAATCCCATCTCCGGATTGAGCGCGCGGAACCTGCGGAAAACTTCCAGGCCGCAGAGCGACACATAGTCGGGCTTGGTCGGCGAGAGATGGAAATCGGCTTCCCTGAGCCAGCTCTCGGTAAGCACTGACAGCCCCGGAGGGCAGTCGATCAGCACGACATCGAACACCGCACTCACCTCGGCCAGCAGGCGGCGGATCGCCTGGCGCAGGTGTGCATGCAGGCTTTCGCGGGAAACCTCCCGCTCAAACAGCGTCAACTGCATGTCGCTGGGGATGAGAAAGATGGAGCGCGCCTCCTCGACGTCGGAGACATCGCGGACCACGTAATCGGTCCAGGTGGCTGCCGCGCCGCGCAGGACGGTTGCCACCAGGTAGTCGACCAGCGTGGCGCTCTCCGACTGCAACTTGTGAAGGCTCTGGACCGGAACAAGCATGCTGGAGACGCTCGACTGCGCATCGGCGTCAATGACCAGCACATTCTTGCCGTGGAATGCCGACATCGTTTCGGCAAGCGCAAGTACCAGCGTCGACTTGCCGACGCCGCCCTTCGTGTTCATTACCGCGACGGTCTTGCGCAAAGTGGCCCGCCCCTCAACCTCAGCCGTTCCATCCTCACCCCGGTGGGAGCCGAGGGCAACCAGATAATATCGGCCAAAGCGAGGCCGAGGCGCTTGCCGCCGGGCTGGTACCATGACAGCGCTGGCCCGGGCATCGCAGCAGAGTGTCAAGCGATCAGAGTTCGGCCGAATGTTGCCAGTGACCGGCGCCAGTTTTTGAAGCTTATCGAGATGCAAGTCCAAGCAAGCGGTCGTTATGGGAGTTCGATCAATCGAAGATGCGGCGTGTCGTCGTTTTGCGCGAAGCGCCAGTCGTAGCCGCCCGATGGGACAAGTACGGTTGGTGCTGCTCGCTCGTCGTGGCGAGACGGTGGACGAGGCGGCGGGGCCCCGCTGAGCAGAGGGCGAATGGGGGTGGCTTTCACGGCGAAAGACATGGGGGGTCAATTGGTAAACGCCTGTTGGGCGTCCAGCAGCTTCCCGATGCGTCTTGGAACGCCGTGGAATATCTCTGCCAACACATCGCGAAGGCTACGCCACATTGCTGCCAACGGATTGCGGCTTGCGTTTCTGCGCCGCGACCCTATACCACCTGAATTGAACCCCTGTCCCCCGGAGGTCCTGCGCCATGGCCCGTCCTCACACATCGATTGCAGTTTTGCGACCGCTCGCGCTTTCTCTCGTGATCGCGATGTCGATGCCGCTCGCGGGATGCGGCATCAACAACATCCCGACCTACGAGCAGCAGGCGAAGGCAGCCTGGTCGGAGGTACTCAACCAGTACAAGCGCCGCTCCGATCTCATTCCAAACCTTGTGGAGACCGTGAAGGGCTTTGCGGACCAGGAGAAGAGCGTGCTGACGGAAGTGGTCGAGGCGCGCGCCAAGGCGACACAGGTGCAGGTGCCTACCGACATCCTGAC
Source organism: Hyphomicrobiaceae bacterium (assembly GCA_044222395.1). Classification (GTDB taxonomy): domain Bacteria; phylum Pseudomonadota; class Alphaproteobacteria; order Rhizobiales; family Hyphomicrobiaceae; genus JAEUMD01. Next base: position 12,871 of record JBGANK010000014.1, on the reverse strand, counting down.
CAATCCCGGCGCGATGAAGACCTTCCAGGACGCGCAGAATCAACTGTCGGGTGCACTTGGCCGCCTGCTCGCGGTGGTCGAGCGTTATCCCGACATCAAGTCGGGCCAGAACTTCCTCGCCCTGCAGAACCAGATCGAAGGCACGGAAAACCGTCTGTCGGTCGCGCGGCGTGACTACATCAACTCGGTGCGCGTGTATAACACCGAGCTCAAGACCATCCCTGGTCGCTGGTGGAAGTCGCTGATGTATCCGGGCTCGCTGGAGATGGCGACGTTCGATATTCCGGCGGAAGAAGTGAAGACGCCGAAGGTCGACTTCGGAACCAAGAAGTGACGGAGCCTCGTGCCTGCCGCCTTCCCTCGGCAATGGCACAACAGGAATGAGGTCCGACGCTGATGCGAACGATCGCGCGGCTCATGATCGGCGGCTCGGCGGGCATGTCGGCGGAGCGGAACAACCGCCATGCCGTCGGGCCGGGCCTTGTCGCGCTGCTAACGCTGATCGCAATCGCCCTGCTGACGGCATGGCCGGGACTTGCCGCACCACCGGAATTCCCCAAGCTGACCGGCCGGATCGTTGATCTGGCCGGGCTGCTCGATGCGCAAACGGAGGCGCAGCTCACCGAGCAGCTTGCGGCCCTCGAGCAGAAATCCACCGACCAGATCGTTGTGGTGACGGTGCCGTCGCTGCAAGGCTACCCGATCGAGGACTACGGCTATCAGCTGGGCCGGCATTGGGGCATCGGGCAGAAGGGAAAGAACAACGGCGCGCTTTTGATCGTGGCGCCCAACGAGCGCAAGGTGCGCATCGAGGTGGGCTATGGCCTCGAGCCGCATCTGACGGACGCGATGAGCACGTTGATCGTGCAGAATGCCATCCTGCCGCGCTTCCGTCGTGGCGATTTCCAGGGCGGCATCGTCGCCGGCGTCCGCGACATGGCCGACGTCATCACCGGCGATGCAGAAGCGGTGAAGGAGCGCGCGAAGGGCGCGCGGCGCGGCGGCGAGCCCGACTACATGGGGCTCATCATCCTGGCGATCTGGCTGGCGATCTTCCTGTGGATCATCTACGCGCAGCACCAGCAGGCGCGCAGCATGCCACCGGGTCAAAGGCGCCGCAGCGGCTTCAACGATCGCGTGATCATCATTCCGGGCGGCAGCAGCGACTGGTCGGGTGGCGGCTGGTCGGGCGGCGGCGGCGGTGGTGGATTTGGCGGCGGCGGCGGCAGTTTCGGCGGCGGCGGCAGCTCCGGCAGCTGGTGACGACGACCGGCTCTGTGCTGGCTGTTCGCCGGCGCGGTGCCGCAAGGCAGTTCAGGGACGAGGTACGGGCAATGGGCGAGGCACGACGAACCCAATTCGAGCGCCGCGGGACCGCTCTTTTCAGCCATGAGGAAGAGCGGCGCATCAGCGACGCCATCGTGCGGGCCGAGCAATCGACCTCGGGCGAGATCGTCGCCGTAATCGCAACGGAAAGCGACAGCTACCTTTATGCGCCGTTCCTGTGGGCTGCCGTGCTGGCGCTGCTGGTGCCTTGGCCTTTCATCTATTTTACCTGGCTTCCGGTGCAGTGGATCTATGTCGTGCAGCTGCTCGTGTTCCTGCTGCTGCTGCTCATCATGCTGCCGCAAGGCGTGCGGCTGTGGCTGGTGCCGCGATCGGTGAAACGGCTCAGAGCGCATCATCGCGCGGTCGAACAGTTCCTGGTGCAGAACCTGCACACGACATCGGGGCGCACCGGCGTACTGATCTTCGTGTCGGTCGCGGAGCGGTATGCGGAAGTACTTGCGGATATCGGCATCGACGCCAAGGTGCCGCCGGGCACATGGCAGCATATCGTCGACGACCTGACCGCGAAGATTGGCGCCGGGCGCGCCGCCGACGGCTTCGTATCGGCGATCACGAGCATCGGCGAGCACCTCGCCAAGAACTTCCCGCCAGGGACTGCCGATCCCAACGAGCTGCCCAATCACCTGATCGTGCTCGACTGAGTTCGACTGAACAGACCCGCGTCGCTCACGCCGCAGAGGATGTCGCCGCACGCAGCGTATCGGCGAGTTCGCGCACCACGGCGGCCGCCACGGTCAGGCGTGCGACGCTCAAGGGTCCGCTATCGACGAGGTCGGCGAGCCGGCGGGTGGCAATCGCGACTTGCCCGCCTGCATCCTGGCGCCACGCCGCCAGCGCCGCAGGACCATCGCCACCATTGCCCTGCAGCATGACACGGGCCATCGCGCGGTGGCTGGCAGCCAATCCGGCCAGCGCACTGTTGATAGCAAGACGATCGAAGCGATCGGAGGCGGGCGTCTCGCGGGCGCGCTGTTTCAAGATAGTCAGTCGCAGGTGGTCACCGATTACAGCGTATATTGCCGCCGCGCTTTCAATGTCATTCGGGCTGGCGGGCAGGTTGCTCTTCCTTGCAGCCAGGAGCGACTCGGCAATTAGACAGATGTCGCCCGACTCCGCCAGCGCCGCGTTGCGCGCCAAGGTTTCGGCTATCGGTCGTGGCGTGCCTGCTGCGACCCAATCCTGCACCGCCGTCATTCGTTGCTGTTGCCGTTCCGGAGTTGCCCAGCGTTCGAAACTCGCATCGAGGGCCACGAAGGCGTGACGCTGCCGCACAATCGCATCGGCGAGTGGCGGCATGTGGCGGTGCTCGGCGGACTGCCAGGCCGCACGTGCACGCAGCTGGCGTTGCACCTCGTCGTAGAGTTGCAACTGCAGGGCACCGGGGATGCGGTTGTCACAGGCGTCGATCTGATCGAACAGCGTGCTTGCATCAAGGACCGCCAGAGCGGTCATTGTCGCCTGCGCCATGCGATCGACGTCAAGGTTCCAATCGTCGGCAAGTCGTGTGGGCAGATCGATGCCGCCCAGATTGATAATGCGATTGGTAAGAGCGGTGGTGACGATCTCCCGCTTCAGCGGATGGGCGGCAATGTCCTGCGCGTAGGACTGCTGCAGCGCCGACGGAAAGTAGCTCGACAGCTCGTATGCGACGGCGGGATTGTCGGGAATGCCAGACGCGATCAGGTCATATGACAGCGCCAGCTTGGCATAGCTCATCAGTACCGCCAGCTCGGGGCGGGTCAAGCCGCTGCCGGCGGCCTGACGATCGCTCAGCGCGGCATCGTCAGGGAGCGCCTCCAATGCCCGATGAAGCAGACCGCGCCGCTCCAGCTCGTGGATGAGATGGAGATGGTCGGCCATGCCTGAGGCACCGCGGCGCTCGGCGAGGCTGATGGCCAGGGTCTGCGCGTAGTTGTTGGCCAGGCAGGCGGCGGCGACATCCTCCGTCATGCCCGCAAGAAGTGTGTTGCGTGTCGACGTATCGAGGCGGCCGGAGGCCGTCGCCGGAGCCAGCGCGATCTTGATGTTGACCTCCTGGTCGGAGGAATTCACGCCGGCGGAATTGTCGATGAAGTCGGTGTTGAGACGCCCGCCACGCCGGGCGAAGTCGATGCGCGCGCGCTGCGTCAGGCCGAGATTGGCGCCTTCGCCGACAACTCTGGCGCCGAAGCGTGCGGCGGGGATGCGAATGGCATCGTTGCCGCGATCGCCGACGTCAGCATCAGTCTCGTGGTCGCCGCGTACGTAGGTGCCAATGCCGCCGAACCAGAACAAATCGACGTTGGCTGCCAGTATTGCGCGCATCACCTCGCTGGGTGTGGCCCTGTCCTGATCGAGATTCAGCAGGGTGCGTATCTGAGGCGTCAGTGCGATCGACTTCAGGCCCCTGGAAAAGATACCGCCGCCTAATGACAGCTGGGTCTTGTCGTAGTCCTGCCAGCTGGAACGCGGCAGCTGGAACAAGCGTTCGCGCTCGGCGAAGGAGGTTTCGATTTCGGGATCGGGATCGATGAAGATGTCGCGATGGTCGAAGGCGGCGACGAGCCGGATGTGCCGGGACAACAGCATGCCGTTGCCGAACACGTCGCCTGACATATCGCCGATGCCGGCCACCGTGAACGGCCTCGACTGGATGTCGTGATCCATCTCGCGGAAGTGGCGCTCGACGCCTTCCCAGGCACCGCGCGCGGTGATGCCCATCTTCTTGTGATCGTAGCCCGCCGAGCCGCCGGACGCGAATGCGTCGCCCAGCCAGAAGCCGTGCTTCTCGGAGATCGCATTGGCATAGTCGGAAAATGTCGCCGTGCCCTTGTCGGCGGCAACCACGAGATAGGGATCGTCGTCATCGCGGCGAACGACGCCGGCAGGAGGCACGATCTTGCCATCGACGATGTTGTCGGTGAGCGAGAGCAGCGTCGAAACGAACGTGGAGTAGGCGGCCACGCCGACCTTCATGATCTCGTCGCGCGCGCCGTTCTTGGGCAGGCGTTTGGGAACGAAGCCGCCCTTTGCGCCTTGCGGAACGATGACCGTATTCTTCACCTGCTGCGCCTTGGCCAACCCCAGCACCTCGGTGCGGAAGTCGTGGGCGCGATCCGACCAGCGCAGACCACCGCGCGCGATCGGCGCGAACCGCAAATGCACGCCGTCGACCTCCGGTCCGCTGACCCATATCTCGCGGAACGGTCGCGGCTCTGGCGCGTCCACCACGTCTTTGCTGGCGATCTTGAAGGCGATCACCGATGGCGGCGCGTCCTCGGTATCGACCTGGAAGAAATTGGTGCGCACCGTAGCGCCGACGAGCCCCAGGAGCGTGCGCAAGATGCGGTCCTCATCGAGTGACGGCACTTCCGCCAGATGCGCCTCGAACGAGGCCTTGAGTTCCTGCTCGACACGGTCGCGGTCTTCCGGCGTGGCGGTGATCTCAGGATCGAAGCGGGACTTGAAGTAGCGGATGATATCAGCGGCGCGATCGGCGTGCTTCGCCAGCGTTTCGGCCACGGCATCGCGATCATACGGCAGGCCGATCTGGCGCATGTAGGCCGCGTAAGCGCGCAGCATGGCGGCGTCGCGCCAAGTTGCATCGGCGGCCATCACCAGCCGATTGAAGGGATCGTCGTCGGCGCGGGACGTGAACACGGCGGTGAAGGCCTGCTCCAGATCGAGCTCTATGCGGGTGAGATCAAGGGCACGCGGCAGGGCGATCTTGAGCATCATGTCGTGCAGGCAGACATGCCGCGAGGCGCCATCCAGACGCGGCGCAATGAGATAGGTCCGTTCGTCAATTACCGAGAACCCGAGATTTTCCATGACAGGAACGCGCTCGCTGAGCGGGATGGGCGCATCAAAGCAGTAGATGGCCGCGCGGACCTCCGACTCGTCAGCACCTGCGGAACGATAGAAGTCGATGGCGATGGGGCCGTCGTGGCCGAGCCGCTCGATGCGCTCGATGTCCTGGATGGCGCGCGCCGGCGGGAAGGCTTCCGCATAGGAGGCGGAGAAGGCACCCTTGTAGCGCTCCCCCGTCCCCGGCAACTGATGAAGCGCCAGTTCGAGCTTGTCCTGCCAGGTCTGGGTGATCTCCGCGATCCGGCGCTCCAGCTCGGCTTCGTCGGCGGCCGGGGTCGCGCCCTCATAGCGGCCAATGATGTAGTGGACCCGCACCAGCGGTCCGGCGGTGAAGTAGGGCTGATGCAGGACCAGGCGGCCCTGGAACACTTCGGCCAGCATCTTGCCGATGCGCTCGCGCACATCGGTGGAGAAGCGGTCGCGCGGCGTGAATACGATCACCGAGACGAAGCGGTCGAAGCGGTCGCGGCGGACGAAGGCGCGAATGCGCGGATCGAACTCGAGCTCCAGAAGCATCGGCACCCAGCTCGCCAACTGCTCGATGCCGATCTGGAACAGCTCGTCGCGCGGGAAGGTGTCGAGGATGTTGTGCAGCATGCGACCTTCGTGGGTCGCGTGCCTGATGCCTGTCATCTCGAAGATTCTCGCCACCTTCAAGCGCAGGAACGGGATCTCGGTGGGCGGGTCGGTGTAGGCGGCGGCCGTGAACAGGCCGACCATTCGCAATTCGCCCGAAAGCTTGCCGTCCGGCGCGTAGGTCTTCAAGCCGACGTAATCCATATGCGCGCGGCGGTGGATGTGGCTTTGTGCATTGGACTTGGTGATGATGATGGGTGATGGCTTGAGATAGAAGCGCCGGACCTCGTCGTTGAGGGAGACGAGCTCGCGTCCGCGCCGCAAGACGCGAACATTGGGATCGGCCAGCACACCGAGGCCTGAGCCCTCGACGACGCGGAGCGAGCCGGTCTCGGGGTCGCCGTCGAGGCGATATTCGCGCATACCCAGAAACACGAACTGGCCCGACCGCATCCAGCGGCAGAAGGCGATGGTCTCGCCGATCAGGCCGGCCCGGTCGGCGGCTTTCATCTCTTCGAGCGCGGCCACCGCCCGGTCGAGCCGGTCCAGCATCGGCTGCCAGTCCCGGACCGCCGCATCGACCTGGCCCAGAATCGACTTCAGGGCGGCCATCAGGTCGCGACCGGTGCCCTCCTCGAGTGCGTCCATGACAACGATGATGATGCTTTCCGCGCGCCAGCCCGACGCGGCGTCATCCTCACCCATCGCCGAAAGCGGCTTCAGCGATTTCAGCTCATGAGCCTCATCTCTGAGCATGGCGCAGACGGGATGCAGAACCATTTGAGTCTTCAGTCCGCGGGCCTGGATTTCGCCCATCACCGAAGAGACGAGGAACGGCTTGTCGTCGTTGATGACCGTGAGGACGGTCAGCTCGGAGGGAGCGTGGCTCGAGCGGCCGTCCCCTTGCGCTGGTGCAAGGGTTGCGTGACCGGCACTGATGAGCGCCGGGCCAGGATGGCGGTGCTCAAGCAGATGAAATGTTGCAATGGCAATCGAGGTCAGCGTCTCGGCGGGAAACCGCAATTCGCGGCCCGTTCCGAGGCGCGCAAACAAATGCTGGGCATAGGCCTCAAACGACCGGCGGGCACCGGGATCGAGCCGCTCGGCACCGCGCGAAAGGGAAGCGGCCAGATCCGCCCGGAACCCGGTCGTCGCTTCATTCGCAGTGCGTGGCGTGGGGCTTGTCATGGGCGCTCGCTGCCCGGCCGCAGAAAGTTTTCGCCATCCGGCCGACGAGGTTGGCTGATTCAGGTTAGCAAATTTTAACGATTGTGCCGTCCGCGATTCGTCTAGTCGCGCTTCAGCCCAATTCAGGCTTGCGCGGTGCATTCCGGGACGCTCGCTAACCAATTTTGAACTGCATCCGTAATACTTAGTGATTTGGTCCGGCCTGCAAGTTCTTTGCGCCCGCGGCATGTGCGAATTGGCGGGAGCGCATGAGACCGGGACCTCATCGGCCTGGAAGACATATGGAAGCCGCATTGCTCAGACTGCTCGGCGTGGCGATGGCCTTTCTGGCCATGATCCGCCGTGCGCAGCGGCCTGCGCTCACCGCTGTCGACGGGATGGACATCGTGGCTGGAGCCACTGCTCGACGGCCATCCGGCATGAGCACAGTGACGTCGCTCGCATTGTCGCGCTTCTGGGCCGAGGTCGCGCGCGGGCCAGTTCCGCGAGACCAGCTGCAGGAGCACCTGGAACAGCTCGCTCAACTTGTCGCCACGTCGGGCGGCTGCACCTGCGCGCCGTTCCGGCCTGGTGATCAGGTCCTTGCCGACGAAGCAATGCGTGCAAAGGCTGCGGACGACGTTGCCACGGCCATCATCGAGGGAATGGCTGCCGGCTGGGGCGGCGCATCCACGAATCGGCAGCAATCGCGCCAGACCCTTGTCGCACTCATTCAATCGATCCTTTCGTCCGGACCCGACCTGCCGGACTGCCTTGACGCCGCGGCCGAGACCCTTACCGCGCTCACACCATCAGCCGCACAGAACGTCTACTCGAACCCTGCCGGCCCACTTGGTCAACTGCAACTGCAGCTCGCGAACGATACGGGCATCGCGACCGGTTTGATCGAGGCGATCGTGGCGGCGCAGGCTCGCATCGGAGCAGCGCCCGAATCTACCGTGCAATCGCTTCCCGACAGAGTGGTCGATGCGCTCGAGCTGCTGGGTGACCTCGTGCAGCTGGCGGAGCGGGCCGGCAATGACGACGCTCTGGAAGCCGAGATCCTCAAGGTCGCTGATACGGTGCGTGCCGGCGCGCTTCGCCAAGCCAGCTGCGATCTCGCCGCCCTTTCGCGCAACATCGAAGCGTCCGCCGAGTTCCCGGCCCGCTGCAAACCCGACATGACGGGACTGCCCTACTTCCCAGCCTTGCTTGCCGCGCGGGCACGTCTGGCGGGTCTCGACGGAGAAGCGCGCGAAGCGGCCCGGCTTTACCAGCGCGCTGCACAGCTGTGGCCGCACGAGGATCGCATCCGGCGCTGGCGCCTGAAGATCTCGCAGGCGCAGCAACTGCAATCACTTGGCCGGCTACCGAATGCGCGGCTTCAGGTTCTGTGCGAAGCCGCGCAGGTGTTCGCGGCGGCAGGCGGCCTCATCACCGAGCGCGACTGTCCGGTGCCGTGGGCGGAAGCCAATCTCGAGCTTGGCACGCTGCTGCTTTATCTCGGCAGGCGCGAGAACCGGCCGGAACGCTACCTGGCTGCTGCGCTGCACTTCAAGCCGGCGATCGAGGTGTTCGCGCGCGAGAAGGCGATGGACGGTTGGGCGCGCTCGCAGGTCGGACTGGCAGATGCGCTGCGCGGACAAGGCTCGTTTCAGGGCGATGTGATCGTGTTGCGCGACGCCGCCTTCGCCTATCGCGCGGCACTCGGCATCCTGACGGAGGACGGTGCGCCGGAGCTTTGGCACGAAACACGCAGCGGACTTGGCGAGACGCTGGCGCGGATTGCCGAGGAAACCGGCGACATCGAATCCCTGCAGAGCGCCATCGACGTACTGCTGCCCTATACCGACGCGAAGACGGCACCCACATTCGAGCCGGGACGCAGCCAAGGCGAGTTGGCGCTCGGCAGAGCGATGCTGCTCCTGGAAAAGATCGGCATCGAGGCCGGAGAGGACGCAGCTGCCCCGGCCAGCGGCTCCAGCGACGTGCTGCGCGATGCCGCCATGCATCTGTCGCGAGCACTGGAGCGCGACGAGCCTTCGATCACCACGCTCGACCGTGCCCGTGCCGAGAACGCACTCGGGTCGGCGTATCTCCTTCGCTGCAAGATCGGCGGCGAAGCAGAGCTCATGGAACTCGGTTTGGCTGCCAAGTGCCGCGCACGCGAGCTCTACGAAGAACTCGACGATCTCGTCATGGCGGACAATCTCGCCGTGGAGATCGCGGAAATCCGTGCAAACAGCTCCATCGATGATCTGCGTGCAGGGTCGGCAAACGCCGGGACTTACCACGCTGGCTCATCAGGCAACCGTAAGGGCGAAACATCCCCATCGTCGTTCAGGCATGGTTCAGCCCTTGATGCCGAGCCCGGCCGCGCGACCGGCTGAGACGGCGCGACCAGCCTTGCCTGTATTCCTAGCGATAACGGCAATCGCAAGTTCCTACCGTGCCTCCAATGCAACAGGCCGGCGCAGGGCACTTCTTTCGGTCACGCCAACACTCTAAAATCCGCCGGCATCAGCGGAGAGGGAGACAGCCATGCATTCGCCTGCGGCCCAAGGGGCGCAACCCGTCGCCCGAGCACCTTTGCGCGCGCTGGTGTCGTGGGTCATGTTCGATTGGGCCGCGCAGCCTTACTACACGCTGGTGCTCACCTTCCTGTTCGCGCCCTACTTCGCAACCGTGGTCGTCGGCGAAGCCGCGCGTGGCCAGATGCTGTGGGGGTATGCCGCGGCGGCTGCCGGCGTGATGATTGCGATCGGCAGCCCGTTGCTCGGTGCATTTGCCGATGGCCGCGGGCGACGCAAGCCGTGGATCCTGCTGTTCTCCGCGCTGCTCGTCGCCGGGCTTGCAAGCTTATGGCTCGGCCGGCCCGGCGCGGACACTCTCACGATCGCTCTCGTTCTGTTCGGCTTCATCGCGGCGACCATCGCCGCAGAGTTCACGCAGGTGTTCACCAACGCCATCATGCCGACGCTGGTGCCCGCCGACCAACTCGGGCGGCTTTCAGGTGCGGGATGGGCGGTCGGCTATGCCGGCGGCCTCATCAGCCTGGCGTTGATGGCCGGCCTCGTCATCGTCAATGCCGTGACTGGCAAGACCGTCCTCGGGCTCGATCCTGTGCTGCATCTCAACGCGGCTGCACGTGAGGGCGAGCGGCTGGTCGGGCCGTTTGCAGCGGCCTGGTATATCCTGTTCATGGTCCCGTTCTTCCTGTTCGTGCCCGATACCCACAAGCCGCCGCCGCCGGATGCGCCGCGACGGTCAGCCTTGGCTGAGCTGTGGGACACGGTGAAGGGTCTGCCGCAGCATCCCGACATGCTCTTCTTCCTCATCGCGCGGATGCTCTACATCGATGGGCTGACCTCGATATTCGCCTTTGGCGGAATCTATGGCGCGTCGGTTTTCGGGTGGCAGGCGCTCGAGCTTGGAATCTTCGGCATCGTGCTGACGCTGACCGGCATCATCGGCGCTGTCATCGGCGGCGTCATGGATGATCGGGTCGGCGCCAGAACCGTGATCATGGTCGCGCTTCTGATCCTGCTTGCCGGCACATTCGGCATTCTCTCGGTCGACAAGACCCACGTTTTCTATTCGCTCGAAGTGGCGCCGAAGACCCAGGGCTCGGCGCCGTTCTCGTCGATCGGCGAAAAGGTGTTCCTGCTCTTTGCAATGGTGATCGGCGTGGTGGCGGCGCCGGTGCAGGCTGCCAGCCGGTCGCTGCTGGCGCGGCTTGCCCCGCCGGAGAAGATCACGCAGTTCTTCGGGCTTTTCGCCTTCTCCGGCAAGGTGACGGCGTTCTTCGCGCCGTTCCTGATCGCCACCGTCACCGCCGCCACCAAGTCGGAGCGTCTCGGCATGAGCGCGATCGCGTTGTTCCTGCTTGCTGGCGCAGTGCTCATGCTGTTCGTGGCGGACCGGCCGCGAGCCCGCGTATGAGTTGATCAGTATTTCTTATTGATGGGAATAAAACTTGCAATTTGCCTTTATGGCGGCAAGCGCCTATCTTTGCGGTACGGCGCGGTCCGAGGCTAATCACACGGCGCCTCAATAAGAATGAACCATAATGACTAGGAGCAAAGCCATGAAAGTTTGGACGAAGCCGCAGGTCACCGAGCAGGAAGTTGGCCTCGAGGTCACGAGCTACCTGCCGGCCGAGATCGACATCATCTAAGTCGAAACCAATGAAAAGCGGGCGTCTCCTCCCGGAGCGCCCAGACTCTGGCGGCGACCCCAACCGGGTCGTCGTTTTTTTTCGTGCGCGACGGTGCCTCTGCCGATGATTGAGAGTCGCAATACACACCCTGGAGCATCAGCGCGGTGGCCGATGTCGCAGCAGCATCCACGACGGGCCAAAAATTGGATCTTCCCAGACGCGCGCCCACTGGAAGCCGGCGCGCTCGTAGGCGCGGATCGCAGGCTCGTTCGCAACCGAAACGAAGACCGACAGCGCCACGGCCAACGTGGTGGTGAACACCTCGTCCGCCAGCAGGTCCAGCGCCCGCTCGCCAACGCCGTGGCCGCGCTGTGCCGGATCGGCAATGAAGATGTCGGCGTCCCAGGTGCCGGGCGGCATACCTTCCGGCAAGGCACTTCCCCAATAGCCGGCATCGATGGCGTGCGTGTAGCCAACCGGATTGCCGCCGACGAGCACCATGCGGGCGATCGCCTGATCAGTCTCGGCGACGAGGCGCATCTCGGCTTCCGCCGCGGTCGCACTGCCCCACCAGCGCTCGATGTCCGGACGCTTGATCCAGGAGCGGATCAGCGGCCAATCATCCTTCACGACGGGGCGCAGGGCGACGTAGTCGAGTTTGTCTTTAGCGACTGTGGTCATACCGCCGGAGCTTGACGATACGCGGGGGGAAATCAAGCTGCCGGTCCGGGCTCATCACCACTTCACGTGATGGCCGTGCTCGACACGGCCATCCAGCCGCCCGACGTGGCGCAAATGATCTGGATGGCCGGATGAAGTCCACGGCTGATGGGTTGAGTTTTCGGTTTGCGATCGGAAACCTCGAATACGACGAGGATTTCCGTTCGCGAGCGGCGCCCCGCACGCGATTCCCCTCTCGCCCTGGGGAGAGGGTCAGGGCGAGGGGTGAAAACTCAAACGATCGTGATGCGGCGCGCCTCATCGCGAACCGGACAGGCGTGGATCAAGTCCGGCCATGGAGTGATGGCGGATCAAAGACGGACAAAGCCGATCAATGGCGGAAGTGGCGCATGCCGGTGAAGACCATTGCGAGGTTCTTGTCGTCAGCGGCCTTGATCACCTCGTCGTCACGCATCGAGCCACCGGGCTGGATGACGGCCGTGGCGCCTGCTTCCGCCGCCGCCAGCAGGCCATCGGCAAACGGGAAGAAGGCGTCGGAAGCGACGACGGAGCCTTTCACCTCAAGGCCCGCCATGCCGGCCTTGATGACGGCGATGCGCGAGGAGTTGACGCGGCTCATCTGGCCAGCGCCGACGCCGATGGTGGCGCGATCCTTGGCGTAGACGATCGCATTCGACTTGACAAACTTGGCGACCTTCCAGGCGAACAGCATATCCGCCATCTCAGCTTCCGACGGCTTGCGCTTCGTCACGACCTCGAGCTTGTCGTAAAGCTTCAAGTCGGCATCCTGCACCAAGAGACCGCCGGTCACGCGCTTGTAGTCGAGGCGCTGCGAGGCTTCCGCCGGCCACTTGCCGCAGACGAGCAGGCGCACGTTCTTCTTCGCCGCCACCGCTTCCGACACACCGGATGCAACAGAAGGCGCGATGATCACCTCGACGAACTGCTTCTCCAGGATCACCTCGGCGGCTTTTCTATCGAGCTCGCGATTGAAGGCGATGATGCCGCCGAACGCCGACTCCGGGTCGGTCACGAACGCGCGCTCGTAGGCGGCGAGCAGCGAATCGGCTTCCGCCACACCGCACGGGT
>JBGANK010000013.1:0-74124 GCA_044222395.1 Hyphomicrobiaceae bacterium | reverse complement strand
GTCGCCGCCGGCTTTCTTTTAGAAGGCCGCTTTAATAGCTGTTGTTTGTTGGAGGGCCCACCGCTTTGTGGCCCTTCTCGTTTTTGGGTTGGCGTTGATCACAATTGAATGGAGGGTGGCGCGAGCCGCCCTTTTTTGTTTGTGTGGCGCCCACCGGCCGACGCATGTCATGACCTGATGTCGGCAAGAAAAGGCGAGCCATTAGCTAAGGCCAGGCCCAAGTGACGACCAAGTCCCTAACCAACACAATCGAGAAGATCATGACGCTGTCGGCTGGCGAGTTCGCCAAGTCGATGACGGCGTTTGCAGGCGGCAACGTCGTCTTCGCCGATGGGCGCGCCCGTGTGCCGGTCAATGGCTCAGGCGGTCATGCGGCTGCTGCGAACGATCGGATCTCTGAGTGCGTGGCAGATGGCGATGAGGGCGTCGCCGAGATCGAGTTCATTGCGCTTGAGCCGCGCCGCATCGGAGGCGGCTTGCTCGAACTGCCGCAGGCGCGCGTGACGATCACGTTGACGGGTGTTGCTCCCGATGCCGCTGCCGCGTTCCTGCGCCGCTTCGACATGGCGTTCCAGCGGGGTGGCGGGTGAGCAGGTTCAATCTTGATTGAAACACTTTGGCTGCAACGGCCCGCTCCAGGCCATTGTTCTGGAACCGGATCACGAGCTCGATGGATCCACAAGTGGCTCCATCTCAGGCGGCGAGGCCCTAATCTTCAACCGCCAGCTTGACGAAATCCAGGCTCGACACGATTCCCACCACATCGCCATCATTCATGACAACGAGATGATGCACGTTGGAGTCGAGCATCTTGCGCGCAGCTTCCTTGACCGTTGCACTCGACGGCACGGAGATGATCGCCGGATTGGCGATCTCATAGGCGCGAGCGGCATAGGGATCGCCGCCGGTGAAGTCGAAGCGGTTGACGTCGAATGTGGTGACGACACCAACAATGGCCCCGAGGTCGCCGACGACGAGCGCACCGTTGACATTCTTGGCCACGAACAACCCTTCGACTTCGCACACCAGCTTGTCGCGATGGATCTTGAGGATGTCCGATGACATGATGTCTGCAACATTTCGCATGAGTGATCCTTGCAGCGGGTGCAAATCGGCCAGCAATGAGGTGTCCACATCCGTTGCAAGTATACTCATTCTCCTTGAAAGAACTATGCTCCCGAAGTCCCGAGCGCGACCTGTGACGGGCATTGCGGCTATCGAACGGCGCTGCAATGCCGCAAATTCTGCGCAACGGCCCTGCTGAACTCGACACCCTCAATAGCGCCGCATATCAAACCGTGGCTTCTGCCCGGCCTGAGATTTTCAGTGCAAATGCGTATTCGATCGCCGTTTCCTTGAGTTGCTCGAAGCGCCCCGAGGCCCCGCCGTGGCCCGCTTCCATGTTGGTCTTGAGCAGGACGAGTTTGCCGCTTGAATTCATGTCTCTGAGCCGCGCGATCCATTTCGCCGGCTCCCAGTAGGTGACGCGCGGATCCGTCAGCCCCGCCAGCGAAAGAATGTGCGGATAGGCTTGCGGCGCAACATTGTCGTAAGGGCTGTAAGAGCGGATGCGGGCGAAGTCATCAGCGCTTGCGATCGGGTTGCCCCACTCCGGCCATTCCGGCGGCGTCAGCGGCAGATCCTTGTCGAGCATCGTATTGAGCACGTCGACGAACGGCACGTCGGCGATGATGCCGAGGAAGAGATCGGGAGCCATGTTGGCAACGGCCCCCATCAGCATGCCACCCGCCGAGCCGCCGTGTGCAACGATCGCTCCGCGCTTCGTCAGCCCTTCCTTCACCAGATGCTCGCCTGCCGCGATGAAGTCGCTGAACGTATTGGGCTTGTTTTCTCGCTTGCCCGCTGTGTACCAGCGATAGCCCTTTTCCTTGCCGCCGCGGATGTGGGCGATCGCATAGATGAAGCCGCGGTCGACCAGCGACAGGCGCGCGGTGGAAAAGGCGGCGGGAATGGCGATGCCGTAGGCGCCATAGCCGTAGAGAAGCACCGGCGCGGAGCCGTCGAGCGGTGTCGCCTTGCGGTAGAGCAGCGAGATCGGGACCGTCTCTCCGTCCTTGGCCGTCGCATAGAGCCGGCGCGTCACGTAGTCATCCGCGTTGTGTCCGCTCGGAACCTCCTGGCGCTTTCTCAGGACACGCTCGCGCGTGACCATGTCGTAGTCGTAGACCTCCGACGGCGTCGTCATCGACGAATAGGTGAAGCGCACGGTCGTCGTGTCGAACTCGTATCCAGACGATAGTCCCAGCGAGTACGCTTCCTCCGGAAATGCGATCTCGTGTTCGCGGCCGGTGGCAAGCTCGCGGATGACGATACGCGGCAGTCCGTTCTCGCGTTCCAGCCGGGCCATGTGGCCCTTGTAGACGACCATGTCGAGGATCAGCCGGCCTGGCCGATGCGCGATCAGTTCGCGCCAGTTGCCGGGCTGGGGATCGTCGAGATCGGCCGTGACGATGCGGAAGTCCTCAGCGCCTGCAGAATTGGTGGCGATGTAGAGCGTACCCGCGTTCTCCTCGACATCGTATTCGTGGCCTGTGACGCGCGGCGCAACGATCTTCGGATTGGCCTCCGGCGTTGCCGCCTCGATGAAATGCACTTCACTCGTCTCGTGGTCGCTTGCAACGATCAGCACCAGGCGCTCCGACTGGGTCGTGGAAACGTGAACGTAAAACCCAAGATCCGCTTCCTCGAACACCAGCACGTCGTCGGCCTGCGGCGTGCCGAGCCGGTGACGGTAGACCGACTGCGGCCTGTGGTTCTCGTCGTAGCGGACGTAAAAGAGAATCTGGTTGTCAGCCGACCAGACCATGCCCGGGCTTGCATCGGTGATTACGTCGGCGATGTTCTCGCCGGTTTCCATGTTGCGGATCCGGATGGTGTAGAATTCCGAGCCCTTTTCATCGACGGCATAGGCGAGCAGGCGATGGTCGCTCGACCGCGCGCTGCCGGCGAACCCCCAGTACGCCTTGCCCTCGGCTTCCTTGTTGCCGTCGATGAGAAGGCGTTCTTCACCGCCCCCGCGTGGCCGCCGGCAGACGATTGGGTACTGCCCGCCCGTCACGAATCGCGTGTAGTAGTCGAACGCGCCGTCGGGCGCTGGGACCGAGCTGTCGTCCTCCTTGATGCGCGCCCGCATCTCCTTGAACAGCACCTCCTGCAACGCCTGCGTGTCGCCGAGCATCGCAGCGGTATAGGCATTCTCCGCTTCCAGATGCGCTCGGATGTCGACGTCAAGCAGCGTCGGATCCCGCATCACGTCCTGCCAGTTGTCAGCTCGCAGCCAGGCATAGGGGTCCTGGAGCTTGATGCCGTGCCAAGTGCTCGACTGCGGACGTTTGGCGGCACGCGGCGGTTCGTTTGCGGGTGGTTTGATCGGCAGGTTGGCTTGGCCCATGGACAAATTCTCAGGCATCGGATTCCTGTTGATCTAATGGTGTTGCTGGACGTTGGAGACATCTTGCGCGAACGTAAGAAGTGCGGGCCAGTAGCAATCGCCCCAACAATCCGGGGAGACTGTCAGAGGTCTTCAGTCGCCCCATCAAGAAGCGCCTAGGCCGTCGCTAACCATAACAACAAGACAGCCCCAATCGAAGTTCGTGTAACAGTGTTGGCTATTTGCTGAATACCATTTAGACTTGGGACATTCATATTTTTGATTAGGTATATGACGCCGTTTTACGTCACACTTGTTGACACGCATCGGCCTTTGTTGTCCAAACTTCATCCGTGGCACTCCAAATGACGACCATCAGGATTAGACCGGAATAGGCTTCGAAGCCCGGGCGGGCATCGGGCGCAGACGACCGAGCGTTGATGCATGTCACTACCGATCCTGCCATCTGGAACCTGCGCGCTGAACACTCGCGGACTAAGTCGCAGCCTTAAGCAGTACGAAGAGCATCGGCACGCTGAGAAGTACGAAGTTGCATAACCGACCGGGCGCACGAGCACCAGAATATGGATTTGACCATGGAAAATAACGAGGGGCAGGAACTGGTCGAGCTGACCGCCAAGATCGTTGCCGCCTACGTCAGCAACAACTCAATCAATTCAAGTGATCTGCCGCAGCTGATCAACGAGACGCACGCGGCACTGGCTCGTGCCACCGGGCAGGCGATCGAGCCCGAGCGAGAGGAACAGCGCCCCAAGGTTGCCGTGAAGAAGTCGGTCATGCCCGACTACATCATCTGTCTCGAGGACGGCAAGAAATTCAAGTCCCTGAAGCGGCATCTGCGGACCCACTACAACATGACACCGGAGGAATATCGGGAGAAGTGGGGGTTGCCGCACGACTACCCGATGGTAGCGCCGAACTATGCGCGCCAGCGCTCCGACCTCGCCAAGAAGATGGGCCTCGGCACGCGCCGGGATTGAACCTCAACGATCCGATTTGTCTTTGAAAGCCCGTGCGTAACCGCGCGGGCTTGCTGCTTTGAGAGCCTCGAGTTCGGAACGGTAGGCAGCAAGCAGCTGGCTGTGGCGGGAAAGATCGTAGGCCCAGTGGCCCGCAAGACCGCGTCGGCGCTCTGCGCGAAGGGCACCGTGAAGCTTGCGCACGATGGCGCGGCGCGACGCCGGATCTTCGCTGATCAACTCTTCCGGCCACAAGGCGATCAGGCGCGGCAGATCACGCGAGCGCCGGTAACCCAGTCCAGTTGCACTGGCAGTGCCATGAACATCGCGTTGTTCGGCAGGCGAACGTTCGCGCGACGTATCTCGGCTATCAGCATCGGCGGCATCGCTCATTCCTGAGACCGCCCTGCGGCCTCGCGCAAGCTGCTGTCGATCGCGGCGCGAGCCATTTGTATCTGAAGGATTGGACATCGCCGGTGTGCTGGAAGCTTCGAATTGGATAGCGACCAGCCAAGCCTGCCACATGCAACTCAGAGGGGGATTTTTGGCGGGCTTGTTTTTGCGTTGTGGGTGTCGTGCCGGGTCGCGAATTGGCCCGGCCTGTGCACCCGGTGTGTGCAGCCGCGGCGCTTCACGACCGCATTAACCGGAGTAAACGCGAAGGGCCCGGCTCACACTTATCCCCCGCGTTCACCTAGGCGCTAGCTTTGACATCACCGGCCGATAAGTCTGGCTTATCCTTCCTGAAGCAGAGACGTTGCTCCGAACGATGGTGATCTTCATGGATGCATTCGCTTCAAAGATACTGCTGCCAAGATCGTTAACCGCGGACGGCCATTGCGCTGCGGAAGCCGCATCCAAGAACGCCACCGAGACCGGAAGCGCCGATGACGCCGGCCAAGCTCGCGAACCCTCAGCCGCCATGCCACCCATCACACCGTCGTCCGAGAGGCTCGTCATTGAAGAAACCGTGGCGCAGGTCTTTGGCGTGAGCGGCCGCGATCTGCGTCAGGCGACACGCGGTCGCGCTGATGTTGCCCGGGCCCGCCAGGTGGCAATGTACCTTACGCACGTCACCTGCGGCATGAGCCTGACACAAGTTGGACGAACCTTCGCTCGCGACCGCACGACGGTGTCGCACGCTTGCGGCGTGATCGAGGATGGTCGAGACGATCCGATCTTCGATCGTGTGCTGGAGCTTCTGGAGCAGGTCGTGCAAACCCTCGTCAATGCACGCTCCCATCGCCACTCCACACCCGGCGGCTGGCTGCTGCAATGATCAAGCAAACGTCTGGCGCTAGCGGCCGCGCCTTGACGCGTCTGCTGCGTGCCCTCGCGCGCGCTCACGCGTTCGCCGAGGTCGAATACGAAGCAAATGAGCTGAAGCGCGTGCGCGTGCTGGGTGGAGAACAATCGGCGCCCGATGTCATCCATCACGCAAACGTCGACGTCTGGCAGAAGGCCTGCCGTGCCGGACTGGTCGAGCAAGCCGCCGGAGCGGCCAAATGGAAGATCAGCCTGGCAGGGCGCCAGCGACTGAGCGAAGCGAGGGCGGGATCACTCTTGCCCAATCCCGAAAGCAACCGATCTCAAGCCCACGCGGCAGGCCGCTGCGCATCAAGTCTCAAACGCGACGGACGCCAAGTGTCCGGTTCGGACAGGCCGGGCGAGATGGCCGCCGAAAGCCCGCTTTCGTGGCTCTATCGCCGCCGCGACAAGTCGGGCATGCCGCTCATCAGCGAGATCCAGTTCGAGGCCGGCGAGCGCTTGAGACGCGATTACGAATGTGGCCAGCTGATGCCGCGCCTGACGGTCGATTGGGATCGCGCCGCCCGCGGCGAAAGCCGCACTCCGCGCGGCAGCGTTCAGGCGATGGAGATTGGCGAGCGAGCACTGGCCGCGCGGCAACGGGTTTCACGCGCAATGGTTGACGTCGGTCCCGAGCTGGCCAGCCTGTTGGTCGATGTCTGCTGCCACTTGAAGGGGCTCGAACAGCTCGAGAAGGCGTCGGGCTGGCCGCAGCGTTCCGCCAAGATCGTATTGCTGCTCGGGCTTTCAGCGTTGGCGCGCCACTACGGTCTGGATGCAACAGCATATGGATCGGGCAACCGAGATGGCCCTGCCCACGTGTTACACTGGGGCGTGGATGGCTACAGGCCGAAAACGATCATCGTATCCGAAGAACACGATACAGCCTGAACCGCCGGCTCTCGGCGGGGCAACGACCTGATACAGGTCTGCCGGGTGATGACCAAACTCTCAAGTTCAAGTTGTTGCGTTGGTGGCATCGGCGCGGATGCGCGCCACCATCGAGGCCAGCCCGTTCGAGCGCTGCTGCGTAAGATGCTCGGCAAGTCCGAGCTCGGCAAACACGCCTTGAGGATCGGATTGAAGGATCTCCGCCGGTGTTGCGTCCTGGTAGAGACTGAGCAGGATGGCGATCAGGCCGCGCACGATGTGGGCGTCGCTGTCGCCCTCGAAATGAAGCCGCCGCACGCCGTCGACGTCGGCGGCACGTGTGGCGATCCAGACCTGGCTTGCACAGCCGCGGACCTTGTTTGCCTCCGTGCGCATCGCCTCGGGGAACTCGGGCAGCTGGCGACCGAGTTCGATCACATAGCGATAGCGATCTTCCCAGTCGTCGAGAAGTGCGAAGTCGTCGCGGATTTCAGCAATGGTCGTGGACACGCGTGCGGCCTCCCTGATGGCCCCATGACATAAGGCGGCGAGGGATGAGTGGCAAGCGCGTGCAGCCTAGGCAGCGAAAGAGGCGCCAACAGCGGCCTGACCGTGAATGCTTGAATCAAACGTCAGCGGATCGGAACCGACAGTTCGGCTCGCTTGCCATTCATCCAGCTGGGCTGCAGATCAGCGCCGGTCAGCGTTCCTTGCAGGACGTTGCCGCGACGAGGCGTGCCATCCCACCGGCTGCCCTTGCTGGCCGGGGCGGCGTTGTTGGCAGGTGACGTGCCGCTGGTGGGATTTGCGTTGTCCGGTGACGCGGCTGCGGGCGTGGTCGTGGCCCGCTGTTGCGGGCTCAATTGCCCCACCGCGAGCGAATAGACGACACCGGCTCCGAACTGGGCTTTTTCCTTGAGATTGTGGAGGACCACCTCGGCCTTCTGGCAGACGTCCGGCTGCCGGCTGCAGAACGTGGAAGCATGCTCGTAGGCGCCCGACAGCGTGGCCAGCAGCTCTTGCTGCCGGGCAGGCTCGCTGGGCAGCATGTAGACGGCTGCGCCAAGCACGATCAAAGTGCGCAAAGAGAACATTCCCAAGGCTCCGGTCCGAGGTAATCCTACCGACGGGACCTAACCCTAACCGTTTACCTTCAAGAAATGCTTCGCACCGCAGCAAAAATTTGCATCAAATTTTCTGCAAATTTTATCGACCCCGGGTTTCGTTGGCTGCGCTGGGCGAGATGGCAAGCACCTACGGTTAACGAAGCGTTTACACCCCAACTCGATAATCCGCTGGAGCCGGGTATGGAGAACGGGTGGAGAGTCGATGAGCGTGGCGAAGATCCGAATGGCGATGATGGCGACGGGGCTGATCGTCGCCACGACGCTTCTCAATCTGCTTGTCATGCAGTCGACAGAAGGGCTGCGGTTCGACCGCCATTACCGCGGCCTTACTGGCCTGCCAGGAACGCCTTCCACCACGTTCCCGGTGCCCGTTCCAAAACCGGTGGTGGAGAAGGCGGCGGTTACGACGTCCTCGACGTCGACGACCGAGACCGCCGCCGCACCCGCTGCAAAACCTGTCGCCGCCGATCCCCAGGCGTCATTGATCAGCGCGATTCAGGCCGAGTTGACGAGACGCGGCTACTCATCGGGAAATGCCAACGGCACCCTCGGACTGGTCACGCGATCCGACATCATGGCCTTCGAGCATGACCGCGGCCTGCCATTGACGGCCGAGCCGACACCCCAGTTGCTGGCCGAACTCAAGAGCGAGATCGCATTGGCTCCGACGAGCCCGGCACGCCGCCGCCCCGCTGAAGCGGCAGCATCGGTGATCCGCACCGTCCAGCAATCGCTTGCACAACTCGGCTATAAGCCTGGAGCAGCCGATGGCGTCATGGGTGAGGCGACGTCAGCCGCCATTCGCGCCTTCGAGCGCGATCAGAAACTTGCCAGCACCGGCCGCGTTTCTGGTCTGCTGGTCAGTCGTCTGGCCGCAGCGGGCGGCAGTACCATCTCGTTGGCAACTGATTAGCGACTTGCCCTGCGCAAGCACGCAACAGGTATGCACAACTCAACCTTCATGCGCTATGACGGCCCATGCGTTTGCGATCGGACATCTGGGTCAAGGCCTACCTGCGCACGTGCTCCGTGAATGGAGCCAACGCCGTCGTCGCGCGCCACGGCGACGATGACGCCGGTGCCATATACATCAAGATCGTGAAGCTGGATCGCACTGCAATCGCCTATGGTCCCGCACCTGCAGGCTTGGACGGTGCAGCAATCGATCGCAGATGGATAAGGCTGACACGATCGTCCGAAGCACCCGAGCGCGATGTCGATCACATGCTGATGCGCGAGGCCGAGTTCGATCCCGATCTCTGGATCATCGAGGTGGAGGATCGCAACGGACGAAGCTTCCTCGATGACTGGCTCGAGCCGTCAGAAACTTGATTGCCACACCTCGCTCACGTGAGATGTCGCGATCGATTTATTAACTTTCCTTTAACAGTTCCGGCTGCCAACTAGGACGGGTGGGCGGAGAATCAGAACAACCAGCCCGAGGAAACGCAGACACCACTCTGCAGCGGGGAAGGTTATGGCACTGATACTTGACTTCAACGCACATGCTTCGAAAGCGTGTCAGAGTTCATCGCGTGGGAGCATTTCCGGCTCCGCTGAGATCGTCATCTTTCCTGGCGTTCGCTATGAGCGCTGGGACGATATGACAGCGTCGGCAAAGAAGCGCCGCGCCAAGCCGCGCGACCGCATCGAGCTGCCGGACTAACTTGCAGCCGAGATCGCTGGTCCTGCGACGCCGACGCAAGGTCCTTTGCGGGACACTGGCGCGTCACCCGCGAATGCAAGCGTTCGATCCGCAACTGAATATCGAAACGCAGCCTGTCGCGTGCGGCTCAATTCGCTGCAGGTCGGCACGTCGCACTTGCGAGCTGCCGCTGCGTATCGGCCTCATAGGAATGGCCGCGAGCCGGAACGGCGTAGACCGCGATGCCACGATCGGCGGCCAGCGTTGCCGAGGCAATTTCGTTGTTGTGCTTGCCGTGCGCCTCCGCTGTCAAACCGAGGAAACGGCCATCGGCAGGGATGATGCGAACGCGATGCTGCGCGACGTCGCCTTGGGCGGCGGTATAAATTGCCTCGCCCTCGGGCGAATAGATCGTCAGGCTCGACCCCGCCTCGCTCAGCTCGACCTCGATGTCGATCAACGCCACCCGCGTATCGAACCGGCACATCGCGACGCGCAAAGCCGGGCTGAGGAACGGCAGCGGCTGCGCTTCCGGCGAGATCTTCGGCAGCACGGCGACACGGTTGAGCGGCAAGACGCCCTCCAGCCGGTTGAAGGCGGTTGCGATCGCCAGGCTCGGTGCGGCGAGCGTGGCGATGATGTGCAGGATACCGACGCCGAACAGCGCCATGGTCACGATCCGCCAGTTGACCATGCGAAGCGGCTTGGTCACCGCAGCGAGGATAGGATGTCGCGGTGCTTCCGGACTGCGCAAGACTTGAGCCCGTTCTCCCAGCTTCGGCCGCGGCAATTTCGGCAGCCGGAAGTCCGCAGACAACTTGCGCAGGTCAGGGACTTGTGAGGGCAGTCGCAGCTTCATCGGCATTTGACCCTGGCAATCTTCGGCAACTCCTCATCGTCGCGCTGTCGCCTGCGCTCTGCGACCGAGACGTTGCCGTTCTGCAGCACGAGCATGACGGCGATCCCGCCTGCGCCGCCGGTTGGCAGCCAGCTGCCCGGACGCGCGTCGCGCGCAAGCGAGATGACGAAGCGGCGATCAGGCGTGATGGCAACGGTATCGCGCGTGAAGGAATATCGTCCCGACGGATTGGGTATCAGCGCTCCGTCGGAATCGAATACCGTGATGCTCCACCAGCGTGCGGCGAAATCCGTGCCTTCAACGGCATATTCGCAAGAGGAATGCAGGTTGCGGCCATCGCTGTCCTGCCGTGCAACGTAGGTACGCGATATATCGGCGCTGAGAGGCAGCATTCCAAGCCGGGCAAAGTGCGCGCGCGTATAAGGATCGCTGTCACGCCGGGCCGCATTCGTCCACGACTCCCACGGACCGACACGCGTGACGGAGAACATCGATCCGGCCTGCACCATGTACCAGTGGGAGCCGATGCCGCCGATCAACACGATGCCGATGAACAGCGCCCAGTCCGACAACTTGCGGATTGCGCGGCGCACGACCTGCTTGAACCTGTAGATCTGGTATTGCATGCCGGGCTCTGGTGACTTCCGTATCGCTCGTTCGTGTTTGAGTTCACCGCGCTGCGCTGCCAGCAGGAACTCCTGCAGCCTTGCGCATGGGATCTGCTTCTGACTTCTTCACAGGCTCCGAATTGGGGGCGCCGCTTTCGTTGCCAGCCGCCTTGCGCATCGCCTGCGACACGCGCTTCAAGGCATCCCTCGTGCCAGCCGTCATGCGCCTGTCATTGGTGGAAGAAGCGGGGCGGGAAGCCATCGCCGGATCGGCGCGTTTGAGTTCGGCCAGTCGCTCCTGCTCCTCGACCTGACGAGGATGAACACCGAGCCCAGGAATTGTCGGAATGATCATATCGGAATGCGCTACCGACATGAAGGCGTGCCAGATCTGCGCCGGCAAGCTGCCGCCGGTGACGTCCTTGGTCGGGCGGTAGTCGTCGTTTCCGACCCACACACCCGTCACCAATTGGCCGGTGAAACCAAGGAACCATGCGTCGCGATAGCTGGAGCTGGTGCCGGTCTTGCCGGCGACGTTGGTGAATTCCAGCTGCGCCTTCGTGCCGGTGCCTTCCATGACGACGGCGTGCAGCATTTGATTGAGGTTCTCGGCGACCTTCGGCTCCAGCACCTGCGGTGGCTTTGGCTCGTCGCGTTCGCGCGAATAAACGACTTCGCCCTGCGAATTGATGAGCTCGGTGATTGCGAAGGGTTTGGAAAGCTTGCCGCCGTTCGCGAACGTCGCATAGCCGCCGGTGTGCTCCACCACGGTGACGCCGCCGTCGCCGAGTGCCATCGAGCAGCTCTTCTTGATGCCCGACACACCAAGGCGGCTGACCATTTCCAGCACCTTCTCACGGCCGAGCTTCAGCGAGAGATCGACGGCAACCGTGTTGAGCGATCTCGCGAGCGCCTCGGTCAGCGGCAATGACCGTCCCGAGCCACCGCCGCCGGTGTAGTTCTTGGGCGCCCAGTTTCCACAGCTCCGCGAGCTGTCGTGAACGGTCGTGCGCGGCGTGTATCCGTTCTCGAGTGCCACCGCATAAACGTACGGCTTGAAGGAAGACCCGGGCTGGCGCCGCGCTGCCGTTGCGCGGTTGAACTGGCTCTCACCGTAGTCGAGCCCGCCGACGATCGCCCGTACCGCGCCATCGACTTCCATGGAAACGAGAGCGCCGGATCGCGCGTTGACCGACCTGCCGGTCGACTTGATGCCTGAGATGAGAGCTTCATCGGCCGCGCGTTGCAGACCCAAATCGATGGTCGTCTTGGCCGTCAGGACATACTGGCCCTTGCCTTCGGCCAGCCGCTGCACCTCCTCGAACGCCCAATCGAGGAACCAGTCGGGGCTGTTGGTGGCGCGGTTCTCGACAACGCGGGCCGGGCTCAGTCGAGCGGCATGAACTTGGCCCGACGTGTAGAAGCCTGCTTCGACCAGATTGGAGAGCACCTCGTTGGTGCGCGCGCGTGCCGCCGGCATGTTGACGTGCGGCGCGTATTTCGTCGGTGCCTTGTAGAGGCCGGCGAGCATGGCCGCCTCGGCGAGATTGATGTTGCGCACCGACTTGCCGAAATAGAATTGCGATGCGGCTTCGACGCCGAACGCGCCGCCGCCCATGTAGGCGCGGTCGAGATAGAGCTTGAGGATCTCTCTCTTGGACAGCCGGCTTTCCAGCAGGAAGGCGAGGAAGGCCTCCTTGGCCTTGCGCTGGATCGATCGCTCCGAGGAGAGGAACAGGTTCTTGGCGAGCTGCTGCGTCAAGGTTGAGCCGCCCTGCACGACATCGTTGGCTCTCAGGTTTTCTACGAGTGCGCGCGCCGTGCCGAGAAAGTCGACGCCGAAGTGCTCGAAGAAGCGGCGATCCTCGGTCGCCATCGTCGCCTTGATCAGGTAGTCGGGAATTTCCTCGAGAGGAACGGCGTCGCTGTGCAGGATGCCACGCTTGCCGATCTCGTTGCCGTGCCGGTCCAGCATCTTGACCGAATATTGCCCCGTCAGGAAACGAGATTCGTCGAACTCCAGCAAAGCGGGTAGGGCAAGCGCGTAGAGTACCGCAAGGCCGCCGGCGCCAAGCGTAAGCGCTTCACTGGCGGCCTCGTTGATGAGGCGGCGCCAGCCGGTGAGCTTGAACCGCGCAAAGAAGCTCGACGCCGAGTTCCACGTGTCGCTGATCCAGGCGCGCGCCGTCGCCAGCGAGGAATCGATCCGGGAATCGATGCCCATCCAGTCGATGAGACGATCGCGTCCGCCTTCCTTGAAGAACCAGTCGCTCAATCCGCTGTCCTCGACAATCCTGCTCTGAGGTCCCGAGCCCGTGCTCCGCATGGCGCTTCGACAAAGCCCGCAACCCGCCTCAAACCGGCGCAGTCACAGCTTCCGCGCGGCAGCGCTGATCCGGCCGCCCGGCTGCAAGCTTGGCACTTGCGACTCAAATGAGGCGACGAATGTGGTTATTTATACCGCAGGCGCGAACGATCGCGAGAGGACAACTTGAACAACAACAGTGAACCGGACGCACAATTCTGGCGGAAAAAGCGGCTTGATGAGATGAGCCCCGATGAGTGGGAAAGTCTCTGTGACGGCTGCGCCCGATGCTGTCTCATCAAGTTGGAGGACGAGGACGACGGCGAAGTGCACCTGACACGACTTGCCTGCTCGCTTTTGAATATCGGCGCATGTCGTTGCACGGACTACGCAAACCGGCACGACAGGATGCCCGATTGCCTGCGCATCGACCTGCCGCGCGTGCGCCAGTTGGCTTGGCTGCCGCGAAGCTGCGCCTATCGCCGGCTGGCCGAAGGTCGGGATCTGGCGTGGTGGCATCCCCTGGTATCAGGAACGCCCGAGACGGTGCATCAGGCCGGGATTTCGATAAGGGACTGGGCCGTCAGCGAAAAGAAGGCAGCGAATACGGCATACCATCGGTTCATCATCGGCGATTTCGGCGATGAGTGACGAATTGGCGGTGGTGTTATCCCCTCGCTTCAAGGATATGCGATGATGTTCGGTTCTCAGGTAAAGTATTCAATAAATAAAAACGGCGAGACGTCGAATAAAAACTACCCAACCGCAGAATAATACTGTTGACACCGCGACGCTGGTCCGATACAGTTTGTGTATAACGCGAGAGATGGGCGCCTAGGGCGGTCGTTTCTGGCGTTTTTTTGTTCCAGAATTGCATCCGGAGCGGCATGTCACTCCCTAAAGCGGCATGGGCCGAGATCGCAAAGCTTTGGCAGCTCGGCGATGAGCCGATCAGCCAGATCGCCGCGCGGTTCGGAGTTTCGAGCCAGAAGATCGTCGGGCACGCGCGGCGTGAGCGATGGCCTCCGCGAAGCACCAGCAAGAAGAGCCGAGCGCACAAGCCCGTTGCAGATGAACGCGGACACGCCGAAAGCGCCCGCCGGGATGGTGAGCAACACACCACGAACAGTTCCAAGCCGACCCGGTCGGGACATGCAGTTGCCGACCAGGACCCGGCAGCAGCCCGCAAGGCAATGGTCGAACGACTGTTTGACGCCATGGATACGAAATTGACCGCCATCGAGAAACGCATCGCCGTAGGTGGCGACGCCACGCCAGCCGACAGCGAGCGCACGACACGCGCGCTCAATACGCTCATTCGCAGCCTCGAGAAACTGTCCGACGTCGAAGGCAAGATAACCGCGAGCAAGAGACGCAAGGATGGAAAGCGGCGCCAGGCAAGTGTCGACCCGGAGCGCCGCCGCCAGGAGCTTGCGGGCCGCATTGAGCGCCTGCTCAAGCGCCGATGAGCTACAACGGCTGATCGCCGACCTTTCAGAAGAAGATCTCGCCTTCTTGCTTGCCGACTGGCAGGTCTGGGCACGCGACGATCAGCTTCCGCCGGTGTGCGACGACGGGAAACGGACGTGGCGCGTCTGGCTGATCTTGGGAGGTCGTGGCGCTGGCAAGACGCGCGCCGGGGCCGAATGGGTGCGTGCCCAGGCGCTGGGAATTGAGCCGATTGCCGATCGGCCGGCCAGACGCATCGCACTCGTCGGTGAGACGATCGCCGATGTTCGCAAGGTTATGATCGAGGGCGTATCGGGATTGCTCGCCATACATGGCGACGACGAACGCCCGCGCTTCGAGATTTCCAAGGGTCAGCTCATCTGGCCCAATGGAACGGTGGCCGAGATATTCTCCGCGGAGAATCCTGACGGCCTGCGCGGACCCCAGTTCGCGGCCGCCTGGTGTGACGAGCTTTGCAAGTGGCGCAATGCCGAAGCGACTTGGGACATGCTGCAGTTCGCATTGCGGCTGGGCAGCGCGCCGCAGGGGGTGGTGACGACGACACCGCGTCCCATGCCGCTGCTGAAGGCCATCATGTCGGACTCGGCGACGGTGCTGACGCGGGCCGCGACAGCGGACAACGCCGACAACTTGGCGCCGTCCTTCGTGGCGGAGATGCAGCGCCGCTATGCGGGCACAGTGCTCGGCCGCCAGGAGTTGCTCGGCGAGATTGTCGAGGATTTCAGAGGTGGCTTGTGGCGCCGAGACTGGGTCGATGAGCAGCGCATACAAGTCCCGCCCGCGCTGAAGACGGTCGTGGTGGCGGTCGACCCGCCGGTGACGGCGACGGCGGAATCCGACGCCTGCGGCATCGTCGTCGCCGGCCTCGGTGACGACGGCCGCGTCTACGTGATCGACGACCGCACGCTGCAGGGTCGCGAGCCCAATGTGTGGGCCCGGGCGATCCGCGCGGCCTACGCCGACCACAAGGCTGATCGCGTCGTTGCCGAAGTCAACCAGGGCGGCGATCTCGTCGTCGCAGTGCTGAAGCAGATCGATCGCGCGATGCCGGTGCGGACCGTGCGGGCAACGCGTGGCAAGTGGCTGCGCGCCGAGCCGGTGGCAGCGCTCTACGCGGAGGGGCGCGTCGTTCATGCGGGCCGCTTTGACGAGCTTGAAGACCAGATGTGCGCGTTCGGCACCGACGGCCGCGTCGGCGGACGCAGCCCCGACCGCCTCGATGCATTGGTGTGGGCGGTGACCGATCTGTTGATCGATCCACCCGAGCCGCCGCGACCGCCACCAATACCGTGGATCCGCCGTCTCTGAGTGGGGACAGCAGCGATACCGACACAAGACGACAGGGCGCCCGTACCAGCACGCGGCGCCCAATTCATTTCGCCAACGACGAGGATGAGGAAGCATGCCGCGCATGACGGACGCGCTCAATCGGCTGTTGCCGTGGCGGACGGGCCGGACGCCCGATCTGGCAACGAAGGCGAGCAAGGCACATCGCCTCGTGGCCCTCGAGCAGTTGGGCCAGCCCGTATGGACACCGCGCGACTACGCCAGCTTCGCGCGCGAAGGCTTCATGCAGAACGCGATCGTCTACCGCTCGGTGCGCATGGTGGCCGAAGCGGCCGCATCGATACCGCTGTTGCTCTACGAAGGCCCCTACGAGATTGAAAGCCACCCCTTCCTCGATCTCATGGCGCATCCGAGCCTCGATCACACCAGCGCCGACTTCTTCGAGAGCTGGTATGGGTACCTGCTGGTGTCGGGCAACGCCTATGTCGAGGCGGTCGGCGTCGATGGAAGCTTGCGCGAATTGCACGCGCTGCGGCCCGATCGGATCAAGGTGATCCCGGGCGCCGACGGCTGGCCCGAGGGATACGAATATACGGTCAGCGGCCGCTCGATCCGCCTGCACGGTGATGCCGCCGAAGGCGTGCGCTCGGTGCTGCATGTGCGGCTCTTCCATCCGGCCAACGACTACTACGGCATGAGTCCGATCGAGGCGGCGGCTAGCGCCATCGACATCCACAACCAGGCGGCCAAGTGGAACAAGGCACTGCTCGACAACTCGGCGCGGCCCTCTGGTGCGCTCGTCTATGCGGCGCGCGACGGCCAGCTCACCGAGGAGCAGTTCCAGCGCTTGAAGGAAGAGTTGGAGCTGGGCTTCCAGGGCGCGCGCCAGGCGGGACGGCCGATGCTCTTGGAAGGCGGGCTCGACTGGAAGCAGTTGAGCCTCAGCCCGAAGGACATGGATTTCGTCGAGGCGAAGAACGCCGCGGCGCGCGAGATCGCACTGGCCTTGGGCGTGCCGCCGATGCTGTTAGGGATCCCCGGCGACAACACCTATTCGAACTACCAGGAGGCCTCGCGCTCGTTCTGGCGCCAGACGGTGCTGCCGCTCGTCAACCGCACCGCCAAGGCGATGTCGATGTGGCTGGCGCCGGCATGGGGTGGCGGGCTGGAGCTGTGGCCCGATCTCGACGCGATCGAGGCATTGTCGGCCGAGCGTGACCAACTGTGGGCGCGGCTGGAGAAGGCGAGCTTTCTGTCGGTGGACGAGAAGCGCGCGGCGGCAGGCTATGGGCCAATGGCCGGCGGGGAGGGCGGCGAAGGCAAGTTTGCTGCGAAGTTCAATCCCCATCACGACGAGCTCGGGCGCTTCCCGACGGCGGATGGGGAGGGCGCTTCGAACGGCGGGAATGGAGAGGGGGCGAGCAGTAGCTCGAGTCGAAGTGACGACGATGGGCTGCTTCACGACGTTTCGCGCCGCCGAGCCTATCCAGGAGCGTCGATCGCGCAGCAGATCCGATTGGACCAGGCGTACATCCGTGCGCAAGGCGCTGTGCGGCAGCTTAGAGAGTTGGATCCAATTTGGCGTGCCCCACAAAGCCTCACCGAAACGATTGAAGCAGAGACGGCGCATTGGGAGGCTGTGGCACGCGCTGCCGAGGCACGGTTAGGGATTATCCTGCGTGATGCGATCCCTGGTTCAAATCCGAGCTGGGGTGTGAACCGCTTGACGAAGGAACTATATGATCGGGGGTATGTCTTGCATGGTCCGGCGCGCGGAGCGGGCATGATTTATGAGAATCCAGCAACGGGTGATCAGGTGAGGATTATGGATCGGCCGCAGCGATCATATAGGAATGAAACGCGCCAAAAGCACTTCAACGATTACTACTATCGCTACATGCCATATGGTCGATCTTGGGGTGAAGCGATCACGATCCCGAATAAGCGATAGGAGTAACGGCCGTGGAAGGATTGACGGAACTGGAGATGCGCATTCTTTCAGAGTTGGAGGAGGCCGGAGAGGAGGGATTGCAGACGATGGCGGTGACCGTAATGCCCGGGATGCAAAGCTCTGATCCATTTTCGCAGTTCCAATCGGCGCTTCGCCGACTTGCTGAACGCGATCTATTGCGCATGTCGACAGCGAGAGACGCGCACGGACGCCTCGTTGAATTGCCGATTGCAGACTCGCTTGCCGAAGTCGATAGGATTAGCGAAGTCCTCACCTTCGATCCGTCCTCCGGGGTCTGGGCTGATCGTCGTTCGTCGAAAGGAGGTACGAGGGAGCACTATCCAATGATCGTCGACACGCCTGCAGGAGCTAAGTTGGCAGAAAGGATACTTGAAGCGAAGGGGTATCAATGGTGGCGCGAACATTGGTGGCGTGAAACCAGCTGATTGTCGAGGCGTGGCGGGTACGAGTGGTGCCCCGACCTCGATGCGATCGAGGCGCTATCGGCCGAGCGCGATCAGCGTCACGCATGGCCGCTCGTGATCGAACGGGGCGGATTGCCGCTCGGATTCAATTCGCGCGAGGCGTATGCCGAGTTCGGGCGCGCGGTGCGGGGCTAATCTACCACAACCCGTCCACCGGTGCAGAGGTCCGTATCATGGAACGACCTCGTCGCAAGTATCGTGATGAAACAAGTCAAAAGCACAACAACAGCCAATACTATCGGTGCCGCTCAGGGCCGGGGAAGCCAGAAGGCTCTCACGTGACGATACCGAACAAGTGACGGGGCGAAAATGACAAACCTAGGTGAATTTGGACAGCGTGTGATATCGGAATTGGAAGAGTTGCGGGTCGAGAATGTCATCGCAATGTTGAACACAATTTCGACGCCAATGGGCAAAGAGTCAGAAGTCGCACAGCTGCAAAGTGCGCTTCACGAGCTCATGCAAGCGGGTCTTATCGAAATGGGCACGGAGCAATTTCATCCGCATGACGAGGTGGTTCTTCAAAATGAAGAGGGGCTGGCTGTGATCGACGGCCTCAAGGATGTCTTCAGGTACGATCTTGAAGAGAAGCTCTGGACTTTGCGTAATGGTGATATGCTGAAGGATCGCTATCCAATTATTCTTGCAACTGCCGAAGGTGTCGAGGAAGGCTTCCGAGTTCTTTCGGAGCGCGGCTATCAGTGGTGGCGGACCGATCGTGCTGGATAGAGGCTGTCGGCCGAGCGTGACCAGCTGTGGGAACGGCTGGAGAAGGCGAGCTTTCTGTCGGTGGACGAGAAGCGCGCGGCGGCGGGCTATGGGGCGCTTGCGGAGGGGGAGGGCGGCGAGGCTCAGGGAACGTCCAATTACGCAGCGAAGTTCAATCCCTATCATGACGAGTTGGGGCGCTTCACGACGGCGGATGCCGCGGGTAGGGGTGGCGGCGCCGAAGAGGCAGTGAATCCGCGACCCCATTGAACTGACAGAGCACGTCAATGCTCTGACCTTTCTGACAGAGCTGGATAATGGAGAGGTTTGCCGATGGCAGATCGTGACGACGCGCGCGCGCTCGAAGGCGCGGAGGCGAAATTCATGGCGCTCGACCTGAAGAGCATCGGCGCGAATGGCACGTTCGAAGGCTATGCAAGCCTGTTCGGGCGCGAGGACTTGAGCCGCGACATAGTGGTGCGCGGCGCATTCGCAGAAAGCCTCAAGTCTCGAGGCGCGCGCGGCATACGAATGCTGTTCCAGCACGATCCGGGCCAGCCGATCGGCGTGTGGGACGAGATCGCGGAGGATGCAAAGGGCCTCTACGCACGCGGACGCCTGATGCCGGACGTGTCGAAGGCGCGCGAGGTGATGTCGCTGATGAGAGCAGGTGCGCTCGACGGCCTGTCAATCGGCTTCAAGGCACTGCGCGCAAGGCGCGACGCCAAGAGCGGCGTGAGGCGTTTGGAGAAAATCGACCTTTGGGAGATTTCGGTCGTCACGTTCCCGATGCTGCCCGATGCGCGTGTGCAGACATTCAAGTCGCGGCCCTTCGCGCAAGGCGTGCCGACCGCGCGCACGTTCGAGAGATGGCTTACGCAAGGGGTGGGACTGACGCGATCGGAAGCGCGCGCGTTGATGCGCGACGGATTGAAGGGATTCCAGGCCCTGCGGGAAGCGGGTCTGGGTGAAAGCGAGGCTGTGCGATTGGCAGCGCGCATGCGGGATGCGGCGCGACGGCTCAACTACGGCCTGTGAAGCACACAACAAATTCAAGGAATGCAACATGACGGACAAGACGGAATTTGTAACGAAGTCGGCGGGTGGCGACGTTGCTGCCGCGTTCGACGACTTCATGCGCGCCTTCGAGGACTTCAAGGACACCAACGATCGCCGCATTCAGGAGATTGAGAAGCGTTCGGCAGCAGACGTTGTCACGACCGACAAGCTCGCCCGCATCGACCGGGCGCTGGATCAGCTGACCGTGAAGCAGCAGCGTCTGCCGATCGGAGGCTCTGGCGTGGCGCGCTCGGCGGTTTCGCTCCAGCACAAGGCAGCTTTCGACAGCTACGTGCGCGGCGGCGAGGCGGGCGGACTGAAGGGGCTCGAAGGCAAGGCGCTTTCAGTCGGTTCAGACCCTGACGGCGGCTACCTCGTTCCCGACGAAACGGAAGCGACCATCAATCGCGCGCTCCGTCACATCTCGCCGATCCGCGCGATTTCCGGAGTGCAGCAGGTCTCGAGCTCGGTCTACAAGCGGCCGTTCGCAACCACGGGCCTGGGCACTGGATGGGTCGGCGAGACTGCGGCGCGCACCGAGACGACGACACCGACGCTCTCCGAGCTGTCGTTCCAGACCATGGAACTCTACGCGATGCCGGCGGCGACCGCGAGCCTGCTCGACGACAGCGCCGTTAACATCGACGAGTGGCTGGCCGAGGAGGTGCGCGTCGCCTTCGCCGAACAGGAAGGCACGGCATTCGTCACCGGCAATGGCGTCAACAAGCCGAAGGGCTTCCTCGCCTATCCAACGGTCGCCAACGCCAGCTGGAGCTGGGGCAACATCGGCTTCGTAAAGACAGGCGTGGCAGGTGCGTTCCCGGCGACGAATGCGGGCGATGTTCTGATCGACCTCGTCTATGCGGTGAAGTCCGGCTACCGCGCCAACGCGCATTTCGTCATGAACCGCGCGGCACAGGCCCAGGTCCGCAAGCTCAAGGACGGTGATGGCACCTACCTGTGGCAGCCGTCTGCCGATCCCGGCCAGGCACCGACCTTGATGGGCTTCCCCATCGCCGAGTCGGAGGACATGCCCAATATCGCAACCGACAGCCTTTCGATTGCATTCGGCGACTTCCGCCGAGGTTATCTGATCGTCGATCGCGTCGGCATTCGCGTGCTGCGCGATCCCTACACCGCCAAGCCCTACGTGCTGTTCTACACGACCAAGCGCGTCGGCGGCGGCGTCCAGGACTTCGATGCGATCAAGCTCTTGAAGTTCGGCGTCTAGCAAGACAGGAAACGCAGCGTCCGCTCGCCGAGCATCCTGCTCGACATGCTTCGCTGCGATGATGATCCGCGCAGATTTTCCTCCCGTCCGCGCGGAAACTGCGAGGCCGCCTTATCCCCGAGGGCGGCCTCGCTCCTTATCATGTGCATATCCGAAGTTCTTAAGAACGCGAAAGGTGTGGCGCAATGGGTCTGGTACTCCTGAGCGGGCCGGTCACTGAGCCCCTCACGCTGAGTGAGGTGAAAGCGCATCTTCGCGTCGACGGTGCCGTCGAGGACGCGCTGATGCAAAGCTTGATGCTGACGTCTCGGTTACACATCGAGGCGGCGCTCGGCTTGGCGCTGATCACGCAGAGCTGGCGCCTTGTACTCGATGCTTGGCCTGCAGATGGCATCGTCAACTTGCCGATTGCGCCGATCCAATCCTTGACCGAGATCCGCGTGATGTCCTCTGACGGCACCCCGCGGGTCGTTGCCGACACGCAATACGCGCTCGATTCGAGCCGCAGACCGGCGCGCCTGATCGCGAAGGACAATTGGCCGGCGCCGGGCCGCAAGTTCGCCGGCATCGAAATCGACTTCGTCGCAGGTTTCGGTGCCAACGCGAGTGCCGTTCCCGAGCCGATCAGACAGGCGCTGCTTTTGCTCGTGGCGCATTGGTATGAGCACCGCGATCCGATCGAGATCGGGACGCCCGCAACGGCAGTGCCGCAGGCCGTCTGCCGTCTTCTCCATCCCTATTGCGCGGTGCGGCTGTGATGCAGATTCGCATTGGAGACCTGCGCCACCGTCTGGTTCTTGAAGCGGTATCGCGCGTCGACGACGGCGCCGGCGGGGCCGACGAGACGTGGGCGACGGTTGCAGAGCTGTGGGCGGGCTTGATCCCGTTGAGAGGGATCGAGAACGACGTTGCCGACCAGCTTACGGGTCGCGTTACGCACGAGATCTGGGTGCGATATCGCACCGGGGTCAAGCCGGCGATGAGATTCCGCTCAGGCAATCGCATATTCGAGATCCGCGCCGTGATCGACGCCGGCGAGCGACGTCGCTTCCTGAAGTGCCTTGCCGAGGAACGCGACCTGTGAAGCTGATTATTCGCATCGCAGGCATCGGCTCCAGGCTCCGCAAGCGCAGCCTCTCGCGCATCGCCACTATGCTGAACGAACACGCGGCCGAGCGCCGCTGGCGTCATCGGATGGAAGCAGAGCTCGCCGCTGGCGATGCTCCAGCCGAACTCATCGACACTACTTCACCAATCGCACGCGACAACGCGGAATAAGGGATCAGGCATGTCGAGCGCTGGACTCGAGTTGCAGAAGGCGATCAACCAGATACTGCGCAACGATGCGGCGTTTGTTGCGCTGCTCGGTGGCGCCAAGGTCTACGACGACAGCCCACAGCAGACCGAGTTCCCCTACGTAACGATCGGCCGCAGCCTGATCCGCGATTGGGCGACGGCGACCGAAGGCGGACACGAGCATATGGTGACACTGCATGTGTGGTCGCGCGCGGCCGGCAGGAAGCAGGCGCTCGAGATCATGCATGCGATCGAGCAGCTGCTGCACGATCAGCCGCTCGCCATGACGGGGCAGCATCTGGTCAATCTGCGCCACGAGTTTTCCGACGCACGACGCGATCCCGATGGCGAAACCTATCACGGAACGGTCAGGTATCGCGCCGTGACGGAGCCGCTCGGGTAAGGACGCCGTCCGGTATCGATGTAGTTCATCACACCGCCGCTGGGCGGCGTCCGTTGGAATGGGCGATACACTCGCTCGCTGAACGCAAGGAGACGATGAGCGATGGCAGCACAAAAGGGCAAGGACCTTCTGTTGAAGGTCGACAGCGATGGCGCAGGAACTTTCGTGACGGTCGCCGGACTTCGATCGCGCACGCTCGCCTTCAATGCCGAGACGGTCGACATCACGCACGCGGAGTCCGCGGGCCATTGGCGTGAATTGCTCGAAGGAGCAGGCATCAAGTCGGCTCGTGTCACAGGAGCAGGGATATTCAAGGATGCCGCTTCCGATGAGATCGTCCGCGGCCTCTTCTTCAGCGGCACAATTCGCGCGTGGCAGGTCGTCGTGCCGAGCTTTGGCACGGTAACGGGGCCACTGCAGATCGCATCCTTCGAGTTGACTGGCCGCCACGACGGCGAGGTCGCATTCGAGATAACGCTCGAAAGCGCCGGCGAACTCGTCTTCGCAGCAATCTGATCGCAAGGGGGAGATGCGGATGGCAAACCACCGGCGCGGTGAGATCAGCGCAACACTGGACGGCAGGTCCTATCGTCTCTGCCTGACGCTAGGAGCGCTGGCCGAGCTGGAGAATGCGTTCGGAGACGAGGACATGTTGGCGCTTGCCCGCCGCTTCGAGAAGGGGCGCATCTCTGCTCGCGATGCCTGTCGCATCATCGGCGCGGGTCTGCGCGGCGCAGGGAGCGATATAGCCGATGCGGACGTTGCGCGGATGCAGGCAGAAGGTGGGGTTGGCGGCTTCATCGACATCGTCGCACGGCTGCTCGGCGCAACATTCGCCGGCGACGAGCGGGCCGCACTAGCCGCCTCGGCGGGTCCGGACACTTCCGGCGCCGGCGGCGCAGTGCCAACCCCTTTCCCTGGGACGAAGTGATGGCGGCCGGACTGGGTCTATTGCGGCTCGAGCCTAGAGCGTTCTGGTCGATGACGCTGCGCGAGATCGAAGCCGCGTTGAGGGGCCTGTATGGGGTCGCGGGCACCGATAGGCCGCCTGCGCGGGCTGATTTGACGGCCATGATGCAGCAATTTCCCGATCGGAGTATCGCGCGATGAATGGAACTGAAACGCCCAACGAAGAATGGGTCGTCAGCGTCTCCGCCGACATCACGGCACTGACCCGTAGCCTGACCGACGCAGAGTACATGGGACGGCGCTTTGGCAATGCGCTGACGAACGCATTCGAGGGCATTGCCCTGAGAGGCAAGAGCTTGGGCGACGTCTTGAAGTCGCTGGCGCTGAGTCTTTCCAGCATCGTGTTGAAGGCTGCATTCCGGCCATTCGAACAGGGCATCGGCAATTTCGTCTCAGGATTGTTTTCGGGCGGCTTCGGCTTTGCGAATGGCGCCGCTTTTCAGCGGGGACTGCCAGTGCCGTTCGCCAGCGGCGGGGTCATCCAGTCGCCGATCGCGTTTCCGTTGGGCCAGGGCCGTATGGGGATCGCCGGTGAGCGCGGGTCGGAGGCGATCATGCCGCTGGCGCGCGGCCCTGATGGCCGACTTGGTGTGGTCGCGCAGCAGGGAGGCGGCGCAATCAACGTCACCATGAACGTGACGACATCGGATGCCGACAGCTTCCGGCGTTCGGAGAGCCAGGTTGCAGCAATGCTGGCTCGCGCCGTCTCGTTCGGCCAGCGCAATCTCTGACGTGCCAACCGCTGCAATGGTCCTGAGGTGACGACATGAGCTTTCATGAGGTTCGCTTTCCAACGCAAATCGCGCGTCAGGCGCAGGGCGGGCCGGAACGGCGTACTGAGATCGTCGCGCTGGGTTCAGGCCATGAAGAGCGCAACGCACGCTGGGCGGATTCGCGACGCAGCTACAACGCCGGGTATGGCGTGAAGTCGATCGACGACCTCCATGCAGTGATCTCCTTCTTCGAAGAGCGGCGCGGGCGGCTGCACGGGTTCCGCTGGCGTGATCCGAGCGACTGGAAATCCTGTCCGCCGGAAACAACGCCCACCGCGCTCGATCAGCAGTTGGGCGTTGGCGACGGCGTGAGGCGCACGTTCCAGCTCAGCAAGACCTATGGTGCGTCGTTCGCACCATGGCAGCGGGTCATCACGAAGCCCGTTGCCGGAACGGTGATGATTGCTGTCGCCAACATGATCAAGACCGAAGGCATCGACTTTACCGTCGATACGGTAACCGGCGTCGTCACTTTCGAACTGCCAGCCACGCCCGCTGTTGGCGCCAACGTGACCGCGGGCTTCATCTTCGATGTGCCGGTCCGCTTCGACACGGATCGCCTGGAAGTCAACCTGCAGGGCTTCCGCCACGGCGCCATACCCAACATTCCGATCATCGAGATCCGCATATGAAGAAGCTCGATCCGGGACTGGCCGCGCACATTGCAACAGGAGTGACGACCCTGTGCTGGTGTTGGCGCCTGACGCGACAGGATGGCTCCATCCTCGGCTTCACCGATCATGACCGAGACGTCGACTTCGATGGCACTGTGTTCGAGGCGGCGGCAGGCTTCACCGCCAGCGAGATCACGGATGCCGTGGGCCTTGGCGTCGACAATCTCGAGGTGACGAGCGCACTTTCCTCCGAGCATCTTGCAGAGGCCGATTTGGCTGCCGGCCTTTATGATGATGCGCGCGTCGAGATCTTCCGCGTCAACTGGAACGATACCCAGCAGCGCGTGCTGATGCGCGCCGGAAGCCTCGGCGAGGTGCGGCGCAAGGGCCTGATGTTCACGGCCGAGGTTCGCGGCCTGGCCCATTACCTGCAGCAACCCAAAGGACGACTCTACCAGTTCACATGCGATGCGGATCTTGGCGATGCGCGATGTGGTGTTGTTGCCAGCAATCCTGCATATCGCGCCACGGGTACCATGCAAACCGTCGCAAGTGCTCGCGAGTTCACTGTGAATGGGTTGGAAACCTATGCTAGCGGTTGGTTCTCGCGCGGCCTCATCGAATTCACATCCGGAGCCGCCGCTGGTCAGCGCGTCGAGATCAAGCGGCATTCCCTCGTCGACGGTGTCGCCACGCTCGAACTATGGCAGCCGGCACGCGAGCCGGTCACCCCCGGCCAGACCTTTGTCGTAACTGCGGGCTGCGACAAGCACCTGACCACGTGCCGCGACAAATTCGCCAATGCCGTCAACTATCGCGGCTTCCCGAATATGCCCGGCAACGATTTCGTCACCAGCTATTTCCGGCCCGGTGATTGATGATGCCGAACCAGTTCGATTGTCCGCGTGAGCCTGCGATGACCGTGACGAGAGACCATATCGTCAAACTGGCGCGCTCGTGGATCGGCACGCCCTATCATCATCAGGCGTCACTCAAGGGCACCGGCACGGACTGTCTCGGTCTCGTGCGCGGAATCTATCGCTCGCTCTACGACAGCGAAGCCGAGACGGCGCCGGCCTATTCGCCAGATTGGGGAGAGATTTCTGGTGAGGAGACGCTCTTGGCTGCTGCCAAGCGTCATCTTTCATCGCGCAGCTTGTCGAGCGCTGGGCCGGGAGACGTGCTCGTCTTCCGGATCCGCAGCGGCGCGATTGCAAAGCACGTCGGCATCCTGACCGGCCCCGCCACGATGGTTCACGCAGCCGAACGAGTGGGCGTCGTCGAGGTTCCGCTTGGGCGCTGGTGGTGGCGTCGGGTAGCGGGCGTATTCTCATTTCCGCGGATTGAGGACTGATGGCGACGTTGGCACTTGCAGCAGTGGGCGCCGCTGTCGGTGGCGCACTGCTGCCGACCGGCATTACGCTGTTCGGCGCGACACTTGGCGGAGCAGCGATCGGCGCCCAGATAGGCGCGTTCGCCGGCTCGTTCGTCGACTCCGCGTTGTTCGGTTCAATGGGCGGCGGTCAGGCGGTCAGGGGACCGAGGCTCACCGATCTCCACGTCACCGCCTCCACGGAAGGTGCGCCGATCCCGCGGCTCTATGGACGTGCACGCGTCGGCGGGCAGGTGATCTGGGCCGATCAGATCGAAGAAGTGGCGAGCACGCAATCGACTGGCGGCAGTGGCAAGGGCTACGGTGGCGGTGGCGGGGTGAGCGTCACGAGCTACACCTACTTCGCCAGCTTCGCGGTTGCCGTTGCAGAAGGAACGATCAACCATGTTGGCCGCATCTGGGCCGACGGCAAGGAGCTCGATCTCACAAGCATTGCCTACAGGGTTCATACCGGCAGCGAGACCCAGCTCGCCGACAGCCTGATCGTTGCACGCTTGGGGGCGGTAAGCGCGCCTGCTTTCCGCGGTGTCGCCTATATCGTCTTCGAGCGGATGCCACTTGCCGACTATGGCAACCGCCTGCCACAGCTCTCGTTCGAGGTGTTCCGCGACGTCGACGACTTCGCCGATGACGTGCGCGGCATCGTCATGATCCCGGGTTCCGGCGAGTTCGTATACGCGCCTGAGCCAATCTCGCGCGGACTGGGCGGCGGCACCTCCCAATCCGAGAACGTACACACGCGCATGGGCGGCAGCGATTGGGCTGTCTCGCTCGATCAGTTGCAGTCAACATTGCCGTCTGTCGGCCAGGTTTCGCTTGTGACGAGCTGGTTTGGAACTGACCTGCGCGCTGGCGTGTGCCAGCTGAAGCCTGGTGTCGACTCGGCCTTCAAGATCACGACTCCGCTAAGCTGGAATGTTGCCGGCGTCGATCGCAGCGCGGCATATCTGGTGAGCACGCGCGATGGGCGCTCAGCTTATGGCGGCACGCCGTCCGATGCGACCGTCGTCGACGCCATCCAGGATCTCAAGGCCCGTGGATTGGCGGTCACCCTGACGCCATTCGTATTGATGGATGTGCCAGAGGGGAATGCGCTGCCGAACCCCTATGATCCGGGTGCCTCCCAGCCGGCATATCCCTGGCGCGGACGTATCACCTGTCATCCGGCCCCCGGCGTCAGCGGCACGGTCGACAAGACGGCGGCGGCCGCGAGCCAGATCTCAGCTTTCGTCGGAACGGCAACCCCCGCACACTTCACGATCAGCGGCGAGCAGATCATCTACAGCGGACCTGCGGAATGGTCCTTCCGCCGCATGGTTTTGCACTATGCGCATCTGGCCAAAGCTGCCGGCGGTGTCGATGCATTTGTGATTGGCACCGAGCTACGAGGGCTAACCCAGGTTCGTAGCGCGGCGGCAGCGTTCCCATTTGTCGACGCGCTGGTGGCGCTCGCCGCCGACGTCAAATCGGTGCTGGGACCAGCAACCAAGGTGACTTACGCTGCCGACTGGTCGGAATACTTCGGCCACCAGCCCGCCGACGGCAGCGGCGACGTTTACTTCCACCTCGATCCGCTCTGGTCCTCGCCATCGATCGATGCAATCGGTATCGATCTCTATTGGCCGCTCGCCGATTGGCGCGACGGTCACGGTCATCTCGACTATCTGTCCGGAACACGCTCCATCTACAACCTTGCTTACCTCGCGGGCAATGTTGCGGGCGGGGAGGGTTTCGACTGGTATTACGCGAGCGCGGCGAACCGCGATGCACAAGTTCGCTCGCCGATCTCCGACGGCGCCGGCAAGCCTTGGGTGTTCCGCTACAAAGACCTGAAGTCGTGGTGGACCGCACAGCATTTCAATCGCCCCGGCGGCGTCGAATCGGCGACCCCAACCGTCTGGGTTCCACAATCCAAGCCCGTTTGGTTCATGGAAATTGGCTGTCCCGCCGTCGACAAGGGAGCCAACCAGCCCAACGTGTTCGTCGATCCGAAGAGTTCGGAGACGGCACTGCCATACTATTCGCGCGGACTGCGCGATGACTTCATGCAGCGTCAGTATATCAAGGCGCTGATCCGCGCTTTCGATCCCACCTCAGAAGTCTACGTCGCAGGAGCAAATCCCAACTCGGTGGTCTACGGTGGCACGATGGTGTCGCTCGACCACATCCACGTCTACGCCTGGGATGCACGGCCGTTTCCTGCGTTCCCCAGCAATCTGGATGTCTGGGGAGACGGTGACAACTGGCTGTTGGGCCATTGGCTGAACGGCAGGCTCGCCAACGTGCCCCTCGATGCACTGGTCAAGCAGGTTCTGCAGGACTACGACTTCACCGAGTTCGACAGCGGCGAGCTTACTGGAACCGTGCCCGGCTACCTGATCGACAGCGTCATGTCGGCGCGGGACGCACTGCAACCATTAAGCCTCGCCTTCTTCACCGATGCGATCGAGAGCGAAGGCCAGATCGTCTTCCGCCATCGCGGCAATGACCAGCCGGTCGCCAGCTTGACCGGCGACGACATGGTCGAGGCTCGTTCCGAAGCGCCGCTGATGACGCTGACGCGCGGCCAGGAGACAGAGCTGCCGATGGCGGCCAAGTTGACCTATGTCGGCGCCTCCGGAGATTATCGACAGGCCGTCGCAGAGTCGCGCCGTCTTGCGGGCGCAAGCGGTCGCGTGTCACAGGCCGAGCTGCCAATCGTCCTTGATGGCGAACAGGCCGAGCAGATTGCCGATACCTGGCTGCATGAGACCTGGATCGCGCGTGAAAGAGCGAGCCTTGCTCTGCCGCCGAGCCGGCTGGCCATCGAGCCTGGCGATACGTTCGCACTGAAGATAGAGAACGCGGAACGCCGCTTCCGCGTGATCGAAGTCTCCGAAAGCGGCGCACGAGCGATCGAGGCGCGTGCCGTCGATGCTGCGATTTACGAATCAGCACGTGGCCGCGCCCGCCCGAGCGCCGGCGGCGAATTGGTTCTGGCCGGTCCGCCTTTGCTCTATTTCCTCGATTTGCCGCTGCTCAGAGGTGACGAGGCCCCCGAGGCAGCTTACGTGGCCGCCCGCCAGTCTCCTTGGCCGGGCAGTATCGCCGTCTACCGCTCGCCGGAGGCCTCAGGCTTCACGCTGCAGACACTCGTCGGCACGCCGGCAACCATCGGATTGAC
Organism: Hyphomicrobiaceae bacterium; assembly: GCA_044222395.1. Lineage (GTDB taxonomy): Bacteria > Pseudomonadota > Alphaproteobacteria > Rhizobiales > Hyphomicrobiaceae > JAEUMD01. Next base: position 44,229 of record JBGANK010000013.1, on the reverse strand, counting down.
GCAGACCGATTTGCCAGCAGGGCCCGAGGCGCGCCTCGATCGAGCCACCAAACTAAGGGTAGCAATTGATGGCGCGAGCCTGACCTCGGTGACGCCGCTCCAGCTGCTCGCCGGACAAAACGCGGCAGCGGTGCGCAACGTCGACGGCGACTGGGAAGTGCTGCAATTTGAGCAAGCCGAATTGGTAGCCCCCGGAGTTTATGAGCTGTCGCAGCTTCTGCGCGGACAGGCGGGCACGGAACGGGCGATGCAGGCAGCCACGTCTGCAGGATCGCCATTCGTTCTGATCGATGCTGCGCTGACCACTTTACCGAGCACGCTGGCGGACATCGGCCTGAACTATACGTGGCGCTACGGTCCGTCGAGCCGCGATATCGCCGACATCACATATGCAACCGCCACTCATGCATTGCGCGGCGTCGGGTTGAGGCCCTACGCGCCAGCGCATGTCCACGGCACACGCGACGCAGGCGGAAGCGGCGACCTGACGATTGCATGGATCCGTCGCACCCGAATGGGTGGCGATAGCTGGGAAGTGGCCGAAGTGCCGCTAGCCGAAACGAGCGAAGCCTACGAGGTCGAGATCCTCGATGGGCCAGTGGTCAAGCGAGTGCTGAACGCCGCAACAGCGTCGGCGCTGTATCCGGCCGCAGACCAGATCGCGGATTTCGGCGCACCACAGGCAAGCGTCTCCGTGCGCGTCTACCAATCAAGTGCTGTCTACGGGCGCGGCACACCGCGTGCGGCCGTCATCTGAAGCTGCACGCTCGCACGAAGCCAACCAAGGATAGTAAGGAATGCAACAACCCGACTGGCTCGCCTGGGCCTGGCGCGAGCTGGGCGTGCACGAGGTCGCTGGCAGCGGCGACAATCCGCGCATCGCCGAGATGTTCAAGACCGTCGGTCACGATGCGATCCGCGACGACGAGGTCGCCTGGTGCGCCGCGTTTCTCGGAGCGTGCCTGGAGAGGTCTGGGCGATCAAGCACGCGCTCGCTGATGGCACGCTCTTATCTGGAGTGGGGAAACGCGATCAACGAGGCGCGCTTTGGCGCCATTGCGGTGTTGAGCCGCGGCACCGATCCCGCGCTCGGTCACGCGGGCTTCATTGTCGGTGAAACCGAACAGCAGGTCTTTCTGCTCGGAGGCAATCAGGGCAACGCGGTCAGCGTTGCGCCCTTCGCCAAGGAAAGGGTTCTCGCCTACCGCTGGCCGCAGGAGACGGCCATCGACAATGATGCAGTGCCGGAAAGGACGGCCGCCAAGCCGATCGTTGCTGCCATTTTTGATCAGGCGCTGAACCACGTCCTGGAAATGGAAGGTGGCTTCACCGACGATCCCTATGACCCTGGCGGTCCCACCAACAAAGGCATCACGCTGGGAGTATTCGCGCGATGGGTCGGCGAGACCGTGACGCCGGATAACCGCAGCCGTCTCGTTGCCAAGCTGAAGCGGATTCCCGATGCCATGGTGCGCGAGATCTACCAGACTCGCTATTGGATCCCGGCGGGGTGCCACCGTATGTCCCCCGCCCTCGCTGTCATGCAATTCGATGCGGCGGTCAATCACGGCGTCGCTACCGCAATCAAATGCCTGCAGCAGTCGGTCGGCGCCAACGTCGACGGCGAGATCGGGCCCCAGACGCAGGCGCGCATGGAATCAAAGCCCCTTCTCGAGACACTCACCAGCTATGCCGAGATCCGTCGCGAGCGCTACCGCGCCCTTCAGCATTTCTGGCGTTTCGGGCGCGGTTGGCTGCGTCGTGTCGACGTCACCCTGGCGCGTGCCGGTGCTCTGATCGATACCGCACGTGACAGCCCCCTCCAGGATCCTGACCGGGGCGATGGCACCAATCAACCAGCAACCGAGAAAGGCAGAACCGAAATGAGCGGCGAAAGCAATGAAGCTGCACCCCAGGCGAAATGGTGGGGCGAATCCTTGACGATCTGGGGCGTGATCGTGAGCGCGGCATCGACTGTGCTGCCGGTCATCGGCCCTCTGCTGGGGCTGGATATAACCGGCGAGATGGTGCGTCAGATCGGCGAGCAGCTCACCCAGGTGGTCCAGGCGCTGGGAGGCGTGATCGGCACCATCCTGGCTATCTACGGCCGTGTTCGCGCATCGCAACCCATCACCAGGCTACCCATTTCCCTGAGGCTGTGAGGAGTTGCGAGGCGCAACCAGCGCGCCGCATTCAGGTAGTATTCATCCCTGGCGTTCTAGTCTTGGTATATGTTGCCTCCACACAATTCGAGAGAAGTTCGGAATGAAGTGGACACGTTTAGCGATCGTGCTCTTCTTGTCGGCGCTGCCCTCGGCGACGCCGACGTTGACGCGTGCTGAACCGTTGACGCGTGCTATACCCAAGCAGGACGAATGCATCGAGGATTGGTCGGAAGCCTCACGCATTGTGAAGGCCGAAAAGCTGACCTCCGTCGAGCAGCTTGCCAGTGCCGCTCAGCGTGAGCGATCGGGTGCCATCGTGCGAACCACGTTGTGCCGCGAGGGAGGGCGCTACGTCTACCGGCTCGTGATCCGCGATCGCCGTGGCACGGTGAGCCGTGAGAGCGTCGACGCCCAACAACCGTTTGCGGGCAAGTCACGCAGCGTTGGCCCAAGCGATTGATGGCGGTCCTGACGCAGGATTGGTGATCGCAGAGGGGCGCGGCTGCTCGGCACGAACTCCTGCCTTCACCGATCCGACAACAAGATCTAGGATTTTCCTATCACCCCGTTATAATTCGCCGCCAGTTGCAAGAAACAGGGCGGAACGGATCCTTGCGAATTCTCATTGTTGAAGATGACCGCGATCTCAATCGCCAGCTCGTGCGCGCGCTGACCGACGCTGGCTATGCGGTCGATACCTCCTTTGACGGAGAGGAGGGTTACTTCCTGGGCGATACCGAGCCCTATGACCTGATCATACTCGACATCGGCCTGCCCAAGATGGACGGCCTGTCGGTACTCGAGCAGTGGCGCCGCTCTGAGCGCAACATGCCGGTCATTATTCTCACCGCACGCGATCGCTGGAGCGACAAGGTTGCCGGCATGGACGCCGGCGCCGACGACTACGTCGCAAAGCCGTTCCACATGGAGGAGCTGCTCGCCCGTGTGCGTGCTCAGGTCCGCCGTGCCAGTGGTCATGCCAAGAACGAGATCGAGTGCGGCCCCATCCGTCTCGACACGAAGTCGGCGCGCGTGACCTGCGACGGCGAGCCGATCAAGCTGACCTCGCATGAGTACCGGCTGCTCGCCTATTTGATGCACCACAACGGTCGTGTCGTCTCCCGCACCGAGCTCGTCGAGCATCTCTACGAGCAGGACTTCGATCGCGACTCCAACACGATCGAGGTCTTCATCGGTCGACTCCGCAAGAAGCTCCCTGTCGATCTGATTCAAACGGTACGGGGATTGGGCTACAGGCTGAGCTCGGATCCTGATGCGGCCTAATTCACTCGCGTTCCGTCTGTTCGCGACCTCCACGGTATGGACGCTGATCGTCCTGCCGCTTGCCGGGATCATCATCTACTCGCTCTATCGTGAGGACGTACAGGCCTCCTTCGACGCGCAGCTCAAGAAGCTCGCCACGGCCATCATGTTCGACAGCCTGAGCGAGGCCGAGGCCGCACCCGTTGCACCGACCAATCGCTACGAGCCGCTGTTCGAGGTGACGCAATCCGGTTGGTATTGGCAGATCAAGCCGCTCGACAATCCCAAGCTGCCGACGCTCGTCTCCGCTTCGCTTGCCACTGCCAGGCTCCCATCTCCCAGCGAGAGCGGATTTCCTACCGACAGCGCTGGGACGCGCTGGATGAATGTGGACGGTCCGACAGGCGAGCCAATGCGCATCGTCGAACTCGTCAATACGCTAGGCTATGAGACGGACCACCCGCGTTATTCGATCATAGTCGCTGGCCCGCTCGATTGGCTCGAGGAGCTTGTCGCCAATTTCCGCAATCGCTTGACGACCGCGCTGGCTCTTGCTGGGCTTGGGCTGGTCGCCGTCACATTGTTCCAGGTGAGATTCGGACTGCTGCCCTTGAAGCGGGTCGAGAAGGGGTTGGCAGCGATCCGTTCAGGTGAGTCCGAGCGGCTGGAAGGCGAACTGCCCGCCGAGATCGCGCCGTTGCAGGTCGAGCTCAATGCCTTGATCCAATCCAACCAGGACGTTGTCGATCGCGCCCGCACACAGGTGGGCAATCTCGCGCACGCACTCAAGACACCGCTGGCCGTGATCATAAATGAGGCCCGCGAAGACGACGGAGCCCTGGCCCGCAAGGTCAAGGAGCAGGCGGATGTCATGCGCGATTCAATCACTTTGTATCTGGACCGCGCCCGCATGGCAGCCAGGGTCGGTGCCATCGGACATGTCACAAAGATCAAAGAGGTGACCGATCCGCTGGTGCGCGCACTCGAACGCATCAACCGCGACCGCGGCATCACGATCACGGCCTCCGTGCCGGATTCGGCGCGATTCCAGGGAGAGCGACAGGACCTGGAGGAGATGCTCGGCAACCTGCTTGATAACGCCTGCAAGTGGGCAAGCTCGGAGGTGTTCCTGACGATCACCGAGCCGCCGCAGCAAAAGGGCGCCTCCGCCCAGGTCGAAATCGTCATCGAGGACGATGGGCCCGGCTTGTCCGACGAGCAGCGCAAGCGCATTGGCAAACGCGGATTGCGGCTGGACGAATCGAAACCCGGTTCCGGACTGGGTCTATCGATCGTCACCGACTTCGTGCAGATGTATCGCGGTAGCTTCGATCTGGACTCATCGCCGCGCGGCGGCCTGAAGGCCACACTACGGTTGCCTCGCGTTTGAGTTCTGGCGCCTGCGTCGCATTTCACTCGGCCGCCTCTCCAGGCGTTGCAGCAATGTGACAACTCCCCAGTGCGAATCGAGCTCGCCGGACGCCCGTGTCCCACTTTCGCCCCATTCCCCTTCGAAACGGCAGCTAGTGGATTGTGGAATCGCCGGTCGCGTCACATATGAGAGCGGCTGTGCGAGTGTCGGTCAGACCACACCGTGAATTCCATCTCAGACCGAGCTATGGGGCGAAATCATGCCGAAGGGTATCAGGGCCGCAGTTGCTGCTGTTGTAGTGCTGGGCATTGCCGGATGTGGGCCTGAGGGACCAAACAAGGCAGACACCGGTCTGGCGGTCGGCGCCATCGCTGGCGGCATCATCGGCAATCAGGTGGGCAAAGGGACCGGACGGGCGCTGGCCACTGTGGCTGGCGCGGTCGTCGGCGGCGTTGTCGGCCACGAGATTGGCCGCACGCTTGATGACCATGACCGGGCGCTCGCCCGCGAGGCCGAGTTCGAGGCCCTGGAACGCGGTCAATCTGGCGTCGCGCGCACATGGCGCAATCCCGATAACGGCCGCTATGGCGAGGTTGTACCAAGCCGCTCGTACAGGCGTGGCAGCCAGGATTGCCGCGACTATTCTCACACGGTTTACATCGACGGCCGCCCGCAGGTGATGCGCGGAACGGCTTGTCGCAACGAAGACGGGTCTTGGCGCTCCGTAGCCTGATCGATAGTCTCGTGCTTTGACCGTGTTGGGTTTGGCTGCTCGACTTAGGCGTCGGATGCTTGAAATTGCCGCGGACCGCAGGCGTGCCCGCTTCCGGTTGGCTTGCCGGTCAGGCGACCTGGATGGATACCCGCCATCGGGGCTGCTGCCTGCGCGACCATTGGCCCTGGAGCGTTCAGTAGCTCTTGTCATCTGCCTGAAGCCCCCCTATTGCACCAGGGTGCGCATTTTCGGGAACAAATGATGGCTCTGTGGATCGGTTTGATAGTCCTGACAGCGGCAGTGGTCGCGTTTCTGGCGCGGCCTTTCATTCGACCACCCGGTTCAACGCAACAACCGCATTCGGCCGATGTCGCCGTCTACCGCGATCAGCTTAACGCTATCGATGCCGAACGCGACGAAGGGTTGTTGGCCGAAGGTGAGGCTGACGCGGCGCGCACTGAACTGGCGCGACGCCTGCTGCGGGCCGCAGAACAAGAGTCCGCCCGTCAATCGCGTGCGGTCACGCCAGCCACCAGACCCGGTTACAAACCACAGGCCTACGCGGCAGCGGCGTTCGTGGCGATCATGTCGGCAGGGGTCTATTCGATACTCGGCTCGCCGAACCTGCCGAATCTGCCCCACGCCGATCGGATCGCCAAGTCGTCTTCGGGCCGCTCGATGTCGGAACTCGTCGGCATGGTCGAGGCGAGATTGAAGCAGAACCCCGAAGATGGTCAGGGCTGGGCGGTGATCGCGCCGGTCTACATGAAGCAGGAGCGCTATCAGGACGCCATCCAATCATATGCGAACGCGATAAAGCTACTCGGGGAAAATCCCGATCTGGTCGCCGGTTTTGCCGAGGCGACTATTTTTGCGAACAATGGCACTGTCACGCCGGAGGCCCAGCGGGCCTATCAGCGCTTGCAGACCCTGTCCCCCTATCGGCCCGAACCGAAGTTCTGGCTCGCAATTGCCAAACAGCAGGACGGCAACCTGTCCGGCGCCGTCGCTGATCTTGAAGCGCTGCTGAAGGTCTCAGCCCCGGATGCGCCCTGGCGATCCGTCGTCGAATCCAAGATTGGCGAGATGCGTGCGGAGCTTGCCAGCGGTGGCGGCAAGAAGGAAGCGACTGCACAAGCCGCGCCGCAGCCGCCGTCCCAGTCCGCCGCAGCGCCTGCATCGCAGCCTGCCGCGACACCTGCACCCGGGCCTAGCGCTGCTGATGTCGCAGCAGCACAACAGCTGACGCCCGAGCAGCAGGGCGCCTTTATCTCAAAAATGGTCGATGGTCTGGCCGCGCGATTGGACGCGAACGGCAAGGATCTCGATGGCTGGAAGCGTCTGGCGCGTGCCTATAAGGTGATGGGACGAGACGGCGATGCGGCCAATGCCCTCGCCAAAGCTCGTCGCGCGTTCGAGGGAGATGCAGCCGCTCTCCAATCGATCGAAAGTTTCGCCAAGGACCTCGGCATCGGCTCGTAAGGGGCATTGCCGCGTGACAGCAGAATACTCGCGGCTGATCGGGCACAGACCGGCAAGCGCAAAGCGCGCATTGAGTTGAAGGCAGGGAAACAGGCATGACACGCAAGCAGCGCCGCGGCACCTTGATCATCGCAGCCGTATCGGTCCTATCGCTGGCCGCGATTCTGACGATGTTCGCCCTGAAGGACTCCGTCGTCTTCTTCCACACGCCGAGTGATGTCACGGAGAACAAGGCGAAGGTCGGCCAGCGTATCCGCCTGGGTGGTCTGGTCGAGCAAGGCTCGGTCAAGCGCGGCGTTGGCACCTCGATCGAGTTTGTCGTGACCGACACATTGAAGACGGTGCCAGTGAGCTACAAAGGCGTACTTCCAGATCTCTTCCGCGAGGGCCAAGGCGTGGTCGCCGAAGGCGTGCTCGAGTCGGACGGTCGGGTCGTTGCCGATACGGTACTTGCCAAGCATGATGAGAACTACATGCCGCCCGAGGTGGCTGCCGCGCTCGAGGCCAAAGGCGTGAAGCTTGGCAAGGGCGTCGAGCACAAGCCCGGGACGGTCACCAAATGAGCGTGTGAGGGCAGCACAGCGGCGATTTTCTTGGGAGCAAGGCAGTGATCATTGAATTTGGACATTTCGCCTATGTGCTGGCAGTGATTGTCGCGGCGCTGCAGATGTTGGTTCCCGCCTACGGGGCCCATCGCAATGACCAGCGTCTGATGGATTTCGGCGGATCCGCCGCCGTCAGCCAGTTTTTCCTGATCCTTATATCCTTTGCCGCTCTCATGCACGCTTACGTGGTCTCCGACTTCTCGGTGACCAATGTCTTCACCAACTCGCATTCCACCAAGCCGATCATCTACCGCATCGCCGGCGTGTGGGGCAACCACGAGGGCTCGATGCTCTTGTGGGTGCTGATCGTCGCGCTGTTCGGCGCAGCAGTCGCCCTCTACGGCGACAATCTTCCGCCGACGCTGAAGGCTCGCGTGTTGTCCGTGCAGGCTGCGATCGGTCTCGCCTTCGGCCTCTTCGTTCTCTTCACCTCCAATCCGTTCGAGCGGCTCAACCCGGCTCCCCTGGATGGCCGCGGATTGAACCCGATCCTGCAGGATCCGGCGCTCGCCTTCCACCCGCCATTCCTTTACACGGGCTACGTCGGCTTCTCGATGGCGTTCTCGTTTGCCATTGCGGCACTGATCGAGGGACGCACCGATGCGGCGTGGGCGCGCTGGGTGCGCCCGTGGACCCTGGCGGCCTGGATGTTCCTCACCATCGGCATCGCCATGGGCTCGTGGTGGGCCTACTACGAGCTGGGCTGGGGCGGCTGGTGGTTCTGGGATCCGGTCGAAAACGCCTCGTTCATGCCATGGCTGGCAGGCACCGCGCTCCTCCATTCCGCACTCGTCATGGAAAAGCGCGAGGCGTTGAAGGTCTGGACCATCCTGCTTGCGATCCTCACGTTCTCGCTGTCGCTGATGGGCGCCTTCCTGGTCCGCTCGGGCGTGCTGACTTCGGTCCACGCGTTCGCCGTCGATCCAAAGCGCGGCGTCGTCATCCTGGCGATCATGATGGCCTTCATCGGCGGCGCACTCGCACTGTTTGCCGCGCGTGCCGGTGAGCTGCGCCAAGGCGGGCTGTTCGCGCCGATCAGCCGCGAAGGCGGTCTGGTCCTGAACAACATTATATTGACCGTGAGCTGCGGAACGGTGCTGGTCGGAACGCTCTATCCGCTGGCACTCGAGGCCGTCACAGGCGACAAGATTTCGGTCGGCAGCCCGTACTTCAACATGACGTTCGTCCCGTTGATGATACCGCTGCTGCTGGCGCTTCCCTTCGGTCCGTTCCTCGCATGGAAGCGCGGCGACTTGATGGGAGCAGCCCAGCGTCTCGCCGTCTCCGCCATCGTTGCCATTGTCGTGCTCGTTGCCACGATCGCCTACATGCGGCGCGGACCGTGGCTGGCGCCATTCGCCATCGCGCTGGGTATCTTCGTCATGATGGGTGCCGTCTGGGAACTCCTTTACCGCGCCAAGGCCGGCTCGGCGCCCTGGTCCGAGGTCTGGCGGCGCCTGCGCAATATGCCCCGTTCGGTTCACGGCGCCATGCTTTCGCACTTCGGTGTCGGCTTGGCGGTGATCGGCATCGCAGCAACGTCCGCCTACCGCATCGAGACACTCGTGGTCATGAAGCCCGGAGACAAAGTCGAGACCGCGGGCTATGTGCTGACGTTCAAGGACGCATCGCGAGGGCAGGGACCGAACTACCAGGAAGAATCGGCAACCATCGAGGTGACAAGCGGCGGACGCCACGTTACCACGCTGACACCATCCAAGCGCATGTACGACGCTCCACCGATGCCCACCACCGAGGCCGGCATCCTCAACGCATGGAGCGGCGATCTCTACACGGTCGTCGGTGATTCACAGGAATCAGGAGGCTATGCCTTCCGCTTCTATTTCAATCCGCTGGTCCGCTTCATCTGGATCGGCGCGCTGATCATGTTCATCGGCGGCGGCATCTCGCTGAGCGACCGGCGCCTGCGGGTTGGCGCACCGGTCAAGGCGCGCCGCGAAAAGAGGACAGCGGCCGCATGACACATTCAGAGGAAACGATCGCATTCATCGGATCGATACGTCGCCGCTGCCGCACGACGGGCTTGAGAGCATTGGCCAGATCGATCCCGTCGCTGCTGCTTGCGGCCGTTCTGCTCTCCTCTGCAGCACATGCGCTGAGCCCGGCCGAGCGGCTCGATGATCCGGCCTTGGAAACGCGCGCACGTGAGCTTTCCGCCGAATTGCGCTGCCTTGTCTGCCAGAACCAGTCGATCGACGATTCCGATGCGCCACTCGCAAAGGATCTGCGCCGCCTGGTCCGCGAGCGCCTCGTCAGCGGCGACAGCAACGGCCAGGTCAAGGACTTCCTCGTCGCCCGGTACGGCGATTTCGTTCTGCTGAAGCCACCGTTCGGTTGGCACACGCTGCTGCTGTGGCTGACCATGCCGCTGCTGCTCCTGGCGACGCTTGCATACGTCTTCAACGCGTCGCGCAACCGGCCAGCTCGCCCGGCTACCCGCCAGGAAGGCCTCAGTGCCGAAGAGGAGGCGCGGCTCTCGGAGATCATGCGCGACAGGGCCGAGGGCACCGCCACGCGCGATGCTGCCTCATCGAAGTCCTGACGCCGCCGCTGTCGCACCGACACGGTTCGCCTTTGCGCCGTTTCCCGAAACTATCTGTCGGTGGCTTTCGCAGTCTTTGCTGCGGCTGTTTCGAGCCGATCGAGCAGCCGGCGCGTGGCAAGACCTGTCACCGGCAGTCCAGCGCGCGCTTCGAAGATCTCGATGGCAGAGCGCGTTCGCGCCCCATAGATGCCGTCGCGCGGGCCTGCATCGATGCCCGCCCCGTTCAGGTAGTCTTGCAGCAGCGCGATCTCTGCCCTTCGCGTCAGCACGTCCGCTGCAGCGAATGCAGCAAGATGCGCATTGAGCGGCGCGGCGAGCAGAGCGGTGTTGGCGACCACCTCCGAATTGAGACGCTGCACGACCTTGCCGTCATGCATGATGACGCGCGAGCGCACATAGGTCCCGACGTTGATTCCGACCACCTCGGGCCCATTGTCGCCATCGATCAGCAGTGGCGAACCGGAAGATGCGGCTTCGGTGTCGCACGTGTGCAAGAGCAGATTGCCAGCGTTTTCGAAATCACGTTCCAGCTGCGCGGTCTCGCCCATATCCTTGTGGGACAGGATCGGGCAGGAGCTGCCGATTGCAAGCCGCCACGGCAGGAGATCGCGATGGTAGGCGACATTGTAGATACGCCCGGCCTCTGATGCCTCGATCACTTCTGGCGACGAAATGCGGCTCAAGTGAAGGCCATCCCGCGGGCAGGCTGCACGTTCGAGGCGCAGGAAGGCCCAGTCCGACGTTGCATTGATCGGCGGGCGCGTGCGCAGCTGCGAGGTCCCGGTTACGAACTGCTGAGGCAGGATCGCGACTTCGGCGTCACCAGCATCGACAAGAAACGACAGCCCTTCGGGATCACCGGCGGCGCGTTCCATCGTGCCCGCAACGCAATGACCAGCGGTGGCGATGATGTCCTCCGCAACGCAAAAAGCAGTGCATACGGTCTTCGCCTTGCGCTGCGTGAGCAGGCCGACCCGTGCCTTGACCCAGGCGTGGCGGCGGCCCGAGATGATCCGCCGCTCGTCATCGCCGAACACCGCTACGTTTTGAACGAGGCCGGGCGGTTTGCCGAGGATGGCGGGAACATGTGCCGCCGCGGCACCGGCCAGCGGTACACCAGAACCCATGCCGCACCAGAAAGCAGCGGTAGCTGCTGCCGACAGGGCCGCAGATCTACCGTTCCCGGTTGGATTTGTCCGGGCACGCAGCGCAGGTCTATCAGCTCCCTTGACCTGTCCCGCACTATTGTCCCGTACCGAAACGGCTGGGAGCGGCCCGATCGCGCCCGGTACGCGGGCTGATCCGCACGGCTTGCTCACCATCCCCACTGCAAGCCCCACCGCGCCACTCCTCAACACATTACAGATCGTTAAGGCAGGCGAAATGCTGCCGTAATGGCGGCTTGGCTATAGCGTCGATCAACAGCCGAAATGGCTTTCGAAAAGGAGGTTGATCACCATGCAGAACCTGCCGTCCGAGGCACACTCAGCAAAACCCGCGCCAAGCGCGACTGCCAGCCGCCGACCGATGCGCCGGGGCCGTGTCTTGGCCGCCGTCGGCATCCTCGGAGCCGGTGCAATGGCATGGCAGGCATTCGCGCCGTCGCCGGCTGCGATGGCTCAGCTGCGCCCATCCGAGCAAGGTACCGTGCAGACCCCGATGGGCCGCGCGCCGCTCTCCTTTGCCGACATCGTCGACAAGGTTAAGGGCGCAGTCGTCTCGATCTCGGTGACCAACGGCGACAAGACCGCCGACGACAAGAAGCCTGGCGGCCGCCGGTTTGGAGGTCTCCCGGACCTGCCGGACGATCACCCGTTGAAGGACTTCTTCAAGAACCTGCCGAAAGAGTTCCAGCAGCCGATGAAGCCGAACCGTCCGCAGCTCGCACAGGGCTCGGGCTTCCTCATCTCCGCCGACGGCTACGTGGTCACCAACAATCACGTCGTCGACGGCGCAGCCAAGATCGAGGTCAGCTTCGACGATCAGGAGAAGCTCGAGGCGGAGCTCGTCGGCACCGACGCCCGCACCGATCTGGCACTGGTCAAGATCAAGAATAACAAGACCAACAAGTCGTTCCAGCACGTCAAGTTCACGGACACCCCGGCTCGCGTAGGCGATTGGGTGTTGGCGGTGGGTAATCCGTTCGGCCTCGGTGGCACCGTCACCGCCGGCATCGTCTCGGCATTGACGCGCGACATCGGCTCTGGCCCTTATGACTTCCTGCAGGTCGACGCAGCCGTCAATCGCGGCAACTCGGGTGGTCCGACCTTCAATCTCGAAGGCGACGTGATCGGCGTCAACACCGCGATCTTCAGCCCGTCGGGTGGCAACGTCGGCATCGCTTTTGCCGTGCCCGCCAAGACGGCGGCCAATGTCATCGAGCAATTGAAGAAGCAGGGCAAGGTGAGCCGCGGTTGGCTCGGCGTGAAGATCCAGAACGTCGATGAGGATACCGCTGCAAGCCTCGGTCTCAGCCGTGCACGCGGCGCACTGATCAGCGAGATCACCCCGGCAGGACCTGCGGAAAACTCGGGTCTGGCTGCACGGGATGTCGTGATCGGGGTCGATGGCGTGGACATCGAGGACAGCCGCGACCTGGCGCGCAAGATCGCAGCGTACGCGCCAGATACCATGGTTGCCGTCAAGGTCTGGCGCAACGGTGCAGAGAAGATGGTTCAGGTCAAGCTGGGCAACTTCCCGAACACGAGCGAGGAGATCTCCCGTATCGAGCAGGGCAAGCCTTCGGACCAGACCAACACCGACCTTGAGCAGTTGGGCCTCAAGCTGGCACCTGCCGGAGCCGAAGGCGTTAAGGATGGTGTTGCCATCGCCGAGATCGACCCACAGTCAGACGCGGCGCAGAAGGGCCTGAAGCCTGGCGATGTGATCCTTGAGGTGCAGGGCGAGGCCGTCAAGACGGCGGAAGACGTCGTGACCGGCGTCAAGAAGGCACGCGACCAGGGTCGTCGCGCCGTCCTGCTCCACATCCGCACCGGCCAGCAGAAGCGGTTCGTGGCGCTACAACTCAAGAAGAGCTGAGACGGCGGTTGAGCGGCCGTCAGGCAAGTCGACAAGACCGAGCACAGGCCGCCTGCAGGCTATCAGACTGCAGGCGGCCCTCCGCTTTGATGGCGGCGCGGCAATGCCTTATGGTGGCCGCTGCCGCAATTGGCACCGGTGCGCCGGTCTCAACCGGTGAACGGCCGAGAGGATCGAGCCCGAACTGCAGCAGAGCGACATGCGCGTCCTGGTGATCGAAGACGACAAGGAGACGGCAGGCTTCCTGCAGAAGTCTCTCAAGGAAAGCGGCCACACTTCTGAGGTGGCCGCAGATGGCGAGAGCGGATTGGCGCTGGCGCGCGAAGGCGACTTCGACATCCTCATCGTCGACCGGATGCTCCCCGTGATGGATGGCCTTTCGATCGTCAGGCAGATTCGCGCCGAGGGAGATCGCACGCCGGTCTTGATCTTGTCCGCTCTGGGAGAGGTCGACGATCGCGTGAAGGGGCTGCGCGCCGGCGGCGACGACTATCTGACCAAGCCCTACGCCTATACAGAGCTGCTCGCGCGCATCGAGGCGCTGGCACGCCGCCATGCTCCCGAGGAGCAGGCGACGCGCTACGTCGTTGGCGACCTGGTGCTCGACCGGCTGTCCCACCGCGTCATGCGTGCCGGCGAGAATGTCGTCCTGCAGCCGCGCGAATACCGCTTGCTTGAGTATCTCATGCGCCATGCCGGCCAGGTGGTGACCCGCACCATGCTGCTGGAGAACGTTTGGGACTACCACTTCGATCCCCAGACCAACGTCATCGACGTGCATGTCTCCAGGCTGCGCGCCAAGATCGACAAGGGCTTTGCAACTCCGCTGCTGCACACCGTGCGCGGCGCCGGCTATATGATCCGCGATGGCGATGCATGATCCGCTGACCGGCGCCCTGTCGAGCAGTGCGTTCAGGATTGCAGCTGCCGCGCTTGCAGCGATCGTCGTCGTCACCTCGGCATTCGCAATCCTGTTTTTCCGGCAGTCGCAGGCGGCGCTGACCGATGAGGTGTTGGCCACGCTAAAGGCCGATGCCGAGGTGATCGCGCAGCAGTCCGTTTCAGGTGGCGTCGATGCTGCGCGCGATGCTGTCCAGCTGCGGTTGCCTGCCGACACGCGCCGGCTCTATCTGTTGACGGCTGCCGACGGAATGAAGATCGCCGGCAACCTTGATCGCCTGCCGCCGGAGATCGCAGCAAAGCCCGCCGGCGGCGTCTTCAGCTACAGCCGCCCCGATGCGCAGGGCAAGGACGGCGTCATCACCCGCCAGGCGGTCGCCGTCACCATCAGCCTGCCCGGTTCAGCCACACTTCTGGTCGGCCGCGACATCGATGCCGAACAGGATTTGTTCGCGCGTATGCGCCTGGGCGCGCTATCGGCCATGGCCATCCTCGCGCTCGCAGGGCTCGCCGGCGGCTACATCTTGAGCCGCGCGGTTCTGGGGCGCCTGGACTCCGTCAACCGCGCCGCGCGATCGATCATGGCCGGCGACATGACGCGCCGCATTCCCCTCGCCGGCAGCGGCGACGAGATCGACCGTGTCGCCCACAGCCTCAATCAGATGCTCGACCGGATCGAACAGCTCATGAGCGGCTTGCGCGAGGTCTCAGACAACATCGCGCATGACTTGAAGACGCCGCTCAACCGCTTGCGCAACCGTGCCGAGGCAGCGCTTCGCGAGACCGACAACAAGGATGCTTGCCGCGTCGGTCTGGAACAGACCATCGAGGAGGCCGACGAACTGATCAAGACCTTCAACGCGCTGCTGCTGATTGCCCGCCTGGAGGCCGGCGCACTCGAAGGCAACATTGAGGATGTCGATATCGGCCGGCTGGTGGCAGATGTGGCCGAGCTCTATGAGCCGGTTGCGGAGGAAGCGGGATTGACACTTGTCTCGACCGTCCCCGATGCCGCCCGCATCAGCGTCAATCGGCATCTGGTCGGTCAGGCCGTCGCCAACCTCATCGACAATGCGATCAAGTACGGGGCCAAGCCGCCGCCGGGCAACGCAACCAGTGACACCGCGCTCGGCGCCACCCGGATCGTCGTCGCCGTCGAGCAGCAAGTCGAGGCCGTCGACATCTCGGTAAGCGACAATGGTCCAGGCATCAGCGCGCCGGATCGCGAGCGAGTATTGAGGCGCTTCGTCAGGCTGGAGCAGAGCCGATCGCGCCCGGGTACGGGGCTGGGCTTGAGCCTCGTCGCCGCAGTTGCGCGGCTGCACGAGGGAAGGGTGCGCCTCGAGGACAATGCACCTGGCTTGCGCGTGGTCTTGACATTGCCGCGCGGCAAGGGACCATCTCGCGTGTCCGGGGCCGCGAGTCCCGTTGCAAGCGGCGCATAGTGTGCTGATCGAGACGTCCGCTACATTGATTGCAGCCGGGCTTTGATGCGGACTTATCGATCTGAACAACACCAGGGAGGCACGAGACGCGATGACGGGGGCGGAAAGAGGGACGCAAAGCGGCGCCGCAGGCAACGATGCTGCGGTCAGGGCGCTCGCCGACCGGATCTCGCAGTGGCCGATCGCAGACAACGACAAGAACGCATGGGACGAGCTTCAGGCATTGGAGACGCAAGCCGCGGCTGATTCCAAGCTCGCGCCTCTCGCCAAGCTCATTCAGCGCGAGCCGGTCCGTGCCCTTCTCGCGGGCATCTTTGCTGGCTCGCCCTATCTGCGCGGTCTCATCACCCGCGACGGCGCGCGCCTGCAGCGCTTGCTCGCCGACGCGCCTGAGGATCGCTTCCACCGCCTCGTTGCCGACATGAATGCTGCAATGTCATCGGCAACCACGATGGCTGAGGCCATGCGAGCGGTCCGCATCTTCAAGACCGAGATCGCGCTGCTGACGGCGCTCGCTGACCTTGGTGGCGTCTGGCCGGTGATGACCGTGACCGGCGTTCTGACCGCCACCGCCGATGCGGCCCTCGATGCCGCCGTTCATTTTCTTTTCCGCCAGGCACAGGCCAAGGGCGAATGGCGTGATATAGCACCTGATGCCGCTGCCAGCTCCGGCTATATCGTCCTGGCGATGGGCAAGCACGGGGCTGGCGAGCTCAACTATTCCAGCGACATCGACATCATCGTCTTTTACGATCGTGCTCGCGCCAAGCTGCGCGACGGCCTCGAACCTCAGTCCTTCTTCGTCCGCATGACGCGTGATCTTGTCAAGATCATGCAGGAGCGCACCGCCGACGGCTACGTGTTTCGCGTCGATCTGCGCTTGCGTCCCGATCCCGGCGCCACCCAGGTCGCTTTGTCGACGGACGCGGCCATGCACTACTACGAGAGCTTCGGCCAGAACTGGGAGCGCGCCGCCCTGATCAAGGCGCGCCCGGCCGCCGGCGACCGCAGTGCCGGCAGCGCGCTTATCGAAGACCTGACGCCGTTCGTCTGGCGCAAGCACCTCGACTTCGCCGCGATCGAAGACATCCACGCCATGAAGCGTCAGATCCACGCCTTCCGCGGGCTGGGTTCCATTTCGGTCGCCGGCCACAACGTAAAGCTTGGCCGCGGCGGCGTCCGCGAGATCGAGTTTTTCACCCAGACGCAGCAGCTGATCGCCGGCGGTCGTCAGCGCGAGCTGCGCATTCGCCAGACGCTCGTTGCCCTGCAGGCATTGGTCGAGCGCGACTGGATACGTGAGAAGGTGCGCGCTGACCTCGAACGCGCCTACCTTTATCTGCGCCGCATCGAGCATCGCATCCAGATGGTGGCCGACGAGCAGACGCATTCGCTGCCCGAGGCGCAGGCGCCGCTGGAATCATTCGCTCGCTTTGCCGGATATCAGGATCTCGCCGCCTTCTCCGCGGAGTTCATCCCGACCCTCGAGACGGTGCAGACGCACTATGTTGCGCTGTTCGAGGACATGCCCGAGCTGACTGCCGCCGGCGCCAATATGGTCTTCGCCGGTGGTGATGACGACCCGGCGACGGTGGAGACCTTGCGCGCAATGGGCTTCACACAGCCGTCGAGCATTCTGGAAACCGTGCGCGGCTGGCATGCGGGCCGCTTTCCCGCCGTGCGCTCGCCGCGCTCCCGCGAGCGCTTGACGGCGGTGCAGCCGCTGCTGATCGCTGCGCTCGCCGAGACCGCCGAGCCCGACCGCGCTTTCGCCACGTTCGATCGCTTCCTGTCGGAGCTGCCGACCGGCGTCCAGCTGTTCGCACTGCTCAAGGCCAATCCCGGTCTGCTCAAGCTCGTCGCCGACATCATGGGAACCGCGCCGCGCCTCGCTCGCATCCTGTCGCGCCGCCGCCGCCTGCTTGATGCCGTGATCGATCCGAGGACCTTCAACACACTGCCGGGCGCCGCCGAACTCGACAAGGTGATCAGCACTGAAATCGGCATGGCCAACGACGTGCAGGAGGCGCTCGACCGCGCCCGCGTCGTCGGCAGCGAGCAGGCCTTCCTCATCGGCGTGCGCGTCTTGTCTGCCTCGATCAACGCCAGCCAGGCAGACGATGCTTACGCGCTCCTTGCCGAGCGTCTGATAGGCGCGATGCAGGGGTTTGTCGAGCTGGAGCTGTCGCGCAGTCACGGTTCGATTCCCGGAGGCGGCGCCACCGTACTGGCCATGGGCAAGCTGGGCGGACGCGAGATGACGGCGTCTTCCGACCTCGATCTGATCGTCGTCTACGACTTCGACGAGACCGCCACACAATCCGAAGGTGCGCGGCCCCTGGCGCCGAGCCAGTACTATTCACGCCTGACCCAGCGTCTCATCACGGCACTCTCCGCGCCCACCTCCGAAGGCACGCTCTACGAGGTCGATATGCGCTTGCGGCCATCCGGTCAAAGCGGCCCGCTCGCCGCCCGCCTGGCAAGCTTCATCGACTACCAGACGAACGAGGCGTGGACCTGGGAACATATGGCCTTGACCAGGGCGCGCGCCATCACCGGCCCGCCCAAGCTGCGCATGAAGGTCGAAGCCGCCGTCGACGCGGCGCTGCGCCGGCCGCGCGACCGCGCCAAGGTAGCTGCCGACGTGCGCGACATGCGCGAGCGGATAGCCAAGGAGAAGGGTACCGACAACATCTGGGACCTGAAGCAGGTGCGGGGTGGCCTCGTCGACCTGGAGTTCATCGCCCAGTTCCTGCAGCTCGTGGCCGCCGAGCATCATCCGGAGGTGCTCGACCAGAACACCGCAAAGGCACTCCGCAAGCTGGCAGGCGCGGGATATGTCTCGCAAGAGCATGCCGACATACTCGTTGCCGCGACCGAGCTGATCCACAATCTCACGCAAATCATCAGGCTGTGCCTGGAAGGCCCGTTCGATCCGGTCGTCGCACCGAAGGGATTGCAGGAACTGCTCACGGGGGCAGGTGATGCACCGTCCTTCGCCGCGCTGGAGACGCAACTGACCGATACGCTTGCCACCGTCGCCGCCCTGTTCGACCAGTTGATCGTCTGAGGCCGGACACCTCTGCAACGTATCCGCCGGTGGGCGCTGCGACGGAAATCGGCCGCCCAGCCGTTCTCCTCTCAGATTCGCAACTGCTGCGGTCCCAAATCGGAGGAATATGTTTCATGAAACCCAAGGGCTTGGCTCTAGGAGTCCTGCTGCTGGCATCGGTCGGAGCCGTCTCGGCGATCGCCGCTGGCGGTGGCCATCGCGGCTTGGACGACGGCGCCGGATTTACCAATGAAGGTCGCGGCATGGGGTTCGCCGGCCGCCACGCTGGTCGCCGACACGGCATGATGCGCCTGCGCCAGCTCGATACCAATGGTGATGGCGCAGTCACCCTGGATGAGTTCATGAAGCCGCGCCAGGATCGCTTCGCCGCCCTCGACAAGAACGGCGACGGCAGCCTTGATGCGTCCGAACTCACCGCGCAGATCCAGCACAAGGCGGGCCAGCGCATCCGCATGATGATGGCGCGCCTCGACGCTGACGGCGACGGCAAAGTGACGAAGGAAGAGTTCGAAGCCGGCGCCTGGCAAGGTCGTCACGGCATGGGTGGCCGCCACGGCCGCAGACATGGATGGAAGCAGCACCGTTTCGGCCAGTCCGAAGATGGCGCCAAGTCTGAGCAGGGCGCCGCCGCCGGAATGGCGGGCATGTCGGGCGCCAGCGGGATGCAAGGCATGGGTGGTGCCGCCGCGGTCGATGGCCGCCGCGGCCCTGGCGATCGCACGGCACGTTTGGCCGAGCGCTTCGCACGCATGGACGCCAACAGCGACGGCGTCATCACCGCCGCTGATCTGGAAGCGCGTTCCTCCGAACGCCTCGCATGGCAGTCGAAGAAGCGCATGCACGTCCTCGACAAGAATCGCGACGGCAAGGTGACGCGCGAGGAATTCGAGGCCCGCGCGAAGCAGCGCTTCGCCGACATGGATCTCGATAGCGACGGCAAGATCTCGGCATCCGACTTGCCTCCGGGCGCCGCCGCCCGCTGGCAAAGGGACAAGGCAACGCCGTAACACAGCTCGCATTGAGATGCAGGTTGGCAACCGTGACAGGCATGACACGTGGTAGCCTCCGCCGTGAGCTAGCCGACCGACGCGCCGGCAGGCATTGCCCTGTCGGTGCCTCGCGGCAACTCGGACTTGAGTACGTCCAGCCGGGTTCGTCAGGGCCCGGCGGCAGGCAGAGGGTTGAGGTGCAGGCAAGAGCGGACGAGAGCGGGCACCAGCCAAGAGCTGATGCCGGCAACGAGGGAGTGAGTGACGCCGTGCTCATCGAGCGCACGGTGTCCGGCGATGCTTCCGCTTTCGCTGAGATCGTCGCCCGTCACGTTGCAGCGGTTTCAGGCATTGCGCGCCGCATCCTGGGTGATGATGCCGAGGCTGAGGACGTCGTCCAGGAAGCTTTCCTCAAGCTCTGGCGACTGGCACCAGGGCTCACCATCGACGCAACGGGCGCCCGCCCGTGGCTGCGAAGGGTCGTCTCGAATTTGTGCATCGACCGCATCAGGTCGCGCCGCCGTGTCGATGTCAGGGACGAGTTGCCCGAGGTCGCCGTCCCAGCCAGTCAGGTTCGGGAGCTTGAGGCGGAAGATACGGCGGCCCGCGTCGACAAGGCGCTGCAGGCATTGCCCGAGCGGCAGCGGTTGGCATTGACGCTGTTTCACTTCGAGGGCTTGAGCCAGATCGAGGTGGCGGCCAGCATGGGCATATCGGACGAGGCGGTGGAATCGCTTCTCGCCCGCGGGCGCCGCTCATTGAAGGCGGCGCTGCGCAACGAATGGCGGGAGCTTCTTGCACGAAGTAGCGAGGGCTGAAGGGGTGGCCGACAAGTGAAACGTGCGTGACCACTGGATTGACGAAGATGGAATGGAACGGAAGATGACGACGCGACCGACACTGGGAGGGATCGAGAGACTGCAGGCACTGATCGACGTCCATGGCGGCGATCGCGAGCGCTGGCCTGCTGCAGATCGCCTCGAGATGGCGCGGCTCATTGCCAGCGACGAGCGGGCCGCTGCACTGGTGGCCGAGGCTCAGGCCTTCGAGCGCGTGTTGGATGAAGCGCCTTCGCTTCCGGCGGAGCGTCTTGCAGCGCTGACGCAGAAGATCGTGGCAAGCGCCCGACATGAGGGCCGCTGGCAAGGTGAAACGACCCTGGTTCCGTCGGCGCGCTACGCAGTGCCATCCGGTTCGGCGGTGCCGGCTGATTTGCCCGCTGCCCACGAAGCGTTGCGCCCCGAGCGTGCCACACCGGCTTGGCGCATCGCTGCAGGTCGCGGGCCGCTGGCATCTGCCGCCATGCTCACCGCGTCTTTCATCATTGGTATTATCGCTGGCGCAACGGTGCTGTCAGGCGACGTGCTTGGAAGCGGTCGGGCGGTCAGCGACGCTGGATATGATACGGTGATCCAGCAACTCGTCATGGGCGATGACGGCCTGGATGCGAGCGCGGAGGATCTCTTGTGATGTCGGATGCGGGAAAGCCGAGCGGGATCACTACACCGCGATGGTTGTTCGCGGTTCTCTTGCTGTCCTTGATGGCAAATATGCTGTTCGTCGGACTGGCGGCCGGTCGCATGTGGGCGCATAGCCATGGTCACGGCTGGCAAAGCCATCGCCGGGGCGACAGGTTCGGCGCATTCCTCAATGCACTTCCGGAGGCGCGGCGGCAGGAGCTTGATGCGCTGCTTCATCCCAATCGTGATGCAATGCGCCAGGGTCGCGAGGAGCTGCGCCGGCTGCGCGGCGAGATCCAGGCTGCAATCACCAAGGAGCCGTTTGACAGGTCTGAGCTGGAAGCGGCGATCGCGCGCGTTGGTGCATTTCGCCAATCGCTGCGCGACAAGGCCACGCGGGAGCTTGTCGAAGCCGTTGCCAAGATGACCGCCGAAGAGCGCAAGGTCTTCGTCGACAAAGGCTTCGGCCCGCGTGGCCGCCGCAAAGGCGATGTCGACATGTAGAGTGAAGCGTTCACGGCAAGCAGGCAGGCAGTGGCGTGTGGATTTCCGATGATCTCTCAGCTGGCAAGTCGCTGTGCGAAGAAGTCGCGCTGGCTGGCGCTGTCGAGCCAAACGGATACCGACCACGGCGCACTCGTAACCGAGCCCTCGCTCATGCGGCAGCCATCAAGCTCCAGCAGCGTGCGCGCCAGGCACAGCGGCAGCGAACGATGCTCCTCCTGTGAGCGCTGAGCGATCCGGTCGACCGTGACGATGAAGGACACGCGCTGGGCATCGGATGAAGCCGCAATCGTGATGGCAGATCCTTCCTCGGCCTGCACGATCGCCTCGCTCATCACGTTGATGAGGGCCTGTCGCAGCGCCCGCCGGTTTGCCATCACCTCGATCTCCATGTCGATCTCGGACCGGCAAGACAAACCACGCTTGCCCGCCTCGCGGGCGATGCTCGATTTCGCCTCGTTGAAGAGTGAGCCGAGGCAGATCGTCTCGCGATCAGAGCGGCTGGGCGACTTCGCCATGAGGCTCGTCATGGCGAGCGTATCTTCCGCCGACTTCAGCAGCTTCTCGCTGCTCTCGCGGATATGGCCAACGTATTCCTCATAGCGCGGATGTCCGAGCGGGCCGAACAGCTGGTTGCCCATCAGGTCGGAGAAACCCATCACCGCATTGAGTGGCGTGCGCAACTCATGACTGACTCGCGCCATCAGATCCGCCCGCAGCTCGGCGCTCACCTCTGTGCCCTCGATGCGGTGTGCGGCAGGCGCGGCCGTCTGGAGTTCGGTGTTGCCTGCCTTCACAGCAGCAGGAACGCAGCACATGCGCGCCAGGTCGCCATAAGGCGGTTCAGGCTCGCCGATTGCTGCTTCGGTTGCATCGTCGGCGGTTGCCGCAGGAGCTGCGCTTGCCTGCCCATGCTTTGCGCGCGACAGCGTAAGGTAGGAGATGGAGAGTCCGATCAGAACGGGAACCGCCACCACCGGGTTCTCGGATGCGAACGGAGCAATCACCGCCAGGCTGCACAAATGTGCAGTCGTCGCCAGAGCAAGCGGACCCTGCGAGAAGGCGGTCGCCAGCTCGGGTTGACGCCATGAGCGCCGGGTCTTGGAACGCGCTGCTCCGCCAGCAAGCGCAAATGTCCCCTCGTGGTCGGCGGACGAAGTCCACGCCATCCCATCAGTCTCCAGTCATGTAATGCTTCTTATTGCCCGCGTGCGAGTCGTACCCGATGCCCCCGAATCGAATCGCACTTTCAGTGTCGCTCATATGCGACTCAGGTGTCGAGGGAGTTTAAATTGTGGCCGTCAAGAAAATACTTTTGACGTGCGACTGTGTCATTGCATGACCAAGCATGCAGCCCGACGCTGCCCAGGCGCCGCGCTTCGCCGGTGTCGAAGCGCGCCACTTCGCCAGCGATCGGCTCATGGTTCGATCATGCGCGTCACGATCTCGTAGACGTCGCGCGAAAGTCCCGATGTGCCGGCAACTCGATTGAGCGCCTTGCGTGCCTGGCGCCTCCGGCCCGCTTCCAGCGCCCGCCAGCTCCGGAATGCGCCAAGTATCCGTGCCGCTACCTGCGGATTGAACTTGTCGATCGCCAGCACTTGCTTCGTAACGAATGCGTATCCTGCTCCGTCGGGCCGGTTGAACTGCACCGGGTTGAGTGTCGCGAAATTTCCGATGAGCGCACGCACCTTGTTGGGTGTGGTCATCGAGAACAGTGGATGCGTGACGAGATCGGCAACCTTGCCGATCGTTGTTGCAATGGGCGACACGGCCTGCGCGGCAAACCAGGTGTCGATCACGAGATGGTCGTGCTTCCAGCGCTCGAAGAACCGGTTGAGTGCCTTCTCGCGTGCCGCTCCGGATGTGCCCGCCAGCAGGAACAGGGCGTGTGCCTCATCCGTCATGTTTCTGGCCTGCTCGAAATGGCGTGCTGCGAGCGCGATGTCGCTGCGCTCCCCACGCGCGACCATCAGCGTCAGCACGGCATTGCGCAGAGCCCGTCGTCCCGCACTTGACGCGTCGGCAGCGAACGGAGCGTTGCTCGTGGTGGCCTTGTAGATGGACTTCAGCTCGGCTTGCAGCGTCCTTGCCACCAGCCTGGAGAGTTGCCGGTGTGCCCGGTGGATCAGGCTGGGATCGACGTCGTGGCCGATTTCGCGAGCGATGTCGGCGAGCGTCGGCAGTTTCAACAGCTCGGCGCGATAGGCGGGTTCCAGCGAATCGTCGGCAACCGTGGCTCCAAGTGCCTTCGCGTAGCTTGGTCCCCGTTGACTGCGCTTGCCGACCTTCAGCGCATCGACGATCTGGATCAGCGTTCGCGTCGCATAGGTGTTTGCCGCCTGCCAGCGATTGAACAGGTCGCTGTCGCTGGCCATCAGGAATTCCAGATCCTTGTCGGAAATCGCGGCCGTCAAGTTCACCGGTGCCGAAAACCCGCGCAGCAGCGATGGCACCGGCCGGGACGGCACGTCGACGAAGCGGAATGTCTCGCTGCGCTTGGTGAGGTGCACCACGCCATCTACAAGTCGCTCGCCCGTATCCAGTACGAGATCGATATCGACGCCGTTGCCACCGATCAACCCGAGTCGGAGCGGGATGTGCAGCGGCTTCTTGCGCGTTTCTCCAGGCGTCGGCGGCAGCACCTGCTCGACCTTCAGCGTCGCCGACTTGGAACGCTTGTCGTGCGACAACGCGCAAACGATCTCCGGCGTTCCGGCCTGCGCGTACCAGGTCATGAACTGTGTGAGATCACGGCCCGATGCTTCGGCGAAGCAGGCGATGAAGTCCTCCATCGTTGCGGCTTCGCCGTCGTGGCGCGTGAAATAGAGGTCCATGCCGGCTCGGAAGCTTTGCTCACCCACGATCGTCGCCAGCATGCGCACGAGCTCCGCTCCCTTTTCATAGACGGTCGCGGTATAGAAGTTGTTGATCTCGATGTAGGACGAGGGCCGCACCGGGTGCGCGAGCGGGCCTGCGTCCTCCGGGAACTGGTGGGTCTTGAGCTGCCGCACATCCGTGATCCTCTGCACGGTTCGCGAGCGCTCGTCGCCGGAGAACTCCTGGTCGCGATAGACGGTGAGGCCCTCCTTGAGACACAGCTGGAACCAGTCGCGGCAGGTGATCCGATTGCCGGTCCAGTTGTGGAAGTACTCGTGCGCCACCACGCTCTCGATCGCCTCGAAGATCGTATCCGTCGCGGTTTCCGGAGAGGCGAGGATCAGCCGATCGTTGAATATGTTGAGCCCCTTGTTCTCCATTGCCCCCATGTTGAAGTCCGACACGGCGACGATGTTGAATACGTCCAGATCATATTCCCGGCCGAACCGCCGCTCGTCCCACGCCATCGCGCGCTTGAGGCTGTCCATCGCCCACGCCGCGCGCGCTTCCTTGCCGTGCTCGACGTAGATGGCAAGATCGACCTTGCGTCCCACCTTCGTCTCGAACGTCGAGGCAATCGAGGAAAGATCACCCCCCACCAGCGCGAACAGGTAGCAGGGCTTGGGATAGGGATCGCGCCACACCGCGTAGTGGCGCTTGCCGTGCGCCAGCGTGCCGCGTTCCACGAGGTTGCCATTTGAAAGCAGAACGGGCGCCTCCGCGACATCGGCCTCCACGCGCACGGTGTACTTCGAAAGCACGTCCGGCCGGTCGATGAAGTAGGTGATGCGCCGGAACCCCTGCGCCTCGCATTGCGTGCAGTAGATGCCGCGCGATCGGTAGAGACCCTGCAGCGCCTTGTTGGAATCAGGATCGACATAAGTGACGATCTCGAGACGAAACAACTTGTCGGGCGGCCGCTTGATGGTCAACGTAACATCGCTGAGGTCATAGTCCTCTTTGAGCTTCAGCTCGCTGCCATTGATCCGGATGAGATCGAGTTCGAGGTATTCGCCGTCGAGCAGCAATGGGCCGGGCTGAGACGCTGCCGGGTTCGCGCGAACGTCCAGACGCGCGCGCACGCGTGTGCGTGCCGGATCGAGGCGAACGTCGAGATCCACGTTATCGATCAGATAGGCTGGTGGCCGATAGTCGGATAGCCGGATCGGACGTGGCGTGTCGGTCTTCATTGCAGATCTGTCTCTGGTGGGCGCGGCAGTGTCCGTGTCCGGAAAGAATGCCATCCTCCGGCGGCCAGGTGATATGGCAATCCGGCCTCGTAGCACATAATTCGTTGCCCGAAGCCTTCATTCGCCCTTAACTTGAAGGCCACAATGGCGCGCACACAGTAGGCCTCTAGGTCAGCCGCGAGCAGTCGCGCCACCTTGTCTGATAGGTCGGCCCTGATTAGATGACGGTCCGCAGCCGATCCCGAAGCCGCTGCAAGTCCTGGCAACACGGGCCCCGCAACCGAAAGCGAAAAAGCCAGCGATGGAAACCGCAGCACCGACATTTGCTTTCGACAACAGCTACCAGCGGTTGCCCGACCGCTTCTATGCGCGTCTTGCCCCTACGCCCGTGAAGGCGCCCCGCCTGATCAGGGTCAACGCGAATCTCGCTGAGCTGTTGGGGCTCGATCCCAACGCACTGGCCTCCGCCGACGGGGTCGCAATGCTTGCCGGAAACCGCGTGCCGGAAGGCGCCCATCCGATCGCCATGGCCTACGCCGGCCACCAGTTCGGTGGCTTCGTACCGCAGTTGGGCGATGGGCGCGCCATTCTGCTCGGCGAGGTGATCGGTCGCGACGGAAAGCGGCGCGATATCCAGCTCAAGGGCGCCGGTCCGACACCATATTCGCGACGAGGTGATGGCCGCGCCGCGCTGGGTCCGGTAATGCGCGAGTACATCGTCAGCGAGGCGATGGCGGCACTCGGTATCCCGACCACGCGCACGCTCGCTGCCGTAAGCACCGGCGACTATGTGTTCCGCGAGGCGCCGCTGCCAGGTGCGGTGCTCACCCGCGTCGCACAAAGTCACATCCGCATCGGCACGTTCGAGTATTTCGCTGCACGCGACGATGTCGAAGGTCTGCGGCTGCTCGCCGACCACGTCATCGAGCGTCACTATCCGGAATTGAAGCACACCGAGCAGCCTTATCTGGCGCTGATCGCAAACGTCGCCGAGCGCCAGGCCAAGCTTGTCGCGTCATGGCTGCTGGTCGGTTTCATTCATGGCGTCATGAACACCGACAACATGTCGATTGCCGGCGAGACCATCGACTATGGCCCGTGCGCGTTCATGGATGCCTTCGATCCCAACACGGTCTTCAGCTCGATTGATCATAACGGGCGCTATGCCTACGGAGCACAGCCCGCCATCGCCCAATGGAACCTCGCACGCCTGGCTGAGACGCTGTTGCCGCTGATCGACAACGAGCAGCAGCAGGCGATTGCCGCAGCAACCGAGGTTCTCGATCGCTTCCCCGCGCAATTCACGGCACGTTACACACAGGGGCTGAGGGCCAAGCTCGGACTTGCCCGCGAGGATGCCGACGACAGTGCGCTCCTGACGCGGCTGTTGACGCTCATGCGCGCCGCTGACGCCGATTTCACACTCACGTTCCGAAGGCTGGGTGACGCGCTGGGAGATGCTACGGACGATAAACCCCTGCGGGCGATGTTCCAAAATGGCGAAGGTTTCGACGGGTGGCTCGACGCGTGGCGCACGCGTGTTTCCTCGGAGGGCCGCCCGGACGCAGAAACGCGCAGCCGCATGCACGCCGTCAATCCCGCCTACATTCCCCGCAACCATCTGGTCGAGGAAGCCATCGCCGCCGCCGTCGACCGCGGCGACTTCACGCCGTTCGAGGCGTTGCTGGATGTGCTGTCCCGCCCCTTCGACGACCAGCCCGGTCGTGAGCGCTACGCGGCGCCGCCACATCCTGATGAGATCGTCCGCGAAACCTTCTGCGGCACCTGACGCGCGTGCTCACCCGCGATCGTAGGCTCAACGAGTGTTCGCCCTGAGATAGAGTCGTCCCGTGGTGAGCGCAACAACGCTGAAGCCCAATCAAGGCTGAATGATATACGACTTCAGAAGATCGCAGTTGGGACAGAAGTGCGGGGGCACAACTGGCCCCGCCGCCAGGCTGTCGATCCACTCACTGCATGCGGTGGGATGTGAACATCGCACGCAATTCCAGCTGGCCAGCGCAAAAGCCTCGCCATGCGAACCGCGCCTCAGCCGGCTCGGATCAACGCCCATCCGCTCGATCATCTCCGCCAGTCGCAGCTCACGTTGGGCGACGTGGTCAACCATCGGTCGGATCATCATGACCTCCTCAAGCGCCTCGATGACGGCGCATTGAAGTTGAGTCCTGCCTGCCACCGCAAGACGCCAGCTTGGGCTTGGGTCCTGGAGCGCACGCCTTGTGTGTTCGATCCAATCGCGGCATTGGACAAGCCTTCGCCCCACGCCCGACGGATCAAGCGAGACGCCGATGGCTATCGGGAATTGTCCGGTGCCAGCGGCGCGATCTCGGATCGCCAAGCACAGCATTCGATGGGCAATCGAACGCACCTATGTGGTGCCATGTTGGCGATCATCAAACCCCGCAGCAAGTGCGACCAAGCAGCGCGCGAGTGCCCGGGGTGGAAAACTTACATTAATGATTTCGAATATTCGCATTCGGCGCGCGAGAGACGCTGCTGAGCGATGCGTTTCACACGACAGGCGCGCCATAGCCGTAGCTGTAGGGAACCGGCCCCGAGAAAGCGATCACATCTCCATCATCGAGCGCCACGTCCTCGTTGATGACACCACCTTGATAAAGCCCCGGCGTGATGTCGCGGCCATTGCGGAGCACCAGATAGATGTCGGCCCGCGGCAGCGCAAACATGCGGATGATGTCGCCGACAGTCGTCCCGGCCTTCAGTTCCAGCTTGCGTGATACGCCATCGACCCCGCTGTACTTTGCAAGGCTGTTGAAGAAGCGCGCCTCGACGTTCAGCGTGACGCCGCGGGCATTGTGCCCGATCATCTCATTCGACATTCGCATTCTCCGGCAGGCCTCGCCACCGCTGCATCCTTGCAAGTGGCGGATCGGCAAGTAGAGGATGGCGCAGCAAGCAAGTCATCAGCGCCGCATGGCCCATACCCGACTGCTACATGCCGTGACTTGATGTTGGTCAGGTGGTGAGATCATGCGATCGGTTCCGCCGTGCGCTGGCATCTTCCGGTGACGTCGGCGCACGCGCCATTTGCCATGCAGCAAGCGCAATGCCCGCGCCGATCAGCCAGCCCGCCAGAACGTCGCTCGGCCAATGTGCTCCAAGGTAAACGCGCGTGAGGCCGACCATGGCGGCAACGATCGTTCCAAGCGCGATCAGGCCTGTTCCCAGGCGCTTGTCGGCGATCTCGCGCGTGGCAATGGCTGCAATGAGCAGGTAAAGAACTGTCGACAGCATGGCATGGCTGCTGGGAAAGCTCGACGTCTCGATCAGCAAGGTCTGCGACAGGAAGTCGGGTCGATCGCGCTCGAACAGAACCTTGAGAACCACGTTGATGACGAAGGCGGCAAAAGTCGTCGTTACCAACAGCACGCCAGGGCCCAGGCGATGCGTCAGCGCAAGCAGGACGCCACCGATGATCGCAAGGCACGCCACGATGGTGTTGCTGCCCAGTGCGCTGATGTCGCGCATGGCACTTTCCAGCCAAGCCGGGCCGATCGGATCATTGGGATCCTGGTCGCTATGCAGCGCTTCCAGCACCGCGTGATCGATGGCCGCCAATCCCCCCTGCGTCAGCAGGCCGATCAGCAGCCAGCCAAGCATCAGCGCGGTCGCGCCAAGTGTCACTGCCACGAGGCCGCGCCTGACCAGAGCGCACCCCGGCAGGCGCGGGTTGTCGACAAAGTCTCGGGGGTTGGTCGCTTCCGTTCCCACTGTCTGGCCGATCGGTCCCTCGCAAAATTTACGATGACGCGTAGCATTCCGCTGGGAGAATAAATGCACGCACCCGAATGATAATACTATTCTGACCTTGGTTCGCCAGCAGCGCGGCTTCGTGCACCTTTGGTCACAACGGTTGCACCATAGCATCAGGACAGACTTGAGGCGTGGTTTGGCGCCAACGATACTTTTCACTCTGGTGCCGGATATCTGAGTCCCTGACTAAGCGCGGCGAGCGTGATCCAGGGACATCAGATAGTAAGCGGGTCCTGGTGATGGTATTCGACAAACCACGAGAGCCATGCAGCAGAAATCCGAAATCGATGGGTTAGGGGTCGCGCGACAACGTGCGCGCCAAGGTCCGGCGGCCCTGGCTGTCGTCTTCGCGCTGTTTGTCTCGCTGCTGCAAAATGTAATGGCCGACCAGCGCCAACCCGCAGCCGATCGCGTGACGAATATCGATCAGCTTCCGGACATGCCAGCGGCGGCCGCAGCACGCTTTCTCATCGGCGAGGCGATTTTCAGGGCGACGTGGAAGCCTGCACCCGATGTCTCGGACGGCGCCGACGGGCTCGGCCCCCTCTTCAGCGCGTCGAGCTGCGCCGCCTGCCATCCGCTCGACGCACGGCGCGACGTCAACGGCATGTCTGAAAGCGTCACGCGCGTCCTTCGTCTGTCGATGCCGGCTGCTCGACGAGGCGCGGATGCTGCGGCGAAAGGCACGTCCACGGGCGATTTGCAAGCCGAGCCAAATTACGGGTCTCAGCTGCAAGAGCGTGCCATCGCAGGTCATATCCCGGAAGGGCGGCTCGTTGTTGCCTGGACGAGCGAACAGGCTCGCACGGAGGATGGGTCCACCGTGACGCTGCGCCGGCCCGAAGTTCAGGTTGCCGACCTCGCGCACGGACCGATCGATCCAGCTGCCGTGATGTCGCTGCGTCGCCCACCGCAGCTGGCAGGCATCGGGCTGATCGCTGCCATCGCCGACACGGATATCGCTGCTGGCGCCGACCCGGACGACCGCGACGGCGATGGCATCGCCGGGCGGCTCGCGACACGCCGCGACGCAAGCACTGGTGCGCAACGCATGACGCGCTTCGGTTGGAAGGCGTCTGCTGCAACGCTTGATGAACAGATCTCTTCGGCGTTCCACCTCGACATGGGCCTGTCGACGGCGATCTATCCCGCTGCATCGGGCGACTGCACGCAAGCTGAGATCGCCTGCCGCAATGCGCCGAACGGCGCGTCCGCAGCCAAAGACGGGCTCGAGGTCAGCGTCCGCGAGGTCGAGCTGGTCCGCGCGTATCTTGAGGGATTGCCGCCCCCGGCGCTGCAGGCCGGCCAGCAGACAGGAACAGCATCGCCGGGGTCTGCCGGCAGGGCGCAGTTCTTGGCGCTGGGCTGTCCCTCCTGTCACCGCGAGAGGTTCGTCACGCCTGAGCTGCCGGCCACGCCTCACCTGTCTTCTAAGCCTGTCGACGTCTTCTCCGACCTCTTGCTGCACGACATGGGCGACGACCTCGCCGATCCAGGCGGTGACCGCGCCAATTTGGAGCAACGCTTGTGGCGAACTGCACCGCTGTGGGGTTTGAGCGCACGCCTCGACGACATCGCCGCAGGACACATCGATGGTCTGCTGCACGACGGCCGCGCACGCACCATCGAGGAGGCGATCCTCTGGCATGGCGGCGAAGGTCTGCGGGCGCGCGAGGGGTATCGCCGGCTTTCAGGCGACGACCGCAATGCGCTCATCGAATTTCTCAATGGACTCTAATCAGGGTCTCGAGCGATACGTGAGCTAGGCACGCTCCGATCACGCTAAGGCCATTTGACGAGCGCCGGCTGCGGCGTCAACTTGGCTGGTGTGGCAAGCTGCGGAAGTCAGCAGCTGGATCCGCGCAAGGATGGTGATGAGTGAGCAGACGGCCCGAGAACGATCCCGTAACTGGCGATCCCGCCACATGCGATGCGATCGAGCAGGTGATCGTGCCAAGCCTCCGAGATCTCGGCGGCTTTACGGTGCGCCGCGCGCTCCCTGCAGCGGGTCGCCAGATGGTCGGCCCCTTCATCTTCTTTGACCAGATGGGACCGGCCGACTTCCTCATCGGCAACGGTATCGATGTTCGCCCCCATCCCCACATTGGACTGACCACCGTCACCTACCTGTTTGAAGGCGAACTCATGCATCGCGACAGTCTCGCGACGGCGCAACTGATCCGCGCCGGAGAGCTCAACCTCATGTCGGCAGGTCGCGGCATCGTTCACTCGGAACGCACACCCTCGGGCGAACGCAGCAAACCGTCCCGCTTGTCCGGCATTCAGGCTTGGGCGGCACTCCCCAAAGAGCACGAGGAGAGGGCGCCGTCGTTCGCGCATCATGACCGCGAGGCATTGCCGCGCATCACCGGTGAAGGCAAGCGCGTGAGCCTCGTGCTGGGATCGCTCTACGGCCAGACATCTCCAGCCCGCTTCCCCCATCCTTGCTTCTTTGCCGAGGCCGTGCTGGCACCGGGCGCCATTCTGCCTCTTGATGCCGACTATGACGAGCGCGCGGTGTTCGTTGTATCTGGTGAGATTGACATCGCCGGCGATACGTTCGGTGCCGGCCGCCTCCTGGTCTTCAAGCCTGGCGACCGCATCTCCATTCTTGGTCTATCCAACGCGCGATTGGTGCTGCTCGGTGGCGAGCCGATGGACGGTCCGCGTCACATCTGGTGGAACTTCGTTTCGTCTTCGAAAGAACGCATGGAGGAAGCCAAGGCCGACTGGCGTGCGCGCCGCTTCCCGCTCGTTCCGGGTGACGAGCAGGAGTTCATTCCGCTTCCAGATTGATAAGCTTGTCGCCGATCAGGACCGGCGATGGTGGTAGGGCACGGTCGGCAGCCCGCGCAGGATCCAGCCAGGCCCGGCGCCGAAGCCGCCCGTCATGCCTTCCACGACGTTGACGACCTGCGTGAAGCCGAGCTGTTGCATGAAGCGCTGCACATGAGCGGAGCGGTTGCCAGAGGCGCAGATCAGCGCAACCGGACGGCCCTTGTCACCGTCGAGCAGCTCCAGCACGTGATTGACGAACTCTGGTCCAGCCGCGGTCATCGTCACGGCGCCTTCCGCGACGCCCGATCGCATCCACTCGCCTTCGGTTCGGATGTCGATCAGCACCAAGCCGGAATTCTTCATGAAATCAAAAGCTTGCTGGGGGTGGACTCGGTCGGGAATTTTTGTGACGGTCATTTCCATGGTTCTTGTCGCATCCTTGCTCAGTCATCTTTGTGCACTGGCGCCTTTTTTTCGCGCCTTGTCGTCGAACCGCGCCGCTCAACACGTGATGCCTGCCTCGCGGACAGATCCCGAGTGCTGACCGACTCGATCGGCTGACCTATATCAGCTAGCATCTACGATTGGGAAGTTATGTGACTTAGGCACTTAACGCAGCGTCACCACTTCCGCCGCCGCAACCCAACGCCACCTGACTTGGATGCCGCAACTCGCCCTTCCCGCATGAGATGCGAGATTGACGCTGCAACTTTGGCCGCGCCGTCAGCGCGCATCAGCCGGCAACAAGCGCCTTTGCATCGCCGGTCTCGACCGGAAGACCGTTGTCCTTGCCCCACTCCGCCCAGCTGCCGTCGTAGACCGCGGCATTTGTCTGACCGAGCAGTGCCAGCCCAAGTGAGAGAATGGAAGCCGTTACGCCCGATCCACACGTCGTGACGACGGGCGCGTGCGGGTCCACCCCCGCCTCGGCAAACACCTTGGCGATCTCGTCTTTCGATTTGAACGTACCATCCGGCCGCAGCATCAGCTCGTAGTGGACCGAGCGCGAGCCAGGGATGTGCCCGCCGCGAAGTCCTTCGCGCGGCTCCGGTTCCGTTCCAGCGAAGCGACCCGGCGAGCGCGCGTCGACGATCTGCTCGGTCGGATTGCGCAGAAGCGCGCGCATGTCGTCGATGTCACGGATGAGATCGGCATTGAGTCTCGGCGTGTAGTGCCGCTCCGAGCGCCGGGGCGTCGGCCCATCCTCGATGGGCCGGTTCTCTGCTGTCCATTTCTTCAGCCCGCCGTTGAGCACTGCGACGTCCTCATGGCCCATCACGCGGAATGTCCACCACGCGCGAGCTGCCGAATAAAGCCCGTCAGCGTCATAGACCACGATCCGCATGCCGTCGCCCACGCCCATCTTCTTCATGCGGCTCGCGAACTTGACTGTCGACGGCAGCATGTGCGGCAGATCGGATTTCTCATCGACCAGATCGTCGATGTCGAAGAACAGCGCGTTGGGGATGTGAGCGGCCTCGAATTCGGCTTTGGGATCGCGATTGGCATCAGGCAGATGCCAGGAGGCGTCGAATACGACGAGGTCGGGGGCGTCCAGATGCTGTGCGAGCCATTCCGTCTCGACGATCCAGTTCTTGGCGCTGAGGGGCACGGTTGGTCCTCCGGTTCATGGTCGTGGCAGCGATCGGTGCCGCTGTGTGTTGGTCGGCCTTGCCCCCGTGCGTAGCTTTCGCCGGGGCCGATCGTCAACTCGACTGAGGTGGATCGAATACCACCGGCAGGTCTGATCTCGATCTGCGCAGCCAAGCCGGCACCGGCAACCCCTTGCTGTCGAGGAAATCTGCGTTGAACAGCTTCGACTGATATCTGTAGCCCAGGTCGCACAGAATAGTCACGATCGTGTGACCGGGGCCAAGATCGCGGGCAAGCTGCACCGCTCCGGCGACATTGACACCAGAGGACGCGCCAAGACAAAAGCCTTCGTCGGCAAGCAACTCGAATACGGTCTTGACCGCCAGCTCGTCCTCGATCCGGTAGGCGCGATCGACAGTCACCCCATCCAGATTGGCCGTGATGCGACCCTGTCCGATGCCTTCCGTGATCGACGAGCCCTCCGCCGCCAGCTTGCCCGTCGTGTAGTAGCTGAAAAGCGCCGCGCCGGGCGGATCGGCAAGGCCGATCACGATCTTCGGGTTCTTCGCCTTGAGCCCGAGCGACACACCGCCAAGCGTGCCCCCTGAGCCCACCGCGCAGATGAACCCGTCCACCTTGCCGCCGGTGTCGGTCCAGATCTCTTCCGCGGTTGTCTCGATGTGCGCCTGCCGGTTGGCGACATTGTCGAACTGGTTGGCCCAGATCGCACCGGCGGGCAAACGCTTCGCCAGCGCCTCGGCAAGGCGTGCTGAATACTTCACGTAGTTGTTGGGGTTCTTGTAGGGGACCGCCGGCACTTCGACCAACTCGGCGCCGAGCAGACGCAGCGTGTCCTTCTTTTCCTGTGACTGCGTCTCCGGAATGACGATCACACTCTTGAAACGCATCGCATTGGCGAGCACGGTCAATCCGATGCCGGTGTTACCCGCGGTTCCCTCGACAATGGTTCCGCCCGGACGAAGCGTCCCCCGCGCCAGCGCATCCTTGATGATGAAGAGCGCCGCGCGATCCTTCACCGATTGCCCGGGGTTCATGAATTCGGCCTTGCCCAGGATCGTGCAGCCGGTCGCTTCGCTGGCCCGCCGCAACTTGATGAGGGGTGTGCGTCCCACGGCTTCCGCGACGCTATTGTGAAACGGCAACATGCGACCCCTCTGACCTGAATTAACCATCAAGCGCTGCCCGAAAATCGGCGCCAAACTAGCTGCGCCACCCGCGCCCTGCAAGGTCGCAGACACGCAACGTCGCAGTGTGCGCCAATCGACTTATGCCAATCTGAAGCACCCCTTAACCCCCAATTAACTGCACTCGTAGCAATATGCCCCGGTAGACGACGAGGTCTACAGGCCTCCGCGCACGAGTGCCTGGTTCAAAGAGGGAAAGCCAAATGACTGTACTCCGCAAAGCTGGCATCGCCTCGGCAGCGCTCGCCGTGGTCGCCATTGCCGCTATGCCGGCTAATGCCGCCGATCTCGGTCCCCGCGGTGAGGGATCCACAAAGGACGGCTATGTGCCACTTCCGCGCGTCATGCAATCGGGCGGCGCCGGACCGTGCTACGTTCGCGCCGACATCGGCTATTCGTGGTCGAACGACCCGTCCGCGTCCTGGCCGGTGAACAATCAGACGTTCAACACAGCCGATGCCAACGGCGACGGCATCCCAGACGGAGACCTGAACGGCAACGGTATCATCGATGCCAACGAGGTCGGCTCTACGTTCGCAGGTTCCGCGATCGCCAACGCCAGCCTCGACAACACGTGGCTGGGTGAAGTCGGCGCCGGCTGCGGATCCGGTTCGCGCGGATTGCGCGCAGAGATGATGCTGGGCTTCCGTGGTTCTCGCGACTTCAGCGGCGAGCCCGCCGCATATCAGGGCAGCCTGATCGGTACCGGAACGGGCGTTGCCCCGCCTCCGGTAACAGAAGACCCGATCCACAGCTCGCTCAAGACCACGACGCTGATGTTCAACGCCTACTACGACATCGGCAAGTTCGGTCGCTTCGTCCCCTACATCGGTGCGGGTATCGGCGCCGCCTACCACCAGCTCGATAACATCTCCTTCACCGGCAACCCCAACTTGGTCAACCAGATCCACGGCAACAACGACCTGGCGTTCGCCTGGTCGCTGATGGCGGGTGTCGGCGTGCAGCTTTCCGACCGCGCCATCCTCGACATCGGCTATCGCTACATCGATACCGGCTCGATCACCAGCCAGCGCTCCGATACCGCCTTCAACGTCAACCCGGCTGTGAAGCTTGACGACCTGACGGCACACGAGATCAAGGTTGGCCTGCGCTATCACTTCGGCACCGGCAACTGCTGCGACGCCATGCCCGAGCCGATGAAGTAGAGGCACGAGTCCAAGACGCTTCCCGATCCCAAATGACAATGTTTCGCGCGGCCGCTCCCTTCCCGGGGGCGGCCGCTGGCCTTTGTGCTTGGCGCGCCAGCCGCCGCGCGTACCGCCGCGCGACCCCTGGGCCGATCGTTAACACTGGGAGCTGCACCGAGCCGCTGGCACAAGCCTTGCTTGGATGCCTTTGCACGCTTGCAGCCGCTACCGGGTAATTGGGCCCGCCAGCGCGAACCAAGGAGCGGGCAAATGTGGAAGTTGCTCGTTGCAATCATTTCGGTTGCGGGATTGCTGATGTTCGGGAATGCCGACCTTTCCGTCCCCCACATCCCCTATGCCGTGATGGTCCTGCCGGCCGTTATCGCAATCTTCGCGACAGGCCTTTTCTTCTCGCAAAGATAGCCATCGGTCCATGCCGGTCGGGTCAGCACTTGACCCGACCGTTCCACAATTCACCTTCCGAAGTCCGAACATCTCGAGCCCGCGCGTGATCACGGGGTTTCTCCCCATGCGGTGACCAGTGACGGGCCGCCGCACACCCCGATTTTCCCCAATTCTCAGGATTGATCTCCGCCACCCTCGGCAGATATATGTTCGCCCGAGACTTGTCTCGCGAAGCACGAGCTGACGGTTCGGCGCCGCACCTGGGGATCCGGGGTATCGAGGGAGCCAGGGGCCCCGGCGCCAAGCCGGAGTGTCCCCGCGCCCGATGCCCCCCCAATTGGCGCTTGCGGGCGTGGTGGAATTGGTAGACACGCCAGATTTAGGTTCTGGTGGCCATGGCCGTGGGGGTTCAAGTCCCTCCGCCCGCACCAGTGCTCCAGACTTTGCGAACGCACGTCATGGATGACCTCGCATGAGGCATCGGCGAAGCATGAGAGGAGGCGGCACCCGAACGCCTCCAGCAACCAGGGTTGACCGAAGGCATTGATGATATGCACATCACGGAGCTGAACACAGACGGACTGAAGCGCACGCTCAAGGTCACGGTCGACCAGACGGAGCTTGGCGAACGCTTCAATCAGCGCCTCGACGAGATCAAGGACCGAGTCCAGCTGAAGGGGTTCCGCAAGGGCAAGGTGCCACTCGCCCACATCAAGAAGCTCTACGGCCGTTCCGTGATGGCCGAGGTGCTCGAGCAGACCGTGCGCGAGACCAGCACCAAGGCGATCTCCGACCGCAATGAGCGCCCGGCGATGCAGCCCGACATCAACCTGCCCGAGGACAAGGACGAGATCGAGAAAGTCATTTCCGGCAACGCCGACCTCGCCTACCAGATGTCGTTCGAGGTGCTGCCTCAGATCACGATCGCCGACTTGAGCAAGCTCAAACTGGAACGCCTGGTCGTCGATGTCGCGCCCGATTCCGTCGAGACCGCAGTTGCCGATCTGGCCAAGCGCGCAACGACCTACGAGCCAGAGGAGGGGCGTGTTGCCGCCAATGGCGATCGCGTCACGCTGGACTTCATAGGCAAGATCGATGGCGTGCCCTTTGAGGGCGGCGAGGACAAGGACATGGCCGTCATCGTCGGCCAGGGCAACTTCATTCCCGGTTTCGAGGAAGGCCTCGTCGGCGTCAGGGCCGGCGACGAGAAGGTCGTCAAGGCGAGGTTCCCCGACGAGTATCAAGTCGACACGCTGGCCGGCAAGGAGGCCGACTTCGAGGTCAAGATCAGCGAGGTCGCGGCTCCCAAGCTTCCGGAGATCGACGACGAGCTTGCCAAGACGTTGGGCGTCGAAAATCTCGACAAGCTGAAGGAACTGGTGAGCCAGCAGCTGCAGCAGGAGTACACCCAGGCTTCGCGCATCAAGATCAAACGCGAACTTTTGGATGAGCTTGAGAAGTCGCATGACTTCACACTGCCAGCCTCCCTCGTCGACAGCGAGTTCGAAAGCATCTGGAAGCAGCTCGGCGACGAGATGCTGCGTTCCGGCAAGAGCTTCGAGGACGAGGGCAAGACCGAAGACGGCGCGCGCGAGGAATATCGCAAGCTCGCCGAGCGGCGCGTCCGTCTGGGACTGGTCATCGGCGAGATCGGCGAGAAGAACAAGATCCAGGTCTCCCAGGACGAATTGCGCCGCGCGCTCGTCGATCAGGCGCGCCGCTATCCGGGCCAGGAAAAGTTTGTTTACGAGTACTATGAAAAGACGCCGGGAGCGCTGGCCCAGCTGCGGGCGCCGCTATTCGAGGACAAGGTCGTCGACTACGTCCTGGAACAGGCCAAGCCCGCGGAAAAGTCGGTGTCGAAGGATGAGCTGATGCAGGCGCTCGAGGCGGCAACAAACGTTTGATCTGCAACCTCACCGCAGTCGATTGCCGCCAATTTCGCTAGCGCATGTTTAGCTGAAGTGTGCGGCGGTTCAGCGTGAAAAACATGTTCAAAGCAAAGAGATAGAGTAGGGTCGCGACTCAATCGAAAGCGAACCCACTCGGACGTGTCAAACGCCGCTCGCAATGCCGGCCCCTTGCCCAACACCGGGCCGGTCATGATATTCACAACTGAGGAGGCCGCCCGTCAGGGGTGGCCGCATAGGCCGCAGAATTCGCGACCAGGAGAAACCGATGCGCGATCCCGTCGATACCGTGACCAACACCTTCTGGCCGATGGTGGTCGAGCAGACGACCCGCGGCGAGCGCGGCTATGACCTGCCGTCGCGGCTGTTGAAGGAGCGCATCATCTTCGTCACCGGCCCGATCGAAGACCACATGGCGGCGTCGATCTGCATGCAGCTGCTCTTCCTCGAGGCGGAGAACCCGAAGAAAGAGATCTCCATGTACATCAACTCGCCCGGTGGCGTGGTGACGAGCGGCATGGCGATCTACGACACCATGCAGTTCATCAAGCCGCCGGTGGCGACGCTGTGCATTGGCCAGGCGGCATCGATGGGCTCGCTGCTTCTGTGCGCAGGTCACAAGGCCATGCGTTTCGCGCTGCCCAACGCGCGTATCATGGTGCATCAGCCTTCCGGCGGCTTTTCCGGGCAGGCTTCCGACATTGAGCGTCACGCCGAGGACATCATCAAGATGAAGCGGCGCCTGAACGAGGTC
Organism: Hyphomicrobiaceae bacterium; assembly: GCA_044222395.1. Taxonomy (GTDB): domain Bacteria; phylum Pseudomonadota; class Alphaproteobacteria; order Rhizobiales; family Hyphomicrobiaceae; genus JAEUMD01. Next base: position 4,993 of record JBGANK010000013.1, on the reverse strand, counting down.
TACGTCCAGCACACCGGACAGCCCTACGAAACCATCGAGCGCACGCTCGACCGCGACTACTTCATGACCGCCGATCAGGCCAAGGAGTTCGGCATCATCGATCGCGTCATGACCAAGCGCGAGGAAACCGAAAGCGCTGTCGCAGCCGCGAGCAAGTCGTAAGCGGCCGGCACGTATCGCCTAACGTTTGCGTGCCTTGATATCGCTTCGCCTACATCACGACGTTCTTCTGGCGATTGCCAAGCGTCTCGGCTCAGGAGCGTTCCTTGAGCCGGGCTCTGCCGCGCGCCAGCGACACGCGATATTTTCTTTGGGGATCCATTAGAAATGGTGATGAAGATCAGGGCGCGGAACTGTGTTAGGCAGCGAACAGTTGGCGCACACACGAATAGATGAGGGGGCCTTGCCGGCGGCCTCCGCAGCACCCAGATCCAACGTAAGTGAAGGCCCCGCTGATGTTGCCGGTTCGTTCCAGTAAATGACCCAAGAACCGCAGGTTGTTTGGTTTGAGTCAATAGCTTGTCCCTGCAAGGTCACGTCCGCGCGAAAATCACGATCCCACCACACGAACCCGTTAATCCATTCTTGATCTGGTGGACGCTAGCGTGTTCAGATCGGATTAGATGGATTCTTGTGCTCCGTGGCGGGCATGGTCGCAATTCGCCCGCAAGGGTATAGTTCAAGCCTCATGACGGCGCTCCGCCCGAAACTGCGGACACTTCAGGGGCTCCGGCTGGTCGCATAGGCCTGGGTGAGAGACGACAGATGGCCCAAGAGAAGAACACTCTGTACTGCTCGTTCTGCGGCAAGAGCCAGCACGAAGTGCGCAAGCTCATTGCGGGCCCGACTGTGTTCATCTGCGACGAATGCGTCGAGCTGTGCATGGACATCATCCGGGAAGAAAACAAGAACACGCTGGTCAAGTCGCGCGATGGTGTTCCCACGCCGCAGGAGATCTGCCAGGTCCTCGACAATTACGTGATCGGCCAGGAGCACGCCAAGCGCGTGCTGTCGGTTGCCGTCCATAACCACTACAAGCGCTTGAACCACGCCGCCAAGTCCAACGACGTCGAACTGGCCAAGTCCAACATCCTGCTCGTCGGTCCGACCGGCTGCGGCAAGACGCTGTTGGCGCAGACGCTGGCGCGCATCCTCGATGTGCCCTTCACGATGGCCGACGCCACCACGCTGACCGAGGCGGGCTACGTCGGCGAGGACGTCGAGAACATCATCCTGAAGCTGCTTCAGAACGCCGACTACAACGTCGAGCGTGCGCAGCGCGGCATCGTCTACATCGACGAGGTCGACAAGATCTCGCGCAAGTCCGACAACCCCTCGATCACCCGCGACGTGTCGGGCGAGGGCGTGCAGCAGGCGCTGTTGAAGATCATGGAAGGCACGATAGCCTCGGTGCCCCCGCAGGGCGGCCGCAAGCATCCTCAGCAGGAGTTCCTGCAGGTCGACACCACCAACATCCTGTTCATCTGCGGTGGTGCGTTCGCCGGCCTTGAGAAGATCATCTCCAGCCGCGGCAAGGGAACCTCGATTGGTTTTGCCGCGACCGTGCGAGCCCCAGATGAGCGTCGCACCGGCGCCGTGCTGCGCGAGGTCGAGCCCGAGGATCTGCTGAAGTTCGGCCTGATCCCGGAGTTCATCGGCCGTCTGCCTGTCATCGCCACGCTCGAGGACCTCGACGAGGACGCGCTGGTGCAGATCCTGACCGAGCCCAAGAACGCGCTCGTCAAGCAGTACCAGCGACTGTTCGAGATGGAGGACGTCAAGCTCACCATCACGAATGAGGCGCTGAAGTCCATCGCCCGGAAGGCGATCGAGCGCAAGACTGGCGCTCGTGGCCTGCGGTCGATCATGGAGGGCATCCTGCTCGACACCATGTTCGACCTGCCGACGCTCAAAGGGGTGGAGGAGGTCGTCATCGGGCCAGAGGTCGTTGAAGGCGGCGCTCGGCCGTTGCGCATCTACACCGACCGCGCCGAAGAAAAGGGTACGTCAAGCGCATCCTGAGGTTTTTGGCCGCGCCGGACTTTGCACCCTTATGTGCACGTGTAGACTAGCGCCGGATGGTCCGCTTTTCGCCAGTCTTGGGAGGCGGTACAACAAAAATCGGGTGCGCCCTTGATCCACGTTTAGCGTACCCCATCTGTTCCAGTGGAGGCGAACGAGGCATTGACGGCGGACTGCGCGAGCCAGCGCCGGTCGACGTGTCTGCCGTAGTCTCGTTGATCTCCCACCTCGATCCTGCCGCTTGGCTGGTCTCTTGATGCCGTATGCATGGGAGGTTCGCCGGGAAGCTGGGTTGCCTGCCTGAGCCGACTGGAATTATCCGGCGGCGTGAGCCAAGGGTCATGACATGAGCGACGACAAGCAGACGCGAGTTACCGACACCGGCACGGAGCTGTTTCCGGTCCTGCCGCTGCGTGACATCGTGGTCTTTCCCTACATGATCGTCCCCCTCTTCGTCGGGCGCGAGAAATCGATCAACGCGCTCGAAGAGGTGATGCGCACCGACAAGCACATCCTGCTTGCCGCGCAGAAGAATGCCGGTGACGACGATCCTGCCACCGATGCGATTTACGAGATGGGCACGCTCGCATCCGTGCTGCAGCTGCTGAAGCTCCCCGACGGCACCGTCAAGGTGCTCGTGGAAGGCACCTCGCGCGCGCGCATCAAGAACTACACGGAGAACGCCGACTATTTCGAGGCCGCCATCGAGCGCGTCGACGAGAAGCTGGGTTCCAAGACCGAGCTGGAGGCGTTGGCCCGTTCGGCCGTGTCGCAGTTCGAGAACTACGTCAAGCTCAACAAGAAGATTTCGCCGGAGGTGCTCGGCACCATCGCGCAGATCGAGGACTATTCGAAGCTCGCCGACACCATCGCCTCGCATCTGGCGATCAAGATCTCCGACAAGCAGGACGTGCTGGAGACGACCACGATCTCCGAGCGCCTGGAGCGCGTCTACACGCTGATGGAGAGCGAGATCTCCGTGCTGCAGGTCGAAAAGAAGATCCGCAGCCGCGTCAAGCGCCAGATGGAGAAGACGCAGCGCGAGTACTACTTGAACGAGCAGATGAAGGCGATCCAGAAGGAGCTCGGCGATACCGACGAGCGCGACGACATCGCCGAGTTCGAGGAGAAGATCGAGCAGGTCAAGCTGTCCAAGGAAGCTCGCGACAAGGCGCTGGCTGAACTGAAGAAGCTCAAGCAGATGAGCCCGATGTCGGCCGAGGCGACCGTGGTCCGCAACTACCTCGACTGGCTGCTGTCGATTCCGTGGGGCGTCAAGGGCAAGGTCAAGAAGGACCTGAACGAGGCACAGGAGATCCTCGACAAGGAGCACTACGGATTGGAGAAGGTGAAGGAGCGCATCGTCGAATACCTCGCCGTCCAGAACCGCACCAACAAGCTCAAGGGGCCCATCCTCTGCCTCGTCGGTCCGCCCGGCGTCGGCAAGACCTCGCTTGGCAAGTCGATCGCCAACGCGACGGGCCGCGAGTTCGTGCGCATGTCGCTTGGTGGCGTGCGCGACGAGGCGGAAATCCGCGGTCATCGCCGCACCTACATCGGCTCGATGCCCGGCAAGGTCATCCAGTCGATGAAGAAGACCAAGCGCGTCAACCCGCTGTTCCTGCTCGACGAGATCGACAAGATGGGTTCCGACTTCCGCGGCGACCCGTCCTCGGCGCTGCTCGAGGTGCTGGATCCCGAGCAGAACAACACGTTCAACGACCATTACCTGGAGGTGGACTATGACCTCTCCAACGTCATGTTCGTGACGACTGCGAACACGCTCAACATTCCGCCTCCGCTGATGGACCGGATGGAGATCATCCGTCTTGCCGGCTACACCGAGAACGAGAAGATCGAGATCGCCAAGCGTCACCTGATCCCCGAGCAGAAGCAGGCTCACGGGCTCGAAGATGGCGAACTGGTGATCGAAGAGGCGGCTCTGCAGGAGCTGATCCGTCGCTACACGCGGGAAGCCGGCGTGCGCTCACTTGAACGCGAAATCGCCAAGCTCGCGCGCAAGGCGGTGAAGGAGATCCTGACGTCCTCCAACAAGTCGGTGACGGTCAACGTCGACAATCTCGGCACTTACCTCGGCGTACCGAAGTTCCGCTACGGCGAGGCCGAGACCGAGGACCAGGTCGGCATTGTCACGGGCCTCGCATGGACCGAGGTCGGCGGCGAGCTGCTCACCATCGAAGGCATCAAGATGCCCGGCAAGGGCAAGATGACGGTGACCGGCAACCTGCGCGACGTCATGAAGGAGTCGATCCAGGCCGCCAACGCCTACGTGCGCTCGCGCTCGGTCGACTTCGGCATCGCCCCCTCGATGTTCGAGAAGCACGACATCCACGTGCACGTGCCCGAGGGCGCGACGCCAAAGGATGGTCCCTCGGCGGGCGTTGCCATGGCGATCGCGATCATCTCGGTGCTGACGCAGATTCCGGTCCGCAAGGATGTGGCCATGACCGGCGAAATCACGTTGCGCGGTCGTGTTCTGCCGATCGGCGGCTTGAAGGAGAAGCTGCTGGCCGCACTGCGCGGCGGCATCAAGACGGTCTGCATCCCTGAGGAAAACGTCAAGGATCTCGCCGAGATTCCCGACGAGGTGAAGAACAAGCTGGAGATCGTTCCGGTGTCGCGTCTCGAAGAGGTCTTGAAGACTGCGCTCATTCGCGTGCCCGAGCCGATCCGGTGGGACGAAGAAGCCCAGGCCGCTTCTGGTGTGTCGGGCGAGGGTGACGACCCCGAAAAGGGCGGCTCCCGCGTTACTGCTCACTAAGAGAACAAGATTCGGACGTTTTCGAACGCTGTTCGATAAAGCCTTGCGGCGCTCCGTGCAGTGACAAACTGCCAGGGCGCCGCAAGTCGTTTTCAGTGCGTGCACAGATTGGGGGCGTCCATTGTGGCAATTTGCCCGAAAATGCGCGATTTTCCGCTTGACCTGATCTGTGTTCGGCGCTTGTGTGCA
>JBGANK010000012.1:0-75349 GCA_044222395.1 Hyphomicrobiaceae bacterium | reverse complement strand
CACCAGGGGATCGGCGCCTTGTCGCGGAAGAACCCGCCGCTGGGGCCGTCGTCCTCCAGCGTTGCCAGCCAGATGGCCGTTTCAGCGCCCTGCTCGACGCTGCGGCTGGCATTGGGGCCGCCCATCTCGGTGCGGACCCAACCCGGGCACATCGAATTGATCTTGATTTGTGTGTCGGCCAGTTCGGCGGCCACGGTGCGCGTCACCGCATTCAGCGCGGTCTTCGACATCCGGTAGGCGACGTAGCTGCCGCTCATCTCGGAGAGCTGGCCCAATGACGACGACAGGTTGACGATGCGTCCATAGCCTTCGCGCTGCATCGCCGGGACCGCGGCCTGGATGAGCGCGAGCGGCCCCATGACGTTCGTGGTCAACGTGGCGGCGACGTTCTCGGGACTGACCGCGAGCGCACTCGACTGGCCGTTATCCGTGCGGTCGAGAAACACGCCGGCGTTGTTCACCAGGACGTCGAGCCGGCCGAACATGTCCAGGACATCGGCGACGGCTTTGGCGCAGCTTGCCGGGTCGGCGACATCGAGTGCGATGACCGGCAGTTCGAGGCCCTCGGTGCGAAGCTGTTCGGCTGCTGCCTCGCCCTTGGCCGGATCGCGCGAACCCAATGCGACCAGCAATCCGCGATGCGCCAGCTGCCGGGCGATCTCGAAGCCAATACCGCGGTTGGCCCCTGTAACGAGTGCGACTCGCGTTTGCGACATTGTCAGTCCTTCCACGTCGAATTACTTCAACAGACACCAGTCACGCATGATTCTCAAGCAATGCCGAGAATCGCAACGAGTTCCCACTTTGAGCATTGTGCGCGCGGAGGGCGCAGTTTCCGGCGCACCGTGCGCGGGTCAGCGCACTGCGCAAAGCTGCAACAGGCTGTTGAACATTCCGCGCAGAGGCTGCCGGCACGCCAAGGCCGTTGCGCATCGCATATCGATGCGCTGACCATTGCTTCTCAACCGGCACGGGCAGCGCTACTCGAACGCCATCTGGCCCAGCGCCCGTTCGCGCAGAACCTTGCCTTCAAGCTCGGCATCGTCGAGCCGGATCTTGACGAGATCGCCGATGCTGACGAGGCCGATCATGCGATCGGCGTCCTTCACGACGACGTGGCGAACGCGCTTGTCGGTCATGTAGCGCATGACTTCGGACACGGTCTGATTGCGGCTGCACACCGGCAGCAGCGCGTTCATGGCCTCGGTGACGCGATCGTCGAGAGCCGCCGTGCCAAGCTGCGCAAGCGCCCGGATGACGTCACGGTCGGTCAAGATGCCAATGGGAGTGCCGCGCGGATCGGTGATGACGATCGACGCAATGTTGCGCTCATGAAGCAGTGCAACCGCATCGCGCAAGAATTTGGTGTTCCAGAGTGTCTCGACACGCGAGCCCTTCTGAACCAGGACATGCTCGATTCTCATTGGCGCACCTCGCTCTTCCCAGCGATAGCGCCCTTCCGTCCAGCGCAGGAAGTGTCGTCCAAAACGCGCGTCGTGCAAAGCCTGCATCATCTCAAAAACGAAACCAGGGCGACCGGATCCGGCCGCCCTGGTGGCGTACAACTGTTCATTACTCGCAGCCGGTTACTTGTAGTAGCCGACGGCGCAGACCTGATCGCCGATCTTGGTGACGAAGGAGACCTTCTGCACCGGCTCCTCGCTGTTGGGACGCGGCCACTTGTAGGCGACCTCGGAGATCGCGCCATCCTTGGCGGTCGACAGGATTTCTGCGCCAAGTGCCTTGCCGTCCTTGTCCTTCAGCTCCTTCAGCGACTTGCCGTTGAGCTTGGGATGAGCGGTGAAGATACCGTCAGCAGCGTTGGCGCAGAACGGATAAAGATCGCGATCCTTGAAGCCATCCGTACCGCCATTGAACGCCGCGAGCGCCTTGGCCTTGTCGGCCTTGACCGCAGCGGCAGCCTTCTCGAGCATGGCCTTGGCTTCAGCTGCCGTGCCGAATTCGGCCTTCTGGGCGAATGCGGGTCCGGCGAGAAGTGCGAGTGCGGCAGCAGCAGCAAACAACGATTTACGCAGCATGTGTTACCTCCTGGGGGGTTGCTGTGTTCGGTTACAATGCGCGAGTGAGATTTCTCGTTCCATTAGACGGTGGCCTGACTTGCCAGCCGTAAGGCCGCCGCAATGCGGCAGCGAGGCGGAACCCTTGTTCAGGGCTGGAACGTGTCTCAGCCGCGTCTTGTCAAAACGCTCGATCGCTAACGTTCACCGGCCTCGACTCCCACTGCAAGCGACGAGCGCATGTCGCATCAGCGGGGGCATGTGGAAGCCAAGCAGGCCCAATTCCGGGCCATCCCTCGTCGAATGGGCCTGCTCGACATTGCTCTTGCACCGAATGCGAGCGCATTCGTGGCAGATTACCTCGCCAATCAGCTCGGCTTCTTCATGCAGGCCTTGCGGAAGGCCTTGCGCTTCTTGCCGTGCAGCTTCTGTGCGTCGGCTTCGGCCGAGCACTTCTTGGAAATCTCACTCTTGGGGGCGGCAACCTTGGCCGGTGCAGCCTTTGCCGGTGCAGCCGCCTTCGCCGGCGCGGCGGCCTTCGCCGGAGCAGCAGCGGTCTGTGCCGACGCGGGGCCGGCCATCAGCAGCGCAGCGGCAACAAAAGCAGTCGATGCGAACGAATGCTTGAGCATCTTTTCAGTCTCCAATGCAGTGGGATCCCGGTGCCGCCGATCGGCCCTGCCGGATCCAGTCGCGCAGCTGAGTTTTTCTCCACATCATCCCGCGCGATATTTCGCTGCGCGCTGATTGCGGCTAAAGCGTGATGGGTGCAAGGCAGCGATCGCGGCATTGTGCGCAGGTGTTTTGCGCCCGCAGTTCGACGCTCGATCCGCTGAATTCCTTTCACTTGAATGGAATTTAAATACTGCTCTGTTTTCCAGCATGTTGCTGGCTAGTTCTGCAACGACACATCAGCTCAACAGTTGCATTTGCATTTCCAACCAGTTCACCCAGGACCAATAGCAAAATGGCCTGTACAGATGGATATGGTTAAGGAATAGTTATGGGGTATTTTCCGTAGATGAGTTGCGTTGGGTGGGGGTGAGAAATGGAGTGCGGGGGCGGCGCGTGGTGCCAGGTCTTTTCGTGGCTCATCGAGAATTCGCACAATGTCGAGCTTGCCGGCTATCCGCTGGCGAAACTGCTCGAAACGGCGTTCGGTTCGGGCAACAAGCTGATCCAGTTCGTCACTGACAACTTCAAAGAGATCGTCGGCTTTTCCATCGGTGCCTTCGGCATCTGGAAATGGTGGGTCTATCGCGAAGCCATCCTGCACGAGCGCCTGCGCGAATTCATCACCGAAAGCGACGCCCGGCTCGGGACGACCTACCAGGATGTCGTTCGGCTGATCAGCCGTCCGGACAAGCGAACGAATCTGCGCATGCCGGCTTATGCGAGCGAATTGACACGCGTGCTGAAGCGGAATCAATGGGAGCCGGTGATCAACATCGACGGCGGCACGCATCTGGTCGAGCGGCAGCTTACGAATGCCGTGCGAACGATCGACAACCGCATTGAAGTCGCGCAGAAGTCGCTAACTTCGCTAAGGCAGCAGCGAGCAGCAGCGGATACGATCGTGGCGGCGATCGCGGCAAGCCGTGCGGCGCGGGCGCGCGATCCTGCCAAAGCCAAGACGCTCGACCAGGAGGCGCTCGATGCCTACCGGCGCGTGCTGCAGCTGCCTGGCCATCACAAGGACGTCGTGGCGAAGGAAGGCGAAGCCTTGCACCTGTTGCGGCTGGGGCATGTCAACGAAGCCAAGATCGCGTTTGTCGACTTGGAGACTTTGGCCAACAGACTCACCGACGATCGGCAGAGAGCCTTCACGAAGTCGCGTGCGATGCGCTCGCGTGCGCTCATACTGCAGGCCGAGGCGCCCGGCGGAACCCAACTCGGCTGGACCCTGCTTACTTCAGCCAATGCACCGATTGGAGCGATAGCGCTGCGCGCGCCGTTTCAGCCGACAAGAGATTGGGATGCCATCGAAGATGGCGACATCTGCTACGCGGCTGCGTTCCTGGCGAGCAATCTGCCGTACCAAAACAAGGAGAAACACCACCTGAGCAAGGCGCTCGAATGCTACCAGCGTGTGCTCGACACGAATTCTGCCGTCTCTGCCCGTTTCTCAAGTGCCAAGCGGCAGTTGCGCCGGGCCGCGCGCGCTGGAATCGCAAGGGTCAGGCGCGCAATGGACAACAAGGACTACGACCGCGGATTCCTGTTCCAGCCAAAGACCCCCGCAGCCCAGGTGGACGACAATTTGGTCAAGCCTGCGCAAACGGCGCGGAGTTCTAGCTCGCCGACCAAGCTTGCCTCTGCCGCCAATGTAGCGTCGCACTAAAGAATGTTAATGAGGGTGCCAAGGCCATAGGCTGCGCCCGCGGCCATCAAGGCGTTTGCGAACGAGCGAAGCACGGTGGACTGCACGAACTGGCCCGATCCGGATTGCTGGCCACGCTCATAAAGCCGCTGATGCTGCGTATGGGAAATCGAGGCGAGCGCGATGGCGGCCGCGCCGACGGACCACGGTCCGACGCCCGCGAAACCGGCCAGCGCTCCCGCAAAGATCGAAAGAAAGCCGAGCATCATTGCGATCCCTGTCAGCCGCGACGCCCGCACTGCCTTGTTCGGCCACGATCCTTCCTCTGTCTGATTCGCGACGGCCACGTGCTTGCCACTCGGCAGATAGGTGGGGATCGGCCCTGGTTTTCCAAAGATTGATCACGGCTTGCCGGGTTGGCGGGGGCGGGCCATATATTCTGGCGATGGCCAGGACCCCAAAATCGCCGAACGATGGTGCGCCTGCCGCGACCCGCACCAAGTCCGCGGCGCCGAAGCCGCGTGCTTCGCGCGGCAAGTCCGGCAAGCCAGTAGCGCCGCCAGCGGAGTCGGCGGCTGGCACGCCGTTGCCACGCGGCTTTGGCGAGGCACCGCAGGCCGGTTTTTCCCCCTCTCCCCACGCGCGAAGCGATGGTCGGGGCGTGGGGCAGCCACAAACAGCAGCACAAGTCGCCGCCCCTCACCCTCTCCCCGAAAAGGACGGGGAGAGGGGAATAGCGCCTGCACAAACGGCGGCCGCAGCTGGGGATCGCATTCAGCGCGTGAGCGCGTCGACGCTGCCGGCGCTGCGGCAATCGGGTCCGCGTCCGGTGGCGTCGGCGGAATCGACCACCGCCTATCTCAACGCGCTGCTCGCCAAGCCGGCGGAGCGCTCGGAGATGGCGCGGCAGCTGCTCGCCAGCCAGCCGATGATGGCCTCGCACCCCATAGTCGCGGGTACGGCCAGGGAGTTCACGCCGCACAGACCGCTGCGGCCGGAAAAGTCGGAAGGGGGCATTCGCTTCGAGCTGGTGTCGGAATACGCACCGAAGGGCGACCAGCCGACTGCGATTGCGGAGCTCGTCAACGGCGTCAACGACAACGAGCGCAACCAGGTGCTGCTCGGCGTGACCGGCTCGGGCAAGACCTTCACGATGGCCAACATCATCGCCGCGACGCAGCGGCCGGCGCTGGTGCTGGCGCCCAACAAGACGCTGGCCGCGCAGCTCTATGGCGAGTTCAAGAGCTTCTTTCCCAACAACGCGGTGGAGTACTTCGTCTCCTACTACGACTACTACCAGCCGGAAGCCTACGTGCCGCGCACCGACACCTACATCGAGAAGGAAAGCTCGATCAACGAGCAAATCGATCGGCTCCGGCATGCGGCAACGCGGGCGCTGCTGGAACGCGACGACGTCATCATCGTCGCCTCTGTGTCATGCATCTACGGTATCGGGTCGGTGGAAACCTATACCGCGATGACATTCGCGGTGAAGGTCGGCGAGCGGCTGTCGCGCGATCAACTGCTGGCAGATCTCGTCGCGCTGCATTACCGCCGCAACGACGCGGCGTTCCAGCGCGGCACATTCCGGGTACGCGGCGACACGGTGGAACTGTTCCCGGCGCACTTGGAGGACCGCGCCTGGCGGTTCTCGATGTTCGGCGACGAGATCGAATCCATCACCGAGTTCGATCCGCTCACCGGGCAGAAGTCGGACGAACTTTCGCTGGTCAAGATCTACGCCAACTCGCACTACGTGACACCGAAGCCGACCCTGCAGCAGGCGATCAAGTCGATCAAAACGGAGCTGAAGGCGCGGCTCGACGAGCTCTACGACGCGGGCAAGCTGCTCGAGGCACAGCGGCTCGACCAGCGCACGACGTTCGACATGGAGATGATGGAGGCGACGGGAAGCTGCGCCGGCATCGAGAACTATTCGCGTTATCTCACCGGACGCGGGCCCGGCGAGCCGCCGCCGACGCTGTTCGAGTATCTGCCCGACAACGCGCTGGTGTTCGTCGACGAAAGCCACGTCACGGTGCCGCAGATCGGGGCCATGTTCCGTGGCGACTACCGGCGCAAGGCGACGCTCGCCGAATTCGGCTTCCGGCTGCCTTCGTGCATGGACAACCGGCCGCTGCGGTTCGAGGAATGGGACGCGATGCGACCCGGCACAGTGTTCGTATCCGCCACGCCCGGAGGCTGGGAGCTCGAACAGACCGACGGCGCGTTCGCCGAACAGGTGATCCGCCCGACGGGTCTCACCGATCCGGAAGTCATCATCTGCCCGGCCAAGACGCAGGTGGACGACCTGCTCGACGAAGTGCGGCAGGTTGCCAAGCGCGGCTACCGAACCTTGGTGACGACGCTCACCAAGCGAATGGCGGAGGACCTCACCGAATACATGCACGAGGCGGGCATCCGCGTGCGCTACATGCATTCCGACATCGAGACGCTGGAGCGCATCGAGATCATCCGCGACTTGCGGCTGGGTGCATTCGACGTGCTGGTCGGCATCAACCTGTTGCGCGAGGGACTCGACATTCCCGAATGCGCACTCGTTGCCATCCTCGATGCCGACAAGGAAGGCTTCCTGCGCTCGGAGACATCGCTCGTCCAGACCATCGGACGCGCGGCGCGCAACGTCGATGGGCGCGTGATCCTCTATGCCGATAGCATCACCGGCTCGATGGAGCGCGCGATCGCAGAGACCAACCGGCGGCGCGAGAAGCAGCTCGCCTACAACAAGGAGAACGGCATCACGCCGGAGAGCATCAAGCGCAACATCCACGACGTGTTGTCGTCCGTCTATGAGCAGGATCATGTGACTGTCGATGTTGGGCTGGCCGCGGAGGGCGCGAGTGTCGGCCACAACCTCGCCGCCGTGATCGCCGACATGGAAGAGCGAATGAAGTCGGCGGCAGCGGATCTGGAGTTCGAGACGGCCGCTCGCCTGCGCGACGAGATCCGGCGCCTGCGCGAGACCGAGCTTGCCATCGCCGACGATCCCTTGGCGCGTCAGGGCGACATCGAGGACCGCGCGGGTTCGTTCAAGGGCGAGCGCAAGTACGGCGCATCCGCCAACCTGCCGCCGAAGGGGAAGAAGGGTAGCGGCAAGAGCAGCGCCAACACAGGTGGCACCACTGCGTCCTCCTCTGGCAGCTCGCGCATCAGCACCGCATACGAGCCGGTGCAGCCGACCAATGCGCAATCGACGGCGATCCCCGCGAGCCGCGTGAAGAAGCCTTCGCTCGACGACATGGGGCCGGGCACGGATCGCGCAGTGCCGCGGCGTGATGCGACAGTCGATCCGCGGACGCGCGCTGGTGCCTATGGCGAAGCGATCCGCGGGCCGCACAAGCCGACGCTCGACGAGATGGGCCCGCACGCGATGACGCCGCCGAAGAGCCCGAAGGGTGACAGTCCGCTGCCTGCCAAGCCCGTGCTCACACGCGAGTTCGATGAACCTGCAGAGAAGAAGAAGCGCCGCGGGCGGCCGAAGAAGACGGGACGGCCGGGGGCGTGAGACGGCAAGTCTGGATCGAATTTGCCCTTGCGCGGACGCACGTGCATACTGGCGCCGACCGTGTTAGGACGCCGCCATGACAAAGCTCGAGGACATTGAGAAAGCCGTCCTTCAACTGGATCCTGACGACCTGGCCCGCTTCAAGGCGTGGTTCGAGGAACATCAGGAGCGCTTGTTCGACGTGCGCATCGAAAAGGATGTTCGTTACGGCAACCTGGGCTGGCTGGCCGAACAGGCACTGGCCGAGCATAGCAGCGGCAAGTCGCGCAAGTTCCCCTGAAACAAATGCCCAACCGTGCTAGCCTCCGCTTCTGGTCCTACTCCGAAGCGCTGCCCGAACGCGCGCGCAAGGCAGCGGATGCGGCTTTCGCCTTGTTTGAAACGGACCCGCAGCATCCGTCGCTGCACTTCAAGAAGGTTGGGCGGTTCTGATCCGCCCGCGTCGTCCGGCAACATCGCGCGCTGGCCTCGAGGTCGAGGACGGATTGCTATGGATCTGGATCGGCTCCCACGACGAATACGAGCGATTGATCCAGGGGGCGTGAGGTGTCGCGCGGCTGCGGCCGCCGAAGCGACGGAAGGCGCGATGAGATTCGCGTGCGATCGAACGAGCGTCGGCCCGCGATCGGGACAAGCGCCTTGCCGAGAATTCAATAGAGTGTCGTTGATCGAGCCCGACTCAGCGCATGTAGTAGAGGAACGCCAGCGTCGTGATGCCGAGCGCGATGTACCAAAACACCATGTAGCCGGCGAAGAACGTCGCAAGCATCGGCAGGTTGCGGCGCGACATCGCGGGATGCATCGCCTGCTCCTGCTTGACGCGTTCGGCGTTGCGCTTCTCCGGTCCCCACGCCAGACGGACGAAGAACCATTTGAACGAGAGCCGCAGGTCGCCAATATCGCTCTTTTCAGCGGCAGGCGACTGGTCGAGAACCCGCTGGATCTCCAGCCGCTGCGCGTCGGACAGGGTTCCTGCAACATCGGACTTGAACTCGCGCCAGAAGCGATCAGACGCAACGCAAACTTCGCTCATACTCGGCCCTCATCCGGAACTGCGGTGCAAACTCGACTGTGTCTCGCCGACACGGCCATAGAACATGGCAGAAAAGATTTACAATCGCGTTAGCGCACTCCGACATGCGCGCGTGCTTACGCAATTTTAACCGAAGTGCGCGGAGTTCCTTCAAAATGGGTGAGCAAGAAGCTGCGCGCCAACACCTTGACGAAAGACGTAGTAATTGGGCCATCCCATATCGAGCGACCCTCGGCATGGAGATGCGTCGAGGGTCGCGGTCGGGGCAGCTGATATTTTCCTTTGCGATTGCGTCTGGTAACTTCGGCTCATGCGTCGCGATGGCAAGAAAGAACCACTCTACCGCAAGGTCAACACGCGCGCGCGTGGGGTGCATCATCACACGGGCGGCGACTACCGGCACGATCGCAACAGCAAGCGTGAGAAACAGAATGTGGCCGAAGAGGTCGCGCGTGGCAGCATGCATGCCGATAAACGGCGCGGACTCGATTACACGCCGCTGTTCCGGTTCCTGCTGTCTAAAGTCGGGAAGGACTGGGCGGCCGTGCACGCGGAAGCCGTCGACCGCCTCGACCGCGATGAGCCGATCTGGTGGCTGGTGGCGCGCGCGCCCGATGAGCGCAAGCCCTTCGTCTGCATCGGTGAGGCGTCCTACTACAGCGGTCTTTACATCGACGATGACGGCAAGCTGGCTGTGGTCGCTCCCGACTTGCGCAACGAGGACATGACGCCGTCTTGCCCGTGTTGCACGCATACCCTTAACGGCGTGCCATTCGTGAGGAAATTCATCCAGCGCCAGCTCAACGACGACGGTTGAGTGTTGTTGGCCATGCCGCGCCTGCTCTTGCTGTTGTCCGTGACACGCTCAATCGGCGCCGTCACATGACTTCTTCTTCTCGACCTCGCGGATCACCTCGACGTTCTTCCTCTGGTAGTCGTTGAGGGGAACGAGGCGGATGTCGTCGAACTGGCAACCCGTGTTGCTGAAAAACTTGCGGCCCTTCTCCGTGCGGAAGCAGTAGCCCTGCTGATTGAACGCGGAGTTGCGAAGGATGAAGAGCTGCTCGCAAGAATGCTGCTTGAGGTCGGCTGGCGTGATGTCGACGTTCTCCAGGCAGTCGATCAAGTGGCAGCCGGCGTGTGCGGACAAGGGGGCGAGAGAACATGCTGCAAGGGCGGCAAGGACGACGGTGAGGGGGCGGAAAGACACGGGGCGAACTCCAGGGCTGAATTGGATGGTTTGAATATCGGCGATAGCATCGGCAGCCTGGAGCATAAGACCTGAATGGCCGATGAGCAGCTCCGTCAGCGCCGGTTAAGCGCGGCGGTCGGCTGCGCTCATTCTGCGGCGCATCCTGTGAATGGCGGGCGGGGGCGCTCGCACGGCAGCAAGACCAGGATGATGGGTGGTGGGGTTGTTGCGGCTTCCTTCTTCGGCTCGCACGGGTCTAGACTGCGACTGGCGGAGCGTCGGCATTGCAACAGCACTTCCGATGCACAGATCGAAACGCAGGATTGCAAAATGACCGGACTGCCGGAACGAGGGACCGATCACGACCAAACACAGTCACGCCGCTCCCGTTCGTGCATGATGGTGGCGATGATGGTGGGCCTCGCCTGGGCGGCGGCGGCAGGCTTTCGCGCCTATGCCACGTGGCCGCACCTGCCGTTGGACATTTCCGCTACGGATGCGGCCACACGCGCCGCATTCGACTCCGCCGTTCGCCAACACACGATCACCTACTTGATCGTCGCGCTGATACCGTTTGTAGTGCTCTTGCCGCTCATGTCGCGCGTCTGCGCGCGGCGCCAACGCTTGTGACCGGGTTGCGCCAAAGACCGGTCGGTGATCTGAATTGGTGGTTGTGTATACCGCGGTGCACGCTCAGTTGACTACCGTTGCGCCTTGAAACTTCTGCAAGATTGCGATGCGGCGCGGCGGGCCAAAGCAGCCTGGGGGTGCGGCGGTGCGGATCTCGCAATTTTGGCCAACTCCGGCAATAATGGTACGAACCAACTTAAGGTGTGGAACAAGGTTGCACGGGGAGAGGCGATGAAGCGCTTTGCCGAACGTTCGGCCGCGATTGGCGCGCTGGCTGTTTTGACCATCATGACGGGGAGCACGGGTGCGCGGGCCGATGGTCCGTTCGCCACTATGGCGGGCTCCTGGTCGGGCACCGGACACGTCAAGCTGGAAGGTGGCAAGTCGGAGGCGATCCGCTGCCAAGCCTACTACACAGCCAGCAATGGCGGGGCCGGACTTGGCATGGCGATTCGCTGCGCCAGCGCATCCAACAAGATCGAGATGCGCGCCAATCTCAACTATGCCGGTGGCGCTGTCACCGGCGACTGGGAGGAGCGCACGTACAACGCTACCGGCCAGGTCAAGGGCAATGCGACCTCCGAGCGGCTCAGCCTGACGATCGAAGGCGGCGGCCTCAACGGTAGCATGTCGGTTCGCATGGGCGGAAAATCGCAATCGGTCTCGATCTCGACAACCGGCTCGACTTTCCGTGGCCTCGACCTGTCTTTGTCACGCGGATGACGATATCCGGCTGAGGTGATTACAAGCTGGAACTGCGCGGTGCGCATGGGCCACAGGGCACCGCAATAGCCGCGCGCTGGAGCCGTTCACCCGAGCATCTTCAATATTTGTGATAGGTTTGGCGTGAATGGTCGCGTGTGGTCGTCGCACATTGTGGTGAGCGATCACGTACCAGCAAAATCCTACCGACGCAGCAATTGACGGAGGCCCTGCCCATGACCCTGCGCGTTTTTGCAGCGACAGCTTTGATTGCAGCTGCTGCCAATCTGCTGTCGGTTCCGGTGACTCATGCCGGCGCGCGCATCCACCGCGATATCGGCTACAACGGACTCGATAAGGGCTATGTCGTCGCACGTTCGCGGCACGGCAACGGCAGCGTTTCGGGACCGGTTCGGATGACCAGCGTCGGTCCGCAGGTTCGTCTGCCCGGCGGCACTTGGGAACACTGCCGGCGGTCCTGCTCGGAAACCCTGCGTGTGGAGACCGTCGACCGTTGGGAGGGCCCGCTCAGCGGCAACGGGCTGACGAAAGAGTGCGGCCTGTTCGGCTGCCTCAGCATCGGGCTGGGGTGGTAGCGAGCGGGCGGAGTTCTGATCCGCCCCGCGGTCCCGAAATCAACATGCATTGAATGTCAAAGGCGCGGAACTTCATCCGCGCCTTTTGCATTCCTTGGGCGCTGTGCGGTTCAGGAATTCACGGAATCATTACTCCATGGCCGGACATGATCCGGCCATCCAGAAACACGGGCGCTGAATGCAATTGTCCTGGATGGACGTGTCGAGCACGGCCATGACGGGAAGGCGCACGTTGATGCCACCGAATTGTGAAGAGCTCTACCCCTGCAGGAATGGATTGGTGCGCTTTTCCATGGCGAAGGTGCTGCCCGGGCCGTGGCCGCAGATGAAGGCCCATTCGTCGCCGAGCGGCAGCAGCTTGGTCTTGATCGCGTGAATGAGGGCGGCGTGATCGCCGTAGGGAAAATCGGTGCGGCCGATGGAGCCGCGGAATAGCACGTCGCCAACGATGGCGAATTTCTGCGCATCATTGAGCATCACGACCGAGCCCGGCGAATGACCCGGGCAATGGCGGATGCCGAAGGCGAAGCGGCCGACCGTCACCTGGTCGCCCTCGTCGAGCCAGCGATCGGGTGTGACGTTCCTGGCCGGCATGCCGTAGGCGGCGCCCTGCTTGTCCAGGTTGTCGAGCAGGAACTTGTCGGCGATGTGCGGGCCCTCGATCTTGACCTTCAGCTTGTCGCGCAGCTCCTGCGCGCCGCCGGCGTGGTCGATGTGGCCATGGGTCAGGATGATCTTCTCGACCGTGATCTTGACCTGATCGAGCGCGGAAGCGATCCGGTCGAGGTCGCCACCGGGATCGATGACGGCGCCCTTCTTGGTGTCGTCGTCCCAGATCAGTGAGCAGTTCTGCTGGAACGGCGTCACCTGGATGATGGCGGCCTTCAGGCCCTGGGGAGGCTTGGCGGATGCGGTCATCGTCGGACTCTCGCTTGTATCGGCTCGTTGGAGCGGCGGCCAGGGTGCATCGCGTTCGATTGACGGTGCGCGACCTGTTGGCAGCATGTGGCGCTGATAGCGCATTTCTGCCGGCGGGGACAGTCGCGCAGGGTGGGCCGCGATCACACCGCCCATGGAATCGCACCGGTTGACGATTTGCTGGCGCCGTCAATTCAGATCGAGCCTCTTCGCCAACTCAGCCGGCGGGCCGGGCAGGCGCACGGAACGGAACCTTGGCCGTTGAATTCTGGCGGCGTGCTCATTTGGCGTAGACTAAGCGATGACCTACGAGATCCTGAAGTTCGTGCATGTGATCGGCGCCACGGTGCTGTTCGGCACCGGGGCCGGCATCGCCTTCTTCATGGTGATGTCGAACCGGTCGCAGGACCCGCGGCTCATTGCGCATGTGGCGGCCATCGTGGTGGTGGCCGACGCGGTATTCACGGCAACCGCGGCGCTGCTTCAACCTGTCACGGGCACTCTTTTGGCATGGCAAGCCGGTTATTCGATATTCGAAGGCTGGGTCGGCTGGTCGCTGCTTCTCTATTTCTTCGTCGGCGCCTTCTGGCTGCCGGTTGTCTATATCCAGATCCGGCTGAAGAGGTTGGCCGAAGCGGCCCGCGATAAGGGCACGGCTTTGCCAGACGCCTACCACCGGCTTTACCGCATCTGGCTCGCCTGCGGGTTTCCGGCCTTTTTCGCGGTCATTACAATTATCTGGCTGATGATTGCCAAACCGGGATATTGAAAAGGCTCGAGCGGGTTCCGCTGAAAGACTTTTGTTGTCTCAATCAAAAAAAGCGGGGGGCCGAGGCCCCCCGAAATTCAAGTCGGCAGCGATAATTTCAATTGCGACGAGTTGCGGCGACAATCGATCAGGCAGCGACCGTGTCGTCACCGGGATCGCGCAGCACATAGCCACGACCCCAGACCGTCTCGATGTAGTGCTGTCCGCCGGTGGCGGTCTGCAGCTTCTTGCGCAGCTTGCAGATGAAGACGTCGATGATCTTGAGCTCGGGCTCGTCCATGCCGCCGTAGAGATGATTGAGGAACATCTCCTTGGTGAGCGTCGTGCCCTTGCGCAGCGAGAGCAGCTCGAGCATCTGGTATTCCTTGCCCGTCAGATGCACGCGCTGGCCGTTGACCTCGACCGTCTTGGTGTCGAGATTGACCCGCAGATCGCCCGTCTCGATGACCGACTGTGCGTGCCCTTTCGAGCGCCGCACGATGGCGTGGATGCGCGCCACCAGCTCGTCCTTGTGGAACGGCTTGGTCAGGTAGTCGTCGGCGCCGAAGCCCAGACCGCGCACCTTGTCCTCGATACCGGCATGGCCCGAAAGGATCAGAATCGGTGTCTGCACCTTGGCCACCCGGAGCATCTTCAGAACATCGTAGCCGCTCATGTCGGGCAGCCCCAAGTCCAGAAGAATGATGTCGTAGTCGTAGAGCTTGCCGAGGTCGACCCCTTCCTCGCCAAGATCGGTTGTATAGATGTTGAATCCTTCGGACTGCAGCATCAGCTCAATACTTTGAGCTGTAGCGCCATCGTCCTCTATTAGTAGAACCCGCATGCTCGTTCCTCTCTTCCCCGGCGTTTCTGCCGGGCCCGCTGCCCCGACATGAAGAGAACGCAACTCAGTTCTCGCTAAGCCATCGTTAGGAAAGTACGCGGCAGAGGTTAACAAACCCTAATTTTGTCTTGCACAAACCGACGGATTTCAGAATCCGCGGGAAGGGCGTTCTTTACGTTGGCCGGCCGCGCCCCGGTTCGCTGCCCCGCGACCCCGGCGACCGCGGCTCGAAAGAGCCCCGAAAAGTTACCCCGTCCGCCGGATCAGGTCCGGTGGCGAAAAGACACGAATGGGAATGATAACTTGCGCCCGATGACATGTCCGTTCGAGCAATCATTGGCGAATGATTCCGGCTACAAAAAGAATCAAATCGCATTTGATTAGCCCGGCCCGAACGCGACACGAATCTAGAGGTAACAGAATTCGCCGCTGCTCCACAGCTTTTGACGACTTTTTTTGGGCCGAATAGGCTCATTCCGCATTCAACTTCTACGGACGTTGCTTTACCGCAACTTAAACGTCCCATGCCATAGTTATTGCCGACAAATGTTGCGCGTGCAGCGCGAGGCATTTGAAAAAAGAAAAAGAAAGAATGCGGGGGCGTGCTTCGCTATTCTCGACACTGACTTGGCACGAATTTTGATTAATTTGTGCCTGATGTTCGAATTTGTTCGGGGTATCGAACTATGAAGTCACCAGATTCGACGACGCGCGCAATGCGTTTCGAAGCCGACGAGAAAACGCGAAAGGTCAGCGACCTTGAGCAAATGATCCGCGAATTCGAGTTGGTCGCCACGGATCTCGAGCGGCAAATCCAGGCCGAGGAGGAGCGCACGGGCGTCCGCGATGCCTCGCACTTCGCCTATTCCACATTCGCCCGTTCTGCATCGCAGCGGCGCCAGAACCTGCTCGCTTCGGCGGCGGGATTGAAGGCGCGCCTCGATCAGGCGGTGCGCGAGCGCGACGAGTTCCTGGAGCAGATGGAGCGCGTTGCCAACGTCGAGCAGCGCCCCAGCAGCACGAATTCGGGACGCGGCGGAAGATCACGCCCTAGTAATTCTCAGTCGTCGCCATTGCGCTGAAAATAGCGACGACCTGGTGCGGCACAAATGCCGCATTGGGGTCCTTGGGCAATTTCCCTTTCGCATGAATGCCTTTCAGGTCCGTTCCCAGGTTGGGGGCGGGCCGTTGGCGTGTGCACTGGCCGGCATTTTGTCTTGTCGCCCGAGTGCCGAGCGCCTATTCATCGATCTGACCGGCACGGGGTTTTTCCCGAATTGGGAGCCGGTCCGGACAGATTCTGAGGGAATATCTCAAAGCCTTGGAATCGTGTTTCGAATCCGGCCGTCACAATGGGGATTGGGGCGCGCATGACGGGGGTCAGACGTTTCAGCGCCGGCAGGGGCATTCATGTAGTGCCGCCAAAGCCAGGCGATGGGGCAATCGGGTGTGGCGGTCCTGTCCGGGGCTGGCTCTGCATGATGGCGGCTTGGCGCACGCTCGGCCGGGGGCTTGTCGCTTCCATGGCCTTGGTTCTGGCCGGTTGCGCGAGCAGCAGCGGGCTGTCGACGGCGGCGCTGCCGAAACTGCCCGACTTGCCCAAAGTCGCACTTCCCGAGGCACCGCCGCCAGTCGTCGGCACGGCAACGGAAGTGTACGAGCGGATCGGCCGCGGGGCGATGGCGTGTTGGTTTGGCGCCAACGGGCCGCTCAAGCCTACCCATATCTACGAGGCCGAGGCGGAGCCGCCCAGCAAGGGCGGCAAGGCCCAGATCATCCTCAGGGAACGCGACCAGGGCGGACAAAATCCGCGAGGAGTGAAGGCATTCCAGATCGCGATCGCGCCGGCGCCATCAGGCGAGGACCAAACCGTCGTGCAGGCCGAAAACTTCAAGTTGCCGCCGGGAACGGCAGAGCGCATGAAGAAAAGCGTGCAGGAGTGGTCGATCGGCAACCACGGCTGCGATCCGGAAGGGTTCCGCAGCGGATGGGCGGCCGCGCAAGGTGCGGCGGCCCAAAGTGCGACTGAGACGGCGCCGAAAACAAAAACCACCCAGCCAAAGGCACAGGTGGCAAAGCCAAAACAATAGCTCGAGGGCACGGTGTTGCGCCCAATCGCGCCGCCTCGGGCTGAGGCGGCGTTTTTCTCAGCTCCGGTATTTCTGGATGCGCGTCGCGCGCAGGCCCGGAAGTCCGTGCTTGTCGATAGACCGCTGCCAGGACAGGAACTCGTCGACGGTGAGCTTGTAGCGCTCGCACGCCTCCTCGATCGACAGCAACCCACCGCGGACGGCTGCCACCACCTCTGCCTTGCGCCGGATCACCCAGCGCTTGGTGTCGCTGGGGGGAAGATCGGCGACCGTCAGGGGGCTTCCATCGGGTCCGATAACGTAGCGCACGCGCGCTCTCATTTGATGTTCGGTCATGGTACTCTACACACGCTCATAGACCAGATATCCTTCATACCTCAGCGCCGTTAAGCTTGGCCTAAGCGGCAATATGAACTTACAATAAATGACTGTATCTCTTCATCAAAATCGACCTCTCAAGGTTTACGAACATGTTTAATGGCAGGTCATTTGGAGACAAACCAAAGTGAAATGAACCAACTCGTGACAGGGTGTTTCGTTTCGACCTGAAATTCGTCTGAAATGACCTCATCGAGCATCCTTTTGCAGTGGGAGAGCTGAGACGGATTCAGACCAGTTGCTGTCGCAACCATACTCCTGAGGTCAACTCGACCAGGCAGATGCCGAGCCGCGCCATGCGCACCGCCATCGCCAAGCACCGCCAAGGTATGAGTGTTTGGCCCTGCCATGCGGCACTGCCGCCGCTTGCGGGCTTGCCCTGGACGCCATAAATAGGTGCGGCCAAAACCAGACTGGGGGCAGTGCCCCCTTTTGGACACGGATGAGTGGCAACCATCGCGCTCCGGGGCCGGACAGGGTTCCGAAAGAGGGATGTGTGCGGTCAGCCGACGTGTGGCTCAACTGCGGGATTTCTGCCATTGCAGTGCCCGCCGTGGTGCATGTCAGTTGGCTTATCGCGTCCCAAACTGATGCCCTAGACGCCAATGCGGATCGCGAAACAGGCGCCCACTGATCGGAACGGCAGTTGGAAGATGCCGTCTGAGAGTATTGCGACATCAAAACGGTTGCCATGAACGCTGCCAACGAGATCACCGCCAAGGCGGGGCGAGGCGCGCACGGAAGTGCCGGCGCCAGCCGTCGCCGTGTGGTCGTGGCGATGTCGGGCGGCGTCGACTCGTCGGTCGTTGCGGCGCTGATGAAGGCCGCAGGCCATGACGTCATCGGCATCACGCTGCAGCTCTACGACCATGGCGAGGCGACCCAGAAGCCGGGAAGCTGCTGTGCAGGCCAGGACATTCACGATGCCCGCCGCGTTGCCGAGACGCTCGGCATTGCCCATTACGTGCTCGACTACGAGAACCGGTTCGCCGAGCGGGTGATCGGCCAGTTCGCCGACAGCTACGTCTCGGGCGAGACGCCGATCCCGTGCGTCACCTGTAATAGCGACATCAAGTTCGGCGATCTCCTGCGCACGGCCTTCGACCTGGAAGCCGAGTTTCTGGCGACCGGCCACTACATCCGCCGCGTGGAGGGCGCCAACGGCCCCGAGCTGCGCCGCGCCGCCGATGCCGACCGGGACCAGAGCTATTTCCTGTTCTCGACCACCCGCGAGCAGCTCGCCCACCTGTGGTTTCCGCTCGGCGACCTGCCGAAGGCCGAGGTGCGCCGCATCGCTGCCGATCTCAAGCTGCCGGTCGCCAGCAAGCCTGACAGCCAGGACATCTGCTTCGTGCCGACCGGCCGGTATACCGACGTTATCGAGCGCCTGAAGCCCGGCGCGCTGCAACCCGGCGATATCGTCCACGTCGACGGCCGCCGGCTGGGACGGCACGGCGGCATTATCAACTATACGATCGGACAGCGGCGCGGGCTGGGCATTCCGGCGCCCGAGCCGTTCTACGTGGTTCGACTGGATGCAGAGCGCAACGAGGTGATCGTTGGCCCGCGCGATTGCCTGCTGACCGGCTCGCTGGTTCTCAGGGGCGTCAACTGGCTCGGCGACGAACCGCTTGCCGAGGCCGCCGGGCACGGGTTGGAAATCCATGCCCGCGTGCGCTCGACGCAGCCCCCCTCGCCCGCGACGTTGCTAACGGATGACAAAGGTAGTGTCCAGGTTCTGCTCGGCGAGGGCATCGAAGGTGTTGCAGCCGGGCAGGCTTGCGTGTTTTACAGCGGCGGGCAAAGCGACGCCCGCGTGCTGGGCGGCGGCTTCATCGCCGAGACGGTCGGCAAGATGCCACACGTCAGCACCATGGAATTCAAGGGCGGAGACGGACCGAAGGTCGTCGGCCGCGCCCCCTCCGGGGCACTTGGGGTGAGTTATCAACGAGGAGCACAAAGGGCATGAGGACCATGGATCGGACCGAGGTTGGCCGCCGTCCGCCTGTTCTGCATCGCGACGGCGGGCGGATCGTGGGCATTGGCCGCATCGACGAGAGCGATGTCAAAGTCGCCTACCGCCGTTGGGCACCTTTCTACGACCAGACGTTCGGCATGGTGGCTTCGCAAGGACGCCGTCACGTCGTCGAGGTCATCAACGAGATGGCGAAGGGTCGTGTGCTCGAGGTAGGCGTCGGCACCGGCCTGTCGCTACCGGACTACCACCGGAACCACGAGATCGTCGGCATCGACTTGTCGCCCGACATGCTCGACAAGGCTCGTGAACGCGTCATCGAAGAGGGGCTCAACAACGTCACCGGGCTGCATGAGATGGACGCCGGTGAGTTGAATTTTCCCGACCATTCGTTCGACATCGTCGTGGCGATGTTCGTGATGACGGTCGTCCCGGACCCCGAGAAGGTCATGCGTGAGCTTGCCCGCGTCACCAAGCCCGGCGGCGAAGTGATCCTGGTCAACCACTTCAGCCAGGAAGAAGGCTTGCGCGGATGGGTCGAGCGGCGGATGGCGCCGTTCGCAGACAAGATCGGCTGGCGTTCGGTGTTCGACGTCAACCGCGTCATGGTGTGCGAGGATCTGCGCCTTGCCGAGCGCCGTGCGATGCGGCCGTTCGGACTGTTCACCATGATGCGCTTCCACAAGCTTGAAAACGCGAGGTTGGCCGAAGCGGCCGAGTAGGCCCGCATGGCTGGTGGCATTCGATGCGGGCGGCAGACTGCGCAGGCGGTGCCGCCCGTTTTGCTAGTTCACGGATACCGGCGAAGCAGCGGTCCGGTTTGCGCGCGGTCATAGACAAACGGATCAGCTCCCGCATTCATCGAGCCAGCGCGCAAGCCTTGACAGCGGAAGGCCCGGCTTCCTATAGACACGTCAATCTGGCGGGATAGCTCAGTTGGTTAGAGCGGCGGAATCATAATCCGTAGGTCCCCGGTTCAAGTCCGGGTCCCGCTACCACCCCTCATTCAAGCGCCTGATAATGTGAAGCCTGCTCAATCCTGCAGCGGATTGCAGCGGGCGACATACCCCACGCATACCAGGTTCTTCGAAAGAGCTCTCGCACAGTGGCGTCGTGCGCCTTTTTGCACGAACTGGTTTAAGGTAGCGCCGCCAATCCAAACGGATTGGTTCACGACAGCGCACGCCGGGATCTGCTCATGCCGTTCCGCCAGTCGATCAATGGCACCACGTATGCCTACGACTCCGTCCGGGATCTGCTGGCAAAGGCGTCTCCGATCCGTTCCGGCGACCAGTTGGCCGGCATCGCCGCGTCGAGTGCGGAGGAATGCGTCGCTGCAAGACTTGCGCTCGCGGATGTACCGCTGCAGCGCCTGGTGAGCGAGCCGCCGATCCCTTACGACGAGGACGAGGTGACACGGCTGATCCTCGATACTCATGACGCGCAAGGCTTTGCCGAGATCGGCGCGATGACGGTTGGCGAGTTCCGCAACTACATCTTGTCAGAAGAGGCAACCGCAGAGCGGCTGGCGCAGCTGGCGCCAGCGATTACGCCGGAGATCGCGGCGGCGGTTTCCAAGCTGATGCGCAACCAGGATCTCGTCGTCGGCGCACGCAAGTGCCGGATTGTCACCCGCTTCCGCAACACGATCGGCCTGCCCGGCACATTCGCGGTCAGGCTGCAGCCCAACCATCCAACCGACGACGCGGAGGGGATCCTCGCATCGATCGTCGACGGGCTGATGTATGGCGCAGGGGATGCCGTAATCGGCATCAATCCGGCCACCGATTCGGTTGCACGGATTGCGGACCTGCTAAGGCTGCTGGACGGCCTCATCGCGCGGTTCGAGATCCCGACGCAGGGTTGCGTGCTGGGGCATGTGACGACGACGCTCGATCTTGCCAACAAGGGCGCGCCAGTCGATCTCGTATTCCAATCGATCGCGGGCACCGAGGCTGCGAACCGGTCGTTCGGTGTCAGCCTTTCTGTGCTCGAGGAGGCGCGCGAGGCTGCGCTATCGCTGAAGCGGGGAACGATCGGCAGCAACGTCATGTATTTCGAGACGGGCCAGGGTTCGGCATTGTCCGCCGGAGCACACCACGGACTCGACCAGCAGACCTGCGAGGCGCGTGCCTATGCGGTGGCGCGTGCGTTCCAGCCGCTGCTGGTCAATTCGGTCGTCGGCTTCATCGGCCCCGAATATCTCTATGACGGTAAGCAGATCCTGCGCGCGGCGCTGGAGGATCACTTCTGCGGCAAGCTGATGGGCCTGCCGATGGGTGTCGACGTCTGCTACACCAACCACGCGGAGGCGGACCAGGACGACATGGACACTACGCTGACGATGCTCGCTGCTGCGGGCGTCAGCTACGTCATGGGTGTTCCCGGTGCCGACGACATCATGCTCAACTACCAATCGACCTCGTTCCACGATGCGTTGTATGTGCGCGAGGTGTTCGGCCTTCGCCGCGCGCCAGAGTTCGAGGACTGGCTGAAGAGATCGAACATTACTGGCGCGGACGGGCAGCTGTTGCCGGCGCGGCCCGGGCATCCTCTGCTTGCAGCGGCGGCAAGGGTCGACGCGCCATGACAATGACGGGCAATCCACCGCCGGACCCATGGCACCTGTTCCGGCAACGCACGGCGGCGCGGATCGGGCTGGGGCGCGCGGGGATCTCGCTGCCGACACGCGAGGTGCTGGCGCTGGCGGCGGCGCATGCCTCGGCGCGCGATGCGATCCATGCGCGCGTTGACATGCCAAAGCTCAAGGCGGGACTTGCGGCGCTTGGGCTGGAGACGTTGAGCATTGAGAGCAACTCGGTGGACCGGCAGCGCTACCTGCTCAGACCCGACCAGGGTCGCACCTTGAGTGCTGCTTCACATTCTCTGCTGGCGAGCGTCGCAAAGGCTCAGCATGACATTGCCATCGTGATCGGCGACGGACTGTCGGCGCGTGCCGTCAATGCCCATGCACTGGCAGTGGTCGGTGCGTTGCTCCCACATGTTCAGCGGATGTCGCTCACGCTGGCGCCGGTGGTGGTGGCGACGGGCGCACGCGTGGCGCTTGGCGACGAGATCGGCGCGTTGCTGAAGGCGCGACTGGTTGCTGTGCTGATCGGGGAGCGGCCGGGGCTGTCGTCGCCGGACAGCCTGGGGATTTATCTCACCTGCGATCCGCGGCCCGGGCGTAGCGACGCCGAACGCAACTGCATTTCCAACGTGCGGGCGGAGGGCATCGCACCTGTCGATGCGGCTGCGAAGCTCGCATGGCTGATGCGCGAAGCCTTGAGCCGCGGCCTGACTGGGGTCGGGCTGAAGGACGAAAGCGACTGGCTTCCCGCTGGCACGGAGAAGGCGCAACTAGCTGATGGCGCGTGAAGCGACACGCGCGAATACGGCTGCGCGTGCGGCAGTGATCGTCACACGCCGAGGCGCTGGAGGATCTCGTTCTCGGCCTCGCGCACGCGCGGTGTCCAAGTGGCCATGCGCGAGGCGATCAGGCCGGCTTCCGATTTCAGGATCAGACCGTCCTCGATGATCTTCAGGCCGTTGGCCTTCAAGGTGGCGCCCGTCGTCGTAATGTCGACGATGAAATCCGCCGTGCCGGCGGCGGGCGTGCCCTCGGTGGCGCCAAGGCTCTCTATGATGCGGAAGTCGGTCAAGCCGCGCGAGGACAGGAAGCGGCGCGTCAGGTTGATGTATTTCGTAGCAACGCGGAACCAGCGGCCGTGCGACTGGCGGAAGCTTGCGGAAATCTCGTCGAGGTCAGCCATCACGTGAACATCGACCCAGCAGGCTGGAACGGCGACGACGACATCGGCTTGTCCGAATCCCAGCGGCTTCAGGATCTCGACGCGATCCTGCCAATCGGTCATCTGTTCGCGCACCAGGTCCTCGCCGGTGATGCCCAGGTGGGCGCGGCCGGTCTTCAGGTAGCGCGCAATCTCGGAGGCTGACACGAACGCGACATCGACATTCGCCATGCCTTCGATCTCGCCGCGGTAGCCGCGCACGTTGCCAACCTTGCGAATGTTGAGACCGCCAGCAGCGAAGATCGCAAGCGTCTGCTCCATCAGTCGCCCCTTCGACGGCACGGCGAGAATGAGGTTTTCGGAGCTCGCCATCACACGTCTCCCGTCAATGCTGCGAGCAGGCGCTCGGTGTGGATCGCACCGCCAACCGCAGGGACTTCGTCGGGTGCGCCGCACTGCTTGATCAGCGCATCGTAGCGGCCGCCGCCGGCGATCGGGCTCAGGCGACCCAGATCCGGAACGACGATCTCGAAGACGAAGCCGGTGTAGTACTCGAGCGTGCGGCCGAACTCGGCCTCGAATTCCGCATGAGTGACGTCGATGCCGGCGTCGGCGAGAAGCTGCAGGCGGCGCTGGTAGGCGTCGAAGGCCTCGGAGATGTCGATGTTGCCTGCCCGCAGGAGATCGCGCAGGCGGGCGCCGGCGGCACGCGCGGGAGCGACGACGCGAATGTAGCTTTCCAGGAGATTGGCTGTGTCCGCGGAAAGCGGCTGTGTCTTGGAGTCTGCGACGATCGACAGCAGGTTCCGGGTGATCTCCGAGATCGAGCGAGTGCCCATCATGTCGATGTCGCGCTCATCGAGATAGGCCGCCACCTGCTTTTCGGCGTCGTCTGGGCGTTCCGGGTCGAGCTTGGTCAGCAGGTCCTTGGGGACATCGCGCGGCACGTCGAAGGCGGCCGTCGTCAAGCGCTTCAACTCGGTGCGGAAGGCGTCGGGCCGCCAGAACTGGTGCATGAGACGACGGCGCCAGCGCAACGGCATGTCGGCGGCCTCGAGCAGCGCGCGGAACAGGCCGAGGTCGCCGATGTGAAGCTTGAACTCCTTGAGGCCCACCGCCTTCAATCCATCGAGCAGCGTCACCACGACGCCGGCCTCGGCGCGGGCGCGGTCGGTGCCGCCGAAGGATTCGATGCCGGCTTGTCTGAACTCGCGCGGATGCGAACGCGGTGCTCCGGACGGCTGGAAGCGGAATGCGGATCCGTTATAACAGTACTTGGCGCGCGTCGCGGGATCGGAATGGCGCTCGATGTGCAGTCTGCACGTCGGCACGGTCAGATCCGGACGCAGGCACAGCTCCTCGCCATCGGGGTCGGTGAAGACATAGGTGCGCGCGCGCAGGGTCTCGCCGATCACGTCGAGGAACACGTCCGCCGGCTGGATGATGGCGGGCGCGACTGCCTCGTGACCCGCCTTGATGAAGACGGACATGAGCTTTTGCGCCTGCGCTTCCAGCGCCTCGAACTTTTTTGCTGTCTCTGCGACCATGCGTTGTCAGTCCGGTTGTTGCGCGGCGGTCGGCGGAAGGACTGCCGCCAGGGTGTTCATCGCTGGTGCCTTGCCAGTATCTCGCGGACGGCTGCTACCAGCTCGGTCTCCTTGACCGAGACCTGCGCCGGACGCTGCGCCTTCCATTCCTTGTTGTCGGCAATCGCGGCGGCAGCCTTGGCGCCTTCGATCAGGTCCTTCAATTGCACCTCGCCCTTGGCGCGCTCGTCGGAGCCCTGGATGACGACGCATGGTGAGCCGCGGCGGTCGGCGTATTTCATCTGCGCCTTCATGCCCGAGGTGCCCAGATACATCTCGGCGCGAATGCCGGCATTGCGCAGCTCCTGGGTCAAGCGCTGATAGGTGGCAATCTCCGCCTTGTCCATGACCAGCACGACGACGGGGCCCTGCGCGGCGGTGCCCGCCTTCGCCTTGTCGAGCACGGCGAGCGCGACCTGCAGGCGCGAGACGCCGATGGAGAAGCCGGTTGCGGGCACCTTCTGGCCGAGGAAGCGTTCGACCAGCCCGTCGTAGCGACCACCGCCGCCGACAGAGCCGAAGCGGACGGGATTGCCGCTCTCGTCCTTGACCTCGAACGTCAGCTCGGCCTCGAAAACGGGGCCGGTGTAGTATTCGAGGCCGCGGACGACGGAGCTGTCGATGCGAATGCGGTCGTTGCCGTAGCCGGCGGCCTCGCACAGCTTGGCGATCTGATCGAGTTCGTCGAGTCCTTGGCGGGCGACATCTGTCTTGCTGAAAAGTTTGCGCAAGTGCGCGACCGTTGCGGTGCCGGCATTCGCATACGCAACTCCCAGCAAGCTCAGGATTTCCGCAGACTGTTCGGATGCAAGCCCAGCGCCGGGCGTGAAATCGCCACTCTCATCCCGCCTTCCCTTGCCGAGCAGCTGGCCGACACCATCGAGGCCGAACTTGTCGAACTTGTCGATCGCGCGCAGCACGATCAAGCGGCGCGCGGCGTTCTCAACGCCGCCCAGCCCTGCGGACTCCAGAACGCCATCCAGCAGTTTGCGGTTGTTGACCTTGATGACGTAATCGCCGCGCTTGATGCCAAGCGCCTCCAGCGTGTCGGCTGCCAGCATGCAAATCTCGGCATCGGCGGCGAGGTTATCGGTGCCGACGGTATCGGCGTCGAACTGAGTGAACTGGCGGAAGCGGCCGGGGCCCGGCTTCTCGTTACGGTAGACGGTGCCGGTTGCATAGCGGCGGAAGGGCTTGGGCAGCGTCTGGAAGTTCTCGGCCACGAAGCGTGCCAGCGGCGCCGTCAGGTCGTAGCGCAGGCTCAGCCACTGCTCGTCATCATCGGTGAAGGAGAAAACGCCCTCGTTGGGGCGATCCTGATCGGGCAGGAATTTGCCCAGCGCGTCCGTATACTCGATCGACGGAGTCTCAAGCTCCTCGAAGCCGTATGTCTCGTAGACGCGGCGTATGGTGTCGAGCATGGCGCGCGTCGACGCCAGCTCGGTGGCGCCGATGTCGCGAAAGCCCTTCGGCAGCCGAGCCTCGGGGCCGGCAACTTTCTTGTCTTTGGCCATGATCGGAAATGCGCCTCGCTGATGGCATCTGGCGTCGGGAAAAGAGATTCGGCCCGCTTATAGCGAATCGCCTCCCTATGGGAAAGCCGCGCCGGCCAGACCTGACACCGGCATCCCAATGGCGAACGGGCAAAGCCGAGGAAACCGCGTAACTGCTTGAATTGGCAACGTTCGCCGGCGGGCGCGCTGCCTTGCAAAGGGATGTGGCACAAGAGCGGGCCGCGAAGCAGCAGCTCTCAGGCGGGTTCGCGCGTAGGTCGCGGCGGCGGATGGCCGAAGCCGCGCAGCAGACGCGCATATTGCCGCTTTGCCGGTTGGGCGACGATCTCGCGCTCGGGCCAGCGCAAGGCCGTCAGCTTGCCGCCGAAGCAGCAGCCGGTATCGATGCACAGCGTGTTGTTGACCCACTCGGCCTCGGGCACGGGTGTGTGGCCGTATACGATTGCTGTCTCGCCGCGATAGTCGAGCGCCCAATGATAGCGGACCGGCAGTCCGTTGCTGTCGTGCTCGCCGGCGGTATCGCCGTAAAGGCAGAAGCGACGCACGCGCGGGGTTGCGCGCCCGAGCATCGGCTGGATGATCCCAGCGTGGGCAACGGCAAGCTTTCCAGCATCGAGCCAGACGTGGCTCCACAGCCGCTTCAGCATTGCATGCACGTCAGCGCGAAAGGCATCGCTGGCACCGGCCAGGCTGTCGATGGTGGTCTCCAGCCCATGGGTAATGGAGACCTTGCCGCCGTCCAGCCAGCGCAGGAACTTGACGTCATGATTGCCGGGCACGAGCAGCGCTGCTCCCGAGTTCACCATCGCCAGGACGATTGCAAGCACATCGCGCGAGCGTGGGCCGCGATCGACGAGATCACCGACGAACACCGCGCGGCGGCCCGCGGGCGGTTTGACCTGCGGCATACGACCGTAGACAGCGTCATCGTTCCAGGCGACACGGTAGCCGAGCCGTTCAAGCAGCAGCTCCAGCTCGTCGGCGCAGCCGTGCACATCGCCGATGATGTCGAAGCCGCCCGACTCGTGGCGCAGATCGGTCGGCATCGGCAGGCGACGGATCTGCAGCGCATCGAGATCCGATTCCGCAAGCTCGAATACCTCGCGATAACCGTCGCCGCGCAACCGTTCGTCGATGTTGGGCTCGCCGGGACGCGCGTCAGGCATGATCAGGGCGAAGCGCCGCGCATAGTTGTCACGGGCAATCGAAGCTAAGGCGACTCGCTGTTTGTGCGCACCGGGTGGCGATCCTGCCTCGATGATTGCCGTCATCCTGCCGGCCGCCATGCGCGGTGCCAGTGCGCGCATCAAGTCCTCGCCGGACTGCGTACCCATGTCGAGAATCTCGCCCGAGGCGAAGTGGCGCTCGGCCAGCGCCCGGGCGGCCGCGGGATTGCGGCCGTGGACCAACACACAGGCGATTTCTGGAAGCTCAATGTTCATGCCGTCCTGAGGGACGACAACCAAGGCCGTCTGTCAACACGGCGGACGAATTAGGGTTTGGCCGGCGGCCGAGGATGCTTGCCGCGGGAGGACAAGGCCTCATGTGTGCAGATAGAGCTTCGGCTCGGGCTTGGGCACATCGGAAACGAAGCGCTCGAGATGCTCCAGACCGCGGGGTACCGGGCCGCCGTAGGCCCAATCCAGCATCTCGACGGTGTGGGCGACGGGAATGTCCATGCCGGACGCCAGTTGCGTGATGCAGCCGATATTGCCGGCGGCCACCACGTCGGGCTTGACCGAGCGAATGTTCTTCACCTTGCGGGTGCGCAGCTCCTGTGCCAGCTCGGGTTGCAAGATGTTGTAGGTGCCAGCCGAGCCGCAGCAGATATGTCCTTCTGGCGGGGATACCACCGTGTAGCCAGCATTGGTGAGCAGCGCCTTGGGTTCCTCGGTGATGCGCTGGCCGTGCTGCAAGGAACAGGCGGAGTGATACGCAATGCGCAGGCTCGACCAGCGCACCGGCGGGCCCAGGTCGTATTCGGCAAGGAACTCGCTGACGTCCTTGGCCAAAGCCGAGACGGTCTTGGCGCGCTCGGCATATTCGGGATCGCGGGCCAGCAGATGGCCATAGTCCTTCACCGTGGTCCCGCATCCGGATGCATTTATGATGATGGCGTCGACCGGCTCTTTCGCGATCTCCTTCGACCAGGCATCGACATTGCGGCGCGCTTGTTCCAGCGCCTGCTTCTCCTCGCCCATGTGGTGAACCAACCCGCCGCAACAGCCCGAGCCGTTGGCGACAATGACATCGACACCGCGCCGCGCAAGCAGACGGATGGTGGCGTCGTTGATCTCGGGACGCAGCACCTGCTGGGCGCAACCGGCCAGCATCAGGACCCGCGCACGCCGCTCCGCCGATGTCCGGGCTTCGCCGGGTCCTTCGTATTTTGCCAGCGACGGCAGCCGCGCGGGGGCCAGCTCCAGCATGGCGACCAGTTCCTTGAAGCCGAGAGCGCGCAGCAGGGGGAGGAACGGCCGTCCGAGCGGCGCCGCCTTCAAGGCCATGCGGAACTTCTCTGGGTAAGGCACGACGGCAGCCAGAACCCGACGCATCAGCCGCTCCTTCAGGCTGCGGCGGCCAGTCTCGGCGATGTGGACGCGAGCGTGATCGACCAGATGCATGTAATCGACGCCGCCCGGACAGGTGGTCGTGCACGACAGGCACGACAGGCAGCGATCGACGTGATGCTGCACCTCGGGGCTCGCCGCCTTGCCCTTCTCGAACATGTCCTTCATGAGGTAGATGCGGCCGCGCGGGCTGTCGCGCTCGTCGCCGACCAGCACGTAGGTCGAGCATACCGCCGTGCACAGCCCGCAATGGACGCAGCGGCGCAGGATCCGGTCGACCTCGGCGACGCGCGGATCGGCAAGCTGCTTTGGCGTGAAGTTGGTTTGCATCGCGTGGTCAGTCCATCATGGGTCAGATGCCGGCATACATGCGGCCGGGATTGAGAATGCCCTTGGGATCGAAGGCAGCCTTGAGGTTCCTCGTGATGCGCTCGAGCACAGGCGACTGCGGCTGGAACACCTCGACGTCGCGACGGATTGCAGCATCGGCGCGGATCAGCGTGGCATGGCCGCCGTGCACCGCGACGGCGCGACGGATGTCGCTGGCGCCGGCGTCGGCAGTGGCGGGAACCTCCAGCCAGATGAGGCCGCCCGACCAGTCGTAATAGGCTTCAGCGGTCATGTGCTTGCGGATGGCGGCGACGATCTTGGCGCCGTTGACGGGCGAGGTCGATATACGCCACAGCGCCGCATCGCGATCGCTGAGGACGGACAGGCGACGCAGCTCGCTCCAGAACTTCAGCGAGGGGTCGTAGTCGAGTTCGAGCGGGGCGCCGTAGATCTTTAGCAGCGCTTTCAATGCGTCCTTCCGGTAAAGAACGGACTTGACGAAGTTCTCGATCCGCAATGCGGTCAACCCGGTGCCGCTCAATCCCTGGGGGCGGGCTTCGAACTTGGCGGCGAGGCCAGGCGTCAGATGCACGGCACCCGACACCTCGAACGGAGTGCCCATGGCCGCGCACATCAGCTCGACGGCCAGATCCTCGGTCAAGCCGGGGAAAACGAGTGTGGCGGCGGCTTCAGGCCACGGCAAAACCTTGAAGGTCACCTCGGTCATGATGCCGAGCGTACCCCAACTGCCGGTAATGCCCCGCGCCAGATCGTAGCCAGTGACGTTCTTCATGACGCGACCGCCGGACTTGAAGCTCTCGGCGCTGCCGTTGACGGCCTTTATTCCGATCAGGTGATCGCGAGCGGCACCGGCAACGATGCGACGGGATCCGGACAGATTGGCGGCGAATACCCCGCCGATGGTCTGCTGGCCCGGGGGCCCGCCAATCGCCGGGGCGAGGTCGATTGGCTCGAAGGCCAGCATCTGATTGCGCGAAGCCAATTCCGCCTCGATCAGCGACAGCGGCGTTCCTGCCTGCGCCGACATGACGAGCTCGGTCGGCTCATAGAGCGTAATCGTGCGCAATGCTTGCGTCGTGATGGTCGCCGCGGTCTGCATCGGGCGGCCCGCCTTCGACTTGGTGGCGTTGCCGATCACCTCGAGTGGCTGATTGCGCGACGCGCAACTGGCGACCATGCTCGCAAGTTCCCAATCGGTGACCGGTCTTAATGCATCCTTCATGCTCAGTGCAGTCCTTCGAGTCAGGCGGCCGCAAAGCTCTCATCGCGCCCGTCGAGCGGGAAGACTTTTGCGGGATTGAGGAGCCAGTCAGGATCGAACACGGTCTTAATGCGCATCTGCAGCGCCAGATCGGTATCGGAGAACTGCACGCGCATCAGATCACGCTTCTCGATGCCGACGCCATGCTCGCCCGTCAGACAGCCGCCAACCTCGACGCACAGCGTCAGGATCTCGGCGCCGGCCAGCTCGGCGCGCAAAGACTGATCGGGATCGTTCGCCTCATAAAGGATCAGCGGATGCAGGTTGCCGTCGCCGGCGTGGAAGATGTTGGCGACGCGCAGCTTGTGGCGGGCACAGATCTCGGAGATCGAGGTGAGCACCTGGGGCAGGCGACTCAAGGGAATCGTGCCGTCCATGCAGTAATAGTCGGAGATGCGACCGATAGCACCGAACGCGGACTTGCGACCCTTCCAGATCTTAGCGCTCTGCAGGGGGCCATCGGAAATGACCACCTTGAGGGCGCCGTAGGGCTGGGCGATGTCCTTGATCTGGGTGAGGCGATCCTGGATTTCCTCTTCCGAGCCTTCGACCTCTACAATCAGTAGCGCGCCGACGTCGAGCGGATAGCCGGCCTTGGCGAAGCTTTCGCAAACCTCGATGGCGGGCTTGTCCATGAACTCGATGGCGACGGGGATAATGCCCGAAGCAATGATGGCAGAGACGCAGCGGCCGGCCTCCTCGCTCGTGGCGAAGCCGATCAGCATGGGGCGCGCGCCTTCGGATGCGCGAATGATGCGCACGGTGGCCTCGGTGGTGACACCGAATTGGCCTTCCGAGCCGACGACAAGGCCGAGCAGGTCGTAACCATCCGCATCGAGGTGCGGTCCGCCGATTTCGATCACTTCGCCCGACATCAGCACCATTTTGACACCAAGCACGTTGTTGGTTGTCACGCCGTATTTCAGGCAGTGGGCGCCGCCGGAGTTCATGGCCAAGTTGCCGGCCAGCGTACAAGCGAGCTGGCTCGATGGATCAGGGGCGTAGAAGAAGCCCTGCTTGGCGACAGCTTCGGAAATGGCAAGGTTGGTGATACCGGTCTCGACGCGGGCGAAGCGCGCCTCGTAGTTGATCTCGAGCACGCGGTTCATCTTGGAGACACATAGAACGATCGCGTCCTCGGCGGGAAGCGCACCGCCGCACAGCGAGGTGCCGGCTCCGCGCGGAACCACCTTGATGCCGTTGTCGCGGCAGTAGCGCAGCACGCTCGACACCTGCTCGGTGGTGCGCGGCAGCACAACGGCGAGCGGCATTCGGCGATAGGCGGTCAAGGCATCAGTCTCGAAGGCGCGACGTCCGTCCTCGTCGGCAATGACGAGGTCTGCACCCAACAGCCGCGTCAGCTCGGCGACGATCTGATCGCGACGGGCAATGATCGATCTGTCGGGATCGGGCAACGCAATGTGTGACATCAGCTCGTGGCTCCTATGCGAGGCGCTTGTGCCTTCGCGATGGTCAATTTGCAAGGACAACCGGGTCCTGACGTATGCCCGTGCGGACGACATGCATGATAGCTGGATCGCGTAACAGGAGGCAGCGCTAATCGATCTTCGCGACCGGTGTCGGCAGCGCCGCGATAGTTAGCGGCGTTCGGAGACGGAGGACCGATCACCGACTTGTCGGTTAAGCAGCGCTCTGCCCGTTGGCGGCGAGGTGGATGAGGCATGCTGGCGGCATGGCAACCCAGCTCGGCCCCGGGAATGTCGCACACGTAGTGGATAATCCGGGTGTCAGTCGCTGGTTGCCGGCTGAGTGCGGTGGCGCGGTGGGCGGTAGCGGTCCAGCCCGGCCGCAGACGCCTTCAATCTTGCGAGGCGATCGTAGCGCATTCGCAAAATTCATTGACATGGCTCATAAATTTTATTGAAGAGCATTCGTTCCCAGACTGTCATATTCCTTCAGAGCACGCCTAAAAACAAGGCAGATCTTCAATGTTTCCGAACAGATCATATTCGATTTGTCTATTTCACAGACGCAGCATCGCCGATATGGATGGAAATAACAGGCAGGCCCTTGAGCGAACACCTGCTGCTGGAGGAGACTTGTTCCGCGTACCGCCAACATGTCAGCGGCTGGGCGCGAGATGGGGCTTTCGCCTGCCGTCGTGTCAAAGCGCATCAGCTTGCTCGAAGACCGGCTCGGGGCACGCCTGTTTCAACGCACCACGCGCCACCTGACGCTGACGGAGACCGGAGAGGGCTATTTCAAGCGCGTGGTCGACATCCTCAGCCTGATCGAAGAGGCCGAGGACTTCGTCAGCCGCCGCAACACACGCCCACGCGGCGTCCTGAAAGTCACCGCGCCAACCGCCTTCAGCCGGCTGCATATCGCACCTCACCTGCCGGATTTCCTGTCGCGATATGCCGACATCGAAATCGAAATGCACCTTACGGACAATTTCGTCGACATCATCCGCGATGGCTTCGACGTCGCCATCCGCATCGGCGAATTGCGCGATTCCTCGCTGGTGGCACGCAA
This sequence comes from Hyphomicrobiaceae bacterium, assembly GCA_044222395.1. GTDB lineage: Bacteria > Pseudomonadota > Alphaproteobacteria > Rhizobiales > Hyphomicrobiaceae > JAEUMD01. Next base: position 42,849 of record JBGANK010000012.1, on the reverse strand, counting down.
GCTCGCCAACGACGACCGCGTGTTGTGTGCGTCGCCCAAGTACTTGCAGCAGGCCGGGCGGCCGAAGTCGCTGACGGATCTGGAACGATACAACTGCCTGCTGGCGGGTGCGCAGGACGTGTGGCGTCTGGAAGGGCCGGAAGGGCATGTGCAGGCGCGGGTGCGCGGCAATATCCGCTCGAACTCGGCCGAGTTCGTTCGCGAGGCGCTGCTCGCCGGGCTGGGGATTGCGCTGCGGTCGCGGTGGGACATTGGGCCAGAGCTTGCGTCAGGCGCGCTCGAGGTGGTCCTGCCGCAATATCGCGGGTCCTCCAATGTGGGTATTTTCGCCGTCTATCCGTGCCGCGAGTTCATGCCCAACAAGGTTAACGTGTTCATCGAGTTCCTGACAGAGGTCTATTCCGCGCATCCGCCCGAGGAGCGCAAGAGCCCCTCGCCCGCGACCTTGCTGGCACAAGCCCCAATCAACGGCAGCGCCGCGAAGGCCATGAAGGAGCCGACGCCGCGTGCTCCTGCGGCTGCGAAGAGCCGTAAGGCGCGGTCGGGCGCGCATAGCGGCTGATTGCCAAGCCGTTCTTATTCCGTATCATCAGGAGTTCATGGCCGGCCGGACTTTGCTCCGGCCGCTGCCATGACTGGGGGGTATGCGGCACCCCCATGAGCCCAAACACACGCCACGAACGGGAGTGAATTGCCCATGAGCTTGTTACCGACACGCAGTGCGGCCGTCCTCTTGCTGACTGCCTTTGCCTGCGCGCCACCTGCGGCGGCGCAGGATCTCGAGAACGGCGCGGCGCAATTCAAGAAGTGCCGCGCCTGCCATGACGCCGGGGCGGGCGCGAAAAACAAGGTCGGGCCGCAACTCAACGGCATCATCGGACGCATTGCCGGCGGCGTCGAAGGGTTCAACTATTCGGAAGCGATGAAGCAGGCCGGGGCGAAAAAGCTGGCGTGGGACGACGTGACGCTCAACGGCTACCTGGAATCGCCGACGACCTACCTGCCGAACAACAAGATGGCATTCACGGGCATCAAGAGCGAGAAGGACCGGGCCGACCTAATCGGATACCTGAAGACGCTGAAGTGAGTGCAGCTCGCGGTGGCGGCATAACGTCGGCCTTGACTAGCGCGAGCTTCGATTGGCTCTTGGCATAGGCTTCTGCAAGGGCCAGCATCGTTGCTGGCCCGATCCACGCGGACCAAGTGACGAGGTGTAGCGTATGACTGAGACTGCATCAGGCACCCGCCCTCGCGTCGGACTGTTCGTGACGTGCCTGGTGGACGTGTTGCGCCCGTCCGTCGGCTTCGCCGCGGTCAAACTCATCAACTCCTCAGGATGCGACGTTGTGGTGCCGCAGGGACAGACCTGCTGCGGGCAGCCCGCCTACAACTCCGGCGACCGTCGTTATGCGCGCGCGCTGGCGCTGCAGACGATGGCCGCGTTCGAGGGATGCGACTACGTCGTGGCGCCCTCGGGCTCGTGCACCGGCATGCTGAAATCGCACTATCCGCGGCTGTTCGCAGATGATGCAAGCGCACTGGCGCAAGCTGAAGCCTTCGCGGCGCGGGTTCACGAACTCGTCTCGTTCCTGGTCGACGTGCGGGGCATGAAAGCGATCGATCGATCGCTGCAGGGGCCGGCGCCGGGCCGTGTGACCTATCATGACAGCTGCTCGGGCCTGCGCGAACTGGGTATCAAGGCGCAACCGCGCCAGCTGTTGACTTCCATCAAGGGGCTGGAACTCGTCGAGATGGCAGACTCGGAGATATGCTGCGGCTTCGGCGGCACGTTCTCGGTCAAATTCCCCGACATCTCGAACGCCATGGTGGAGAAGAAGGTGGACAACATCGTTGCCGCCCGTCCCGACCTGCTACTGGCAGGCGACCTTGGATGCCTTCTCAACATGGCCGGCAAGCTGCAGCGGCAGGGGCGTCAGATCGCGGTGCGCCACGTCGCGGAGGTGCTGGCGGGTGATCTTGACGCGGCACCGATCGGCGAGCCGCCCCGAACCGGGAAGACATGACCGGAGGCTTAGGCTAAGAGGGCGTCGGCAAGATGCCCATCCGAACCATGGCGCCATACGAGCGCCCGACAAGACGGAACGACAAGGAGTGAAGCGAGGATGACGCACGTACCGCATGAAATCCCCGAAGAGTTTCCCGAATACAAAGACAAGATCCACGACATGAAGATGCACAATGCGCACTTCTCGAAGCTCTTTGACGAATATCATCACGTGAACCGGGAGGTTCATCGGGTCGAGGCCGCCGGCATCAACGTCTCCGACGAGGAATTCGAGAACCTGAAGCTGCACCGCCTGCGCCTCAAAGACGAAATCTTCAAGATGCTGCACGGCTGAACTGCCGGCGGCCGAGACGTCTTCCCGTGCGGCACGCGACGGCTTGTGACAATCAACGGCTGCGACGGGCGACCGTCGCAGCCGTTGCCGTTTGATGGAGCGGGGCGAACAATCATGCTTTGACACCGCGCGCGGGCGGCCTATCGTGGCTTGTCCGGTCGTTGCCTGCGGACCGCGAGGCGCCCAACAGCGCAGATCAGAGACCGCTGCAGGCCGAGTATTCGAGCTGGCATGACCGAGCCGGCGCCGCGCTCCGGGAGCGAAATGCAGATCGAGACGCCACACTTCAAGGACAACGAGACGGCCGCGCTCAAGGTTGCACAGCTGCAGGGTGCCCTCGCCGGACTGCCGGGTGGTCTGGTCGCCCTGCGCGCCGCAGCGCGCGACAAGCTGCCGGAATTCGAAAGCCTTCGCGACGTCGGGCGGGATCTCAGGAACGAGACGCTCGAATTGCTCGACGTCTACCTGGAGATCTACGAAAAGAACGCCACTGCGGCGGGCGCGCATGTCCACTGGGCGGAAACCGCAGCCGACGCGCGACGCATCATCCTGGAGCTGTGCCGGGCGGAGGGCGCCAAGCTCGTCACCAAGGGCAAGTCGATGATCTCGGAAGAGATCGGTCTTAATGCAGAACTCGAAGGCGCCGGCATCGAGGTGGTGGAAACCGATCTTGGCGAATACATCCTGCAGATCCGCGGCGAGACGCCGAGCCACATCATTGCACCTGCGATCCACCTGACGCAGGAGCAGGTCGAGGCTGATTTCCGCCGCACGCATTCGGACCTGCCCAAGGATAGGCCGCTGGTCGAGCCGTCCGACCTCGTCGGCGAGGCGCGCAAGGTGCTGCGGCAGAAGTTCCTCAGCGCCGACGTCGGCATCACGGGCGCCAATTTCCTGATCGCCGAGACGGGGTCCTCGGTGATCGTGACCAACGAGGGCAACGGCGACCTGACGCAGTCGCTGGCGCGTGTGCACATCGTCATCACGTCGATCGACAAAGTGCTGGCAACGCGCGAGGACCTGGCGACGCTGCTGCGGCTGCTGGCACGTTCGGCCACCGGACAGGAATGCACCACCTACGCCACGCTATCGACAGGACCGCGGCGTCCCGGCGACGTCGACGGGCCGCAGGCGTATCACGTCGTGCTGCTCGACAACGGCCGCTCGGAGCTTCTGGGCAGCCGGTTCCGTGAGGTGCTGCGCTGCATCCGCTGCGGGGCGTGCATGAACCACTGCCCGGTCTACGGCGTGGTCGGCGGTCATGCCTACGGCTGGGTCTATCCCGGTCCGATCGGGGCAGTGTTGACGCCGGCGCTCATCGGCATCGGCAAGGGCGCCAATCTGCCCAACGCCTCCACGTTCTGCGGGCGCTGCGAGAGTGTCTGCCCGATGCGAATTCCTTTGCCGAAGCTGATGCGACAGTGGCGCGAGGCGGACTTCGAGGCAGGCCAACCACCACTATTCCAGCGCATGGCGCTCGGCATGTGGGCCGGGCTCGCCAAGCGGCCGCGGCTCTATCACCTGGCGATGCGGTTCGCCGCGGCGATGCTCGGCGCGGCAGGGCGCGGACGCGGCCGTTTCGGCTGGTTTCCACTTGCCGGCGCATGGACGCGGCACCGCGATCTGGCAGCGCCGCAAGGGCGCACGTTCCAGCAGCTGTGGGTGGAAACTCAACGGGGGGTACCGCGATGAGCTCTGCCCGCACGGCCATCCTCGGACGGATCCGCAGCTCGCTCAAGGTCAAGGCCGGCGATGCGGAGAGGCTCGCCGTGGCTGGCCGGCGCATCGACGCACATGCGGCGGTCTTGGTGCCGGCGCGGGCAACCGGACCGGTTCAAGATCGGATCGCGCTGTTTCGCTCGTACCTCGAAGGACAACAGGCGACCGTGATCGAGGTCGGTGCCGCCGCCGACGTGCCGCAGACCGTGGCCAGGTATCTTGGCGAGCGCGGGCTCCCAGCTGCGATCCGCATGGGCAGCGACGCGCGATTGGCGTCGATGCCGTGGGCGTCCAACATTGGCCTGACTGTCAGCCAAGGCGCGGCAGAGCCGGACGATGCGACCGGCCTTCACCACGCCCTTGCCGGGATCGCAGAGACCGGGACGCTCGTCATTGCGGCAGGTCGCGACAACCCGGTTACGCTGGCGTTCCTGCCGGCAACGCACATCATCGTCGTAGCGCGCGAAGCGATCGTCGGCAGCTACGAGGAGGCCAATGCGCTGGTACGACACCAGTTCGGCGCGGGTGGCATGCCGCGAACGCTCAACTATGTCTCGGGACCTTCTCGCACGGCCGATATCGGCGGCAAGATCGTCATTGGCGCGCATGGGCCGCGCAGCCTGTGTGTGGTGATCGTGGGCTGAGATGCACTGCCTGCGTGCCGCCCCGAGAGGCAGCATTTAGAGCAGGTCTGACCTTGATGGAATCACTACGACCACTGTGGCCTGCTCTAAGCCTTTGTTTGAGAGTCTCAATCACGCCTTCGCTGGAACCAGAACTGGTTCCATCTCAGCCGATCAGACTCTAGCGACTCAGCGCTTCATGCAGGATTGCAGGCACTGCTGCAGGCGCGCATCGCAGCTGGAGTTGCCCTTGGTGGAGATGCGGCACTGGTTATGCTGCTGACGGCAGTTCGCCGCGCACTCGTTGGCAGCTGCCGAGGGCGCATAGCCAGCGGCGATGACGGACGCGCACAGCAGCGCCGCCACAACCAACACGGAAATGATCCTTGGAAAGGTCAAACCGGACCTCCGGAAACCGCACCACACCTGCGTCAGACGATATCCGTGCGGATCAATCCGACGCATCCTGCCCCACAGCAGCTTGCCAGGCTAGCTGGGGGTCGATGAATGTAGCCTGAAGGATGCGGCGGAACTCGGCTCACGCCTGCCCGTAGCAGCCATTTACCACGTTCCACTGCGACGGCCGCGCCACATCTCCCGATTTGGATCAGAACGCGAACTCGGAGAACATCGGATCCACCGATCCGCCCCAGCGTCCGTTGTACCTTTCAAGCAGTTCGTCGGCGCAGGTCTTGCCGCGCGCGACAGCGTCCTCGACGGGAGCCAGGTAGATCGTCTCATCCTGCCCCAGGCGATCCAGGCGGCGGCGGTTGCGCAGACCGATGCGCGATAGGGTCAAGACCTCGGCGGCAACATCTCGTACGCTGCCCTTGCGGAACGGCGTGTCCAGAGCGTGGCGGGGCACGTCCCGGCGCAGTTGGTCACGTTCCTCGCGGGTCCAGTTCTTGACCAGATCCCAGGCACCCGCCAGAGCGGTCTCGTCATAGAGCAGGCCGACCCACAGCGCCGAAAGTGCAACTATGCGGCCCCAGCGCCCGCCGTCGGCTCCGCGCATCTCCAGGAAGCGCTTCATGCGGACCTCTGGGAAGAGCGTGGTGAGGTGGTCTGACCAGTCGTCGAGCGTGGGGTGCTCGCCTTCGAGACCCGGCAGCCGGCCGGCCATGAAATCGCGGAACGAGCGGCCGGCGACGTCGATGTAGCGGCCATTGCGATAGACGAAGTACATCGGCACGGAGAGCGCGTAATCGACATAGGCCTGATAGCCCATGCCCGGCTCGAAAACGAAAGGCAACAGCCCGGTCCGCGCCTTATCGGTGTCGCGCCAGACCTCGCTGCGCATCGACTTGAAGCCGTTCGGGCGCCCCTCGGTGAACGGCGATGACGCGAACAGGGCCGTGGCGATGGGCTGCAGGGCGAGCGACACGCGCAGCTTCTGCACCATGTCCGCCTCGCTGGCGAAATCGAGGTTCACCTGAATGGTGGCGGTCCGGTACATCATGTCGAGGCCGCGGCTGCCAACCTGGGGCATATAGCGGGTCATTACCGCGTAGCGCTCCTTGGGCATGCGCGGTGTCTCGGCGAGTGCCCACTTGGGCGAGAAGCCGACGCCAAGGAAGCCGATGCCCAGCCGCTCACCGACACGGAGCACTTCGTAGAGATGCTCCTCGGTCTCCGCCGCGGTCTCGTGCAATGTGGTCACTGGCGCGCCGGACAGCTCGAATTGGCCGCCGGGCTCGAGGCTGATGGTGCCGCCGATCTCGCCCTCCGGCCGGCGCAAGGCGATGATGTGATCGCCCTCGTTGATCGGCACCCAGCGGCAGCAATCGACCATCGCCTCCATCAATGCGCGGATGCCGCGATCGCCGTCATAGGGCACGGGCTGGCGCGTGTCGGTATAGAACACAAACTTCTCATGCTCGGTGCCGATGCGCCAATTCGCCTCCGGCTTCTCGCCAGCGGCGATCCAGGCCACCAGATCATCGGTGGAGCGCACGAGCGGGCTCTCGGCGCCTTCGACGCGGGTCGACATGAATGCGGGCTCTCGTTGTGGTGGCGGTTGGGGCTGGTTAGTCTGCGGACTCTGCGATCGGCACGTGCGGGAGCCAGTGGTTCCGGCTACCTTTTGTCCGCTCCTTATGCGGCCCGCCCGGTCCGCGCACAAGTCTCGTTATTGCGATTGTGCGTGTGAGCAGGCGACCGGCCGGAGCTGTTGGCGCGGCCGCGCCGGGGTGCCCTTGACATGCAGGTTCAAGTGCGGCGAGGAGGGACAGATCAGTCACCAGTCCAGCCGAACGCGCCGATCTCCTTTGGAACGGCAAAGCCCTTGGCCGGCGGCGATGGCTTAAACCACGAGAACAGCCAAGATTCCTGTTTGGCAGGTTCAGCAGGTGGAGCGGCAGGCGTGCGCTGCGCCACCGCAGTGGGCTGCGCGGCGGAGGGGCCCGTTGAACGCGGGTCAGCTTTCAATTTCTTGGACTCGGGATGGCGTGACTCCTCGTTGCCCTTGGACTTGCTTTCGGCTTGGCCGCTGCGATCCTTGGGTGGTGCGAGTGGCGCGAAACTCGTGGCCGCCGCCTGGGACTTGCGCGGTTCATCCGGTGCTGACTGCGCGGGCCCGCTGGCGCCCTCTCCATCCACTGAAAGAGCACTCGCCGGCATCACCGGCACCGTCCTTATCGCGATCACGGATGCTCCTGCGCGCGGCGGAATGATGCCGACACCGCTGGGCAGTGGCAGATTCTCGCCGGCAGAGCCTTCCAGAGGGGCCGCGCCTCGATCAAGGCTCGCATCGTCAGCCGACACCCTTGCGCCCAAGGTCATGCGGCCCGGCAATGCCGGACGCGGCAACGGTGCGGGCTTAGCTACGCCTGCGACCGGATCGCTGGCGGATTCGGATTCTGCGAGGGCCACAGCTGCCTTATCCGACGGCGACTTGGCACCTACTGGGCTGCCTGCCACCGGAGGCGCCGTCCGCGTCTGCGGCGCTGCTGCCTGGACCTTGGGAGGATTCTCCACCGGTATGGATTCGAACGGCGCCGCTGCCGCGAACGCGAAATGCTGTGCGAGTTCCTGTGATTGCGATGGTTCTGCTGCAGCAGCAGTAGCCAGCGCGCCTTCAGGGACCTGCGGCTCGTGACCTGCGAGCATTCGTTCGCTGATGGCGGCGGCACGGCGGGAAACGACATCGGACAAGGCTCGGGCGTCGCCCGCATCACGGCGAGCCTTCAACATCGTCTCGTGAAAGTCGAACGTCGACAGTTCCGGACCGAAACCCGGCATCGGCGCCGCCAGCGGCAACATCGCGGAATTCAAGGCTCGGGCTGCGCCTGACCCAATGAACGAGGGCACCCGCCGCGGGTCTTCAGTCAGCGCCGACGCCGAATATGCGAGCAATGCCTGCTGCATCGTGCTGATCTGAGGCTGCGCCACAAAGCGCGGAAAGTCCGAGGCTTGGCTTGCTGGAATGCCCCACTGCATCGGATCGAGTGCAGAGATGGCAACGACAACGCCCAGAACAACATACCGAGTTGCTCCGCGGGACGCGGAGGCGGTTCGCTTCTCAACTTTCAGGGGCACTACAGCCAGATTTCGGCTGCGCTCGTGCGGATGTGACATGACGCGACACTCACGGGACTGGCGGCACCTTCCGCGTGTGCCGCCGAACTGCGTTCGGGAGAGCCGATGATCGAAGCCCGATGGTCCATCGAGCGGCCAATACCGAGTACCAAGAACGCAGCCCGTCCCCCGACCCGTCTTCCCCCAACCCCTGCAATTCGATGCGAACGCCGCGAGCATAATCCGCAGCCCCGCATTCGACTTGCAGCCACAGATGTTCGAGAGTCACTGCGGCAGCATCATGGCGTCTGATACCAATCGCCTAGTGCCGCATTGATCAGCGCCAGCACGGCTACCGCAGCGGTGTCGGCGCGCATGATGCGCGGTCCCAATGACAGCGGTATCACGAATGGCAAGCGCAACAGCTGCTGGCGCTCTGCCGGATCAAAGCCGCCTTCCGGCCCGACAAGAACGGCGATCTTGCCGTCTGGTGGTCGTCCTGCCTTCAGCCGCTGGAGCGTATCGAGTGGATTCGTGACAGTGGCGGCCTCATCGCAGAAAACGAGCGGAAGGTCGTCGGGCCAATCCTCCAACACGGCGGCAAGCTGTTGCGGCTCCTCGATGTCGGGCAGGCTCAAGATCCCGCACTGCTCGGCCGCCTCGATCGCGTTGGCTCGCATACGCTGCAAATTGACGCGCTCGGCGACCGTGCGCCGCGTCAGCACGGGCATGAGGCGGCCGACGCCCATTTCGACGGCCTTCTGAACCATGTAATCGAGACGGGCGCGCTTCAGTGGCGCGAACAGGTAGATGAGGTTGGGCGGTGCGTCCTGCGGCCGGGTCTGGCTTTCGAGCTCCAGAACGCCGTCGCGCTTGCCCACCGGCCGCAACCGCGCGCGCCATTCGCCATCATGGCCGTTGAACACCAGAATGTTGTCGCCATCGCCCATGCGCAGAACATTGCGCAGATAGTTCGACTGCTCGCGCGTCAGCGCTATCTCGCCGCCCGCCGCGAGATCATGCGCTATCCAGAGCCGCTGGGCATCAAAATCATGAACCGCCATGGCGGCGTCATATCGTAACGGCGTGTGCCTGCAAACCTTCATGACCCGGCCATACGGACCGAACCGGCCAGTAACAGCGGCGCAATATCGCAGTCGTGCAGGCCAAGCGGACTTAAGAATGGTTTCCTGCAGCCGTGAAAGTAACTAGGTTCCGGGCCAGCTGGATGTCCAACCATCCCAAGACCAGAATCACGAAATGCCGAGCCCTGCGCCAGAAGCCCCGATGCTGCCTTCCAAGAGCCAGGTCCCGCCGCCGGTCATCGACGCGCCCAAGGGCAACTGGGTCGATACCTACGCCCCGGAAGGTTGGCGGCCTTATCTGAGGCTGGCGCGCGCCGACCGGCCGATCGGGACTTGGCTGCTGCTGCTGCCGTGCTGGTGGTCACTGAGCCTGGCCGCGATCGACAGTGGCCAACCTTTTCCCAACCTATGGTACGTCGTCCTGTTCGCCATCGGTGCGTTCGTGATGCGGGCGGCGGGCTGCGCCTATAACGACATCGTCGACCGCGACTTCGACGCACAGGTGTCGCGGACCAAGAGCCGGCCGATTCCGTCAGGGCAAGTGACGCTCGGACAAGCGATCGCATTCGTGGTGGTCCTCGGTCTGGCCGGCCTCGCGGTTCTGATGCAGTTCAACGTTTTCACGATGTGTCTGGCGGTCGGCTCACTGCTGATCGTGCTGATCTATCCGTTCATGAAGCGCTTCACGTACTGGCCGCAACTGGTGCTGGGTCTGGCTTTCAATTGGGGGGCTCTGGTCGGCTGGTCGAGTCTCAAGGGGTCTCTCGCGCTGCCTGCGCTGGCGCTTTATGCGGGCTCGGTGCTGTGGACGATCGGGTATGACACGATCTATGCGCATCAGGACAAGGAGGACGACCTGATGCTCGGGCTCAAATCGACGGCGCTCAAATTCGGCGAAGCAACACCAACCTGGGTCGGCGCATTCTATCTGGGTGCTTTCATGTTGTGGGGAATTGCCGTGGTGGCGGCCGGGGGACAGCTCATCACGCTTGCCGCGCTCGGCCTGGTTGGCGGACACCTCGCCTGGCAGGTTTTTACGCTCGATACCGCGGACGCCGACAACTGCTTGAAACGCTTCCGGTCGAATCGCAATGCCGGATTGGTGCTGTTCGCGGGTTTGCTGGTCGATATGCTGGTGATTTGGGGCTCGCGGGCGGGGTAGCGCTTCACCCGCCTGATGGCCACGGTGGCGTCGGCGCGACAAAAGGCACGGCGCGTCAGGCCCCCCGACCTGCCGCGCCGCCGTCGCCTCGTCTGTGACTTACATGGTTCGTCAAGGGAACCAATTCGTTGAGTTTGACACAAACCACTTCCGTTTTGATTAAGCATTAGCGTAAACAGCCGGTTATCCGGCGTGCCAAAGTGCTTGGGCAGGACCGCCAGCCACGTTGCCTTGTTGTTGGTATCAGCCAACTGGCTGATCGAACCCGACGAGGTAGCCTGCATCTGGAGCAGGTCCCAACTCGAAACAATCAGGCCGGTCGCTGTGGCCTGCTCAAAGAGTTGCTTGACTCGTCAGTTCACACTCAGAATCGGAACGGACATTCATGGCCAGCAATCAAGACGCCCAGCCCAAACAGCTCCTGCATCTGGTATTCGGCGGCGAACTCGACGAGCTCGACGGCGTCACCTTCCGCGACCTCAGCCATCTGGACGTCGTCGGGATCTACCCCAACTACGCGGAAGCGCACAAAGCGTGGAAAGGTGCGGCGCAACGAACGGTCGACAACGCACACATGCGCTATTTCATCGTGCACCTGCATAGGCTTCTCGATCCTCAAGCGACGGCATGATCGAGGTGGCCATCGCAGAGGGTACTCCGGCAGTGCGCACGTTAAGCGGTGGCTCGACTGCTATCATGCCGCGGGCCACAGCCGGCGCCTCGTCGCGGGCACGGCCCTTGCGGCAAGGCTGGAGGCTTTGTGTCGATGGATAAGAGCAGTCCTCCATCCGGCAACGCCGCCACCCCTTCGCCCGGCATCCCGGTGGGCGGCAAGGGTGCGCGTGCATTTGACAGCCAGTCGCGGCATCTGCTTGGCCGCTTCCTCAACGACTGGGTGTGGCCACGCTGGAAAAGCCTGTTGTTCGCGCTGCTGCTGACGGCCTGCCTGGCGGCGGCGACAGGCGCCTACCCGCTCATCATCAAGAGCTCGTTCGACACACTGCTCAAGGGCGAGCCGCAGATGCTGCCGCTGGTGCTCGGCGCGATCGTGCTGATTACAGCCGTGCGCAGCGTGTTCCTTTATCTGCACACTGTCACCTCGAGCCGCATCGTCGCCCGGCTCAGCACCGACCTGCAGCAGAAGATGTTCAGCCACTTGATGCACGCGGATTTCGCGCGTTTGTCGCGGGAGACGCCGGGACGGCTGATGTCGCGGTTGACCAACGATGTCGGCTACCTGGAGCAGGGGGTGATGGCGGGCCTCAGCACGACTGTGCGCGACACCCTGTCGATCGTCGTGCTGGTGGGGACGATGGTCTATCTCGACTGGGCGATGTCGCTCATCGTGCTCGGCGTCTATCCGCTCGCCGCCCTGCCGATCATGATCATTTCCGAGCGGCTGCGCAAAGTGGCGAAGCGCACGCAGGCGGAGCTCGGACAAATGACCGCCGAGCTTTCGGAGAAGCTGTCGGGAACCCGGCTCATCAAGTCGTTCCACCTGGAGGACTATGCGTCCAAGCGCGTCAATGCATCTTTCGAGGAGGTGTTCCGGCTCAGGATGAAGGCGGTGCGCAACAAGGCGCGGCTCGACCCGATGCTGGAAGCGTTCGGCGGGATTGCCGTGGCAGGCGTGATCGCGTTCGCGTACTGGCGGATTGCCAACGGAACCTCGACGGTCGGCGACTTCATGGGGTTCGTCACTGCCTTGCTGATGGCGGCGCAGCCGATCCGCGCCATCGGCAATCTCGCCGGAAAGGTGCAGGAGGCACTGGCGGCCGCGGAGAACGTCTACGCGCTGCTCGACGAGAAGCCGACGGTGGTCGACCGGCCCGGCGCAAAGCCTCTGATAGTGAGCGCCGGCAACATCCGTTTCGAAGATGTATCCTTCATCTATGGCGGCGATTCCCGTGAACATGCGGTGAAGAACCTGACGCTCGACGTCGCCGGCGGGACCACGGTCGCGCTGGTCGGCCGGTCGGGTGCCGGCAAGTCGACGCTCATCAACCTGGTGCCGCGGCTGTTCGACGTCACCAGCGGTGCAATCCTGATCGACGGACAACGGATCGATGAAACGACGCTACTGTCGCTGCGCAAGGCGATCTCAATCGTCAGCCAGGACGTGACACTGTTCGACGATACGATCCGCGCCAACATCGTGCTGGGCCGGCTCGACGCCAGCGAAGAGGAGATCGTCGCGGCAGCGAAGGCGGCGGCCGCGCATGATTTCATCCTGGAGCTGCCGGCGGGTTACGACACGTCGATCGGCGACCGCGGACTGCGACTGTCGGGCGGCCAGCGGCAACGCGTCACGCTGGCGCGCGCGATCCTGAAGAACGCGCCGATCCTGCTGCTGGACGAGGCTACGAGCGCCCTTGATACGCAGTCGGAGAGGCTGGTGCACGCCGCGCTCGACAAGTTCACGGAAGGGCGCACGACGCTGGTCATCGCGCACCGGCTGTCAACCGTGCGCAACGCGGACCTCATCTGCGTGATGGAACAGGGCCGCATCATAGAGACGGGTAAGCACGGCGCGCTCATAGCCCACGGTGGAATCTATGCCGACCTGGTGCGCTCGCAGCTGCTGACGGACGAAAGCGGCTGAGGCAGCGATCGATCGGACTACTCGCGATTCACTTAGAGCTTGTTCGCCTATGATCGAGACGCGATCGCACTCCATCTCTTTATTTGAGCATGCTTTTCACGCTGAACGGCGCACACTTCAGCTAAACATGCTCTATTCGCGCCGCAGGATCGAATTGACGAGGCGGTTGGCCCAACCCTTGGCGTGGAAGCTCGCTTTGACCTCGTCGGGATCATAGGCGGTCTCCACCCATTGCATGAACGGCATCGGCCGGCGCACGTTGTCGGCCAAGTAGCGATCGAAAAAGTGATCGAGGACGCCGGTGTCGGCCTGGCGGAAATGGCCGAAGCGGATCGACAGCTGGCGCTTGGCCTCGGCGATCGGCATCCCCTCCTTGAAATGCATGTAGAGAACGCTCATCAGGCCGGCGCGATCGGCGCCCGACTTGCAGTGCATGACGATCGGATATTCAACCTTGTCGAACAGCGCGGCAGCGCCCTTGATCTCCTCGACGGTCGGAGCGGCGCGCGAGCGTACCTGATAGTTGACGAGGTGCAGCCCGTGACGGTCACACGCCTCCTGCTCCAGCGCATAGCTCGAGCAGTCGCGTGGGCCGCGCAGATTGACGATCGTGCGTACACCCTCCTTGGCGAAGCGGCGGATGTCACGCGGGGCTGGCTGAGCCGCCCGCCAAGCGTTGCGCGATAGGCGGTGGCGGTTAAGATAGAGCACGCGAAACAGGCCGTGATCGACAAACATCAGCTCGGCATAAGCCGCGGGCCTGCCGAAACGCTTGCGTGCCCAGCCGGGCGTCCGCTCGACAAGCAATTGTCGCAGCCGATCTGTCCGCCGCCGCACCGCCCGGCGTGACTGCTTCAAGAGCGTTGCCATCAACCCCTATCCAGCCAACACTACGCCGCGATCTTCGATGCGAAAGCCGTCCACCGCAATGGACAACGGACGTGCGCGAGTTCATTGCTTTCGCTAATTAAGCGCTATAGGAACCTTGCGCAAGGCATTCAACCGCCTTCTCCCAAGCTACCCTGGCAGACCGTCGAGGCGCCCCAGCGGCATGGCACGCTCACCATTGAAATCATTGAAAATTTCAGCATCGACAGGGCGTGCCATCGCGCGGCTCATCCGGCATGTGGAGCGAACCTCTTCGCGCCTGTTCGAGCCCGCTGACCTGCCCGACCAGATGTATGGCGCACACCCGGCCATCATAGCCTTCTGGCACGGCCAGTTCATGATGGTTTCGACCCTCAACACACATAACGCGCCGGTCAAGGCGATGGTGGCACGGCATGGCGACGCGGAGCTGATTGGCAATGCGCTGGCGGAGCTTGGCACAGAGCTCATCCGTGGCGCCGGCGCCGGCGGGCGGCGTAAGGACAAGGGCGGGGCGCAGGCGCTCAGGCTGGCCGTCAAGGCGCTGGCCGACGGCGCGTCGATCTGCATGACGGCGGACGTGCCGCCAGGCCCCGCGCGACGGGCTGGCGAGGGCATCATCACGCTCGCCCGGCTGTCGGGGCGGCCGATTATTCCCGTTGCAGTGGCGACGTCGCGGTTCCTGTCGCTCAACACCTGGAGCCGCATGACGATCAACCTGCCGCACTCGACGCTGGTGGCGGTCGGCGGCACACCAATCACTGTACCGCGCGATGCGACGCCTGAGACGCTGGAGAGCCTGCGTTGCAACCTGGAGCGATCGCTCAATCAAGCAACACGGCGCGCGTATCAGCTTGCCGGGGCAGACGTGGCGCGCGCAACCCCTGCTGCGGCCCAGGGTCCCGACGTGCCGTTGCCGCAACCAGGTTTTCGATTGAAGACCTATCGCGCCGTAACGCGCGTGGTCGAGCCGCTGCTGCCAGCCTGGCTTGCGCTTCGGGCGCGGCAGGGGAAGGAAGTCGCAGCGCGTCGCAACGAGCGCTACGGTATTGCCTCGGCAGCGCGGCCAACGGGCCAGTTGGTGTGGGCGCACGCTGCGAGCATCGGCGAGACCAACGCGGCATTGCCCGTCATCACGAAGATGAGCGAGGCGCGGCCGGATTTGCGATTCCTGCTGACAACGGGCACCCGAACGTCGGCCGAGCTTGCAACCCAGCGCATCGGACCGATCGGGCTGCACCAGTTCGTGCCGCTCGATACACCGCGCTACGTGCGCCGCTTCCTCGACCACTGGAAGCCGGATCTGGCAATTTTCACAGAATCTGAAATCTGGCCCAACCTGATCCTCGAAACGTCGGCGCACAAGATCCCGCTGGCTTTGATCAATGCCCGCATGTCGGCACGCAGTTTCAAGCGCTGGCGCCGCAATGGCAGGATGGCGCTCGCCCTGTTCAGCCGCTTCTCCGTGATCCTGGCGCAGAACGAGCGGCTGTCGCGATCGTTCTCGCTACTGGGCGCGCGCAATGTGGTGATAAGCGGCAACCTGAAGATCGATTCGCCACCGCCGCCCGTCGACATGCGAGAACTCGAGCGGCTGCGGGTTGCGGTCCGGTCTCGGCCGATGCTGCTGGCGGCGAGCACCCATCCGGGCGAGGACGAGCAGGTGGTGGCCGCCTACAAGCTGCTGGCCGCAAAGCATGCGGGCCTGCTGCTCGTCATCGTGCCGCGTCATCCCGAGCGCGGACCGGCGATCGCAGCCATGCTCGCGGACGAGGGATTGAATGCCTGCCGTCGCGCCACAGGTGCGGTTCCCGCGGAAGGCACACACGTCTATGTCGCCGACACGATCGGCGAACTGGGCACGTTCTACACGCTGTGCCCGATCGCGGTCATCGGCGGATCGCTCATTCCGCACGGCGGGCAGAATCCGATCGAGGCGGTGCGGCTCGGCGCGGCGGTTCTGACCGGACCTCATACGCACAACTTCACGGACAGCTACGAAGCGTTGATCCGGAATGGCGGTGCCCGCGTCGTGACGGACTCGGAGACGCTTGCCAAAGCCGCCGATGCGCTGTTGAGCGACGGTGCGCAACTGGCGCGAGCACAAAAGGGAGCGCAGACAGCGCTCGCGGGCCTGTCGGGTGCGCTCGAATTGACGACGCGCACGGTGCTCGACATGCTGGCACTGCACGGCGGGCTGAGCCGTGCCTCTTGATGAGCCATCCTGGTGGTACGGACCGGCCGACACGGCGATGGCGCGCCTGCTGCGTCCGCTAGCGAGCCTCTACGGGTGGCGGGCCAAGGCGCGGCTGACCAACACCCCGCGCTACCGCTCGCGCCTGCCGGTCATTTGCGTGGGAAATTTCACGGCGGGTGGCACCGGCAAGACGCCCTTCACCATGCATATCGTGCAGCGGCTGCAGGACATGGGCGAGCGGCCGGCGATCCTGTCGCGCGGCTATGGCGGGCGCACGCAGGGTCCGCACTGGGTTGACGGCGGTCGCGACACGGCAGCCGAGGTCGGCGACGAGCCGCTGCTGCTCCAGCGCATCGCGCCGACGCTGATCGCGCGCGACCGTCGTGCCGGTGCGATCGCGATCGAACAGTCCGCGGTTGCGCCGACCGTCATCGTCATGGACGACGGACTGCAGAACCCGCAACTCGCGAAGGACCTGTCGATCGCCATCGTCGATGCGAAACGCGGGCTCGGCAACGGTCTGGTAATACCGGCAGGGCCGCTGCGCGCGCCGATCGAGGTTCAGCTCGGACTTGCCGACGCCATTCTGGTCAACGATCCGATGCCGGATGCAGCAGCCGACAGCGGCAACGAAAGCTTGTCGGCGTCAAGAGAGGGCTCGTGGCTGGAGAGGCTGCGGAACGAGTTTCACGGGCCGGTGTTGGCGGCACGCACACAACCCGACGGCGTTCTCGACTGGCTTGGCGCGCGGCCGCTTATTGCCTTTGCCGGCATCGCCAATCCGCAGCGCTTCTTTCAGATGGTGGAGCGATGCGGCGGCAGGATCGTCGAGCGCTTCGCGTTCAAGGATCACCACGCCTTCAGCGAGCGCGATGCAGAACATCTGCTTTCGCGGGCCGAGCAGGCCGGCGCCCAGCTCGTCACGACGGAGAAGGATCTGGTGCGGCTCGAAGGGGCCGGTGCTGCTGCCACACGTCTTGCCCAATTGGCGCGGGCGCTGCCCATTCGGCTCGTTCTCGATTCTAGGGACGGCGAGCGATGCGATGCGCTGCTGCAAGCGGCGTTTGCAACTGGGGGCGATCGCGCGCGCAGTGGCTGAGGCCGAGGCGCAGCGTCACGATCAGGGGCGGCGCAGGCTCTTGTAGCGGTTGAAGGAGATTTCAGCGGTGGCGTAGGCCTCCTGAAGCTCGACGCTCCAGTACTTCAATTCTGCGAGCGGAATGGTCTGACCTGTCACTGCGCAACGCACGAAATCGCCCTGCTCGATGACCTGGAACTCGCCATCGAGGTAGCGCACCTTGGCCTCGCCCTTGATGCCGAAAATCTTGTCGAAGCGATTCATCGTGAGCCCGGACCCGTCTTCCATTCGTGGAACTAGAGCATGTTCAATCTTGGTTGATCCAAGTTGGCCGATTTGGCCTGCTCTAAGCCCTTGTTTGAGAGTCTGATTCACGCCGTCGCTGGAACCTGAAGTGGTTCCAGCTCAGGCGATCAGGCTCTAGCGCAATGTCGCGCCCGCCGCAAACGAAAGCGCCGCCCGCCCCTCACAAAGACCTCAAAAGGGCAAACACCAAAGTTGATGTGGTGCTCACACCGCACTTGGCCAAGTGCCCGGAAGCAACACACAAAGGCGGTACAGTGGTCAGAAGAGCGAGCCCTGGCCGCTGTCACGGTGACGCCGCGGCGGCCGCGCCGCCGCCTCCCCCGACAGTGCTGCGGGCTCGGCTGCCCTTGACGTCGATCGGGTATCAGAGCTTGCCCTGCTCGGCACGGCGCCGGGCGTGTGGCCGCCGGTGGTGCCTCCCGGCCGCGATGGAGACGGGTTCGCCGTCCCGGCGGTCACGCCGATGCGGCCGTCGGCGAATTCGATGTCCAGGCCCTGGCCCGCGTGTATGACATGAGCGCGGCGCACCATGGTGCCACGCTCGTCGCGAACGAGGGCGAAGCCACGCTGCAGCACGCTTTGATAGCTCAGGCTCCCGGCGAGCTTGGCCAATCCGTCGAGCTTGCCGCGGCGGGTCGCTACACTTGCAGCGAAGGCGCGCGCGGCCCGCAACGAATAGGTTTCCAGACGGTCATGCGTGCGCTCCAAGCGCGCCAGGACGAGGCGCGGCGTCAGACGGCTGGCGATGCGGGTATGGCGCAAATAGTGAGCGCGCGTGTTGGCGATCAACGCACGACCGAGACGCCGCTCCACCGCATCGAAGCGCTGGCGCGGCAGGGCGAGAATATCCTCGCGGCGCGGCAAACCACGGGCCGCCGCACGCCAATGCGCGCGTGCCTGCTCGATCAGCCGGCGCAGGGCAACGTCGCGGCGCAGGCCGAGCTTCTGCGTCTGCTCGGCCAGCTCGGAAAACTTCGGCACGGCCCATTCCGCGGCCTTGGTCGGCGTCGGCGCGCGGGCATCCGCGACCAGATCGATCAGCGTCCAATCGGTTTCGTGGCCGACCGCCGAGATCAAGGGGATGTCGCTATCGGCAGCGGCACGCACAACGATTTCCTCGTTGAAGCTCCACAGATCCTCCAGACTGCCGCCGCCGCGCGCAACGATCAGCACGTCGGGACGCGGCACCGGGCCGCCCTTACCTATGGCGTTGAAACCGCGAATACCGGCGGCGACCTCGGCGGCACTGCCTTCGCCCTGCACGCGCACCGGCCAGACGATGACATGGGCCGGAAAACGCTCGGCAAAGCCGGCCAGCATGTCGCGAATGACGGCGCCGGTCGGCGAGGTGATGATGCCGATAACGCGCGGTAAGAATGGCAGTGTGCGCTTGCGATCCTCGTCGAACAGTCCCTCGGCCGCGAACTTGCGCTTGCGCTGCTCGAGGAGCGCCATCAGGGCGCCGACGCCTGCTGGCTCGAGGCGCTCGATGACGATCTGGTACTTGGAGGAGTTGGGATAGGTGGTGACGCGGCCCTCGACGACGACCTCCATGCCCTCCTCGGGCTTGACGCGCATCTTGGAGAGAGACCCGCGCCAGATGACGGCCTCGATCTTGGCCTTGTCGTCCTTGATGGCGAAATAGCTGTGGCCGGAGGCGTGCGGGCCGCGATAGCCGGAAATCTCGCCGCGCAGGCGCACGTGGCCAAAACCGTCCTCGACCGCGCGCTTGATGGCGCCGGCCAGCTCGGAGACGGAGAACTCCGGGGTGTTCTGACCGGTCTGCGGGCGGGCAGACAGCATTTCCCGGTCGTTATCTGTGGGCATCCAACCTCCTGCTTCCAGCCGCGGCCGGTTCGATGATACATCACCCGCGGCGCCAATGAGCCCTGCGCCAGGCCCCATCAACGCAAAAAAACGCGAGCGATTTCATGAACATCCTCATTATCGGCGCGGGCGGACGCGAGCACGCTCTGGCGTGGCGGATGGCGCAGAGCCCGCTGGCCGGCAAGCTTTACGCGGCACCTGGAAATCCGGGCATCGCAGCGGTCGCGACTTGCATCGAGGTCGATCCCTCCGACCATGCTGCGGTGGTCGCGTTCTGTCGCTCGCATGATATCGGCTTCGTAGTGATCGGGCCGGAGGCACCGCTGGTGGCCGGGCTTGCCGATGATCTCGAACGTGCGGGCATCCGGCATTTCGGACCGTCGAAGGCAGCAGCGCAACTGGAGGGCTCGAAGGGTTTCACCAAGGATCTGTGCGCGGAGTTCGGCATTCCGACCGGCGCCTATGGCCGCTTCAAGGATTCGACATCGGCAAAGACCTATCTCGCCGGAAAGGACCTGCCGATCGTGATCAAGGCGGACGGTCTTGCGGCCGGCAAGGGCGTCGTCATTGCCACGACATCGGCCGAAGCGGAGGCTGCCATCGACGCCTGCTTCGAAGGAGCGTTCGGAGCAGCGGGTTCGGAGGTCGTCATCGAAGCCTATCTCGACGGCGAGGAGGCAAGCTTCTTCGCGCTGGCGGATGGCAACAACGCGATCGCGTTCGGCGCGGCACAGGATCACAAGCGGGTTGGCGATGGCGATACCGGGCCCAATACCGGCGGCATGGGGGCCTACACGCCGGCTCCGGTGATGACGAACGAGATGATGCAGCGGACGATGAATGAGATCATCCGGCCGACGCTTGCCGGCTTGGCGAAACGCGGTACGCCATTCAAGGGCGTGCTGTTTGCCGGACTGATGATCACGAAGGATGGTCCGCAGCTCATCGAATACAACGTGCGGTTCGGCGACCCGGAATGCCAGGTGCTGATGATGGCGCTGAAATCCGATCTCGTTCCGGCATTGCTCGCAACCGCGGACGGTACGCTCGGCGACGTTCGGCTGGACTGGCACGACGGCGCGGTGCTGACGGTGGTGATGGCGGCGAAGGGGTATCCCGGTACGCCAGAGAAGGGCACCGAGATCGGTGGGCTCGAACGGGCCAGCGCTGCCGATGACGTTCAGATCTTTCACGCCGGCACCAAGGCGGACGGCAAGCGCATACTGGCCAACGGTGGCCGGGTGCTGAACGTCACGGCGCGCGGAGCAAGCGTGGCGGAGGCGCAGGCGAAGGCCTATCGCGCGGTCGATGCCATCGACTGGCCGGCCGGTTTCTGCCGCCGTGACATCGGCTGGCGGGCGGTGGCACGGGAGAAGCGTGGCGGCTAAGTCAGGGCGTGCGGCTGGTTTCGGGCCGGCAGACGGGCCATGTTAACGGGATGATCAGGAGCTTTCCGCCACTGTCGCCCCTGATATGCCTTATGCCATACTGAACCGTATTCATTCTGGAGCTCGCGCGATGGCCGGCCGAACTCGTTCCAAAGCAATGGCACCGTCGAAGCCGGCCGAGAGCGAGGTCCCCGGGCAGCCGCCAGGGA
Source organism: Hyphomicrobiaceae bacterium (assembly GCA_044222395.1). Lineage (GTDB taxonomy): Bacteria > Pseudomonadota > Alphaproteobacteria > Rhizobiales > Hyphomicrobiaceae > JAEUMD01. The sequence continues at coordinate 21,910 of JBGANK010000012.1, read as the reverse complement.
AACGGCCGCGCATCGGACTGGCGCTCGGTGGCGGTGGAGCGCGCGGGCTTGCCCACATCCCGGTGCTGGAAGCTTTCGACGAGCTTGGCATCAAGCCCGACATCATCGCCGGCACCTCGATCGGTGCCATGATGGGTGCGGGCTATGCCTCGGGGCTGTCGGGCCGCGAGATCCGCGCGCATACCGTCGATGTGCTGACGCAGCGTTTCAGCCTGGTGCGCGAATTGTTCTCGGCGCGCTCGCAAGCCGTCAACAAGGTTCTAGGCTTCTTCAATGCCCGCGCCGCGCTGCTCGACCCGCATGCGCTGCTCGACATCGTCCTGCCGCCTCGCACGGCGCGCGACTTCAAGGATCTGAAAATCCCATTGAAGATCGTCGCCACCGACTTCTACGAGCAGAGCGCGGTGGTGTTTTCGTCCGGCCCGTTGCGGCGCGCGGTGGCTGCCAGCATCGCGCTGCCGGTCGTGTTCGAACCGATCGTCATAGACGGCGCGGCGATGATCGACGGCGGGCTCGCCAATCCGCTGCCGTTCGACCTCATCACGGGCGAAGCCGACATCATCGTCGCCGTTGACGTGACCGGCGCGCCGGTGCCCTCGGGAGACCGCAACCACCCGTCCGCATTCCAGGTGCTGTTCTCGAGCCCCTTCATCTTCGAGCGAACGATCGTGCGCGAGAAGCTGAAGTCGTGCCGACCGGATATCCTGATCGAAGGCGGCACCAGCCATTTCCAGACGCTCGACTTCCTCAAGGTGGAGGAAATCCTGGCCGCGGCGGCGCCAGTGAAGGAGAAGCTCAAGGCACAGCTGCAGCGGGTCTTGGGCAGCGAAACGCTGGCAATCGTCGATGCCAGCGAGGAGCCTGTCGCGCTGCCGCCGCCTGAGAAGAAGAAGCGGCGATTGCTGCCACCGCGGCTCGGCAGTCGCAAGCAGGGCAAAGCGAAGGCCTGAGCGTGCGGGTTCAATCGCGCCGAGCTTCGAAGAACTTTTTGAGCAGGGCCGCCGCCTCTTCCTCACCCAACCCGTCGTAGATTTCAGGCGCGTGGTGACAGGTCGACTGGTTGTAGATGCGCGGACCATTGATGACGCCGCCACCCTTGGGGTCGGATGCGCCGAAATAGAGACGGCGAATGCGGGCAAACGAGATGGCCGTCGCGCACATCGGGCATGGCTCGAGGGTGACGTAGAGATCGCAGCCGGTGAGCCGCTCGGAGCCGAGCGCCGCGCAGGCGGCACGGATCGCCAGGATTTCGGCGTGGGCGGTTGGATCCATAAGCTCGCGCGTGCGGTTGCCGGCGGCGGCCAATACGGCGCCATCAGGGCCAACGATCACCGCGCCGACCGGCACCTCGCCGCGCGCGGCGGCTGCCGCTGCCTCCTGCAAGGCGCGGCCCATATGGTCGTTTGGCGCGGCTAGTGCCATAAGGGGCCCCACCGTTTCCTCAACCGATCCAACATGACCAAGAGCAAACCTCCTTCAAGAAGCGACCGTCGTCCAGCGTCCGGACCTGGCAAGCCTGGTGCCGGCAGGCGCGCGGGCGGGACAGCGCACACGAAATCCGGCAAGGGCAAGGCTCACGTCACCGCTCCAAGCGCGGACAGGACTGGCGCTGCACACCGACCCGGGCGAGCTGACGTGTCCGCGGAGCCGCAAGGGCCGATGCGGATCGCGCGGGCAATGGCGCGGGCGGGTCTTTGCTCGCGGCGCGAGGCGGAACGCTGGATCGCAGACGGCCGCGTCGTCGTCAACGGCAAACGGCTGACGAGCCCTGCCTGCGAGGTCAGTGCGGGCGACAGCGTGCTGGTCGACGGCAAGCCGCTGCCGCAAGCCGAGCCGCCGCGCATGTGGCGTTACCACAAGCCAAGGGGGCTGGTGACGACGCATTCGGATCCGGAGGGCCGGCCGACCGTGTTCGACAATCTGCCGGCGGGCCTGCCGCGCGTGATCTCGGTCGGGCGGCTCGATTTCAACACGGAAGGGCTGCTGCTGCTCACCAACGACGGAGCACTGGCGCGGCATCTGGAGCTACCGGCGACGGGCTGGCTCAGGCGCTATCGCGTGCGTGCGCTTGGGCGCGTCAGCCAGGCCGATCTCGACAAGCTGAAGGACGGCATCACCATCGAGGGTGTGCGTTATGGACCGGTGGAAGCGACGCTAGACACCTTGCAGGGCGGCAACATCTGGCTGACGATGGCGCTGCGCGAAGGAAAGAACCGCGAGGTGCGGCGTATCCTGGAGCATCTGAGCTTGCAGGTGAACCGGCTGATCCGCGTCTCCTACGGGCCGTTCCAGCTGCTCGACCTGAAGCCGGGAGAGGCGGAACCGGTCAAACGTCGCGTGCTTGCCGACCAACTCGGCCAGACAACCGCAGCGCAGCTCGGGCTCGACCGTCCCAATCTCATCGAGGCGCGCAGCGGCCGCGGCGGAGGCAACAGCGGCGTTCGCGCTGGCACCGACAAGCAACGGGACCGCAGCTGATGCGCATCGTCGGGGGGGCCTTGAAGGGGCGTTCGCTCGCCGCGCCGAAACATGAAGGCCTGCGCCCGACATCGGATCGCGTGCGCGAATCCGTGTTCAACATCCTTGCCCACAACAGCGCCGTGCCGCCGCTCGAAGGCGCGCGGGTGATCGATCTGTTCGCCGGCACCGGCGCGCTCGGCCTGGAGGCGATCTCGCGCGGGGCGCGCTATTGCCTGTTCGTGGAAACCGACAGCAACGCGCGCGCACTCATCCGCCGCAACGTGGAGGCGTTCGGACTGACCGGCGTGACGCGGCTGTTCCGGCGTCCAGCGACCGACCTGGGACCTGCGGGAAACATGGAAGCCTTCGACATCGCGTTTCTCGATCCACCTTATGGCAAGGGGCTCGCGGCGATTGCATTGACGGTGCTCGCCGAGGGGGGCTGGCTGAAGCCGGGAGCGCTCGCCGTGGTGGAGGAGCGAACGGGCGAGGAGATCGCGGTGCCTGCGGGATACTGCGAAATCGATCGGCGCACGTGGGGGGATACGGACGTGTTGTTTCTGATCTGGCAATCGAACAAAGAGGCGTCCGGCGCGTGAGCGGCAGAAGTGACCACAACGCGACCGTCGGCTGGATCGAGGCGGGGCTGTTCGTCATCGCCGTGTCGGCACTCAACGTGCTTTATGCCTATGCCGTGGCGCAGGGCGTTAGTGTGATCGTGTTCGTGCTTTATGCGCTGATCGGTACTTCCGTCGTGATGCTGGCGACGAGTGGAGCCGGCAAAGATGCAGCGGCCATCATCCGCGCGCCGCAGAGCTGGGTGTTCGGCGGCGCCAGCGTTGCGCTGGAGGCGATCTATTTCCTGCTGGTCGGGCTGATGTCACCTGCGGAGGCGAGTCTGACGGCGCGGCTCTCGGTGCCGGCCTCGCTGCTGATCGGCTGGTGGCTCTTTTCGGCGCGGATCACGCTGCGGCAAGTGGTGGGCGGGTTGATCGTCATTGCAGCGGTCGTGCCGGTGCTGGCGTGGGTGCCGTCGGACCGGCGCGGGGTGGCGATCGTGCTCGGTGTGCTGTGCGCGCTGACGGTTGCCGTCAAGACATTCGCCAGTGAGTTTCATCCGTGGAACCGTGCCGCGGAAAGCATAGGCGAGAAGATCCGCGTCACAGGTCTGGTGGTGCTGGCGACAACCTTGCTGAGCCTCGCAGTAACAGGATTGGCGATGATGGGCGCCGCAGCTGGTCTCGGGTCGATGGACAAGGTCGCGCCGTCGCCTACGGCCTTCGTGCACGCGCCGACGATCTTGCTTGCACTGCTGTTCGGCACAGCAATCCTGACCGCGATGACCTACCTGCAGTTCTCGTCGGTGGTCAAGATCGGCACTTCGAATTTCCTGGCGACCAGTGCACTGACGCCGCTTTCGGCCTACGGCCTGCAAACGCTGGCGGCGCGCGCCGGGCTGATCCAGGCTCCTGCTTTCGATGTCGCGATGCTGGTGCCGATCCTGCTCGGTATCGCAGGCGTCGTGCTGATCGTGCGTACCGGCAACGGGCGGTGACGCGCCCAATGCGTGCGCGCATTTGCTACCTGCGGCCGAACAGGCGCTCAATGTCGGTCAGCTTAAGCTCGACGTAGGTGGGGCGGCCATGATTGCATTGACCGGAATATGGCGTCGCCTCCATCTCGCGCAGCAATGCGTTCATCTCCTCGCCAGTGAGGCGCCGGCCGGCGCGCACGCTGCCGTGACAGGCCATGCGCGAGGCGATCGCGTCGAGCCTATCCTTGAGAGCGAGGCCTTCACCTTCCGCGAGCAGCTCGGCGGCGAGGTCCTTGACAAGGCCTGTGACATCGGATGTGCCGAGCAGGGCCGGGACCTCGCGCACCGCGACCGCACCTACGCCGAACGACTCCAAGACGAGGCCCAACTCGGCCAGTTCGCCAGCACGCTCGGCCAGCAGTTCAGCCTCCGCATCGCCAAGCTCGATGATGGCTGGAATGAGCAACGTCTGGCGAGCAATGCCGCCATTTGCGAGCGCCCGCTTCATGCGCTCATAGACCAGACGCTCGTGGGCGGCGTGCTGATCGACGATGACGACGGAGTTGCGTGTCTGGGCAACGATGTAGGTCTCGTGCAGCTGAGCGCGCGCAGCACCGAGCGGGCGATCGAGCAGCTCATCCGGCAGAGGCGCGCTGTCGGGCGCACTGTCGGCACTGGGCTCGGCGAACGCGTCGAAGGGCGCCTGCATGGCCTCGGCAAAGCCGGACTGGTGGCGCGAGGGTCGTGGTGGCGGGTGATGGCGCGCCGATCCGCTCCAGCCTTGCGGGGAGGTCGACATATCGTGCCGCGGCGCTTCCGGGATGGACCGCGGATCGCGCGCCGCCACAGATGCAACCAGCGTATCGATGGTGGCGATGCCGCCCTGGGCCGAGGCGCGATGGCCGGCGGCTTCGAGGGCGGCGCGCAGGCCACCGATGATGAGCGAGCGGACCGCGCCAGCGTCGCGAAAGCGCACCTCGGCCTTGGTCGGATGCACGTTGACGTCGACGGCGTGCGGGTCGAGCGTCACGAACAGCGCCAGCAAGGGAAAGCGTCCCTTGGGGATCAGATCGCCATAGGCCGCACGCACGGCGCCGACCAACAGGCGGTCTTTCACCGGGCGGCCATTGACGAACAGGTACTGTTGGGTCTGGTCGCCACGATGCAGCGTCGGCAAACCGGCAAAGCCTTGCAAGACTATTCCGTCGCGCTCGCCAGCAATCGCAAGCGCGTCGTCCATGAACTCGCGGCCCATGATGCGGCCGAGGCGTGCCAACAGGCCATCGGGTCCAGGCCCGGCAGCCGGCAGCTTGAGGCTAGCGCGCTCGCCCGTCGTCAACGTGAAGGCGATGGCGGGGTTGGACATGGCGATACGGCGCACGACTTCGGTCGCCGCCATGTTCTCGGCGCGCTCCGACTTCAGGAACTTCAGGCGCGCGGGCGTCGCGGAAAAAAGGTCGCGAACCTCGACGCGCGTGCCGGTGTTGGCGGCTGCCGGCCCGATGCCGTTCTTGCGGCCGCGATCGACGACGATGCCAAAGGCTTCGCCGGCGTCACGCAGACGTGAGGCAATCTCGAGACGGGCGATGGAACCGATCGAGGGCAGCGCTTCGCCGCGGAAACCGAGCGTGCGGATGTCGAACAGATCCTCGTCGGTCAATTTCGAGGTGGCGTGGCGCTCGACGGCGAGCGAAAGATCGGACGGGCTCATGCCATCGCCGTCGTCGGTGACGCGGATCAGCGACAGGCCGCCACCAGCCATGACGATGTCGATGTCGGCGGCGCCGGCGTCGATGGCGTTCTCGACGAGTTCCTTGACGACACTCGCCGGCCGCTCGATCACCTCGCCGGCGGCGATCCGATTCACGGTCTGCGGTGACAATTGGCGGATGGGCATGGCGCATTCCTCAGGCTCGCTATCGGCCCCTACGCGCACATTAACTCGTCTGACCCAAGTCGAGCCGCAATTCAGCCCTTGCCGCCAAGGTTGCGGCGCGTCAGAACCTTGGCCAGCTCGACGGCAGGCTGGTCGAACGGATCGATGAAGAGCATGCGCCCGGCTAGAATGGTCTCGATCATGAAGTGCATGAGCAGCGCGCCGATCGAGCGCTCGTCGAGCCGTTCCAGATCGAACGTGCGAACCGGGCGGCCGGCCTCGCCCAGCGCCTCGGCGATGGCATGAGCCTGGGCGGAGACGACGTCGCCGACGTGACGGCCGGCCATGTAAGGGGCGCCTGCGGCTTTCGCCAGCTTGGCGTCGAGCTTCGGCCCGGTGCCTTCGGAGGCGACGCGGATGATGGTGATGTAGTGCTCGCGCGGGCCGTCCATGAAGAGCTGGAGCTGGCTGTGCTGGTCGAGCGGGCCCAAGCACGGAATGGGGCTGGTGCCATTTCCGTTCTTGCCGAGGCTTTCGGCCCACAGCTGAACGAACCACTCCGACATGCGGCCAAGCCGATCGGAATATGGCATCATGACCAAGGTGTGGATGCCCTTCTCCTTGGAAAGCGCGACGGCGGCGGCGGCACCAACCGCGGGAGCGAAGTCCTTCGGCGTCTTGGCCGCCATCATGGCGGCTATAACATCGTGTGCGCCGGCACGAATGGCGCGTGCATCAAGGCCGCGCGCCATGGCCGGCATCAGCCCGACGTTGGTAAGGCACGAGAAGCGGCCACCAATGCCGGTGTGGTGCTCGATCATCGGGATCGACAGGCTGTCGAAAAGCTCGCGCAATCCGTTCTGCTTGCCTTTCTTGGCGGGCTCGGTGATGCCGAGGAACAGTTCCGGGATCTTGGCTTCGAGGCCGGCCTCGCGCACGGCCTGAATGGCAGCGATCGCCTGGGCCAGCGTCTCGGTGGTGCCGCCCGACTTGGAGGTCACGACAAAGCGCGTCTTGGCGAAGTCGAGGCCGGTCAATGCGCCGGTGAGCGTCATGCCGTCGAGGTTGTCGAGGAAGCGGGTGCGCGGGCGGGTACGCTGATAGGCATCGCCGCCGCCTGGAATATTCCAGCCGGCCATCTGTGCCAGGGTCTGGCCGCCGAGCCCGGAGCCGCCGGTGCCGAAGAAGACGATCAGGCGGGCGCCCTTGGATAGGCGCTTCAATGCCACCTCGGCCTCGTCGAGATCGGCTGTGTCCTCGGGGATCGTCAAAAGCGGCAGGCGGCCGGTCTCGTAGTTGTTCTTGAGGATGGTCAGCGGGTCGACGGCGCGGCGCAGATACTGGCCCAGAAGGCGGTCCGACAGGCCATGCTTGCCGATCCGTGCCGACATGACGCCCTCCAGGGACTGCACGTAGGCGGGCGGTTGCGCTGCTTTACTCGTGACTGACTGCGGCTCTGCTTCGCGCGGCATCCGACCCACCTCGTCTCGATCCTGATCTTCGATTCCTAAAATGCTTTGACGGTGAATGCCAACACAGGCGGCCGGAAAGTCAACACCCGCGACAGGTTTGTCGCGGGTGAATAATTCCGAAGTTCAAGGTTGTGCAGGCATTGGTCTGGCGTGCCAGATTTCAGGCGGGGCGACACACGGTGGCGCATCGCCAGGCGGTCCACCCTCTACAGCCGGTCATCGAAGCTAGCCGCCGCCTGCCTGCGCCTTGCCGTCAGCCTTCATGTTCGCGGGCTGGCCGACGATGGTTACGATCAGCTGGCTGGGGTCGAGCTGGGCGGCGGCAACCCGCTTTATGTCGGCGAGGGTGACGGCCTCAATCAGCCCGTTGCGCTTTTCGATGTAGTCGGGACCGAAGTCCTCGAGCTGCAATCCCAGGAGCTGGCTGGCGATCTTGCTCGAAGTATCGAACCGGAGCGCATAGGAGCCGACGAGATACTTCTTGGCGTTGTCGAGTTCTTCCTGGGTCGGGCCATTGCTGGCGATGTGCTTCAGGACGTCGCGGATGACAGTGAGCGATTCTGCGATCGACTCGTTCTTGGTCGCCACCGAGCCCACCAGTGTCGATGCGTGGTCCTCAGGCAGCAGGTAGGAGTAGACCGAATAGGCAAGACCGCGCTTCTCGCGCACCTCCTCCATCAGCTGCGAGGCAAAGCCACCGCCGCCGAGGATGTGGTTGAGGACGAAGGCGGTCATGAAATCCGGATGCTTGCGCTTGACCGACGGCAGGCCGAATACGGCGACCGACTGCGGCACGGCCATTTCGGTGACCTGCTCGAGACCGCCGGCAACCGGTGCGGTCTGTGCCACGTCGGCCAAGTCCGCCTTGTCTGGAAGGTCGCCGAAAATCTCATCGAGCATCCCGCCGAGCGTCTCAGCATCGATGTCGCCGACGACCGACACCTTCAGGTTGGAGCGGGCGAAGTTGCGTTTGCGGAACGCCTCCAGATCAGCACCCGTGATGCCGGATATTGTTTCCTTCGTGCCTTCGGAAGGACGGCCATAGGGGTGCTTGGGGAAGGCGCTCGCGTACCAGTTCTTGGAGGCGACCTTCTCCGGGCTGCGCGCAGCGTAGACGAGATTGGCGAGCAGCTGTTTCTTGATGCGCTCGACGGCGTCGGCGTCGAAGCGTGGCTTGGTCAGTGCGAGACGAAGCAGCTTGACGGATTCGGCGCGATTCTCGGTCAGCGTTTCAAAGGTGCCGAAGAATGCATCGCGGCTGTCGGAATAGCTCATGCGCATGGCGAGCTCTTCCTGGCGCTCCTGGAACTGGCTTGCGCTGAGGTCGCCGGCACCCTCGTCGAGCATCGCCGACATGAAGTTGGCGAGACCGCCCTTGCCTTCGGGGTCCTGCGAGCTGCCGCCACGGAAGGCGAAGCGCATGGCGATGAGCGGCACGGAGTGCTCCTCGACGAGCCATGCCTCGATGCCACCCTTGCTCTTCACTTCCTGGATTTTCATGGCGTGGGCCGGATGAACGAAGGCGACTGCGAGGGCGAGAAAGAGGACGGCGATGGAAAGCGCGATGTCGATGCGCGCAAGGCAGCGGACCGCACGCAATGCGGCCGCCGTAACCGGTTTGATGTTGGGCATCTGCTCACCTAGTTGCGGCTCACGTCTCTATTTGGAAGAGAACTCAGCTTCACGAGCGGGACTTCGGCGCCGGCGGCGACTTGCTGTCGGCGGTGGCGCGCTCCTTGGGCAGCAGGTTGCCCGTCACCGAGGCGCGCAGGTCGAGATACTTGGTCGCCACGCGCTTGATGTCTTCGGAGGTGACCTGGCGGATGCGATCCGGCCAGTTCTCTATGCTCTCGATGGTCAGCCCGGTTGCCAGGCCCCAGCCGAAGCGACGCGCCAGGGTGGCCTGGTTGTCGCTATCGTAGATGTATTCGGCGATATAGGCGGACTTGGCGCGCTTGAGTTCGGCCTCGCTCAGGCCATTGCGGGCGACGTCTGCAATCAGTTCGTCAAGAGCCGCCTCTATCTTGGGCAGATCCGCCGCGTCCTGGGCGACGGCGTAGAATGCCACCTTGCCGCTGTCGAGGCTGCCGCCGTCGTAGTAGCCGTTGGCCGAAGAGGCAATCTTGTTCTCGACCACCACCTTCTTGTAAAGGCGGCTGGTGGCGCCGTCGGCGAGCAACTTGACGAGAACGTCGAGCGCTTCGGCATCGCCCTTGGGCGCCGTCGGATAGCTCGGCACCGCGTAGTAGCGATGCATCGACGGCTGACCTGCACGGGCGTCCTCCAGCGTGAGACGGCGGGGCGCGCGGGCCGGCGGTTCCTTTGGGCGTGAGCGCTTGGTCGTGACGCCTTCGACCGGCTTCAACTTTCCATAGCTCGCCTCGGCAAGCTTCTTGACCTCGTCGGCCTCGATGTCACCGGCAACGACGAGAATTGCATTGTTGGGCGCGTAGTAGCGCTTGTACATGGTCAACGCATCCTCGCGCGACAGCTGCGCAATCTCATGCTCCCAGCCGATAACCGGGATGCGATAGGGATGGTTGAGGTAGAGACTGGCCTCCATCTGCTCGCTGAACAGCGAGGAGGGAGAGTTCTCGATGCGCGAGCGGCGCTCTTCGAGGATCACGTCGCGCTCGGTGACGACTTCCTTGTCGGTGAGCTGGAGATTGACCATGCGGTCCGACTCCATCTCCATCATCTTGCCGAGCTGCTCCTTGGCGACGCGCTGGAAATAGGCGGTGGCGTCCTGCGTCGTGAAGGCATTGTCCTGGCCGCCGAGGCGGGCGACCGTCTTGGAGAACTCGCCAGAGGGAATCGTTTCGGTCGACTTGAACATCAGATGCTCGAGGAAGTGGGCAATGCCCGACTTGCCTGGCGGCTCGTCGGCGGCGCCGACGCGGTAGAACACCATGTGCGTGACGACGGGTGCGCGATGATCGGGGATCACCAACACGTCCATGCCGTTGTCGAGCTTGAACTGGGTGAGCCGAGACCGGTCGGCGGCGTAGGACTGGGTCGTCAGGGCGAATGTCATCAGTGCGATCACCAGAGTCGAAAATCGGCGAGAGCCGTATTGAAGCATTGCTTCCATCCTCTTGCGGATCCGGTCCGGCACTCCACGGCAGGGTGCCGACACCTTGTTCCACGCCGGCTGCCGCCAAGCAGCGGCGTGAACGGGCCGGATGCTTGCGAAAAGCATCACGCCCTCAGATGTCGGGGCTTCCATCGTTCATGTCAAATGACAAGCCGTTCATGTGGCTGCCGATCAACACGCCAGATTCGGGGCCGGACGTTAACCGAATAGGGCTGCAACGGGCAGCAGGTGTCCGTTCACGCGGTTGCGATTGCCGCAATCGCGCTCGGTTGATGGAATCTGCGAATTGCTGGCGCCGCTATTCGTCGGCGTTGCTGTCGGTCCCGGTCCATTTCTTTACTGCCGACAGGAACGTAGCGCGGCAGGGACCGGCAGGACCCGTGGCGTCGTCGGCAGAAGCATCGCCGCGCGCCTTGGCCTGTTCGTAATGAACCTTGCAGTACTCGGCCTGACGCCGCTCCAGATCCGCCTTGTCCAGCTTTTGCTTGCGGTCTGGATCGTTGATGAAAGCGAGATCACCTTCGCCCGCCGGCGCGCCGCCGGAGCCCGGCTCGGGCAACGAGCCGGTGTTGGGCGGCACCACAAGGCCGTTGCGGGATGCCATCTTGGGGTCTTCGGCCCGGCCCTTGGTAGCGCTAGAAACACCGAGCGCATCGAAAATCTTGCCGTTGAGTTCGACGTCGCCGGCGCCGCAGCCAGAGACAAGCACACCTGCCGCAAGCACGGCCAAGCCGGCGCGAACAGGCGATCGGCTGGCGAGATATTTGCCAATACCCATCTGCTTTTCCCCCGAAATCCAGCCGCAGAGGCCCGAACTCAGCCCCTAGTCCCCTTTTGCGGCGGCATTGCGACTCGCGATGAAGGAGTCATACAGGAGCCCCGCAACTCCGGCAACGATGGCCACGTCAGCGATGTTGAAGACGTACCAATAATACCCAAGTGCGTGCAAAGAAAAGAAATCTGCCACACCGCCGAGCGTCAGGCGATCGATGGCATTGCTGATGGCGCCGCCGATGATCAGACCAAGGCTGAGGCCCATGATTCGGCTGCTGCCCGATCTGGCGACCCAGATCCACATGCCAATCGAGACGACCAGCGCAAATGCGGCCAGCAGATACTGGCCCTGCATCGTTGTCTGGTCGAACATCGAGTAGCTGACGCCGGTGTTCTTGACGAACACGAGGTCGAGGAACGGTGTGACGTAGACGCGGCCCTTGTCGGCGATCTGGTAGACGAGAAGCATCCACCACTTGTGGGCCTGATCTATCAGCAGAGTTGCGAGTGCCGCCCAAAGCGCCACATGCGAGTATGGCCCCCACAGCCAGCCGCCGCGCCGTTGCTGTTGATCACCGGCAGACATGGCGCCTCATCCCTTGCCAGCCAGCGCGTCGATCTCGCGCATGGCGGCGGCATCGCGCGCGGAGAGGTCAGGATAGTCGGGGTCGGAACCGACATCAGGCGTGATGCGCCAGGAGCGCGCGCATTTCTTTCCTTCGGCGCGTTCGACGACGACGCCAACGCCTGCTACCTCCGGCAGCGTGAAGGTGTTCGCTGCGACGCCGTCGGTGACAACCTTGATGTCCGACGTGATGGCGATCTCGGCGAGGTCGACGTCCTTTACTGCGGCGGCCAGTGCACTGTCGGTAATGTAGACGACGGGTGTGGCCTCGAGCGAGGAGCCGATGCGCTTTGCCGCGCGTTCGATCTCCAAGGCGCCGGTGACGACGCGGCGGACTCCCTTGATTTTTTCCCAGCGCGCGGCAACGTCTTCATTGCGCCACTCGCGCGGCATTACCGGGAACTCGTGGAGATGCACGCTCTCCTCATCGTTGTCGGCATGTCGTTCGAGCCAGGCTTCCTCGGCCGTGAACGACAGGATCGGCGCCAGCCACAGTGCCGTCGCGCGCAGGATCTCGTCGATGACGGTGAGCGCGGCCTTGCGCCTCATGCTGGAGGGCGCGTCGCAATAGAGCGCATCCTTGCGGATGTCGAAATAGAACGCGGACAGCTCGGTGTTCATGAACTGCGACAGCACCGAGATCACCTTGGCATAGTCGTAGGCCGCGTAAGCCGTGCGGATTTCGGGATCGAGCTCGGACAGGCGATGCAGCATGAGCTTTTCGAGCTCCGGCATGTCCTTCAGCTCGACGTAGTCGGCGTCGGTCAAGTGACCGAGCGCGCCCAGCATCCAGCGCAAAGTGTTGCGCATCTTGCGGTAGGTCTCGGAGAAGTTCTTCAGGATATCGGGGCCGATGCGCAGATCGTCCGAATAGTCGGAGGCCGCCACCCATAGGCGCAAGATGTCGGCGCCCGACTTCGCCATCACGTCCTGGGGCGCCGTCACGTTGCCCAAGGACTTCGACATCTTCTGCCCCTTCTCGTCGAGCACGAAGCCGTGGGTGAGGACGACGTCGTAGGGCGCACGCCCACGCGTGCCGCAGCTTTCCAGCAGCGAAGAATGGAACCAGCCGCGATGCTGGTCGGAGCCTTCCAGGTACATGACGCGGTCAAGTTTCATGCCCGTCTCCGGCAGGACGCCGCCATCATGCGAGCGCTTGATGCCGGCGAGGCCCGGGAACGCTTTCGCGTCCTCCAGCACGAAGGCGTGCGTGGAGCCGGAATCGAACCACACGTCGAGCACGTCGCGCACCCGCTCCCACTCGGTCGCGTCATCGACGAGGCCCTTGAGGAAACGCTCCTTGGCGCCGTCCTCGAACCAGACGTCGGCGCCCTTCTCCTGGAAGGCCGTCTCGATGCGGCGCATCAGTTCGTCGTTGTGCTCGAAGCCGGGGCCGGGGATCACCTGATCGGTCTTCGTGTTGCGGAACACCGCGATCGGTACGCCCCAGGCGCGCTGGCGCGACACGACCCAGTCGGGCCGGTTCTCAATCATGCCGGTGATGCGGTTCTCGCCCACCGCCGGCACCCAGTCGACACGCTTGATCTCATCGAGGGCGATCTGGCGCAGCGTGCGCGAGTTGTCGCCGATCTGTCTCCTCTCCCCATGCGGCATGGATTGCGTGTCGATTTCGACTTCTGTCGGCCGTCCAAAAATCTTTACGGTCGCCCTGGTGACCGATTTACCGCCCGTCGGTCCCCTCTCCCCATCCTTCATGGGGAGAGGGTTAGGGTGAGGGGCGGCCGATTGCACTGCGGTTTGTAGCGGCCCCTCACCCCGACCCTCTCCCCGCAAGAGCGGGGAGAGGGGGAAGAGTGGCTTGTCCATGGCGATGAACCACTGCGGCGTGTTGCGGAAGATGACCGGCTTCTTGGAGCGCCATGAATGTGGATACTGATGCTTCAGGCGGCCGCGCGCGATGATGGTGCCAGCCTCGGCCATCGCCTTGATGACGGCATCGTTGGCGTCGCCCTTGTCGCCGTTCTCCTTCAAGACTCGCTTGCCGTTAAAACCGGGCGCGGCATCGGTCATGACGCCGTCGGCATCGACGGTGAAGGGGATGGTCGTGTCGATGCCGCGCTCGCGTAGCGTTTTCTGGTTGGCGGTCCAGATGATGTAGTCGTCGGCGCCATGGCCGGGTGCGGTGTGGACGAAGCCGGTGCCGGTGTCGTCGGTGACGTGATCGCCATCGAGCAGCGGCACGTCGAACGAATAGCCCAGCTCGCGCAGCGGATGGGCGCAGACCATGCGGCGCAGCTCTTCGGCCGTGACGGCCTCACAGCGCTCGTAAGCTTCCACCTTGGCCGCCTTCATCACGTCGGCAGCGAGCTTGTCGGCGAGGATGTAGCGGTCGCCCACCTTGGCCCAATTGCCGTCCGGCGCGGCGGTCACTTCGTAAAGGCCATAGCCGATGCGCGAGGAAAACGAGATCGCCCGGTTGCCGGGGATGGTCCAGGGCGTCGTCGTCCAGATGACAATGTTGGCGCCGAGCATCTCGGATCTCAGACACGCCAGATCGGCGCGGCGGAGCTGCTGCTCGTCGCCCCAGACGACGTCCTGAATGACCTTGAACTTCACCCAGATCATGTCGGACTGGTAGTCCTGATACTCGACCTCGGCCTCGGCCAGCGCGGTCTTCTCGACCACCGACCACATCACGGGCTTGGACCCGCGATAGAGCTGGCCGCTCGCAGCGAACCTCATGATCTCGCGGGCGATTGTCGCTTCGGCGCGATACGCCATGGTCGAATAGGGATGATCCCAGTCGCCGACGACTCCCAGCCGCTTGAATTCCTCGCGCTGCACGTCGAGCCATTTCTCGGCGAACTTGCGGCACTCGTCGCGGAACGCATTGATGCCCTTGGCATCGGAGAAGTCGGGCTTGTCGCGGCCCTTGGAGCGATACTCCTCCTCGATCTTCCATTCGATCGGCAGGCCGTGGCAGTCCCAGCCGGGCACGTAGTTGGAATCGTGGCCCAGCATCTGCTGGCTCTTGACGACCAGATCCTTGAGGATCTTATTGAGCGCATGGCCAATGTGGATGTTGCCGTTGGCGTAGGGCGGGCCGTCGTGAAGGACGAACTTCGCCTGCCCCTTCGAGCGGGCACGCAGCTTGTCGTAGAGACCAATGCGCGCCCAACGCTCCAGCATCCGCGGCTCCATGTCCGGGAGGCCGGCCTTCATAGGGAAATCGGTCTTCGGCAGGTAGAGCGTCTTGCCCCAGTCGCGGCCGCTCTTGCCGGGCTCGGCGCCCGAATGTGAGAGGGAGCCGCCGCCGGCCTTGCCCTTCGCCTTGATGTCCTCGGCCATGGTGCGCGCCAGCCCTTCCGTTGCGCCGCAGGTTCGCTCGACAATGAGAGTCGGGAGGCCTTCTAGCAACCGTGACGCAGTCGTGCCAGCCCTGCAAACACGGATGCCCCGGGAGAAGACGGCTTTTGCGCGTTTTTCGAGTTGAATCAGCGGCGGTCGCGGCGGGGCGTGGAGGGCGGCCGGTCAGGCTGGTGGAGGGCGGCGACGGTTGGGGAAGCGCTCAGCTCAAAGCCCGATCCGTGGCCAGTCGGCAGTCCCATGCCGAGGAAGAAAATGGCGATCTTGATCACCTGAACGAAGGTGGCGGTTGAGCTGAAGATCACCATGACGGCCTCCCGGGGCGCGAACTCATGCCCGTTGGTCGCCGTGGCGCGGGCCTGGGTTCATTTCTTGCGCCTGAGAGGACGATTTCGCAGTGCCGCGGGGAACAGCGGCGCAATTGGCAATCCGTCATTTTGTGCTGACGAACGACCCCGCGAGGGGAAAGCGGCTTTGCCCGAGGGTTTCATTCGTCAGGTGATGAAAAGGACATGAACAGCTCGCTCGCCAGGCTCATTGCCGGCGCCATCTTCGGTCTGCTGCTGCTTGCTGCGGCTGGCTTCGGTGCCGCCTTCGGCTTCATGCACCGGGACCGCCTGCACAACATCGAGACCGCCGAAGGTGTGGTCAGGACGCTTACCGAGCGCTGGCAGTATGCCGACGTGGAAGCCGCCTTCCAGCCGTCCGTGGCAGCGACTGTCGACCGATCAGCCGCGCAGGTTGCCTTCAACCGCTTGAGCCGACTTGGAGGTCTGCGCACGATTGGGGAACCGGAGGTGAGCAACTATTCGGTGCGGTATTTCGCAAGCGAGGGTTTGACGCGCAAGACGACACTGAATTTCGGTGCCCATTTCGAGCGTGGCGAGGCAACCGTCACGATTACGTTGGTCACGACCGATGGTGTCACCAAGGTGCAACACCTGAATATCAAACCCATCAGGATTGTGCCCAGCAGCAGCCAGCGCAGCATCGCGTGAGACGCACAGAAGCTCTTGATCTGCGTGGTCTCTGGCGCTCGTGCGCTTGTACAGGCTGCAAGTGCGCGTTCGTGCGGCGCGGGCTGGTGCGTTGCCCCCTTCGCGGCAGCGATGCTAGGAGTTTGTTGCTCGCTGCTGGCTCTACCGCTCAGGCCATCCTTCACAATACGAGTACCGAGGGTCGTCAACCATGACCTCTGCGAAGATGTTGCGTAACCTGCTGGCCGTCGTCGTATTGACGCTCGCGACCGGCGGAGCTGGCGCGGTGAGTCCAGATCGCCTGCCCAACGAAAAGCGCATCACGCGCAAGTTCTCCAAAGCGGAGGCGCGCCGCGAGGTATGGCCGAAGCCCATCGACGAGTTCCTTGCGGGCGAATATCTGCAGCGCGCCGATGTCGTGCTGACGCGGCGCGACTGGGACATCACCTCCTCGCTCATTCGATTGGCGACGAATTCGCCGTTCTCACACGCTGCCATGGTATTCACCGGACCACAATTCGAAGCCGGCTTCGACAGCACGTTCGTGATCGAGGCTGGCACGGGCGGGGTCGATCTGACCAACATCCGCGACTACGTCTCCGACAAGAGCACGTTCATCGCCATCAAGCGGCTGAAGCAACCGTGGTTCGACGAGCCCAAGCAGGCCAGGGTGCGCGGCATCCTGCTCGACAAGATCAAGGCAACCTACAACTACTGGGCAATCGGCCGCATCTTCCGGAATCTGTGGTTCGGCGTGCAGCGCCAGGTGCGCGGCAAGGAGAAGACGATCGAGGCCTACCGCAAGAACGAATGGAAGCCGCCTAACGACTACATCTGCTCGGGGCTCGTACAGCTCGGCTTCGTGGAGGCGGTGATCGAACTCATCAAGGCGGGCAAGCTGCCGGTATCGGCTCTCAAAGAGGTGGTGTTCCACGAGACGGCAGCAAGCCGACTGCCGGAGGCCGCCGACTGGCAGTACCTGGACCAGGAAACGCAGAAGCAATCGGCGGAGCTGTTCGAGGAGCAGAATGTGGTCGAGCTGGAGGCGGTGACGCCCGACAATCTTGCCCGCAGCGACAAGCTCGAGTGGCTCTATCTCATTCGCAACAACCTCGTCTACAAGGTGTCGAGCTACGAGGACGTGATCGCGCAGACGCGGTGAAGTTGCTCGTTGCCCTCGCGCAAGTTCCAAAAAAAGATGCGCCCGGAACGTGCGTTCCGGGCGCAGGTGCATCGCTTCGCAATTTCGATCTGCTTATTTCTGTTTGCTTTCTGGGCTAGGGCGCGATGAGTCGATACGGCGCATCCACTCTCCTGTGCCGCTGGTGCCTGACTTGGCGTTGAGCGGCACGACTGTGGTGGTCCACTGTCCGGCCGGCACGACAGCGTCGGCAGCAACGAGCGTGGAGCGATAGGCCTTGGGCGTGTCATAGCAGCCACCCAGGCAGACGATCATGTCCTTCATGGGATCCTGGCCGGCTGCCGGGGAGTTGGTCGACGTCGGTTTCAACTCACCGCTGGTCTTTGCGGCATTGCTGGCCGTCGTCGGCTGCACGTAGACGACGCCTTGCGTCTCCTTGGAGTTGGAGCAACCCGCCTCGCAAACGGTCACATCCATGTCGGGCTGGGATGCCGCCAGCGGGTGCTTGTCACGCGGCTTGGCGGCTTGCGCCTTCTTGTTCGATGCAGGGCGGGCGGCCTGTGCCTTGGCGGCAGGTGCAGCTTCCTTGGGTGGCTTGGCGGGCTCGGCCGACTTCACCGGCTGTGACTCGGGAGCGGCGGCTGGCTGCTCCTTTGATGCAACGCCTTCGTCCTTGGCGGCGGGCTTTTCCTCGCTGGCGGTGGCCGGTCCGTCCTTGGGCGCGACGGCCTGCTCGCCCTTCGGCGCGGCTGGGCTCGCCTCGGCAGCTGCGGGGGTCGTACGTTCCTCGGCCTTAGCGGGCCCCTCCTCGCTCTTTGCCGAAGAGGAAGGAACAGGAGCGGACGGCTGATCCTTCAACTCACTTTGCTCGCGGCCCTCGCGCGGGTTGTTCACAATGACTGGGCTCTCGCCCGATCCAGATTGCTGGTCCGCGCTCGCTTCGCCTTGAACAAGCTTCGAAGCGTTGTCCGTGGCCGCGCCTGAACCATGGGAATGGCGGGATGTATCCTTGGAAACGTGGGTGCGGATGATCTTCGCACCAGCTTGAACGGGGCCGGAGGTCAACAGCAAGGCGACTGCAGAAAATGCAATGGCCAAGTGGAACGGGCCCAAGGACGATTTCAGACTACGCAACATGAAGCCTCACACACACGCATGACAGGACCGACTTCGGTCGTGCTCCACACTGCCAGTTCTTGGTTAACGAGATGTTAGCGCGCGTCGCGAAGCGTGCGGATGAGAGGATGATCGTGAATTGTTTTGCAACGAGCGCCGACGCACGGCAACGTCGTCAGCGCGCATGGCGATAGGTTGAAGGCTCGCCGGGGCCTGCATTGATAATCGGCACATTGCGGAAATCGGGCGGGCCGTCAGGCAACGGCTCGCTGTTGTAATGGCGATGCTGCGCGTGGCGGAAGACGACGTGCTCGACACGCGGCCGCAAGCCGTTGTCGATCACCGCCACAGGCGGTTGCTCGTAATGAACAATGATCTCGGTTGGTGCGTGCTGGGCCGGTGCGGCCGCCTTCGTCGCCGGCTTGCGGACGGGCAGTGGCGGCTCGGTCGCCGGCGTCGCTGCAGCTTCGACGGGGGGGCTTGCGGCGTTTGCATCCGTGCTGGCGGGAAGCTGCGGCGACGCGCCAGACGTGCTTGATCGGCGCGATTTATAGGCGGCAAGGCACTGATCGGTGCGCGCGAGCTTCTCGAACTCGCCGAAGCGGACCGTCACCATGCGTCCGTCCGGGCAGATGTAGGTTTCATCGGCGCGGGCCGGAGTTTCGGTCGCGAAGGTGACCAGGGCAGCCGAGAGGCTGACAAGCAGGGTGGTGGCATTCGGTGGCACCTGCCGGGCCGGCAGCTGCAGCTTCAAGCAAGACGGCATGACGCCACTTCCAACAATCTGACGCACGCACTCTCTTGTGCGTCAGATTATGGAACAGCTCTTAACGTGCGGTTTATTCCCGACGCATCTGGTGCGCATCCGACCCATGGGCGGCGCACGTAGCTCGCTGGAACGCCTAAAGCGTCAGGGATAGCGCCAGTAGAGCCCCTTTTGCGTCGTCACCTCCTGCAGGATCGGCACACGCTTCAAGGGAGGGCGCTCGCCGGTCTGGATGAGCAGGCCGATGTCCTGAAGCAGCGCGTTGCTTTCAGCGTAGCCCGAATGATGCAGGCCGAGGCTGTCCATGCTGACGGCGGTGGCATCGATGGTGTCGATGCCTGGCATGACGAGCGGGCCGCCGGCAGGCACGTCGCCGGCGCGCGGCACGCCGCCATAGAAGCGTCGCGACACGCCCAGCGCACGATCATTTGCCGCCGTGTAGAGCGTGATGCCGCCTTTGGCGAAATCCTTCAGCTCGCCGGCGATGATCTCGAAGGTGTCACGGTCGACATCGGGAGCGGCGAAAATGACCTGGTTGATCTCAACGCCTTCGGGCTTGGTGCGCTGGAGGTCCTGCAAGACACGCAAGAGCAGCTGGTTGCCCATCGAGTGCGCAATGACACTGACGTGCTTGGCGCCCGACTTCTGCGTCACCATCTTCAGGAAATCCTTGAAGTAGGACTCCGACTGCGCGGTGCTTTCGCGGTCATAGGTGTAGCTGGCGATGCCGCCGCCCGACGGCCACGAGTAGACGAACGGTGCGCCGTCGAACTTGATGTCATAGGCAATCTGCGCGGCGCGATAGACGGCGAAGTCGAACGACGTGTTGTAGCCGTGGATGAAGACGAAGGCGTGATCCTTGTAGCGGTCGGACAAGCGCAACCGCTCCTTCACATGCGCGAGCAGGTCGGCCTCGCTCATCGTGGCGATCTCCTGCATGATGAAGTGCTTCTTGGGGTCTTCCTTCTCTTGGTAGACGGTGTAGTTGAAATAGGGAATCGTGATCGCCCAGGGCCGTTCGACCTGCGGCACCTCGTGCGATTTGGGCACGGAGACCATGGCACGGCCAAGTTCGAGCCGACGGCCGCGATCGGAGCCGTAGTCGACGCGCTTGTCATTGGGTGCGCGAGCGCGGTCGGTGCCGTAGTAGACGGGCACGACGCTCCAGTCGCGGTCGTCGGCGGCAGCGGCAACGGTGGCCGGCGGGGCAGCTGCGGCATCTGGAGCAGGGGTGGAAGCGCTCTTGTCCTCGCTGGCAGGCGGGGCAGCAGGCGTGGGCGCATCGGTTGGAGGAGCGGTCGGCTTTGCGGCTTCCAAGGAACGCTCCCCGTAAGAGAACTCGCGGGCAGGTGAATCCGCTTTTCGTTCCATGCGCGCGTAAGGTTCGTGACCGTTCGCAGCGGCAGGCGGAGGCGATGAATGAGGCACGCCAACCGGGCCGTCGCCATTAGCAGGCCGGCCAAGGCCGCGCCCTCCTCCCGCCAACGTGCCGCCCATACCCGACATGCCGCCCATGCCGGACATGCCGGACGGTTCGCCCGCAGCAATCCCGCCGGCGGGCGGCGGCTCTGCCATCTCAGGAGCAGGAGGGGACGGCGCAGGCGCCGACGGAGCCGGTGCGAGCGGTGCTGGCGGCGGTGGCGGCGCACTGCGCTTTGCTGCCTCCGACCGACGCTCCTCGTCTTTCGGCGGCGCACTTGCCGCTGGAGCCGACGGGGTAGTTGGAGCCGTGCTGGGCCGGACCACGACAGGCGGCGGTGGCGGCGGCTCGGGCGCGGCGGCGACATCGTCCTTGGTGTCAGAAAAGGAAGGCTTGCGAGCGGCCTTCTTGCGCGCAGAGGGAGCGTGCTCGCCACTCTCCCTCCTGGCCATCTCGCTTGGAGATCGCCCGGTCTCACCCAATTCGGAGCGCATGATCAAAAGTGCGAAGGGGACGATGATGACGGCGGCCAAGACCAATCTCAGGCTCCAGCGCGCCAGCGCCGGCAGCGCCGACACCGAACGCCACGCGAACACGAGCAGCAAGACGCCGAATAGCGCTATGAACGCGCTGATGATGGTTGGGTGGAAATCAAACATCGTACCGTTTATCCCTCTATCGAACCGTCGGCCGCAGCGGGCCTTCTACCGACCCCGCAACAGGTCCTCGTGACCGGAGATCCGGCCTGCAATGCAAGATCAGCCACGCGCAGTATGGGCGGTGCCGACCAACTGCGGCAAATGCTCCTTCGTCAAATCAACCTGTGATGGCAAGTGCGCCGAAGCCGGGACATTTCCACAGAGGCGCCGCCACAGCAACCCCACCGCAAACGGCCGCGGCAAGCATCCCGAAACGCGGGACAAGGGCCTAGAGCAGGTCCGATCTTGATGGAGCCAACCCGGCCGTTGCGGCCTGCTCCAAGTCCTTGTTTGAGAGTCTCAATCACGCCTTGGCTGGAACCAGAAGTGGTTCCATCTCAGCCGATCAGGCTCTAGCTGGACGGCTTGGCGCTTCTGTGACATCACGGGCACAATCAGTTGGCAGCGGTCGATCCTGCTGCGGCAGATCAGGAGATGTTGCAGATGTCGAACCGCGCGACCGGGCGCAACAGCCTTACCGTCGCGGACTACGTCGATGGCGTCGCATCCGGCGACAGGGCGATCCTGGCGCGGGCGATCACGCTTGTGGAAAGCACCAAGGCCGAGCACCAGGCGCTGGCGCAGAAAGTGCTGCAGGAGCTGCTGGCGTCGACCGGTCACGCGATCAGG
>JBGANK010000125.1:0-1077 GCA_044222395.1 Hyphomicrobiaceae bacterium | reverse complement strand
GGGACTGATCCAGCTCCTGCACAAGGCGTTCCGCGCGCGCCAGACGCTGCTAGAGGACAGAGACGAAAGCCTGAACGCCATCGAGAGCCGGCTCGGCACGAGCAAGGGGCACATGACGTCGCTGATGCGGCTCTCCTATCTCTCTCCTGAAATCATCCGGGACATCCTGGCCGGACGCCAGCCCCTTGGCCTCGGAGCAAAGCGGCTGACCGGTCTCTCCAAGGACCTGCCCAATGACTGGCTGGCCCAGCGCACGTACCTCGGCTTCGACCGCGGTTGAGAAGGCGGAACAAACGGCGATCGCCCACCCGAAAAGTCGCGCATAGAGATAAACTGGCCGCCTCGGACGCGTTCGGCACGCAATTTCGTCTCTGCGCGGGCGGGGCAATATTTCGGCCCGCGAAAGCCCCGTGAACGCGGGCGTTCTACGGTCAGCGAGGGCCTGGTCTCCCGTCCTTGGAAACCGAACGAAAAGCTGGCTGGGGCGGGAGGGTTCGAACCTCCGAATGGCGGAATCAAAATCCGCTGCCTTACCACTTGGCTACGCCCCAATGCGCGCCGGAACGCACGGTGGCGACCCGGTCAAGCGAGGCGCAACATAGTCAAGGGGCCCGCGCGCGGCAATCCCTTCTCCCCTGCCAATCGCCGTTGCCGGTAGCAGCCCGGCGCAAAGTTGGTGCGGCATTTCACTCGGAGGCGTCGGCACGTGAACCACCGCCAACAGAGCGCGTGCCAAACCGGCAGGGGCGGCGGGGCAACAAGCGACTGTAACGACACACTCGGTGGTCTGCCGGGGGAGTTCAGCTGCGTGAATTAGGCCGAGCAAGACGGGTTGCGGCCACGGCCTGGCCCCGCTATAAGGACGCCTCGCTCGTGCCGGACGGCCATCGGCCGCCACCGTCGCGGGCGTTATTCTATGGTGGGTTGATTTCTGCCATACTCAGGTGTTGCAGGGTAAAGCGGCATGTCCCCCATGCCGCGCGGCATCGAGCGGTCGGATCGGAGCGTAGCGCAGCCTGGTAGCGCACTTGCTTCGGGAGCAAGGGGTCGGGAGTTCGAATCTCCCCGCTCCGACCA
>JBGANK010000124.1:0-1155 GCA_044222395.1 Hyphomicrobiaceae bacterium | reverse complement strand
CCAAGCTCTCCAAATTCGCGTCCGAAGGTCGGCAGGGCGAGAGGCTCCTTGTTCTGCTCCTCACACCAGGCACAATAATCTTCGTACAGCGTCGTTGCAGTCAGACTTGAACCATCTTGAGTGTCGATTCTCTCCTTGTAGAAGCGTTCAACATCCGTCTCGGGTGCCACGAGCCTTTGCGGCTGGGCAACGGGCGCCGACTTGTTGTCGTTGGCGCCGGAACGCGGCTGCTCGATCGCAACGGGAGCCATGGCCGGAGCCGCAACTTCCGCCACCGCTGCCGCGGCGGTGCCGATGTCGGACTTGTCGTCCTCCATTTCGGTGCTTGCAATCTCCTCGATGCGAGGAGCCTCGATCGCTTCAACCTTTGGTGCGACCATCGCGGACTGGGTTGCAACCCGTCCAGCCTCACGCAGCCGCGCCATATTGGGAGCAGCCGGTGCGAGGCGATCGTCGATACGCCAGGTGCTGAAGGCGACGTACATGCCGAAGCTCGAACCGATCTCGAGCAGGATCGCGATGAACACCGTCAGTGCCATCTGGATCGTGCTGACATCGAAGCCCGAAAGCTTGGCCAGAACGGCGGCTTGCGGATCGGCTTCCGCCATCACGCTGCCACCTGCCGTAGTCTTCGACAATGCGGCCTGCGTTTCAGCAACCCGCGCTTCCAACGCACCACGCTGCTCGGCAGAGCCGAGCTCGGCAGCCAAGGCATGGTACTTGTCGCAGAACGTGCGCTGGTACTTGTCCTTGACCTTGGTGCATCCGTCGGTCCATTGCCAAGCGCGGTTGGTCTTGGCGGCCGCCATCTCACTTTGAACCGTTGCAGCCGGACGATGCTGCGGCACCCAGGAGAGTTGCTCCTGCGCCCGTTGCAAGTCCGCCCTCAGGTCCTTGTAGGATTGAGAGGCAACCTCACGCTGCCCGGCCGTATCGAACCGGTTCAATGCCGCGTGACCGAAGGCCGAGGTCAGCGAATAGCTCGTGACGACGACCCAAACGACAGCCGATGCTGCCGCCTGCGACCACATCTTGTTTCGAACTGCTGCGAACAGGAAGAACGGTATCAACGCCTTGAAACAATCGGCAGCGGCACTGGCCGCACCATAGATTTGACCGTCCAGCTCGGTTTTTCCGAGACTTAATCCAAAACGC
>JBGANK010000123.1:0-1219 GCA_044222395.1 Hyphomicrobiaceae bacterium | reverse complement strand
GGTCTTCTTGGCGCCCGACGTATAGGGCTCGATCAGTGCGAACACGATTGCCGCGAATGCAATCGCAGCAAACAATGCAACACCGATCTGGACGGGATCTAAATCAATCATTGCCCTCTCCAATCGGATTGCCGTTAGCATCGAGAACCTCAGAGGCAGCCAGCGCCTCGGCCAAGCGGTTCTCTTCCTTGTAGTACTGTGCCCGGTCCCAGAACCGGGGGCGCGAAATACCGGTCGAACGATGACGGCCGAGCAGCTTGCCGTTGGCATCTTCACCCGTGATCTCGTAGACGATGAGGTTCTGCAGAGTGACGACCTCGTCTTCCATGCCCACCACTTCGGTGATGTGCGTGACCTTTCTGGAGCCGTCGCGCAGACGAGATGCCTGGATGATGACGTCGATCGAGCCGACGATCATTTCGCGAATGGTCTTCACCGGCAGCTGGAAGCCGCCCATCATGATCATCGATTCAAGTCGGCTGATGGCTTCGCGCGGGCTGTTGGAGTGGAGCGTGCCCATCGAGCCGTCGTGGCCAGTGTTCATTGCCTGGAGTAGATCGAAGGCCTCAGGTCCGCGGACCTCGCCGACGATGATCCGCTCAGGACGCATACGCAGGCAGTTCTTGACCAGCTCGCGCATGGTGATCTCGCCCTCGCCTTCGAGGTTGGGCGGTCGCGTTTCCAATCGAACGACGTGCGGCTGCTGCAATTGGAGCTCAGCAGAGTCTTCGCAGGTGATGACACGCTCGTCATGATCGATCGAGCCGGTCAAGCAGTTGAGCAGCGTCGTCTTGCCCGAACCGGTACCGCCCGAGATCAGGACGTTGCAGCGGACGCGACCGATGATCTCGAGGATGGTCTTGGCCTGCGGCGTGATGGAATTGAATTTGACCAGCTGCTCAAGGCGCAGACGGTCCTTCTTGAATTTACGAATTGTGAGCGCGGGACCATCGATTGCAAGCGGCGGAGCGATGACGTTGACACGGCTGCCGTCGGGAAGGCGCGCGTCGCATATCGGACTCGACTCGTCGACGCGGCGGCCCACCTGGCTGACGATGCGCTGGCAGATGTTCATCAGCTGCGTATTGTCGGAGAACCGCACATTGGTTCGCTACACCTTGCCGTTGACTTCGATGTAGGTGGTATCGGCACCGTTGACCATGATGTCGGCGATGTCATCGCGCGCCAGCAGCGGCTCGAGCGGGCCGTAACCCAAGAC
>JBGANK010000122.1:0-1251 GCA_044222395.1 Hyphomicrobiaceae bacterium | reverse complement strand
ATGCGTAAAAAATTGTCGTGTCGAGGGTAATGCGACCGGTAGCACCGCCCTCAACGCGCCCCACATCTGTCTCAGCGATCGTCAACCCGACTTCGCCAACAAAAAAGCATGGGCGGCGCTGCAAAACGAAAGGGCGACTCTTGTGAGCCGCCCTTTTAATTCCTGCTTGAGCGTGAGGCTCAGGCGGACGTGATCACATCATGTCCATTCCGCCCATGCCGCCCATTCCGCCCATGCCGCCGCCGCCATGGCCGTGGCCGGCTTCGCGCTTGGGAGCATCCGCAACGGCAGCCTCGGTGGTGATGAGCAGGCTGGCGATCGAGGCGGCATCCTGCAGCGCGGTGCGCACGACCTTGGCCGGATCGATGATGCCCTTCTCGAGCATGTCGACGTACTCGTCGTTCTGCGCATCGTAGCCGAAGTTGGCTCCCTTGGATTCCGACACCTTGCCGACCACGATCGAACCCTCGACGCCAGCGTTCTCGGCGATCTGGCGGATCGGCGACTGCAGCGCGCGGCGGACGATCTGGATGCCGGCTTCCTGGTCGGCATTGTCACCCTTGACCGTGATGCCGAGCGAAGCCTTGAGCAGCATGACGCCGCCGCCGGGAACCACGCCCTCTTCGACCGCGGCGCGGGTGGCGTTCAGAGCGTCGTCGACGCGGTCCTTGCGCTCCTTCACCTCGACCTCAGTGGCGCCGCCGACCTTGATCACCGCAACACCGCCGGCGAGCTTGGCCAGACGCTCCTGCAGCTTCTCTTTGTCGTAGTCGGAGGTGGTTTCCTCGATCTGCGCCTTGATCTGGCCGACGCGGGCTTCGATGTCCTTCTTCTTGCCCGAGCCGTCGACGATCGTGGTGTCGTCCTTGGTGATGGTGACGCGCTTGGCGCGGCCCAGCATGCCGATCTCGACGTTCTCGAGCTTGATGCCGAGATCTTCCGAGATGGTCTGCCCGCCGGTGAGGACGGCGATGTCCTCGAGCATGGCCTTGCGGCGATCACCGAAGCCCGGCGCCTTGACGGCCGCGACCTTGAGGCCGCCGCGCAGCTTGTTGACGACCAGGGTGGCGAGCGCCTCGCCCTCGATGTCCTCGGCGATGATGAGCAGCGGCTTGCCGGTCTGCACAACGGCTTCCAGAACCGGCAGCAGCGGCTGCAGGCCCGACAGCTTCTTCTCGTGGATGAGGATGAAGGGGTCGTCGAGCTCGGCGACCATCTTGTCGGCGTTGGTGATGAAGTAGGGCGAGAGAT
>JBGANK010000121.1:0-1281 GCA_044222395.1 Hyphomicrobiaceae bacterium | reverse complement strand
AATGATCGCGCGCGCCCAATTCCTCGAATTTCGATCCAATGCTTCTGCGAAACGCCGCAGATGGCGGAAGTTCTGCAGGTCGCTGCTGAGGATCGCCGCCTGACGAAGGCGCACGTTTCCATCCACATGGGTGGTATCACGGCGGCGGTTGCACACTATCAGGAAAGCCCGACGCCGAACCTGATCATCGTCGAATCCCGGATGGCGCGCAACGACGTGCTGGCCGAGCTCGACCGGCTGGCCGAGTGCTGCGACGCGGGCACCAAGGTCATCGTCGGCGGCCATACCAACGACGTAATCCTGTATCGCGAGCTGTTGAAGCGTGGCGTCAGCGAATACTTGATCATGCCGACCACGCCGCTGGCGGTGATGGAGGGCATTTCCAACCTCTACAACGATCCCGACTCCGATCCCGTCGGCCATGTTCTGACGTTCGTCGGCGCCAAGGGCGGCGTCGGCTCCTCGACGATCTGCCACAACACCGCATGGACGTTGTCGGAGGTCCTCACCAGCAACGTCATCATCGCCGATCTCGACCTGGCCTTCGGCACCACCGGTCTCGATTTCAACCAGGACCCGGTGCAGGGCATCGCGGAGGCATTGGCCACACCCGAACGCCTCGACGAAGTTCTGCTCGATCGCTTGCTCACCAAGTGCTCCGAGCATCTGTCGATCTTTGCTGCCCCCGTCATCCTCGATCGCGACTACGATTTGTCGGCCGACGCCTGTGACATGGTGCTCGATGTCGCTCGCCAGAACGTGCCGTTCGTCGTCGTCGACCTTCCCCATCTGTGGACGTCATGGTCGAAGCGCATTCTGATGCAGTCCGACGAGGTGGTGATCACGGCGGCGCCCGATCTTGCCAACCTGCGCAACGCCAAGAACGTGCTCGATCTGCTCAAGGGCTCGCGCAAGAACGACAACCCGCCGCAGCTCGTGCTCAACATGGCGGGCATGCCCAAGCGTCCCGAGATATCCGTCAAGGAGTTCGAGCAGGCGCTCGGCATCAATGCGCTCGCCGTCATCGACTTTGACAGCGAAACCTTCGGTCAGGCGGCCAACAATGGTCAGATGATCGAGGAAATGAATCCGAAGTCGAAGGCGACCGCCGTCTTCCGCGACATCGCACTGGCGCTGGCGCACCGCAAAGAAGTTCGCGTCGAAAAGAAGTCGGCGCTGGCACCGTTCCTCGAGAAGTTGAAGCTGAAGCGTTAAGGAGCAGGCAACATGTTTGGAAGGCGTTCGACAGAAGGTGGAGCTCCGCGCCGCGTGCCGCAACAG
>JBGANK010000120.1:0-1298 GCA_044222395.1 Hyphomicrobiaceae bacterium | reverse complement strand
CGAGAAGGAAGCCGTCGCCGACGAACGCCTGCAGCAACTGGCGCAGGCGCGCGGCGAAGCGACGCTGGCGGTGCTCAAGGATGCCAAGGCGCCGATGCTGATCCTGGGCATGGGCGCGCTCGCCCGTCCGGACGGTGCCGCGATCTACGCCCTGGCGCGCAAGCTCGGCGAGGGCCTGAAGCGCGAGGGCTGGAACGGCTTCAACGTGCTCCATACCGCCGCCGCGCGGGTCGGCGCGATGGACCTGGGCTTCCTGCCTTCGGGCAAGCTCGGCGACATCGGCGCGGTCCTCGACGCAGCGTCGGGCGGCGGGCTCGACGTGGTCTACCTGCTGGGCGCCGACGAGATCGACATGAAGCGGCTCGGCAAGAGCTTCGTGATCTACCAGGGCCATCACGGCGATGCCGGGGCACACCGCGCCGATTTGATCTTGCCGGGTGCCGCCTATACCGAGAAGAACGGCACCTACGTCAACCTCGAGGGACGCGCCCAGCTCGCGATGCTGGCCTCGGCCCCGCCGGGCGAGGCGCGCGAGGACTGGAAGATCGTCCGCGCGCTTTCCGAAGCAGCCGGCAAGACCTTGCCCTACGACACGCTGGGCGCGCTGCGCCAGGCGATGGTGAAGGCACATCCCAGCTTCGCCCATATCGGCGGCGTGGAGCCGGCTTCGCTCGCGGCGTTCAACGGCGCGGCCGGCGCCCCCGGCTCGGGCGCCTTCGCCTATCCGATCGCGAATTTCTACATGACCGATCCGATCAGCCGCGCCTCGACGACGATGGCCGAATGCACCGAGGCGTTCCTCAACGGCAGCGCCCCCCTTGGCGCCGATCGGGGGACTGGCACCCATGGCTAGCTTCTTCAGCACCTACGCGTTGCCGACGATCATCATCGTCGTGCAGATCGCCGTCGTGGTGGGCATCCTTTTGGGCTGCGTCGCCTACCTGACCTTGGCCGAGCGCAAGGTGCTGGCGGCCATGCAGCTCCGCATGGGGCCGAACGTCGTGGGGCCGTTCGGCCTGTTCCAGCCGATCGCCGACGGCCTCAAGCTCCTGACCAAGGAGACGGTGATCCCCTCGGGCGCCAACCGCATCCTGTTCGTCGCCGCGCCGATGCTGACCTTCATCCTGAGCCTGATCGCCTGGGCGGTGATCCCGTTCGGCCAGGGCATGGTGATCGCCGACATCAATGTCGGCATCCTCTATCTGTTCGCGATCTCCTCGCTCGGCGTCTACGGCATCATCATGGGCGGGTGGGCGTCGAACTCGAAGTATCCGTTCCTCGGCAGCCTGTGCTCGGCC
>JBGANK010000011.1:0-76693 GCA_044222395.1 Hyphomicrobiaceae bacterium | reverse complement strand
AAGGTGGTGCGCGTCGACTGGCACTACATCGCGCCGGGCAAGCCGCAGCAGAACGCATTCGTGGAGAGTTTCAACGGCCGACTTCGCGACGAGCTGCTGAACGAGACGCTGTTCTCCTCACTCGGCGAGGCCCGCACGCTGCTGGCCGCGTGGCGCGAGGATTACAACCGGGTGCGCCCGCATTCGGCGCTTGCCAACAGCACCCCGGAGGCGTTCCGGATCGCCACGTCAGCCCTTGCCGCAACGCCCGGCAACGGGCAAAACATCAACTTGAGGACTCTCCCCATGAGCGGATGAGAGACGGGTCTCAGGTCACGTCCGCCATCTTAGGCATGGAAATCGACGATGCCATCGAGATCACGGATCAGTTCGACATTTGACGCATGGGTTCTACAAGTGGACTTAACTGGAGGCGCTGTTTGTGTCGGCAATCAGAAGGTGCTGGATGTCCGCTTCTCAAAAATGCGCCGCCTTGTGCAGCGCAACTTCCGAGAAGATTTTATTGGCAGGTCCAACACGTCGAGCGCTGGACGCTCGGCACTAGCAATAGCCGCCCTTGACCCGTTTCAAGGCCGGCTTGATCGCGAGGCCGACCTCCGAAATCTCTGCCTCGCACTCATCAGTCGGCCGCCGAGCAATGCAGCCACTTGGGGTGATCAGCCAGGAGATGAATTCGGCTCAACAAATGACGCCGCCCTGCACCCCGGTGCAACGGACTGCGCGCGGCCCACCGGCAAACAATCCTGCCGCATTGCTGCTGATCGGTCGATCCTATCCCGGAGGCGAATGCGCGCCGCGCGTCGAGAAGTGACAGGTCCGCCATGAGTTCCATTGCCGAAGAGGAACATTCCACTGCCGATCAGGAACGGTGCAATGACGGCAATGCCCCAGCGCCTGAGCATGGCAAATAGCCGCGACAGGCTTTCGTTGGCGAGCCCCAGAGTGGATGCCAAAGTGTGTTTCTCGATTGGCAACCGGAAGGTCGCCTTTCGGCCCTGCCGTTCCCATTCGTCGAGCAGGAAATCGGCAACACGCTCCACGCCATATTTGAGAAACTGGGTTCTTAGACGCTGGATGCTTTCCACGTATCGCGTGGCAAGCTCCTCGGCTGCCCTTGTCGCGAATGCGGGATCGCGCATCGCCAGTCGCCGCACTTCTTCACAAGGCAGCATCACGAACTCGGAATCCTCGAGCGTTCGTACCGAGAAGGGGCATGACGACATGCCAAATACCGGAGCGATTGACAGCACCACCGGAGGTTCGAGAACCCATAGGCTGACCTTGCGCGAACCCGATTTGGAAAATAGCTCGACCGAACCCGTGATCAGGAGATAGACACCGCTTGCCGGCTGATCTTCCCAGTAAAGGACTGTGCGTCCTGACACTCGTGACAGCTCAGCGCGTCCCAGAATCTCTGCATAGCTCTTGCCGTCCAAGCCTGCCATCATCGGCAGTTTCCTCAATAGAACTTCTCGCCTGCTGCCTATCCCGTGACCCTGGCCTTTCGTCTTTCGCCAACAGCGCGGTTCGGCTATGTCACCGTAGTGGGGCGCATGACGCTGGCTCAGCTAACGCTGCGGTTCTTACTGGTAGCAACGGCTTGGCTTCTGGCGCCTTCCGTGCAACTTCCAGCGCAACCTGCGGTCAGCATTGGCTCATATGCCGAGCAGTCTGTGCAGCCGCGCGTCCTTCGTTTTGAAATGGTTCACGAACCAGTCGCGCACAGCTGAGCCGAGCGCCGTCTCGTAGTCGACGAAGGTGCCGGCCTCGACGCTGTCCATGATATCCCGCAGATCATCGAGTAGTTTTTCATGATCCGCCTTGTGCGCGAGGTACTCGTCATAGCGATGCTTACGCATCACCGTCTCCTCGAGAGCGAAGTGCGCAGAAATCTTTGCAAACACTTCGCTGAGGAAGCTGCTGATGTTCTCCCTCGTTGCAGACGCACCGAGCTTTTCGTGCAGCGCATTGATTAGCTCGACGAGTTCTTGATGCTCGTGGTCCACTTCAGCCACGCCGGTCTCGAATTCTTTTCGCCACTGGATAAGTGCCATCGTTGACCTCGTCAGTAGAACAGAAATCCGCCTCGATCAGCCTTGAACTCGATCGCCAGGCTCTGACCTGGTTTGAGGTCGATCTCAGCGTTATTCTCGTAGTCGAACGCCTCATCCCCGAGCCGATCCTTCAATCGGGCGACGATCTGATGCCGACCGGATGGCACCGTGAATTTCTTGTACACGCGCGCTGGACCGTCTGCTGAGAGGCCAATGGGCTCGACTGTGTCTTCGTAAAGCTCGCGTCCGTCGAGGACCAACTGGACGTGCATGGGGACGCGCTCGCGACCGCACGTGTTGGGGCGCCGCTCTTTGGGCGGCAATTTCGCAATCTCGGCCGAGGTCAGCTTTCGGCACTCCTTCGTTCGTTGCGCCGAGTGTGCAAGGCTCAGTTTGATCTGGGCAGCTTCTGGCGGAAGCAGGTGGATCTGCGGTCGGCTGGCGAAATACCCCGTTGCCACTGCGATGATGGTGTAGACGACGGATTGGCCCAGATACTTGAGGACGTCAGACATGTTCGGCCTTCCCTGGGACTTCCACTGCCGATGCCTTGTCACGGGCCGTTGCTGGCAGCTTTGCGAGTTCGGCAGAGAATCGCGCCGCCTCCGCGCGAAGCATCGACCTACCGAGGCGTCCGGGTGAGATAAGCCGCAGTCGCTCATCGGGAACGCGGGCACGCAGTTCCGGGTCGCGCTGGCGCTTCATCCGTGCCTCTGTCCAATCCGCGCCGAAGCGAAAATAGCAACCATTCTCGCTGCATCCTGAGATCAGGACGCCGTCCGCAAGGCCGCGCGACAGCACGTAGTCGATGAAGGCCGGCGGCAGTTGGCCAACGCAGCGCATCGCAACCGTGCCGATTGCACCGTTGTTCGACGGATCCAGGCATGAGGTATGTTCGCAGCAGAAAACCATGACGCGCCCCTTGCCTGAAAGAGATGCGCCAATCATCTGCACGTCCTCGCGCAGCGCCGCCATGTTGTGATCGGGCATATCGATGCCAGCGACGAGCGCCCTAGCGTTGCGGAACGGCATCGACGTCGGACAAGAACCCGCACAGATGCCGCAGGACGTGCACAGCGATGGATTGACGATCGGCTCACGTTCGTACGGAGTACCATCGGTCCTCGGCACCATCATAATGGCGTTGTAGGGGCAATCGTTGTAGCAACGCACGCAGCCGTTGCAGTTTGCCAGATCGACGTGCGCGGCAGGCAGCTTGCGCAGCGGCGGCAACCAGGGGAGGGCGATGAGAATAACCAGGAGAAATCCGGCAGCGCTCCAGGTCATCGACCCTGGCCAGTGATCGAGCAAGGGTAACAGCGGCAGGTAGAACCAGTCCAATCCAATCGACGATGGAACTCGGGCGAGATCCGCCGGACCCTGGCTCAGTGCAGGAAATGCCAGAGACAATGCGAGCATTGAGAGCAGCGTGCCGACGGCCAAGCCACGTGGTGGATTGATCCGCGGCTTTGTTACACGCTGGAGATGCACCCACAGCACGATCAGGGCGATAAGCGGTATGGCAATGTGCATGAAGATCATCAACGTGAAGAAGCGATCGTCAAGCGTACCCGGATGCAGGAAATTGCCGGCAATGGACTCGCCGAACACGCCGAGCTTGTCCAGCCACTCCGTCGAGACGATCGCCACGTATTGCGCCAGCGTGTCCCAGACGAGCCAATAGCCGGTGATACCCGCCAGAAACACCATGATGAGCACTGGCACACCGGTGAGCCAGCTGAACCAACGCACTCCCCGGTAGCGGTCGAGCGCGAATTCGCGCGTCAAGTGAAGCAGCATCGCCACGACCAGCCCATCGGACGCGTAGCGGTGGAGGCTGCGCATGACGCCGGCGGCGTACCACTGATCGTGCGTCATGTACTCGATGGAGTCGTAGGCGTCATGTACGCCTGTATCAAAGAAGATGTAGATGTAGATCCCGCTCGCGGTGATCACCCAGTAGAACAGAAACCCGAGCGCACCAAGATTGAGAAGGGGATTCCATCGCGCAGGGAATACGCGACCAAGCGCGCGTTCGGCCACGTCGAACGCCAAGAGCAGCGGGCGGCGAAGCAAAGACATCACGGAGAACCTGCGTTGCCGTCACCGGCCCTGCGCCACTCGCGCACCAACATCGTGCCCACGAGTGCGAAACACATCAATCCGATGCCGATACCCATGAACAGGGAATAGTTGAAATAATAACGCCCCGTGTTCGGGTCATAGGTCGTGCAGAAGAATTTTATGCGATCCACCAGCCGATCGAAGGACGAAATCGGAGCTGCCCGGTTGAAGACCAGCGCCTTCAGAGGATCGACTATAACTGGAGTTTCGAAGACTGAACCATAGACCTGTCCCTGCAAACGGCCCTCCCGGTCGACGAGGCTGACTTGAGCAAAATGATCGAATCCACCAGGCCGGGAAAAGAATCCGAAGCCGACAGCGGCTGCAAGCTCGTCGAGGGCTGCTTGATCAGCGGCGAGAAAGGTCCAGTTTGGCAATTTAGCCCCGCGTGCGCGCGCGAACGACCTCAACCGGTCAGGTGTATCCTGCTGCAGGTCGAAACCTATCGTCACCACCGAGAAGCTCTCTGGCCCCAGTGCTGCATTGGCCGCCTCGACGGCAGGTATCATGTTCTCTATCAGCGTGGGGCAAACGTTTGTGCAGCCCGTATAGATCATGGTGACCAGAAGCGGTCGGCCTCGATAGTCGGACAGACGCACGGTCTTTCCCTCGGTGTCCCGGAATGCCACGTCGGGCAACGACGTGCCGATTGCGGCCTGTGATCGATCGAACAGAACCTTGCTACGGTCCGCGGCGTCCGTTGCGGACGTCGCGGGGCTCGCGAGAGCGATCATGGCCAGCACCGCAACGCCCCTAATGAACCGCATCATAGCCCCATCCCTAATGCGCGATCGAGCACGCACCCGGAAATCAGCAGTAGCAGCTGCACAAGCGACGCGAGGAAGTTGTGTATGGCGCGCCGCCGCGTCGGCTCGAGAATGAGCCGTATGCTGGTCGTCGTGAACAGTGCGCCGCCAATGACCGCAAACCACAAGTAGACGACACCCATACCATACAGGGCTGGGATCAGCGCAATCAGTGACAGCGCCAGTGTATGCGCCAAGATGACCCGCGCCGACACCTGGTCGCCGACCACGATCGGAAGCATTGGCACCTGGTTCGCCTCGTAGTCGCCGCGGGCAGCGATCGCCAAGCTCCAGAAATGAGGCGGCGTCCACAGGAACAGGACGATGGCGAGCAGCACCGGCTCGGCGCCGAGCGACGGATTGACCGCGGCGGCGCCTGCAAGCACAGCAAAGCTACCGGCAAGGCCGCCGACGACTATGTTGAGCCACGTGCGCCGCTTGAGCCAGATCGTGTAGACCACAGCATAGGTAAAAGCGCCGAGTAACGTGTAGAGGGCTGCAAGCGCATTGGCCGCTGCTGCCGCAAGGCCGACCGCCAGCGCCAGCAGTGCCACGATGTAGACCAACCAAGTAGTGCCTGCCTTCAGTCGTCCGCTGGCGAAGGGCCGTGCCTTGGTACGGTCCATGTGGGCATCAAGGTCGGCCTCGGCCCACTGGTTGAAGGCTCCAGCGGCGCCGGCCGCGAGGAATACCGCCATTGCCAGGCACGCAGACTGCCAACTCGCCGGTAGCTCCCCCGGCGTCACTGCGATCCCGGCAATCGCGCTCAGCATGATCGACACCGCAATGCGCGGTTTGAAGATTGCCAGGATCTCCCGCGCCGTTAGCGGGGCCGAGGCGGCCCCCGCTCCATGATCTGCTGCGACGGTCATCCCTGCATCCTCCCTTATGCTGGACGCACCTCATCCGTCATCAGCCGAGCAGCCAAAGCTGCGAGAGATACTTCCAGTTGACGAAGTAGTAGAGCACGAAAGCCGTGAAGAAGACGGTCACGAGGATATAGGTTCCCGGCAGATGCCATGTTCCCGCGTCCCCATAAGTCGAAACCGCATCCGTCATCTGCTTCTTGGGCATCGGTCCAAGGCTTTCGACGACGTTCTCGGCCGTCACGGGCTTGCCCCACAACAGGGTTCCGACCGCGATCAGGACAAACAGCAGTCCTCCGAGAGCGGCGATGATGGCGAAGATGCCATTCAGCCCGAGCATCAGGAATGCAGCAGCTGGATACTTGAACGTCAGAGCCGCGTCCGCGAAGCTGATGTCCCAATGCCGACGGGAAACGCCGAGCGTGCCCGCACCCATCATGAACAGCGAGATTCCTGCCACGCCGATACCGAACAGGTACGGTTGCAGCTTGGCGAGCTTGGGCCAGATCACCTGCTTCTGGAAGATCAGCGGCAACAGCAGATAGGTGATCGCCATGAAGGCCAGCGTGGTTCCGGCTACGACCGTGGCATGGAAGTGCCCAGGTACATAGATGGTGTTGTGGAGCATGAGGTTGATCTGCTCCGTGCCGAGGACGACGCCCGAAATGCCGCCGAGGAAGCCGAACATCACCAGCGACAAGAACATTCCAGAGAACGCCGGATTACCCCACGGCGCACGACGCAGCCATTCGAACGCTCCGCGCGTGTAGCCGTTATTGCGCTGCGCCGCCTCGATGGCGCCTGGCACGGTCATGCCGTGGATCATCGATCCGAGCACGGCGAGGTACATCGCGTAGGAGGTGTTGAACACCTTCCACTCGGCGGAAAGGCCCGGCTCCACCAGCATGTGGTGAGCGCATGCGAGCTGGAGGAACAGGATGTAGAGGAAGAATGCCGTGCGGCTGACCTTTTCCGACAGCGGCTTGCCACCGAGCACGATGGCGATCACGGCATACCAGATGGCCACATGCGCGGACACGTTGATCTGCTGCGAGGAGTGGCCCATGGCCCACCACACCAGCTTGTACATCACCGTATCGATGTGTGAGATGTAGCCGAGGGACCACAGCCAGGTCGGCAGCAGGATGATGGCACCCGAGGCGATCGTGAAGATGGCGATGATGCAGGCCGTCAAGGCACCGAACGTCACCAGCGGGATTGACCCCTCGTAGGTCTTCTCCTCTTTTGCAATCACAAGCGTGCCAAGGAAGATGAAGCACGCGACCAGTGCGCCGACGGCGAAAAGAATGAGCCCAAGGTAGAAGTTGGGCGCGGCCTTCATCGGAACGTAGCTGGTGAACATGACGCTGGAGCCGCCCTGGAGCACCGTTATGTTGGTGAGGAGCGCTCCAATCAGCATCAAGGCAAACGCCACCCATGCCAATTTTGGTGTGGCGAGACGGCAGTTCAACAAGACTGCCGAGGCAAAGTAGAGTACCGCGACCTCGAAGAAGATGATCCAGACGAGCAAAACATCAAGGCCGTGTGCGGTCAGCACCAAATAGAACAAGTCGGCTGGCAGCAGATGGATCGCCTGCCACCGCGTCAGCGCGACGAGCAGGCCAAACAGGCCGCCGATCGCGAGAAACACGATCGCGGTAACGGCATTGACCTTGATGAGCCGCTCGGCTGCGAGATCGATCTTAAGCCCCGATGCGGGGCAGGTGCGGAACTTGGCCGCGATACCACCAATGATACTGGTGTCAACAGCTGCGATCGCCATGACTGCCTCCTCCCCTTATCGAGATGATCTGGATTCGACAACATGAATCCGACCGGTCATCGTGTGGTGTCCGACGCCGCAGAATTCGTTGCAGACGACACTGAAGGTGCCCGTCTCCGTTGGCGTCATGGTGATGACGTGCTCGATCCCCGGATGCACCTGTATGTTGATGTTGACCGGCTGCAGCGAGAAGCCGTGCTGCCAGTCCATCGACGAGAGATGAAGGCGGTAGCTCTGCCCCTTCTCGAGCTCCAGCACAGGCCACCATTCCCAAAGTCGGGCCAGCATATAGACGTCGCCCCCGGCGGGCGGGCGGGCGACGGGGATGCTTGTGGTCCCCTCGTTTCGAACCTTGAATTTCGTCGTGAACTCTTCGGTCCGCTTCTCGAAGACGGAGGGCTCAATGCGATAGGCCGTGGTGGCCAGGTTCTGCTTCCCGTTGATGTGCCATAAGACCATCATCAAGAACATCACGATGCCCCACAGGAAGGCAATGGCGACCCAGACGATCTCGCCTCGTCCAACCTTCTCGTTCCACCAGATGCGCTGCTCGGGAGGGTGAATGGCCATGGCGCGGCTCCTATTTGGCAATCGGAATCTGGGTCAGCTCGATGAGACCCCAGAGGATATAAAAGACTGTCGGAACAACGACTCCGATGAAGAGCAGAAGGAACGGATTGTCGAGGATACGCTGCATTACAGGAATATGGGCCGAGGCATCGCTCGGACCGGCCGCCTTGGTCTCTTGGGTCACGGTGTTCCTCCGATCGCGGTTGCAACGCGGAATTTTTATGCTGACACAATGCGTCGGGCACCGGCACGCGCGCTTAACCAACGTCAAGCGGCCGTTACTTTTGCGATTTGCGAATATTTTCGGAGAGCCAAGCTTGTTATGGCTCCGCAACACCGGAGCACTGAAAACTGCGCCCCTGCGCTTGACCCCCGTCAGAATCCTCGAGACGCTTTCGAAGCGAACTGGAAGTGGAGGCATATGAAGTCATCGCAGCCGCCAAGGAGCGAAGTTGGGATAAAAAATCGGGTCGCAGTCGCTGGCCAACCCTTAAATTTTCACGCCCCCGCTGCGAGCGGCATCGCCTCACGGCGGCATCGCCCACTGTCGACCCCCGCAACCAAAATTTACATGTTTCTTCGCGTTATCAGCGCCTTATTGCGAGATCCCCGCAGCCGACTCAACTGTCGGCAAAAGAATTCAATGTCTTAGCGCTCTGCTTCGATCCGAACGACCAGCAAGCCGCACGCAAATGCCTACAAAGCTTCGGCAAGACCGTTGCCGTCTGAACAGCGACAGCGGCCTACTGCTACACCGGCCGGCGCTTCGACGAGGAAACAGGCCTCTACTTCTACCGCGCACGCGCCTACTCCTCATCCCTCGGGCGCTTCCTGCAGAGGCAGTGTCCAGTATTTTTCGCCCTCTATATTTCGCGACGAACATCGCCGCTCGACATGCCGGAGTTTCTTAGAGCCCTGCACCCAATGATCCAGTCCTCATGGACCCAGCCCACATGCCGTAGGTCTAGGAACCGCCTCGGAAAGGGGACGTTGCGGTGGGCCGGGCGCATGACGTCGAATGCCGATGCCGTGCCGACCGAGACAAGCCCGGGACCGGTTCGGCCATCTGTCGAGGGCAGGAGCAGATCGAACCCATCCTCTAGTATATAAGGTGCCCAGGTCGTGCAGGGAGAGTAATGAACCGTGTCGAGCATCGGATCGCGGCGGCCGCGCGTGCTGCTGGCACTTGCTGCCATGGCGCCAACCGCGCTACTGGCGGTGCCGGCCCTGTCCGGCGAGAGTTCTGCCTTAGCGGACGTCGAAGCCGGGCGGAAGATCTACGATCAGGGTCTACTCTCCTCCGGCGTGCCACTGCGTGCGCGACGTGCTGGCGGGACCACGGGGGCCGGACGAGCGGTCGCCTGCGTCAACTGTCACCGTCGCAGCGGCTTCGGCATGTACGAAGGCGGCTCTCTCATTCCTCCGGTCACCGGACCGGCGCTGTTCCGGAACGACCATTCCAGGCAAACGTTCTTGCGGCGGTCGGCGCCGGGGTCACCGCACAAGGCCGCTCCCCACTTGACGCGACCGGTCTATGACGAAGCGTCGCTTGCACGCGCCATCCGATCAGGTGTCGCCCCGTCAGGCCACGTGTTCAAGGCGCTGATGCCACGCTACGAGCTCGGCGACGACGACATGGCGAACCTCGCCGCCTATCTGCGCCAGCTCTCCGACGGTCCGCCTCCGGGGCTCGACGGCAAGAGGGCGGTGTTCGCCACAGTGATCGCGCCTGGGCAATCGCGCGAGCGCCGCGATGCCGTGGTGCGAACACTCTCGGCTTGCCTCGGCGAGCGGTTCTCCGATCCCGCACCAGAAGGCGCGTCGCCGCCACTTGCGGTCTGGGATCTCGACGGGCCGTCTGCGACCTGGCGTGCCCAGTTGGAGGCGAAAGCCCGTGAAGCGCCCGTCTTGGCCTTCCTCTCGGGGCTCGGAGGCGCGGAGTGGCATCCGGTTCATGAATTCTGCGAGCGCGAGCGCATTCCCTGCCTGTTCCCCAATGTCGACGTGCCGGGCAACGGACTGAAGGAGGACGTCTACAGCTTCTATTTCTCCGGCGGCGTGCTGCTCGAGGCGCGGGTGGCTGGGCGCTTCATCCGCGAGGAGACATCCCGGCTCGGCCTCAGACGTGTCGTTGTCGTCACCGGACGTTCCGAGACTTCGCAGCGCGCGGCGGGCGAGCTGCGCCAGGCGCTCGGCGATTCACTCATGATCGATGAGCGACGGCTCGCGCGCCCGGATGACGCCGGCATCGCCGAGGTTCTCGGCGGCTTGGGCAAGTCCGATGCGCTGGTGCTGTGGCTCGATCGCGACGAGGTCACAGCGCTCGACACCCACCAAACCCCCGACGCGGGTGCGATTGTCGTCTCCGGCTGGCTCGCGGGGCTCGAGCGTGCGCCGTTGCCGGCCGCCTGGAAAGCGCGCACCCTGATGCTCTATCCGCTCGATGCACCCGAACGGCGCGAGGTGCGCATGTCGTTCAATCTGCGGCCGTTCCTGAACAAGCACGGCTTGGCAGGTGCCGACGAGATCCTTGCAGGCAATACGCTCGCCGCCTGCAACATCGCCGCCGAGAGCTTGTATCGGATGCGCGGCTACACCTATCGCGATCACCTCATCGACGAGGTCGAAAGCTATCCCGTCGCGATGGGCAACGCCCCGGCACCACAGGCCTATCCGCGCTTCAACATCGGAATTGGACAGCGGTTCAGCTCACGCGGGGCCTACATCGCGCGCTTCACGGGCGATGGGAACCGGATGGAGAAGGTGCGCGACTGGCTGACGCCTTGAAGGCAAGCGCCTGGAACGGATGCGCCACGGACCTTGCGGTCCGTGGCGCCCGTCATCATTCGCAGAGCCGTGACAGAGGCTCAGAGCTGCGCCTGGGTCACCGGCTGGTTGGGGTCGATCACCACGTAGCGCCGCATCATCTCGTGATCCTCGTGCGAGAGGATATGGCAGTGATAGACGTACTCGCCGGTCCGGTGGAAGTTCGCCACGACGCGCGTCACCTCGCCCGGATAGCAGACGACCGTATCCTTGCGCCCGCTCTCGCAGGCCTGGGGTGCGCGCGCCGTTCCCGACAATTCGACACTCGGCAGATAAGCGCCCGTCGAGCCGTCCGTGTTGGTCTTGTCTATCGTTGCACCCGTGAACGGCTGCCGGTCGATGACCCGGAAGTCGACGAGGTGCATATGGATGGGATGGGCATCGACTGTCGTATTGTAGAACTCCCATACCTCGCTCGTACCGACGTGTGGCTGCTCGGTGATCGGATCCTTAAACACAAACGTGCCGGCGGCATCTGCTGCTTCCTGGCCAACCACGCCCAGCATGGTCATCAGGCGGCCGAAGCTGTCCAAGCCCTCGAACAGGAACAGCTGCCTTGTGTTGGAGATTGCGGCTGTGTTCGGCGGATCGAGCAGCGGCGTTATTGGGGCAGCAACCCCTGCTACGCCGCGCAGCGGCGTGGTCAGCGCGACCGACGCGTTGGGCACAGCCCGATTGAGTGGCTTGACCACCGCGAACATCATGACGCGGTCGGTCTGTCCGGCGACCGGCGCCGCGGCATCCGGATAGGGCGAGTTGGCGGTGTTGCGCATCGTGACAAGCGTGCCGAACGGGAGCGACGAAAAGTCGACGATCACGTCATAGCGCTCGCCAGGCCCGATCAGCAGCGTGTCCGGCTGGGTCACGATACCGCTGGCGGCGGTCGCCTTCTCGAGCACGGCCGGCTCCGGCTTATTGAGCAGGCCGAGCTCGTTGCCGATCACCCAGATCGGCAGCTTGGTGCCGTTCGGCCGCTGCAGGCTCAGCTCGTAGAAGCGCGAGTCCGAACCATTGAGCAGACGCAGACGGTACTTGCGCCGCTCCACGTCGAGCCGCGGCCACGGCAGCGTGTTGACGAGCACGATGTCGCCGAAGAACTCCGGCAGGTGCGTTGGAGTGGGGAGGGCGGGATCAGTTGGAACGACGGCATTCGGATAGAATAGCGAGCCGTCGGTCTGGAACATGCGGTCCTGGATGACCAGCGGCACCTCGTAGGGATAGCTGGGCAGCACATTCGTGTTGATCAGCATGTTCTCGTTGTTGTCGCGCAAGAGACAGATGCCGGCGAGCCCCATGTACACGTTGGTGCGGGTGATGCCGAGCGCGTGGTCGTGATACCAGAGGAACCCCGCCTCCTGATCGTTATTGAAGGTATAGGGCCTGGTGAACAACGGGCCGGTGTAGACCGGCGCTATCGCATCCGGAGTCGACCAGCCATCGGGTCCACCGTCCGACCGGCCGTTATCGGGCTGGCCATTCTCGTCCAGCGT
Organism: Hyphomicrobiaceae bacterium; assembly: GCA_044222395.1. GTDB lineage: Bacteria > Pseudomonadota > Alphaproteobacteria > Rhizobiales > Hyphomicrobiaceae > JAEUMD01. The sequence goes on along the minus strand of JBGANK010000011.1, from coordinate 64,174 downwards.
ACCTTCCGCGTTGACGCGGCTGCCGTGCAGGTGGGTGACGACGGGAATCGGCGCCGTGCCGCCGAGTGAGCCGGGGTTGGCCCAATCGAGCGTGGTGTCGACCGGTACGTTGGCGGGAAATCGCAGCGGCTGCCCGTTCGCCTGAAGGTCGTTCTCGAACGTGACGGTGAGTTTGACGTCGCGCTGCATGACGAACGTCGGGCCGGGATAGGTGGCGGTCGTGCCAGGGTTGACGATGGTCGCCGTCCCTGGAGCAGGTGGCGTGGTCAGGTTATAGCCCCAGACCGTGGTTTTTGGCAGTTGCAACAGACCGAAAAAGCCAACGCGCAACCCCAGCGATTGACTTGCCTGCTGGATCTTGAGGGTCGCCGTGACTTCCGTTGCCCCGGGCACCGCCTTGACGACGGTCAGCGGGGCGTCACCGAGCGGGTTGACGAGCCTGTTGACGAACTTGGCGACCAGCGCCGGATTGAGCGGCTGCGCTGGAAGGCGCGCATTGGGCCGCAACCGGATGAACTGGGCGAGGGCTCCTGTGCCGCCGATAGACGAGGCAACGGCCGATCCAGCACCGACCACCGCCGCGTTCCTGATGAACGCGCGTCGAGAATACAGGTTACGCATGGAAACTCTCCCAAATAAAGCAAACTACAATTCAACCAAGACGATCGGCCGTCCACGCTCAATCGCGTGGTCCCGTCCGTGAGTGCAATCGTCCCGCACGTCGAATGAAAAATGCGCGGCACCTTTGCGCATAAAAATCAGCACCTGTTCTGCCAGAATGGAGGAAGCTATTCTTTGACTCAAGTTAAATGTTGGTCGAACCACTCGGTTTAGGTTTTCGCGCACGATCCTGAATTCCGATCCTTTCCATTTTCACGACGAGCGAGGTTGGCGAACATGCATTTTCCGTTGGCGTGTTTTTTGTTCATAGTGCTTGCCGTATCAGCTGTTCGGGGGTGCCCCTCCGCGCAAGCGGCATCGAAGCAGGTAGCCGGCGGAGATCCGGCAGCCGCTTCGTCTGCAGCGCCAATGGCGGCTGACGCCAATCAGATCCGGCGGCGCTCAGGTGTGCGGGTGGCAGTACCGGCGCTCAACCTAATCGACAGTGAAAACAATCGCGTGGACCTTGCCGCGCACCTCGACCAGCCGGACCCGGTGTTCGTGAACTTCATCTTCACGAGCTGCCCGAGCGTCTGCCCGATCATGACCCAGACGTTCTCCGAACTCGAGCAATCGCTGTCGGAGCAGCGCGTGAAAGCGCGTCTCGTTTCGATCTCGATCGACCCCGAGTACGACACGCCGGAACAGCTGAAGTACTACGCTGAGAGTTTCCGCAAGGGTAAAGACTGGCGGTTCCTGACCGGAACTCACGACCAGAGCATTGCTGCGCAGAAGGCCTTCGACGTCTACCTCGGCGACAAGATGGCTCACCCCGTCGCGGTGTTCTTCCGCAGAGCTGCCGGCGAGTCCTGGGTGCGGATCGACGGCTTCGCATCGGCCGACCAATTGGCCGCCGAAGTCACAGGGGCAGGCAGTGCCATCGAGCCCGTGCGCCGCTGAGGCTTGCGGACGCCAAGCAATCGGCGGCGCGGGACGCAGGTTGGAACTGCGTGAAATCAAGTGCGACTTTGATGCCTGTACTAGAACAGATTCAATCTCGCTAGAACCGGCTCTGCCACGGCGGCCGGTTCCAAGTCTTTGATTGAGAGTCTGATCCACGCCTTCGTCGCAACCAGAAGTGGTTCAATTCAAAAATATCAGACTTGCGGTCGTGTCCGCGCTTCGTGAAAACATGAACACGACCTGGTTTTCTGTTTTGAGAATGTTTTTCACGCTCAACCGCGCCACGCTTCGGCTGGAGATGCAGCAAATCCTTGATCGAGAGTTCGACCACAGCCGTAGCCGCAACCAGAAGTGGTTTTGTTTCTGGCAATTCAGCTTGTATTTGCGTCTCTGATTCACGCCTCCACCGCAACGCAAAGCGGTTTAATTTCAGGCTGTTCAGGGTTTCGATTGCGATTCTGATTTATTTCTTCGCTGGAACCTGAAGGGGTTGCACCCCATGCGATCGAGGTCTTGATAGCAAGGCGGGGCGTCTCGTATTCGCTGGCGGGCTCTGCGCCGATGGCGTGGCCGCGCGACCGCGCTGCCAGTCGCGCTAGAGCAGGTCCGATCTTGATGGAATCACACCGCCCGATTTGGCCTGCTCTTAGCCCTTGTTTGAGGGTCTCAATCACGCCTGCGCCGGAACCAGAAGTGGTTCCATCTTGGCCGATCGGGCTCTAGGACGACGCGGTGTGCAATGGCGTCGTGTCGACCGCCGCCGCACGTGGCGCGTCGGCTACCCAAGACGATGACGCGGATTGCGAACTGGTATCGAGGTGTTTCCGCCTCGACGCTCGAGGGGATCAGCGCCTCGGCTCGCCTGCCAAACCGGCGGCGTCAGCCCAACAGCCGCTGCGGATTGATGTCGCGCGAGGGGGTCGCTTCGTCATCCCGGCGCAGGCCGGACCCACACAAGATTCTTCTTTTCCAACACCTGTCGGATTGATCGAGCGTGCTGCAGCGGCGGCTCTCAGATCTTGCGTTGCATGCGTGGCGACTTGCATGGATCCCGGGCCAAGCCCGGGATGACGATCGAGGGTGAAGCCGACGTGGCCGCATCCCAGAACGTCATTCACGCGGAGGCGGAAGCCTAGACACGCCTGCTAGAGCGATTCAGGAGTTGACGGAAACATCACTCCATGGCGGGACTTGATCCGGCCATCCAGAAACACGGGCGCTTTATGCATTAGACCTGGATGGCCGTGTCAAGCACGGCCATGACGAAAAGGGTCGTGGCGCTGCCGCCCAATTCTGAAAGCCTCTAGAACTCGTCGCACCCTGGCACGAGTACCCGCAAAACGCGCTTCGACGCCCCCTACTCCGCTGCGGCTTTCTTGGCGGACGGTTCGGTCGATGCGTTGGCGACAGGCTCGCTCGCGGTTGGCTTGATCGCGACAGCGGGCTTCTTGGCGGCGGGCTTCTTCGCTGCCGCCTTCTTGCTCTTGCTCTTCGCGGTCTTGGCGGCAGGATCGTCGCTGTCGCCGAAGATGTCGAACAGCGATGTCAGTGGCATGCTCTCGCTGACGTTGCCAGCATAGGCCTGCATCACCTTCACCTTGGTGCCGACCTTGGCGATCGATGCAAGATGCACGACATGCTCGTTCCTCAAGCGGAAGCAGCCCGACGAGTTGGCGCGGCCGACGGTGCGGTCGTTGTTGGTGCCGTGGATGCGGTAGACGGTGTTGCCGAGATAAAGCGCGCGTGCTCCCTGCGGGTTCTTCATACCGCCCGTCACCGTCTGCGGCAAACCGGCAATGCGCTTGTGCATCTCCGGCGGCGGCGTCCAAGACGGCCACGAGGCGATGCGGCTGATGCGCTCCGTGCCGCTCCAGGTGAAGCCTTCGCGGCCAACCGAAATCGGATACTGATAGGCCTTCTTGCCCGGCAGCACGTAATAGAGCTTGCGCTCCTGGGTATCGATGATGATCGAGCCCGGCTCTTCTTGCCTGTCGAAGTAGACGGTCGGCGGCGCGGCCGGTGCGATGTCGGGGCGCTCGCCGCCTTGCATGAATTTCGGATAGACGGTCGGGGGATAATTCTTGCGGCGCTCGGCGCGCGCGGCTTCCTCCTGCTCCGCAGTACGCTGGGTGTCGCTTGCGAAGGATGGCCCGGACGAGGTCCAGCCCTGGGCCGACACTGGTGCTGGAGCGAGCGCAGCTGCAGCGGCCAGAACCGTCAGCATGACTATGGAGCGTCTCATGCGGATCCCTCGAGGTGTCGTCGCGGCGCAGTAGTCGCGCCTTTGCCTGAGGATCAAATAGCCGGGCCGGTGGCAACCTTACAAGTTTGGCAAGGCACTTTTCGACACCCTTGCCCCAAACTGTGGCCTTCCTGCGCCAATGTCCGGGGGGCTCCTGACGCACGCAGACCACGGGGAACCTTCGCACCGCAACGTGAATTCGACGATGCGCCATGCCGGAAACCTGCGCCCGATCGTTGGAGACGCATCACCCTTCGGCAGCCAATCCTCAACGGCGCGGTGCCGCGACCAGATCACCGATGACGGGTGCGCGGGCCACTTTGCCGATCAACGCCACCACATCCTTCTTCGCCTCGACGATGACGACGCCGGCAAAACCCGGCGACACGCGACGGCCGACGCGCTCGACGACGCGCGCGGAGCGGATCAGCAGGCGCCGGTCGAATGGTGGCACGAAGAGCGCCGACGTCCAGTCGACGGGAGTGAGAAGCGATTGTTCCAGCAGCCGCTCGAGCTGACGGCGGCTGTAGGGCTGACCCTGGCCGAACGGCGTAGTGTCGAGGCGCGCCCACACGCCACGACGATTGGGGACGATGACGATCAGGCTGCCCTGAGGCGCCAGCACGCGCCACATCTCGCGCAGCAGAGGGCGCACGCGCTCGGCTCGCTCGAGACAGTGGACCGCGAGCAGCTTGTCAACGCAGGCATCCGGCAAGGGCAGCCTGTCGTCCTCGGTCAGTGCGGTCAGCACGCCGCCGTCGCGGGGCCACACAAGCGCGCCCTGCGCGGCCGGCATCAATGCAGCGACGCGGCTCGCCTCGCGTCTCATGCCCGCCAGGTAAGGTGTCGCAAACCCCAGTCCCACCAGGCTTTCACCCTTGACGGAAGCCCAACGGCGACGAATGTGCCCCATAAGCGTTCTGCGCACGACATGCCCGAGAGGGGTCGCGTAGAAATCTCGAATCTCGATGACGTCATGGTGCATGCGCTGCACTCAATTGAATTTTTGTGCTGCGCGCAAGCCTAGGTGCCGTTGCACGTGATTCAAGGCTTAATGAGGCGCGGCGGGAACAAGTCGAGACTGCAGCCGATGCGCCAGCATGGCGGAAGCGCGACCTGTGGCAGTCCGTCTGGCGCGATATGGAGACTTTCGGGACGGGGTCGACAGGACGGCACCGATGCGCCAGAACACCTACGTTGCAGCAGCAATGGCCAAGCTGATTGCGGACGCTGACACTGAAGCAAAATCCGCGGAAGGACGACATGGCGAGCCTCGACATCCACCTGTTTGCCTGCCTCGACGACAACTATGGTGTGCTGGTCCACGATCCGGTGTCCGGAGCGACGGCGTCGATCGATGCGCCCGATGCCGAAGACGTTGCCGCCGCGCTGAAGGATAAGGGTTGGCGGCTTTCACACATTCTCGTCACGCATCATCATCATGACCATACCGGCGGGATCTTGGAGCTGAAGTCGGCGACCGGGTGCCGTGTCGTTGGACCGAAAGGAGAGGCGAAGAAGGTTCCGGGGCTCGATCAAGCCGTCGGCGAAGGCGACGCATTCGAACTGGGCAAGTTCATAGTGCAAGTGATCGAAACGCCCGGGCACACGCTTGGACACATCACCTTCCACGTCCCCGAATCCCGTGTCGCGTTTGCGGGCGATACGCTGTTTGCAATGGGCTGCGGGCGCGTTTTCGAGGGCACGCCGGAGATGATGTATGCCTCGCTGCTGAAACTGGCGGCGCTGCCCGGCGACACGATGGTCTATTGCGGTCACGAGTACACCGCCGCAAACGGCCGCTTCGCGCTCACCATCGAGCCCGACAACAAGGCGTTGCAGCAGCGCGTGGCGGAAGTGGCGGCGCTGCGGGCTCAAGGCAAGCCGACGGTGCCCACCACGATTGCCGCGGAACTCGCAACAAATCCGTTCCTCAGAGCACACGTCTCGACAATCAAGGAGCGGCTCAACATGGCAGGGGCGCCCCACTGGCAGGTATTCGCGGAAATTCGCGAGCGCAAGAACCGGAGCTGAGGATGCGCTTGCCCCGCGATATGACGGCTGACGAAGTCGTCGGTCTGCTCGACCTCGCGCCGCATCCGGAAGGCGGATTTTACCGCGAGACATTCCGGGACGGCGCGCTTGTCGCCGACAGTCAGCGGGCCTTCTCGACGGCCATCTACTTCCTGCTGCCGAAGGGAATCGTGTCGCGATGGCACCGAATCGACGCCATCGAGATCTGGCACTGGTACGCCGGGGCATCGCTGGCGCTCAGCATCGCCAAGCCCGACGGGGGCAGCATTTCCACCTCGCAGCTGGGCAGTGACCTCGGCGGCGGCGAGCGCCCGCAGGCGATCGTGCCCTGCGGGCACTGGCAACAGGCGGTGAGCCTGGGAAATTGGACGCTGGTGGGATGCACCGTGGCGCCAGGATTCCAGTTTTCTGGCTTTACTATGGCACCAATCGGCTGGTCGCCTTGATGCGGACGCTCGATCTGCGGCTCGCAGGCATCACCCGCAACCGGCGCGGACACCGTCCGCGAGCATATCCGTCTGACGAAGCACCGTGCTTGCAGCGCCGTGGGTGCTCAAAAAGATGGTGCCGAGGCGACACAGGTGTTGCGTCAGCCGCAGGTTTTCCACTTCGTTTCCCCATTCGTGAGCCTAACCAATCTGTTGAAAACGCGGATAAACGGGCGTTCCCCACCGTCGCGCACCCAGCTTCACTTGCCGCACCAACGCGACTCGCAGAAAACTGAGATGGGATTTCTTAGATGCGGGTGAATTCGGGGGGCAATCCAGCATGAAGCGTGAGCAGCCGGGCGCGATCTTGAGCACGGTGTTCGTCGACTACGACAACATCTACTTGTCGCTCAAGCGCAAGAGTGAGGAGGCGGCCAAGCGCTTTGCCAAGGACGCGCCCTTGTGGCTTGGCGAACTTGTGCGCGGACGCCTGATCACGCCGACGAACGGCCCCGATCTCGACATTCCGCGCCGGATCGTCATGAACCGCTGCTACGGCAACCCCGTGCCGCGCCGCAATTCGAATGACAATTCGACCGACATGAACTCGTTCCCGTTCGTGCGCCATCACTTCCTGCGCGCCGGGTTCGAGGTGGTCGATTGCCCGCCGCTCACCGCACAGCTGAAGAACTCGTCCGACATCCGAATGGTCATGGACGTGCGCGATTACCTCAACCACGACACCTATTTCGACGAGTTCATCATCCTGTCGGGAGATGCGGACTTCACGCCGCTCCTGCACCGTCTGCGCGCGCACGCCCGGCGCACGGTCATTTTTGCGAACGACTACACGGCCGCCCCCTATACGGCGATCAGCGACGGAGAGGTGCGCGAATCAGATCTCATCGCGGTGCTGCTCGAGGGCCGTACGCGCGGCGAGGCGGAGGACAACGCGGCGATTTCGGCGCAGGCCGCTTTGCCGGCATCAGCCGACCTCGATCAGGTGCGCCGCGACATCATCAAGGAAGTGATCACGGCCGTCCGTTCTGCTGGTCAGCCGGTACCGCTGGAGGCGCTTGCCGATCGCGCGGTGCGCAACATCGGTCACGAGCGTACCGTTGGCACCGGATGGGGTGGCATCGGAAGCTTCCGCGATCTGCTGCTGAAAGGGCTGCCGGAGGATCTGGCGCTCAACGAGCAACCGCCCTACTTCGTGTTCGATGCCAGCCGGCAGATCGCACAGCCGGCAGAGCCCACTCCCGCCCTGATGCAATCGCGTACGCCGGAGGCAAGGATCGAGCCGCGGCTCGAGGCTACCGCCGTACCACGGGCTGAACCTGCCGCTTCGCCACGCATTGAGATCCGCACGCGCCGACCGGCCGTGGAACAGCGCGAGCAGATCGAGGTGCGCCGCGAGCCGAGACTGGAGCCGCCGATCGAGAAGCGTGCGGAACCGTTGACCCCGCAGCAGCAGCCCGGTGGCATTCCCCATTCGCTGCCCGAGCGGCAGACGCAGGCGGCCGCCTATCTCAATCCGCCCGTGCCGCAGACCACCGGCGAGTCGCGTCAGCAGCATCCAGCGCGAGCGCCGGAGCGTGCCGTTGCTGCCAAGCGCCGCCGCTGTCGCCGCCCGAGTACCGCTCGCTATTCGACGTCATGGCACTGGAGATCAACGAGAACGGGCTCAATGGCCAGCAGACGCTAACCAACATCGCTCGGCGCGCGGCTGAAGTCGGTGTCGATACGCGGCGCGACGACGTCCGCTTCGTGCTCGATGTGATCAGCGAGACGGATCCGTGGTTCGATCAAGGTGCTTCGTCGAAGCTGTTTGCCGGCCGGTTCCGCAACTTCGTGGTGGCACGCTGCCGAAGCCAGGGTCTGACGCTTTCGGCAGACGAACTCGACCTGATCGACGCTTGGTTCGCGGGCACGCCTGCACCACAACAGCGGGCACCGGAGCGGACGCAGCAGGTCTATCAGCAAGTGCAGGCCACCGGAACGGAAGGCGCGGCACTGGGCGGGGAGCGCTGGTGGAACGCGCAGGCGCAGACGCCGCAGGCCAATGCGCAGCAAGGTACGCCGACGACGCCTGCCGGGCGCTTCGGATCGAGTGACGAGCTGAGCGGTGACGAGTTCCCGCGCATCGTGCGACGCGGCAGCATCGTGCGGTGATAGCTGCAGCGCACGCCGGTCACGGGTGTTCTCAAGACTCAAATGCAAAGCGGGCCGGCATCACTGCCGGCCCGTTGCATTTCATGGCTGCCGTAGCCGCCGATCAAGAGAAGAACTGACCGCCGTTGGCCGAGATCGTCGAGCCGGTGATGAAGCCGGCGTCGTCGCCGGCGAGGAACACCACGCAGCGGGCAATTTCCTCGGGCTCGCCCAAACGCCCCACCGGGATCTGCGGCAGGATCGCCTTCTCCAGCACGCCCGGATCGATCGCCTTGACCATCTCGGTAGCGATATAGCCTGGGCAGATCGCGTTGACGGTGATGCCGGAGCGTGCGCCCTCCTGCGCGAGAGCGCGGGTGAAGCCGATATCGCCGGCCTTGGACGACGAATAGTTGACCTGACCCATCTGCCCCTTCTGGCCGTTGACCGAGGAGATGTTGACGATGCGGCCGAACTTGCGCGCCCGCATCCCCTCCCACACCGGCCGCGTCATGTTGAAGAGGCCATTGAGGTTGGTGCCGATGACTTCGTCCCACTGCTGCTTGGTCATCTTGTGGAACATGCCATCGCGCGTGATGCCGGCGTTGTTGACGAGAACGGAGACCGGACCGAGATCCTTCTCGACGCGGGCGATACCGGCGACGCATGCATCGTAGTCGGCGACCGACCACTTGTAGACGGGGATGCCCGTCTCGGCCTGGAACTGCTGGGCGGCGGCGTCATTGCCGGCATAGTTGGCGGCGACGCGATAGCCCTTCTGCTTGAGGGCGACAGAGATGGCGTGGCCGATGCCGCGCGTTCCTCCGGTAACGATGGCAACACGTGCCATGGGCTTCCTCCTTGTTTATTGGTCTGGTTTGCCCACCTTGCGGCTGCAGCGGCAGGTCGGGGGTCGTCGGTCATCCATACAGTTGGTCGAGCGCCGGCCCGCGCGTCAGGCATGCCGGCCGGCGCTCCCGTCAATCTCAGTCGCGCTCCACGCAAAGTGCGATGCCCATGCCGCCGCCGATGCACAGCGTGGCGAGGCCTTTCTTGGCATCGCGGCGCTTCATTTCATAGAGCAGCGTGTTGAGTACGCGGGCGCCGGATGCACCAATCGGGTGGCCGATGGCGATGGCGCCCCCGTTGACGTTGACCTTGTCGGTATCCCAGCCCAGGCCCTTGTTGACGGCGCAGGCCTGCGCGGCGAACGCCTCGTTGGCCTCGATCAGGTCAAGGTCTTCCTTCTTCCAGCCGGCACGTTCCAGTGCCTTCTTGGATGCGGGGATGGGGCCTGTGCCCATGATCGAGGGGTCGACGCCGGCGTGCGCCCAGGAAACGATGCGCGCCATCGGCTTGATGCCACGCTTCTTGGCCTCGTCGGCAGACATGAGGACAACAACGGCGGCGCCGTCGTTGATACCCGATGCATTGCCGGCCGTCACCGTGCCTTCCTTGGGATCAAACGCGGCACGCAGCTTGGCAAGGCTATCCAGCGTCACGCCGTCCTTGATGTACTCGTCGGTGTCGATGACCACATCACCCTTCTTGGACTTGATGGTGACGGGGGCGATCTCGTCCTTGAACTTGCCGGCCTTGCGTGCAGCTTCGGCCTTGTTCTGCGAGGCGGTGGCGAACTTGTCCTGCTCGTCGCGCGTGATCTGATACTGGCGGGCAACGTTCTCGGCGGTGGTGCCCATGTGATAGTTGTTGAAGGCGTCCATCAGGCCGTCGCGCAGCATGGTGTCGAGCATCTTCATGTCGCCCATCTTGGTGCCATTGCGCAGAAAGGCGACGTGCGGAGCTTGGCTCATGCTCTCCTGGCCACCGGCGACGACGATGTTGGAGATTCCATCGAGGATCTGCTGCATGCCGAGCGCAACGGAGCGCAGGCCCGAGCCGCACAGCTGATTGATGCCCCAGGCCGGGCTGTCGACGGGAATGCCTGCCGCGATCGATGCCTGACGTGCCGGGTTCTGACCGGTGTTGGCGGTCAGGATCTGGCCCAAGATGACTTCGTCGACGTCGCCCGGCTCGATACCGGCGCGCTGCAGTGCGGCCTTGATCGCCACGGCGCCCAATTCATGCGCGGGCAGGCCCGCAAGCGACCCGTTGAAGGATCCGACCGGTGTGCGCGCCGCGCTGGCGATGACAATCGTCTGCTTTTCACTGCTCATGGTGAATGCTCTCCTCGGGGGGTTGTCGGTTCAATAGATGGGTGTCGGAATTGTCTGCAAACCGGTGATTGTTATGGTTCGGCTCGGCAGTCGACGACACACTAGCAGCAGCGGCTCGGCAATCGCAATTCAGACATGAGGGGGAGGCAGTTGCTGAAAAACGCGCCAAAACGGCTTTGACGGCCGCAGAGTGCATGTTACGATTTCGCGGTGCACAAGGAAAAGTCCGATGTCGGACCTTTCCACGCGAAAACTTACGGTATGCTCATGCTCAATAAGGCCGAGAATGCTCCGGAGAAGCGCGAATCCGTCGTGATCAAGAAGTACGCGAACCGGCGGCTCTACAATACCGAGACCAGCACGTATGTAACGCTGGACGATCTCGCCCAGATGGTGCGGTCCGATCGGGATTTCGTGGTCTACGATGCCAAGTCTGGCGACGACCTCACCCACTCGGTTCTGACGCAGATCATCGTCGAACAGGAAAGCCGCGAGGGCGGCCAGACGCTGCTGCCGATCCCCTTCCTGCGCCAGCTGATCCGTTTCTACGACGACTCCATCGGCCGCATGGTGCCGCCTTACCTGCAGTTCAGCCTCGAGACGCTGGCCAAGGAGCAAGAAAAGTTCCGCGCCCAGTTCGCAAATGCGATCGGCAATCCGGCGGCTGCGTTCGAGGCCTACCAGGAGCAGGCCCGCAAGAACATGGCGATGTTCGAGCAGGCGCTGTCCATGTGGTCGCCGTTCGGCCCGATGTCGATCGGCAAGAAACCCGGGCAGAACGCAGCCGGCTCTCTCCCACAGCAAGGCAACAGCGCTGCAGCGCATCCAGCAGAGTCGACAACGCGTGACGAACTGTCCGAGCTCAAGGCGCAGCTCGCAGCGATGCAGGACAAGATCGAGAAGCTGACGGACGGCAGGAAGTAGCCCGACGGCGTGCTACCGACGTGAACCACGCCAGCGTCGAACCGTCATGGCAAACGATCAGGCACATCGCTCTCTTAGCGAACGTGACAGTTTGCCCAGACGTTCTGGTTGGCGGCCGGCTGGATGGTGGCTGGAGGCGGTCGCGACAAGGGCGCCCGACACCAACTGCGGTGCCCAGCGCAATCCAATTCAAATCATGGTTGGGACGAAATGCCGGCAGCGTGAGCAATCGCTGCGGCGTCAGGTGCTGCTGGTCGACGCGGGCAGCAGCGGTGACGGATTTGGCTCGTCGACGTAATCCTCGACCTGGATCGGCATGCCATAGAGATAGCCTTGAAGATAGTCGATCCCCGCATCGGCCAGCTTTTGCGCCGTCTCCTTGTCGCCGACCCACTCGGCTACCGTTCTCATGTCGAACGTGCCGGCGATCTCGACCATAGTGTTGATGAAGACCTGGTCGGAGCTGTCGACCAGCAGATTCTTGACGAATGCGCCGTCGATCTTGACCATGTCGACCGCCAGCCGCTTCAGATTCTTGAATGACGTATAGCCGGCGCCGAAATCATCGATCGCCACCTGACAGCCCATCTCCTTCAGGCAGTCGACGAAGTGCGCGGTCTGGTCGATGTCGGCGATGGCCGCCGTCTCAGTGATCTCGATCGTCAAGCGCCGCGTCAGGGAGCGATCCCCTGCGGTCAGCTCCTGCAAGGCGGCAAGCCAGTCCTTGTCGACCGAGGTGAGACCGGAAACGTTGAGCGCGAGGTTCAGGTGGGGGTTCTTGCGGAGCAGCGCAATCGCCAGGTCGAGTGTGCGGCGGTCGATGAGGCGCGCCATACCGAGCTGCTCGGCAATCGGAATGAATTCTCCTGCGGGCACGATGCTGCCATCTGGACGATGCAGCCGCAGCAGGCACTCGTAGATCTTGGGCACATGCGTCTTGGCACATACGATCGGCTGTAGGACGAGGCGCATGCGGTTATCATCGAGTGCGGCAATCACCTCGTCGGCAATCGAGATCGAGCGCTGACGAACCGTCTCACGCGTCGGGCTCGGTTCGTAGGCCATGAAGCAATCGAGCGCTTGGCGCGCGCGCGGTCGAGCGCCTGCAATGCGCAGCTCATTGCGTGGTGCACGGTTGATGCCTGCGTCGGCAATAGCACGCCGCCGATCGACACGGTTGCCGTCAATGGGCAGGCGGGGGTGCGGACGGAGGCGCTGCGCACGGCCTTGATGAAGCGGTCGGCGGCGATGTGGACCGCACCCATTCCGCAATCGTTGAGGACGACGCCGAACTTGTTGGAGGAATAGCGACCGAGCGTGTCGCCGGCGCGCAGCTTCTCCTTGATCAATCTGCCAACCGCGGCAATGACCTCGTCGCCGACATCGAAGCCGAAGGTCTCGTTGATCACCGCCAGGTTGTTGATGGCGATGACGAGAAAGGCAGATGTATTGTTCTGGCGCATCGAGCGGGCAATGACGGCAGCGAGTGCCTCGGTGAGACGGATGCGGTTGAGCTGACCGGTCAGTTCGTCATGGTCGGAGTGGTAAAGGATCCGCTGATCCTCGAAGTATGATTCATTGATGACCCGCACGACGCCGCGCGCCCACTGCGGCTTGCCGTCGTCGCCGGGCCAGAAGCGACCGTGATCCTCCAGCCAGATGGAGGTGCTCGAACGCCGGCCGCCAGGCTGGAATCGATACTGGATCCGGTAGGGAACGCCGCGCTCGGTTTCCTCGGAGAGCCGATTCGAAATGGCCTCAAGGCGACGGCCGATATGCTCCGCTGCTATCAGGTTGTGGAACTCTTGGCCGGTGGCGATGGCGTCCGGTCCCTTGACGCGCAAGACCTCGACCGCGTTACTTTCCCACTCGATGCGGTCCTTCTTGACGTCCCAGATATAGGCCGTTTCCTCAACGCTCGAGAGAATGCCAATGAGATCCAGAGCCTCCGATTCGACGGCCGGCTCCTGCAAGACCTGTTCCTGCGAACCCGGCAGAGGCTCGGGAACGATGGGTAATGGCTTGTCTGGCACTCTGGATATTCCAGTTATCCCGCTCTACGCATCCCACATCAATGCGCATGACCCTGCGGCCAGCTTCCGCCGCATACGATCCAAGGTCAAAAAGTACGTGCAAATTCCTAACAACCCTTAAAGTCTTAATGCGCTTGAAGCCAGTCGTTAACGGAATTGATCAACGGAAAACGGGCGGCGCCGCATCGGCAATCCGCCCGTTCCGTGTTTGAGAATTGCAGGCGCGCCCGTGTCCCGGGCGCCGCCAGGCAGGTTGCTTTACATATCCGCAGAGCCGAACCCGATATCGCGGCGGGCGACGCGGATGCCGATGGTGTAGCCGGCGACAACATCGATCAGCGTCGCGACCATGATCATGAAGAACACCGAGGTGAAGGCGCGGTCGACCAGCAGGAACTCGATCAGGCAGGCGATAAAGACCAGCATCGAGAAACCGTGATCAAGCAGCGAGGCGGTCGAGGTGTATGTCGCCTTGAGAATTTCGACGAACAGCAAGACGAAGGTGATGAGAAGGATGAGGTCGCCCCAAGTGAACGTCCACATGGTGCGCACGCCTTCCGCATTGGCGCGGATCGAGGGCACCGAGAAGATGACACTGCGCAAAACCGAATCGGCGCTTTCGGCACTGCCGAACAGCACGATGAAATTGTAGAGAATGAACGCAATGATCATCAGCGGGATTGCTCTGAGCGACATGGGATCTCCCCTCTTTGACCTGATCTCTCCGCCTAGTGCGGGATTGTGTCGATTTCACCACTCCAGCTGTCCGGCATCGGGGGCGAAAGCGTGCAAAAGCATCGGCTAACGTCCAACGTGCCGAACAAAGCTCTGCACCAGCCGAACGCTAGAGCTTGTTCGCTTTTGATAGAATCGCGAACGCGCTCGGTCCGTTTGTCTTGAGCATGTTCTTCACGCTGAACCGCTTACTCTTCAGCTCATCATGCTCTAGCATGAGCCGCCGGAGCGGCGCCACCGGCACAGTTGTACAGACAGAGACGTTTCCTCAAGCCTCGGATTTCGGGGCCAGAATCTGGCGGCCGCGGTACTTGCCGGACTTCAGGTCGATATGGTGGGGACGGCGGCGCTCGCCGGAATCCTTGTCCTCAACATAGGTCGGGCTCGCCAGGGCATCGTGGGCGCGGCGCTGACCGCGCTTCATAGGCGACACTTTCTTTCTCGGAACGGCCATTGCAGCACTCCATGGATCGCAACGCGCACCTTCCTGCCCGCTGAGGTCACAGCCGCCCCGGGGCCAGATGCGTCGCAATAATTCTTGATATTCCAGTCGGTTGGTACTCGCTCGGCGGTTCTTTCTCAACACGCCTGGAACGCTTCAGCGGGCCTTATACTGGCAAAGTTGCGCAAATGCCAGTCCTCATCGCGCCTGACGTGACGGCAGGACACAGGCCGCCGAGCGCCCGGAGCCGCTCATCCGCCGCTCGATCGCCTGCGCCAGCCGCGAGGTGCCGATACCTGGATCGCCGGCGTCGCGGAGAATGGGATTGGGGAGCGAAACCGCGAGCAGAGCTGCCTCCTGGCGGCTGAGGCTCGCAACCGGCTTGCCGAAGTGGTACCTGGCGGCTGCCTCGGCGCCGAAAATCCCCGGACCCCATTCGGCAATGTTGAGATAGACCTCCAGGATTCGCTGTTTGGGCCAGAACAGCTCCAGCGAGAAGGTCAGCGGGACCTCGAGGGCCTTGCGGAAGTAGCTCTTGGAGTTCCACAAGAACATGTTCTTGGCCACCTGCATGGTGATGGTCGAGGCGCCGCGCGGAACACCATCACGCGATTGCTTTATGGCGGCCACGACCTCTCGCGGATCGATGCCCCAGTGATCGCAGAAACGGCCGTCCTCGGAGACGATGACGGCGCGGCGGAGATTGGGCGAGATGCGTTCGAGCGGGACCCATTCGTGCCGAATCTGAGTGCCGGTCAGCCACTGCCAGGCCATCAGCGGCGATCCCGGCGGATCGACGAACCGGAACAGGATCACAAGCGAGATCATCAGCACAAGCCACCCAGCGAGCAGCATCACCAGAAGCCGGACCGTTCTGCGCAAGAAGCCCGGACGAGCCGGTTCGACATGGGCGCGGTGATCGCGCGATGCGGGAGCCGGGCCGCTGCGGAGCGGTGGTGCGGCGCGGGACGCTCTCGCGTCGGCCGGCGGCGCCATCGCTGCGGCATGGAGCGTGGCGGTGGAGGGCGGGGCTGTGGGCCCGCGGGGCAAGGCGGGCGGCGGGCTCGATGAAAGCGGCGAGTGCGGTTGCAGCGGCGGGCTTGGTTGAAGCTGTGAGATCAGCACACGCGGCGGGCTTTCCTGCGTGCTGGCCGGTACGCTCGATCTGGCGCGCTCCTCAGCGATTGCGCCCTGCTCCGACTCGACCTCGTTCGCCGCAATCGGTCGGCCTGCCGGGCCAAGCCTGATCTGGCCAAAGGCGTCGCCAGGGCGCAGGGCGAACGGGGACGCGGCGAGCGGCTCTTGTGGGATGGGAAGCACACGCGGCGGCGGTTCAGTGGCAATCGGTGTAGCTGATGGCTGAGGTTCGGCCGGCAAGGCGGGCGCGCCCTGCTGCAGCTCCGTCTCGGGCAATTCGACGGTTGCCGGTTGCGGTGGCGTTCGAGCCTCTTTGTTGCTTTCGTCCACAGCCGGCGCCGTTTCGCTACCGATTTCCGGAAGCTGCACTGCGCCGGACTGCACCTGCGGCACAGCGGAACGTTCCGTTGCCTGCAAATCCGACTGTTCAAGTTCGATTGGTACTGGTGGTGCGGACGCCGGAGCAAGTTCAAATGCTCCGATGATAACCGGGCTCGGACTGCCTTGGGGCTCCGGGGTGGCGGGAGATATCGAATGTGCCTGGGTGATGAGCGCGACTGCGCTGCTATCGAAGGTTGCCGCGACGGCAGGGACGGCCATCGGCGGCCAGATTGCAGCCGTGACGCGCGGGGCGATTCTCGCAGGCTGGGCAGCCCTGACAGCGGCATCGGCCGCCTGACGCGCGATATTGGACCGGCCGGCTTTTGGCGAAGCTGACGCTGCAGCCTCTAACCGCGCCAGAAATTCGTTGCTTGCCTGGGTTACGGACGGGGTTACGCACGGGCAGGCGAGGTCGTCGCGGGAGTCGCGCCGGATTGAAGCCGGAGGGCCATCTTGCGCGTCGCCATCGTCGGGGATGTCGTGCATGGTGTCCTTCGACGCCGCGGATGCTATATCCGGCGCAATTCCGCATTCGGCGGCAATTCCGCCTGCCCCGAACCCTGCTGCGCGTTCGCGCCGCTCCACCCCTGCCGCCCCTTACTTAGTGCACCGATGACGTTCGCGCAAAAACTCAGCCACACCGCCCGCGCAACGGAACACCGCCTGATTTCTCTCATGGACGAACTGGCGAGTCCGGAGCGGTCATCGCCGCGACTGGTGGCGGCAATGCGGCATGCGCTGCTGGGCGGTGGCAAGAGATTTCGCCCGTTCCTGTTAATCGAGACGGCCGGGCTGTGGGGAATGTCGCCCGGAGCGGCGCTCGACGCGGCAGCGGCGCTGGAGTGCGTCCACTGCTATTCGCTGGCGCACGACGACCTGCCAGCAATGGACAACGACACGTTGCGACGCGGGCAACCGACGGTTTGGCACGCCTTCGACGAGTGGACAGCGATCCTGGCGGGCGATGCGCTCTTGACGCTCGCGTTTGAAATCATTGCACGTGAGCAGGCGCACCCTGAACCGGCAATCCGTATCGCACTCGTGCGTGAACTGGCCAAGGCGGCGGGCGCCGCCGGCATGGTCGGCGGGCAATCGCGCGATCTGGAGGCGGAAAAAGTTGCAAATGCCCCACCCCAAACGCTGGCGAGCATCCGCGCGCTGCAGAGCATGAAGACGGGTGCGTTGATCCGCTATGCCTGCTGGGCGGGAGCGATGCTTGCTGGTGCGCCGGATGAGGACCTGAGCCGCATGGAAGCGTTCGGCGATAAGCTGGGCTTTGCGTTCCAGATATCGGATGATCTGCTGGACGTGGAAGGAACGGCCGAAGAGGTCGGCAAGGCTGTGGCCAAGGATGCTGCCGCGGGCAAGGCGACGCTGGTCTCGCTGATGGGGCTGGAAGCAGCGCGGGCGAAGCTCGCTTCGCTGGAGCGTGAGGCCGTCGGACTGCTGACTCCCTACGGTTCGCGCGCGGCGACGCTGGCGGAGGCGGCAGCTTTCGTCATTCACCGGCGGAGCTAGCCGGAGTGATAAGTGATGCGCGCGGTTTCTCGCTCAACGAGCCGAGGATGAAGCCCATCAGCGAAAGGCCGATCGTGGCAAAGCCGATCACAGGCGCCGAAACTTGCTCAAGGCCGAGTGCCGTCTTGACCGGCGTCAGAGCGATCACCGCGGCGAAGCCCAGGACAAGGGCGGCGATAGCCCCGCGGCGCGTGGCGCGCGGCCAATAGGCGCCGCCGGCGAGCAGTACGATGCCTGAGCAGAAATAGATCGAGCCGGAGACCGCGAGATAGTCCCAGATGTCCTCGCCGCCTTCGTAGACTAGGCCCCAGTAGATCTCATATAGCGCGATCAGGAGGATGCCGACCTGGGTCGCGCGCTTCTGGAAGGGAGCATCGTCGGTGCGGCCGGTGAGCGGCCCGAGGATGTCGCGGGCGATGATCGACGACCAGCAGAACAGGTAGCTGTCCTGCGTCGACATGAAGGAGGCGAACATCGCCACGGCGAGAATGCCGACGAGCCAGCCGGGCAGCGCAGTGCCGAGCATGATGGGCGTGGCGACGAGGTCGCTATCGCGCCCGTGTGCGGCGAGCGCGCCGACATGGGCAGCGCCTGCTCCGGCGAAGTAGGCGATGGCGATGACGCCGAGGAACGCCGGCAGCATCATGCGGCCCATGAAGATCACCGAGGCAATCAGATAGGTGCGGGTGACGTTGCGTTCCTCTTTGATGAGCAGGGCGCGCGTCAATGCGGTCGGCCAGATCGCCGAGGAGACGACACCTGCGACCAGCACCATCCACATGACATAGGCCGGGCCGAAGTTCGGATTGACGAACGGGTCGAAGCCAGCGGCTCCCTTCTGCGCCGACACCACATCGACCACGCTTGAAAACGGCACGACGGCGAGCATGGCGACGATCGCGGCAATCACGCCGGCCGTCAGCAGGACAAACTGGAAGACGTCGGTCGCCACCACGGAGCGCATGCCGCCGAATGCGGTGTAGGCGACGGCGACGGCAACCAGCAGCAGCATCAGCGCGGTGACAAGCAGCGGCTCGGCTTTCACCCCGAGCATGGCGATGATGAAGAGAGCAGCGACCTTGACGAACAGACCCATGTTGAGAATGCCGCCGAGCGCCATTACTGCGGCGCCCAGGATACGCACGTCGCGGCCGAAGCGCTGTCCGTAGTATTCCGGAAGAGTGAGCACGTTGGCGCGCCGCATCGGCTTGACGACGAAACCCGTCAGGCCGACAGCAGCGCAGCCGATCAATCCGGCGATGCCGATATGGAAGGCGGAGAAGCCCTCGTTGAAGCCCTTCTGGGCGTTGTAGGCGATGGTGATGAGGCCGATCTCAGTGGCGCCCAGTGTGGCGATGGCGGTCCAAAGGTCGAGGTCGCGGCTGGAGATGAAATATTCGGAGAGGTCGTGCTCGCGCCCGGCCTGGCGCTCGCGCACGCGATGATGGATCAGGTAGATGACGTAGAAATAAAGGGCGAGGAATATGGTGAGTGAAACAATCGTCTCGCCGGCGATGCCGCCCATTTGTGAAGACCTTTGCTCATGCTGCGGATTGGGCGGGTAGCATAGTGGGGTTCGCTCACGTGTGAAGCGGGATTGGCGGAAAAAGGCAAACACGGCTGTCGCCGCCTGGGCCCTGCACCCTCACACAACGCAATGCGCCCGCGGCGGCGTGGCCACGGGCGCATTCGAATTTCCGTCAGTTGCGCTCGATGAGCGCTGCAGGCGTTGCGTGCGATCAGAACTTGTAGTTCAGACCCGCGCGCAGGATGTGGAAGGTCTGGTCGTTGGTGATGGTGTTGTTGCCGCCGGTCAGCTTCGCCTCGCCGAAATCGGCATAGAGATATTCGCCCTTGATCGTCCAATTCGGCTGCAGCATCCATTCGACGCCGCCACCCACGACGTAACCTGTGCCGGTATCGCTCCAGCTTCTCGACACATTGTTCATGGCAAGTCCAATGTCCATATCAGCCCAAGCCACACCACCTGTACCGTAGACCAACACGCGATCCATGGTGACGCCCAAGCGGCCACGCACAGTCGCCATCCAGTTGAGTTCGTTCGAAACGGTGTAGGTGTTGTTGCCATCGGTAAGGTGCAGTGAGCCGTCGACATTGCCGGCCTGGATGTCAGCCTCGACACCGATCACGAAATTGCCGAACTGGGCGTTGTAGCCAACCTGGCCACCACCAAGGAACCCACTCGGGTCAATGGCACCGAGGTTTGCGGAGTTTACACCATCGCTTATGATGGTTTGGCCCGTATCGCCCCACGCATAGCCACCATTGATGCCGACGTAGAAGCCGCGCCATGGATAAAGGCGAACCGGCGGCGAATTGTCGATCGGCTCAGCGCGCGGGCGGCCACCAAGATCGGCTGCGAACACAGGCGCGCAAATGGCGCTAATGGCAAGCGCCGCGATAGCTCCTGATACAATGCGAAGTTTCGACATCTTGAAATGTCCCCCTCTGAAGAGTGGATGAGGTGCAGTGATACACGCCAACATTGCACCGATAAGGACTAGCTAATTGTGACGCGTTCACGACGCAAGATTGATTGATCAGACACAGTCGTATCGAGCATTTTGTTATGCTCTGAATCGCTATTCCAAAATGTCCGTATTATCGCGTTCAATTTCATGCGCGCCAAAACGACGCGCGATGTAATTTTCCACCACCGCTTTGAATTCCTCGGCGATGTGCGGTCCGCGCAACGTCATCGCCTTCTTGCCATCGATAAAAACGGGGGCTGCCGGCTGCTCGCCTGTGCCAGGCAGAGAGATGCCGATGTCGGCGTGCTTGGATTCACCCGGGCCGTTCACAATGCAGCCCATCACTGCGAGATTGAGCGTCTCGACGCCCGGATAATTCCGGCGCCACTCCGGCATGCGCTCGCGGATCATCAATTCGACGTCGCGCGCCAGCTCCTGGAATACGGTCGACGTGGTGCGGCCGCAGCCCGGACACGCGGCCACGATCGGCACGAACGAGCGCAGGCCCATCGTCTGCAGGATTTCCTGCGCGACCTTCACCTCGAGCGTGCGATCGCCGCCGGGCTCGGGTGTCAGCGAAACGCGGATGGTGTCGCCAATGCCCTGCTGCAGCAGTACGGACATGGCCGCGGTCGAGGCGACAATGCCCTTCGATCCCATGCCCGCTTCGGTAAGACCCAGGTGCAAGGCATAGTCGCAACGATCCGCCAGCATGGCGTAGACGCTGATCAGGTCCTGCACCGCCGATACTTTTGCGGAAATAACGATGCGGTCGGCGCCGAGGCCGATCTCGCGCGCCCGATCTGCCGATATCAGGGCCGACTGCATGATCGCCTCGTGCATCACCTCGCGCGCGTCCTTGGGTTCCGACGACTTGGCGTTCTCGTCCATGAGATGCGTCAGAAGCTCCTGATCGAGCGAGCCCCAGTTGACGCCGATACGCACCGGCTTGCCGTACTTGAGAGCAAGCTCGATGATGTCGCCGAACTGGCGATCCTTCTTGGCCTTGAAGCCGACGTTGCCGGGATTGATGCGGTACTTGTCGAGGGCTTCCGCGGTGGCCGGGTTCTCGGCGAGCAGCTTGTGGCCGATGTAGTGGAAGTCGCCAACGAGTGGCACGTTGACATTGCGGGCACGCAGCTTCTCGACGATGTGAGGTACGGCCTTGGCCGCCTCGTCGCGATCAACGGTGATGCGGACGAGCTCGGAGCCGGCTCGGGCGAGTGCTGCCACCTGCGCCACCGTCGCCTCCACGTCGGCAGTATCGGTGTTGGTCATCGACTGCACGACGACAGGGTGATCACCGCCCATGATCACGCCGCCGACATCCACGGGTATGGAGCGGCGGCGAAGATGATCGCGACTGGATGGAGGCGGCCGTGTCATGGGATCAATGTCGCTTTTGCAGCCTGAGTGCCGGCAAGGGTCGGCTCCTGCTTAGCGCAGACGCCCGACCGGCGCCACTCGCGCGGTATCATCATGCGCTGCGGCCCGCGACGGACGCGCGCAGCAGCGAGGCCAATGCCATGACCGCCAAGACGAGAACGATGGCCGGGCCGCCCGGAGCATCGCTTCGTGCGGAGATCGCCAGCCCCACCACGACGCCCAATGCCGCGACGGCAGCGGCCACGAGCACCATCTGCTCGGGCGTTCGGGCGAAAGGACGTGCGGCGGCGGCCGGCACGATCAGAAAGGCGATGACGAGCAGAATGCCGAGGATCTTGATGGCGATGGCGATGGTGATGGCCAGCAGCAGCATGAAGGCCGTCTTTACGTAGTGGCCGGGTACTCCCTCGGCTATCGCCAGTTCCTCGTGAACCGCCAGTCGCAAGAGCGGCTGCCATATGAAGTAAAGGCCGGCCAGGACGACGGCGCCGCCAGCATAGATCCAGATGAGATCATTCGCGGTCACAGCGAAGATGTCGCCGAACAGGAAGCCCAACAGGTCTACCGATGGCCCGCGCAATGCCGCTGTGGCGATAACGCCGGCGGCAAGCACACCGTGATGCATCAGTCCAAGCACCGAATCGAGCGGCAGCACGCGCTGGCGCGACAGCACGAGGATGAGCAGCGCGGTGAGGATGGCAACGATCAACACCGACAACGTGAGGCTGGAGCCGACGGCCATGGAAAGCGCCACGCCGAGCAGACTGGCCTGGGCAATGGTCTCGCCGAAGTAGGCCATGCGCTGCCAGACCACCAGCGTGCCCAAGGGTGCGGCGATGATCGCCAGACCAAGGGCCGCCGCCAAGGCGCGCAAGAAGAACGGCTCGAGCACGTCAATCTCCTTGTCCGCCGGTGCGTGTGGCGGGATCGTGATCAGCGGCGTCGGCCGCGGCGGCATCGCCGTGATCGTTCGCTTCGGGCAGCGGGCGGCCAGCCAGATCGTGGGCGTGGTCGTGGTGATGCTCGTAGATGGCGAAGGCGCGCGCAACCTCGGCACCGAACAGCCGCACGTATTCGGGGTGTTTGGCGACCGCCATCGGCACACCCGAGCAGCAGACGTGGCGGTTGAGACAGAGCACGCGATCGCTGGCGGCCATGACGACATGCAGATCGTGACTGACGAGCAGCACGCCAAAGCCGCGCTCGGTCCTGAGCCGGCCGATCAGCGTGTAAAGCTCGGCCTCGCCGGTCGCGTCGACGCCACGCAACGGCTCGTCGAGAACGAGCAGGTTGGGACGGCGCAGCAGTGCGCGCGCCAGCACGACGCGCTGGCCTTCGCCGCCGGACAGCTTGGCCAACTGTTGATCGATCACCTGCGAGGCGCCGACGCCGGCCAGGGCCGCCTCGATGTCAGCACGCGCGACTTCGAGACCAAGCGAGAGGAACCGCGATACGGTCATCGGCAGGGCGCGGTCGATCTCGAAGCGTTGCGGAACGTAGCCGATGCGCAGATCGGCGCGCGGCTTGATGACGCCGGCATCGGGCTTCTCCAGGCCCAGCAGCAAGCGCACCAGCGAGGTCTTGCCGGCGCCGTTGGGGCCGATCAGCGTCACGATCTCGGCCGGTTGCAAGTCGATGTCGACGGCATCGACGATGGTGCGTCCGCTACGAACGAGACGCAGGCCGCGCGCGGAAACGAGGGCGGTCGGGTCCGGCGCCCCTGCGGTCGCATGGGAATGACCGCAGCATGCGTCGCCGGGAGCGTGGGTATGCGCGTGCACCGAGCCTGCCAGCGCCGAGCCTGCATGGGGCTTTGCAGCATGCGTGCGCGTGGCGCCGGGCTCTGCCGCACGCGGCACGCCCGCTGCTCGAGCCCTGTCCATGCTAGGCATCTCCCGTTCGCAGCGACTTGCTGGCGCAGCGCTCGCACACGCCGGAAACCTCGACGAATTTGACCTTGGCTTCGAAACCCTGACCACGAGCGACGTCGTTGATGCGGTCGAATACCGACTGCGCCTCGGCCTCGGTGACGCTGCCGCAACGTTCGCAGGCCAGGAAGATCGGCCGGCCCTGCTTGCCGTGCTCGTGGCGGCGGCAGGCGAAATAGGCATTCTTGCTTTCCAGCCGGTGGATGACGCCCGCGTCAAGCAGCGCATCGATCGAGCGATAGACGGAGATGGGCGCGAGCCGCGTCCCCTTCACTGACAGCCGATCGAGAATGTCATAGGCGCCAATGGCGCCGTTGGTAGCGGCGATCTCGGCGAACACCTGCTCGCGCAGGTCGGTGAAGCGCAAATTGCGCTCCGAAAAGATGCTGCGAGCGCGCTCGACGGCCTCCGCCAAGCGGGCGGGAGATACGCCAGGGCGGGCGTGCAAAGCGGGCTTCGTTGAGGATCTGCTCATCCGGTCAGGGACTTGTCTCTTTCGTTCGTCGCCGGCAACGCGGTATCGATTGCCGGAGGGTTATATCAGCTGAACGGTCGAAAAAAAGAAAGCTGTGTTTGGCATGGTCACCATGCCGGGCACGAGCCGCCCGTGCCCGGGCCGTTCAGCAGCGGCATTTTCACATCGATCTCGCGTGTTTGCCACAATCGGGAGGCAAAGTGATGGGGCTCACGTGCGCCTGAGCGGGGTGCAGTGCCTGTGGGTAGCGCTGACGGAGGGCGGGCGTCCTGCGCTGGGCGGCGTGGCGAGACTACATCCCCCCGAGATCGCGGCCAGAGGCATCCGCTGCAATGACAGCCGCACGCGGCTCACCGTTGCAGACCGCGCGTGGGTGCAGTGCTGGAGGTTCGGTCGGAGCGAGGGACGGCGTGGGCGCAGTTTGCGCGTCCTCAGTGCTGCAAGGGCATGGTACGCCAAGTTTGCATAGTTAGGAGTTGCGGGACCTGATGCCTTCTCACCGAGCCTATATCATTTCCGCCCGGCGCAGCGCGATCGGGCGCGTGGGCGGCCTGCACCGGGGTCGGCGCATCGACGCGCTCACAGCTCCGGTCGTGCAGGCGGCGATTACCGACGCCGGGATCAATGCCGGCGAAGTCGATCAGATCATCATCGGCAATGCGACCGAGGGCGGCAATCCCGCCCGGCTCATTGCGCTTGCAGCGGGACTTGCCGAGAGCGTTTCGGCGACATCCATCGACCAGCAGTGTGGTTCGGGGCTCGAGGCGATCCTGGCCGGCATCCGTGCGGTTGGGCTTGGCGACGCCGATGTCGTCGTAGCCGGCGGTGCGGAAAGCCTTTCGACGGCGCCGTGGCGGATCATGCGGCCGCGCTCGCTGTATCAAACTCCACATTTCATGCGCTTCGAGCCGACCATGACGGACACGCCCGACGAGCCGCAGCCGTTCGAGGCGTCCGAGGTTCTCGCCAAGGAACTGGGCATCACACGCAAGCAACAGGACCAATGGGCGCTCACCTCGTTCAAGAACGCGGAGGCCGCACGCGAGGCGCGCCGTTTCGTTGGCGAGATCGTCGCCCTGCGCAGCAACGCCGAAGAGGCCCGTGATCAAAGTGCCTCCACGCCGGACGCCGATGACATGGCCGATGCGGTCCCGTTCCTGCCCGAGGGCGGATCGCTGACGGCGGCGAATACGAGCGCCATGCACGACGGCGCGGCGGTGGTGGTGATCGTTTCCGAAAAGGTCTGGGAGCGGCTGGGAAAGCCGCCAGCGCTGACGCTTGTCAGAAGTGCGGGCGTGGGCGTGCAGCCCGGTGCGGAAGCCGAAGCGCCCATCGAGGCGACACGCAAGCTCTATAGCCGACTCAACGGTTTCGATGTCGGCAGCATTGGTGTTGTCGAATTGTCGGAAAGTTCGGCGGCTCAGGCGATCGCCTTTGCCAAGACACTCAATTTCGCACCGGGACAAATCAACCCTGGCGGCGGTGCGGTGGTGCGCGGCCACCCGTTCGGCGCATCGGGCGCTGTGCTGGTGGTACGGCTGTTCACGACGATGGTGCGCCAAGCCGGGCAATCCGTGCCGCGCTACGGACTTGCCGCCCAGGGCGCGATCGGCGGCCTGGGTGTAAGTGCGCTGTTCGAACGCGCCTGAGCCGTCGCGACGCCCCTCGGAGGCTTCATCCGCCGGGCTCCTTCCCAGGCCGGCGTCCGCGTCCGCAAAAAAATTGCAGCGGCCCCCGTGCAACGCTCGAAATTCCAACTAAGTTAGCGCGAGGCACTGCGCCGAGCATGACCAAAACGTAACGCTGGTTCGGCGTCAGCAACTGTAATGTGGCGTAAGAACGCCGTATTCGTTTGTTACCTCGAAGCCACGGTGTGGCGATTCGAGCCCGGCGACGGCCATGCGCTCTGCTCGGGAGTTATCCCAACGCAGAAGTAATGGAGGCCGTGCGCACTGAGTGTTCGATGATCGGTCGCCGCGCTGCGGTGCGATCGTGGAGGCTATGAGGCTTAAGACATGGACATCGTGACGTCCATCCGGGACTCGCTCACCAATGCCAGCCCTGAAACCACGGGCAAGTTGATCGGTGCGCTGATCCTGATCGCGTTCCTGGCCACCGTTGCGATGTTCATTCGCCGCATCTGGAGACGCGCCGCCAATACGATCGAGGAGACGATCTTCAGCAACTGGCGACTGGCGCTGCTGGCGGCGACGGGCATCGTGCTTTCGCTGGCGTCCGGGTGGACCACCTGGGATGGCATGCGCAATTTCACGGCCGAGCCCACGCTATCCTTGATGATCACGTTCGGCATCCAGGGCGTGATGCTGATCGTCGCCTGGCTGATCGGCGAGAGCTTCGCCACCGGCATGAGTATCCGGTCTTCCGGCGGCAGCGGCGGCTGGGATCTGATCGTGACGGCACTGTTCGCGATCCTGGCGCTGGTGGCGTTCACGTTCTGGTTCGGCCAGGGCTCGGGCGGCAGCAGCGCTGCTCCGGCCAACTGGTTCGACTCGGAGACGGCGCGAACAATCAAGAATTTCTCGCTGTTCGGCGCTGTCACCGCCCTGGTGCTCGCCTTCATCATCGCCGCCACGAAAAGCGACGTGGGCGCCAACTACGTGCAGAGCGCGCGCCTCATCATCAAGAATTCGATGCTGTGGCTGATGTTCCTGGCCTGCATGGCGACTTCGGTGTTCTTCTCGTTCGACTCGCTGTTCTCGACCATCTTTCCGGCCGAGGAGCGCAAGAGGGCTGCCGACATCCGCGCCGCAAACGATGTCGCACGTGTCGTCAACGACGTCGGAGCATTTGCCTCGCAGCGCCGCATCGAGGAAGCGCAGGCGCTGTTCACGACCAAGGCGTGGGCGGCCTACGAGACGGAGCTCGACAAGGTCGCGGCGCTGGCACGCGAGGCGCCCGACAAGATCCGCGCGCAGATGGCGCGCGAGCTGGAAGAGCAGAAAAGCCGCATCGCCAAGCTCGAGGAGAAGCGCGCCACGGCGACCGGTGGGCAGGCCGGCCTGCAATCGCGCAAGCAGCAGCTGACCGAGGAGATCTCGCGCCTTCAAGCCGACCGGCCGGAGGCTGCAGCGCTAACCCAGACGCAGCAGGCGGTCGTTGCGGACGTCGAAAAGAGGCTTGCCGAGCAGCACACCAAGGTGCTGGCCGAAGAGAAGGGTGTCGAAGGCTCCGGCAAGATAGGTCGCGGCCAGTTCTGGCGCGCGGCGAAGGCGGACGAGGAGAAGGTCGAGGCCGAGTTGCAGATCGCGCGCGAGCGCCTCAAGGGCCCGCAGTCGCGGGTTGAGATGATCGACAAGCGCGTGTCGCAGATCAAGGCGGAGTTGGCGCAGATCGACGGCGATCTGGCCAAGCTGAAGGGCGAGGCCGACACCGCCGTGCAGATGATCGACGTCGCCAAGGGCGGGCAAGCCGCGGACAATTCCGACCGGTTCGATCCATCCGCTGGCGTGGCAGCACTGGAGCGGGAACGGCAGTCGTTCCGGCAGAAACCCAGCCGCGCGACGCTGGCCTCGATACAAGGCCAATGCTCGGCACTCGTGGGAGCGGGCCTCAAGGTCGACAGCCTGAGAGAGGCGGCTGCGGCTATCGAATGCAGCCCGAAGGAGGCGACTGAAGCGGCCGCACGGGTATTCGCCCTCAACGACGGCCTGGACGCCTTTGCCAAGAACTGCGCCGGCGGCGAGAAGCTGCCGACGACCGGCGGCACCGACGCGCTGCTCGAATTCGGCCGGCGCTGCCTGCAGGATTCCGGGCTCAGCAGCCAGGACGCGACCGCGATCGGCGGGGCGTTGTCGCGCATCGACCTCAACCGCGACGACAAGGCGCATCGTTTCGTCGTCACCTGGAATGCGTTCCAGGACGGCAACCGCCTCGCCTACCTGGCGCTGACCATCGCCATCGCCATCGACACGCTGGTGTTCATGTCGGGCCTGTTCGGGGCGAACGCTGTGCGCTCGCCGCTGTCTGACGTGCCGACGCTCAAGGCACGCTCGGCACAGCAACTGGAAGCTATCATCGAGAACGCGCTGTTGCCCGACACGTTCAACAGTGCGGACGCGGTGCTTGTCGCCATGCAGCCGATCACGGCCACCGACGGCTTTACGCAGGAGGTGATCCTGCCGTTCGATGAGACGGTCAATCGCAACCGCATCCTCAAGGTGCTCAATGCGGCAGCCACGATCGGGGCGGTGCATCGCGACGTCAACCGTCCCGAGCGCTACCTGATCCGCCCGGAGCTGTTCGAGTTCCTCTCGACGGTCGCTAAGCGATCGTTTGAATCCAACAAGGACAACATCAGAATCGCAGAGCTCAAGCAGGTGCTGACAGTCGCCCTGCAGCCCGACATCGGCCGCAACGCGGAGATCGTGCTCAACAACATGACGCCGATCAACGAGGCGCACGGGTTCTCCTCGCAGATCCGGCTGTCGGATGTTGCTTCCGGCGAGCTTCCCCTCGTCCGCAAGGTGCTCAACGCAGGCGCCACGCTGCAGTTCGTGCAGCACCACGAGCCGAAGTCGAAGGACGGTGAGAAGAGCGTCGGCGACCTCTATTTCATCCATGGACAGCTCTACAAGACGATCGCGCTGTTGTCGGCCGCCCATCCGCGTCCGGCACCGGGGCTTCCAGCAGGCGCTGGCATGCGGGGGCTCAGCGGCCCGGCGATGGGACCTTTGCACGGCGGCTCGCTCGATGCAGCGGCGCCGCAAATCGACCATACGCAGCGGCGGGACGTCCGGCGTATGCCGCCGGTGGCCAAGGCGGCGCCAAGGCAATTGACGCAGGCGCCACTGTCGCAACAGGAGCGGGAGGAACTGGAAGCGCTCTACGAGGACCAGCTGCTGTCGGCGCTCGGGCTCTCCAGCACGACGGTCGCAGCGCGGCTCTCTGGCGAAGGCGTGCAGGGGGCGGCGATCAGTGCGTGGCGCGAACTGCAACAGCATGCCGCGTCCAACTGGGATTTGTCGCAGCTGATCCGCCACCACCAGAGCCAGCAGGAGCGCGATCTGGACGACATGTACCAGTCGCTGAAGAACGGCGCGCACGGCGACCAGCGCAAGATCAACGAACTCGATCGGGTCGACCAGTCGATCCGCGAGGCGCTGCCGGCGCTGATGCTGTTCCCCGAGACGGGGCTGTTGCGCTACCTCATCGACGAGCTGGAGACGGCGGCCGGACCCGATGACGGGCAGCGGCCCGAGGAGCACGTTCTCTTGGAACAACTGCGCCAGGTGAGCGAGCTGATGGGCCGTTCCGATCTCGCCGATGCGGACGCCTGGGTGCGGATCCGCGCAGCGCTGTCGGAAAAGGCTCGCGGCGACACGCCGCGCATCGTGCGCATCCCGCAGCGCCGGCCCAACAACGGCTCCAGCAAGTCGTGACGCTTGGCTCAGCGCCGTGCGGCTCGGCTGGTTTGGGTGGCCTGCAATTGACGCGGTGACGGGTAGCCACTAGAGCTTGTTCGCTTTTTGATAGGGTCGCGAACGCGCTCTATCCTCTTTCTTGGAGCATGTTTTTCACGGCTTGACCGATTACACTTCAGCTAAACATGCTCCCTTGTTTTGAGCATGTTTTTCGCGCTGAACCGCTTACACTTCAGCTAAACATGCTTTAAACCGACGTGGCGAGTTTGCTGCATTTCTTGGTGGGGCGCGGGCGGCGCCGGGAGCGACATGGCTAGCGCAAAGATCACGTTGCACCAGGGCGACCTGCCGGCGGGGCTCGACTTCGGGCCGGCCGTCGCGATCGATACCGAAACTCCCGGATTGAAGCCGCACCGGGATCGGCTGTGCCTCGTCCAACTTTCGAGCGGCGACGGGACGGCGCATCTCATCCAGTTCGACGGGCAAACCTACAACGCGCCGAACCTGCGGGCGCTGCTGCAGAACGGAAACGTGCTCAAGATCTTTCACTATGCGCGTTTCGATCTGGCGATGCTGGCGCAGTACCTCGGCATTGCGGTGGGGCCGGTCTATTGCACCAAGATCGCGTCGAAGCTGACGCGGACCTACACCGACCGGCACGGGCTCAAGGATCTCGCCAGCGAACTCCTCGGCATCGAGCTTTCCAAGCAGCAGCAAAGCTCCGACTGGGCGGCGCAGCAGTTGAGCGACCATCAGCTCGCCTACGCGGCGGCCGACGTCTTGTATTTGCACGCCATCAAGGCGCGGCTCGACATGATGCTGGAGCGGGACGGGCGGCGCGCCTACGCCGATGCCGCCTTCCGATTCCTCGGGACGCGGGCGGTGCTCGATCTGGCGGGATTCGAGGACATGGACATATTCTCGCACTGAGTTCCGCAGACGGAACCTCCCAGGGGCGACTGTGCATAACTCGCCCGCGGTTTTTGGCGCTTGGTGGCGCCTCGCGACGCCCCAGGGCCACACCATCGGTGATGCTGACCCGCTGCGGCGGCGCGGCCATTGAAACCGGTCCCAATATAAACCAATTTGCCTCGTGTATTCTGGCGTGAACCCCGGAAAAGGAACGTCTGCGCGGCGGCTGCGAGCGTCATGGTGACTACGACCGAACTCGACGGCCCCAACGCGCGCCGCGGCAGCGAGCGCCGTGACGGCGGCGGACAAGGAATGCGCGCAAACCGCGTGCGCAGTGCCCAGCGCCATTCCAAACTGGTCCGTAGGCTGCGGCTGTTGCTTCCGCTGGGTGCGCTGGCGATCGCCGGCTACTTCGCCACGACAATCTTCAATTTCTCAGATCTGGGCCGCAGCATCACGCGGCAAGCCCTGCCCAAGGTGCTGCCCGCCAACCTCACCATGAACAATCCTCGCTACCGCGGCTACACCAAGGATGGCGGCAGCTATGTCGTCACCGCGAAAACAGCAAAGCAGGATCCCAAGGTTGCCGATCACATCCTGCTCAATGAGGTGACTGGCGACCTGACGCAGCAGAACGGCGCGACGATGTCACTTGCCTCGCAGCAAGGCACCTACGACAGCGGCACCGAAGTGATCACGCTCAACGAAGACGTGCGCATCAAGACCTCGTCAGGAGGCTGGGCGCGTCTTGCCTCGGCGTCGATCGACACGCGCACACAAGTGATCACCAGCGCGCAGCCGGTGGAGTTCGGCAACCCGCAGGCGACCATCAAGGGTCGCAGCTTGAAGATCATGCAGAAGTCCAAGGAGCTGACGGTCACCGGACAGGTGGTCGCGGTCATCACTGCTCCAGTGGCCAAGGGTGCTGCTCGACAAGATGTGAGTGCGGGACAACCCACTTCGGCGACAGGCGATGCAAATGGCAGCGGCATCAGGCCCGCCGCGGAAGTCTTGAACGAGAACAACGCGGGCGACAACACCGCCAACACCGGCAAGCCCGCCGCCGGAAGATCGGAGCGCGGCTCCTTTGCCGTGATGTTCTCGGGCTCCAAGGGTCCGATCGAGATCACGTCGGAGCGGCTCGATCTCGATGACATCAACAAGACCGCGACCTTTGTTGGCAGCGTGGTTGCCAAACAGGGCGAATCCAACCTGTCGACGCCCGAGCTCAGGATCGCTTACGACGGGGCTCCATCCGGCGGCCTGACGGGCGCCGGCTCGGCCGACAAACCGGCGACGCCAGATCAATCCGAGAAGGCCACGGCCCCGGCCCGCGTCACATCGATCGTAGCGGCAAATCCCGTCACCATGACGCAAGCGCCGGCAACGCATCTGACGGCGCAGACGGCAGCTTTCGACGCGTCGTCCCAGCGCGCCACGGCCGATGGCGGCGTCGTCATCACGCGGGCACCCGACCAGCGCATCACCGGACGCACTGCAAGCTTCGACGACAATACCAAAATCGCCTATGTCGAGAACGACGTGGTGGTCACGCAAGGCAGCGATCGGCGCGCCACCGCAACCCATGGACAGTTCAACAGCACGACAGACACGGCCACGCTTTCCGGAGATGTGGTCCTTACGCAGGGTCGCAACATCTTGCGCGGCCAACGGCTGTTCGTCGACCAGAAGGCGGGGCGTACCGAACTTACAACGCCCGCAGTGGGCGGCGCCGGCCCGGGCCGCATCACGGCGCATTTCGCGCAAGAAGGCGGAAAGGCTGCGGCCAAGCGCCCGCCAGATGACGCGGCCGACTCCAAGGCCGGTGGGCTCGTCGCGATGTCGAGCTTCCGGACCGATCCTAGTGCTCCAGTCGACGTCACTGCGGACACACTCGAAGTGCTCGAGCAGAAGAAGCTTGCCATCTTCCGTGGCAACGTCGAAGCCAAGCAGGGTGACTTCAAGATCCAGACGGCCGAGCTCAATGCGATCTACAGCGGGGTGACGGGCATCGGCCAGGGTGCGGGCTCGGCACGTGACGCCTCTGCCGCGGTGGCAGCTGCAAACCAGCCCGCTGCCAAGCTGACGCGCCTGCAGGCACGTGGCAATGTCGTCGTCGCGTCGCGCAATGGCCAGACGGCGACCGGCGACTGGTCGGACTTCGACGTTGCGGCAAACACCGTCACGCTCGGCGGCAAGGTGGTGCTGACGCAGGGGCGCAATATCGTCAAGGGCACGCGCCTGGTGATCGACATGGGCACCGGCGAAAGCGTGATCAACACAGACCACTCCGCGGCGCCGGAGGTTTCCAGCGAGAAGCCCGGCAGCGGCTGGCAGGCGCAGCAGAAGCCCGATCGGCCCAGCGCCGTGTTCTATCCCCGTCAAGCGATCGACGCGGCCCGCAAGAAGGGGGTTGGGCAAGGAAAGGGCAGCGGCGGACCTGAAACCAGCGGCTGGAATTCCTCCACAGTGCCGCCGAACCACTGACTGTTCGCAGCGGGCACTTCTCCAGTCCGGCATCCCAAGGTGTTGCCATCACCCTCAATGCTGGTGTTTGGAGACTCCAGAGTCGTATGGCGCAGCCACGGTCAAGAACACCGGCAAACTGAGCCGTCGACAGATTAAGATCCCAATCCAGGGTGCGGAATACCATCAAAGTCGTGAATAAGACTCAGTGTGGTTGGTATAGGCTGCAGCCAGCTGGCCAGCCCCGGCAGCGCGAGGCTCAGGGGAGCGGCCCATGCAGGCCGGAGCCTTTCCAGCGCCAAGGCAACAAAGCCGAGGACATAGGATCGCGCCAGATCGGCAAAGCCTTTCGAAGGCGCTCCTCGCCAGCTAATGCTGCGGTTTCGGATTGGGAAGCATCGTGCTGAAGAAGCTGTTCAGGAAGCCCTCCAAGGCGCGCATGGCAGACGACGGCCAATACCAGGGCGGTCGCGGCCCTGCCGGCTCGGGGCATGGCAATGGCAGCGCGGCCCATGCGCCTCGCGCAGGACGCTTGCCCGCCCAGCAGCAACATTACAACGAGAGTGAGTATTACGGCGAGGCGATCGACGCACCGGGCTATCTTTCAATTCACGGCGTCAAGAAAGCCTACAAGAAGCGCGTCGTGGTGCGGGGCGTGAGCCTCAGCGTCGGCCGCGGCGAGTCGATCGGCCTGCTCGGGCCCAACGGCGCCGGCAAGACCACCGTTTTCTACATGATCACGGGGCTGGTTCCCGCCGATGATGGCAGCATCACGCTCGATGGCGTCGATGTCACCCGAATGCCGATGTACCAGCGGGCGCGTCTGGGCATCGGCTACCTGCCGCAGGAGGCCTCCATTTTCCGGGGTCTCACGGTCGAAGAAAACATCATGTCGGTGCTGGAGATCGCCGAACCCAACCGGAGGATGCGCAAGGAGAAGCTGGAAAGCCTGCTGGAAGAGTTCCAGATCACACGGCTCAGAAAGTCGCCATCCATAGCGCTTTCGGGCGGTGAGCGCCGGCGTTGCGAGATCGCGCGGGCGCTCGCATCAAATCCCTCGTTCATGCTCTTGGACGAGCCATTCGCGGGCATCGACCCGATCGCCGTCGGCGATATCCAACAACTCGTCCGGCACTTGACCGACCGCGGGATCGGCGTTCTCATCACCGATCACAACGTGCGGGAAACCCTGGCGCTGATCGACCGCGCCTATATCATCTACGATGGTCAAGTTCTAACACATGGTAACCCTGAAGAAATCATAGCCAACGAAGACGTGCGGCGTGTCTACCTCGGAGACATGTTCGTTAACGAGCGTTGATTATACCTGACCTCTGAATTGTGACCTGGCGCAAAGGCCCAGAGGATGGCGCTTACGACCAAGCTCGAGTTGAGACAGAGCCAGCAGCTGGTGATGACGCCACAGCTGCAACAGGCGATCCGTCTCCTCCAGCTGTCCAATCTGGAGCTGTCCCAGTTCGTCGAAACCGAGTTGGAGCGCAACCCGCTTCTGGAGCGCGCGGAAAGCAACGCTGCCGAAGAAGGTAGCGATGCGAAAGCCGCCGAGCGCGAAGGCTTTGGTGACGCCGAGCCCGGCAATTCGC
Source organism: Hyphomicrobiaceae bacterium (assembly GCA_044222395.1). Classification (GTDB taxonomy): domain Bacteria; phylum Pseudomonadota; class Alphaproteobacteria; order Rhizobiales; family Hyphomicrobiaceae; genus JAEUMD01. The sequence goes on along the minus strand of JBGANK010000011.1, from coordinate 29,765 downwards.
AGGATGGGCAGCTGAACGGCGCCAGCACTGGTGCCGACAACGACGCGCGCGCAGAAGACGAGAACTTTGCCGGTAGCGAGGGTGGCGAGAGCAGCCCCGACGAGGCTTGGCTCGACATGGGCAAGACCTCGCCTGATCCGGAGGCCGCATTCGATACCGAGTACGAAAACGTATATCCCGATACCATCGGCAGCGACCTTGGCGCCGCCGGATGGACCGGGGTGCGGACGCGCGACCACAACTTCGGCGACGAGGATTCCAACCTGGAATCGTTCGTGTCGGCTGAGTTGTCGCTCAAGGATCATCTTGCCGAGCAGCTGCCGCTGGTGCTGTCGACGGCGGCGGAGCGGCTGGTCGGTCAATACATGGTCGATCTGGTGGATGAGTCGGGCTACATCGCTGCCGATCTCGACCAGCTCGCCGAACGTCTGGGCGCCAGCGACAAGATGGTGGCCGACGTTCTCGCGAAGCTGCAAACTCTCGATCCGCCGGGCGTTTTCGCCCGGTCGCTGAGCGAATGCCTGGCGCTGCAGCTCAAAGAGCAGAACCGGTACGATCCCGTCATCGCAGCCTTGCTCGACAACCTGCACCTGCTCGCCAAGCGCGACCTGGCTGGGCTGCGCCGCGCAGTGGGCGTGGACATGGACGAACTCAGCGAGATGATCCAGGAGATCAAGGGGCTCAATCCCAAGCCTGGCTTGCGGTTCGGATCGGTGCAGGTGCAGCCGGTCGTGCCGGACGTATTCGTGCGGCCGGCACCTGACGGCAGCTGGATCGTGGAGCTCAATTCCGAGACCCTGCCGCGTGTTCTCGTCAACCGCTCGTACTACTCGCGCGTGTCCTCGAAGACGGCATCCGACAGGGACAAAGGCTATCTTCTCGAATGCCTGCAGACGGCCAACTGGCTGGTGAAAAGCCTCGATCAGCGGGCACGCACCATACTGCGCGTGGCGGAAGAGATTGTGCGGCAGCAGGATGGCTTCTTCACGCATGGCGTGCAATACCTGCGCCCGCTCAATCTGAAGACCGTCGCCGACGCCATCCAGATGCACGAATCGACGGTGTCGCGCGTGACCTCCAACAAGTACATGTCGTCGCCGCGGGGCATCTTCGAGCTCAAGTATTTCTTCACGTCCGCGATCGCCAACGCAGATGACGGGGAGGCGCATTCCTCCGAGGCGGTCCGATTCCGCATCAAGCAACTGATCGAGGCGGAGACGTCGCGATCGATCCTGTCCGACGACAAGATCGTCGAGCGGCTCAAGGGCGACGGCATCGACATCGCCCGGCGCACGGTTGCCAAGTATCGCGAGGCGATGCGCATTCCGTCTTCCGTGCAGAGGCGGCGCGAAAAGGAAATGTCGGAACGGCTCGGACGCATTTAGTTGCCAGGTCTGTGTAGGCCACACTGATGCCGACCTTCGAGCCGCATCATCCTCTTGCAGTTGTTGGGATACCTGCGGTTGGGCTTGCTGTAGGCGCACGAAGGGTTGTAGGAGCGATGCGCAACCACAGTTTGACAGTTGGGCGAAGGGCGATTTACCGTCTGATGGCGGGCGGACGTGCGCTTTGTGCGCGTACTGCGGGGAGCGGCCGGCAATCTTCGAATGGGCGCCCGGATGGGAACGGTCGCCGGCAACAACCTCTCGAACCTAGGTGGCGACTGCCGATCTTGGCGCAAATCGCAAATTGGACTGCCTTGCATCACTAGAAATCAAGACGACGCGCAGGTCGAAATATGTCTATTCAAGTCACTGGTAAGAATGTCGACGCAGGCGATGCCTACAAGACTTACATCCTGGACAAGATTTCCACAGTTCTCGAAAAGTATATCGGTCCGGAAATTTCCGGGCACGTCCGTCTGGAAAAGGAAAAGGCCGGGTTCCGAACCAACTGCTCGATCAGACTACGCACGGGTTTGCAGGTCGAGGCGCATGGCGACGGGGCGGATGCCTATGGCAGTGCCGACGCCGCCATCGAGCGGCTGGAAAAGAGGGTGCGCAGATACAAGAGGCGCTTGAAAAATCACCATAATGGCCGTGAACACGAGTCATTCGGGTCGGAAATGCCGGCGCGGGATTACACGGTGCGGGTGGCCGAGGACGAGGATGCCGAGGCGGTCACCGAACACCCCATGATCATCGCCGAGGCGGAGCGTGGCATCCGTTCGCTGACGGTCAGCGCCGCGGTGATGCAGCTCGATTTGTCGGAAAATCAGTTCCTCGTCTTCAGAAATGCTGCTCACGGCGGCCTCAATGTGGTGTATAGACGCCGCGATGGGAACATTGGCTGGATTGATCCGAGCACGGAGTCCGCGGAACAGACGGTAGCCGCGGCGGAGATCTAGGGGCGCGGTGCGCGCACTGGTTGCCGCAAGTTTGGCATGTTTCTTGAGTTTACGTTCAACGACCGCGATCGCTCGGGATGGGGAGCGCCGCGTCACGGGTTTGCTATATGGCAAAAGCAGATAAGGCTCCTCGCGCTAATGTCGAGGCCTCAGAAGCTGAAGCGAGCGCCAGCGTTGGCAGTGGCGTCAAATCAAGGTTAGGCGCAACCGGATCGCGCATCAGAAGTTCGGCAGACCTTGTCGGCAAGGCTGCCCATCGGCAGAGCCTTTTACTGGTGGGACGCAAATAATGGATCTTGGTGATCTCCTAGCGCCGGAAGGGGTCATCGCCTCGCTGAAGGCGAAAAGCAAGAAGCAGGCCCTGCAGGAGCTGGCCCAGCGCGCTTCGGACATCAGCGGCATCGAGCAGCGCGAGATCTTCGATGCCCTGTTGCAGCGCGAACGGCTCGGCTCGACCGGCTTTGGCCGTGGCATTGCCATTCCGCACGTCAAGTTCCGAAGCTTGAAGTCGATCATCTGCGTCTTTGCGCGGATCGAGACGCCGATCGATTTCGAGGCGCCGGACAATGAACCCGTCGATCTGGTTTTCCTGCTGCTGGCTCCTGAGCACGCGAGCGGCGACCACCTGAAGGCGCTGGCGCGCATTTCGCGTCTGGTTCGCGATCCGGCCATGCTGGAGCGGCTCAGAACTGCTGCGGATGCCACCTCGCTGCGCAAGGTTCTCACGACGCCGGCGACGTCACACGCCGCATAGCAGCGTCGCGTTAGGGTGGGCGAAAAGTCGCCACGATGCGCCTGTCGTGCCGCAATAAGGACACGGCTTCGGAGACACCTAACGCGTGCTATTGCGCGCCGCTCAGCTGCCAATGGGGCCTTACCCCAACACCAGCAAGGCGCCCAGCGCCATGCCGCCGACGATGATGCGCCACCAGCCGAACAACGCGTAGCCGTGGCGGCTGACGAATCCCAACAGGTAGCGCACGACGAAGACACCGCAGATGAATGCGGTGATGAAGCCCAGCGCGATTCCGGTCACGTCGTCGGGCCGCAGCACCGACCAATTCTTCATCAGATCATAGGCGAACGCACCGGCCATCGTCGGCATCGCCAGAAAGAAGGAAAACTCCGCCGCCGAGCGCTTGTCGGTGCCCAGCAGCATCGCGCCGACGATGGTCGAGCCGGAGCGCGACACGCCGGGTATCATCGCCAGGCACTGGCACAGACCGATCTTGAAGGCGAGCGACGGCGGGAAATCCATGACGTCTTTGTAGACCGGCCGCAGCGGCAGGCGATCGACGATCAGGAGAACGATTCCGCCCACGATAAGCGTGAAGCATATGAGCATGGGCGTCTGGAACAGCACATTCTTGATGAAGGAATGGCCCAGCGCACCAATGAGTGCGGCGGGAAAGAAGGCGATCAGAATGCCCAATATGAACCGCTGCGTGCGCCTATCGCGCGGCAGAGCCATCGCCATATTGAGAAGGCGCCCGGCATAGACGGACAGAATGGCGAGGATGGCGCCAAGTTGAATGAGTACCTCGAAGGTCTTGCCCGGCGAATTGAAGCCGAGGAAATGTCCGGCAAGCAAGATGTGCCCGGTCGACGAGACGGGAATGAACTCGGTCAGGCCTTCGATCACCCCGAGCAGAATGACTTGCCAGATGGGCATATGCTTGGTCTCCGTCTTCGCAACAGGGGTAGTTCGACGCCGATCGCGCTTGGTGGGATTGCGCACGGTTGCGCACCGCATCGCGTTCCTTCACGGCGCCATTCCGACAGACAGGGCGGCAACGCGACCGGGAAGTTCTCATAGCAGGATTTGCCCGAATGAGTGCCGCGCGGCGGCAACAGGTCGATCTCGTAGAGAGCTGTGTTATTTTGGGGCCGAGACTTGACCGATCGACAGCCAAGTCGCAGCAAGACCGTTCTTGACGACCCCGCTCAAGGAACCCATACCCCCGACATGCATAGATTAACGCATTTCAGGCTGTGCCCGCATTCGCGCTCGATCCGGCTGTTGCTGGCGGAGCTGTCGCTCAACTTCGAATTGATCGAGGAGCGGCCGTGGGAATATCGCGAGGAGCTGTTGGCGATGAACCCGGCCGGCGAACTGCCGGTGCTGGCGATCGAAGGCGGTCCGATCCTGTGCGGCAGCTACGCGATATCCGAATACGTTGCGGAGGAAATCAAGAGCAGCCCGCGCGATGGCCATGCCGTGCCGGTGTTTCCCGGTAGCCGTGACGAGCGAGCGGAAGCAAGGCGGCTGGTCGACTGGTTCCACGGCAAGCTCAATCGCGAGGTGACGCGGGAGATGCTGGAGGAGAAGGTCTACCGCGGCTATCGGGCGGATGGCGGGTCGGCTCCGGACGCCGCAATCCTGCGCGCGATCAGGGCCAATCTGCGCTACCATATGAGCTATGTCGGCTATCTGGCGGATCAGCGGCGATGGCTCGGCGGGGATGATTTGAGTTTTGCCGACTTGGCGGCGGCGGCGCACCTGTCGACGCTCGACTATCTGGGCGAGGTCCCGTGGGATGACTATCCGGCGGCGCGCCTGTGGTATGCGCGGGTCAAGTCGAGACCAGCGTTCCGGCCGCTACTCGGCGATCGCATCTCGGGGGTCGCGGCGCCTATGCACTACGCCGATCTCGATTTCTAAAGCTTGTGTACGCGAGGCATGGTTTGTGACGTTTCCTATGACCCAACCTCGGAACAACCAAGACGCGCCGCCAGTCTCGGGAGATGTCGCCCTGCGCTTGAGTCGGGCTGCCGACGCACTTGGATTCGATGCGTTCGGCATCACATCGGCTGATGCGCTGCGGCACAGCCCTTATGATCCAGCGCGCCAGCTTGATCGCTTCGTCGCGCTCGGCCGGCATGGCGACATGACGTGGATGGCCCAGCACGCAGATCGGCGCAGCGATCCAAAGGAGCTTTGGGGCGAAGCGCGTTCGCTGATCATGCTAGGGAGCAGCTATGCGCCGGACGAGAATCCGCTGGCGATCCTGACCGAGCCGGAGCGTGCCGCACTGTCCGTCTATGCACGTGGCAAGGACTACCACGACATCTTGAAGGGCCGGCTGAAGCAACTCGCCAGCATTGTCGCGGCGGAGACCGGCGGTGACGTCAAGGTTTTCGTCGATACGGCGCCGCTGATGGAAAAGCCGCTCGCAGCCGCGGCGGGACTGGGCTGGCAAGGCAAGCATACTAATCTTGTCTCGACGGAACACGGCTCGTGGCTATTCCTCGGTGCGATCCTGACCAGCGCAGCACTGCCTGCCGCGGAACCGCACGCGGACCGCTGCGGCAGTTGCCGGCGCTGCCTCGACGTCTGCCCTACGGACGCATTCCCGTCGCCTTATGAGCTCGATGCTCGCCGCTGCATCGCTTACCTGACGATCGAGCACAAAGGGCATATCCCACGCGAGTTCCGCAAGCCGATCGGCAACCGCGTGTTTGGCTGTGACGACTGCCTTGCCGTATGCCCCTGGAACAAGTTCGCACGTCGTTCGCGCGAGCTGCGCTATCAGGCGCGGGCCGAGACAGACAACCCGCCGCTTGGGGAATTGCTTGCACTCGACGATACCGCGTTCCGCACGCGCTTTGCGGGCACGCCGATCAAGCGCACAGGGCGCGATCGCTTCATGCGCAATGTACTGATCGCGACGGGCAATACGCGCGAAGTGCGCTACGTGCCGGCAGTCTGCGCGCATCTCGACGATGCCTCGCCGCTGGTGCGGGCCATGGTGGTGTGGGCGTTGGGCGAGATCGCAGATCCGCATCAGCTCGCAGAGTGGGCTGCGGCCCGCGCGGGGAACGAGACGGACAAAGATGTGTTGGCAGAATGGCGTCATGCCATGACGGGCGGCAGGCGGGGTGGATCGGAACAGCAGGCATGAGCCAGGATAGGACATCACAGGACACGCGCGTATCATCCCTCGTCTGCTTCGGGCTCGGGTATAGCGCGAGCTTCCTGATCGGGCAGCTCGACCGCGGCATATGGCGCATTGCGGGAACCGTGCGCGATGGCGGGTCCGCCCATCGGTGGCGCGCCAGTGGTGTGGAAGCCTTCGTGTTCGACGGAACAGGGCCAGCGGCGGGGCTCGACGAGCGGATCGCGACGGCAACGCACGTGCTCATCTCGGTGCCACCGGGGGCAGAGGGCGATCCGGTGCTGGCGTGGCATGGCGATGCACTGGCGCGAGCGCACCGTCTCACCTGGGTCGGCTATCTTTCGACAGTCGGAGTCTACGGCGAGCACCATGGCGGCTGGGTCGATGAGAACACGCCTGCCGTACCCGTGTCGCAACGCTCACGCTACCGGCAAGCGGCCGAGGACGCCTGGAAGGCTTTCGCAGCGAAGAGCGGCAAGCGGGTCGTCATCTTCCGGCTGGCGGGCATCTACGGACCGGGACGCAGCGCCATCGACAGCGTGCGCGAGGGCCGCGCAAGGCGCATCATCAAGCCGGGACAGCGCTTCAACCGGATTCATGTGGCCGATATCGCCAAGGTACTCGAAGCGTCGATGTCGGGACGCGGCAGCGCATCGGTGCTCAACGTCGCCGACGATCTGCCGGCGCCACCGCAGGACGTGATCGGACATGCGGCAGAGCTGCTGGGCCTGCCGCCACCGCCGGAAGTCAACTTCGAGGATGCGCAGCTATCGCCGATGGCGCGCAGCTTTTACGGCGAGAACAAGCAGGTGCGCAACGACCTGATGAAGCGCGATCTGGGCATCACGCTCACCTATCCAACCTACCGCGAGGGCCTTGCCGATTTGGCGCGCGAACCGACGGGCGGGGCAGGCTGACGGCAGGTTCGGCAAGAGTTGCGTGCGCGCCCACAATTTGGCGTCTGCTTGCGCTTTGGAATGCCCACCGCAGGCCTGACATCTTCTGTGCGCGCTGGTTTGGCCGTTCAGGCTGCGTTCAAGACAGGTGCGCTTTATTGCCGGAATTGCGTATGAATGCTGCAGTGCGCGCGTGATGGGGCCCCAACGCGGTGTCATCAAATTCGCGCAACGGGTTGGAGGCACACCATGTTTTCTGGACGGAGTTCTCGTCTCGCCTTTTCCGCTGGAAACACTCGCCTGACGCGCGCCCTCTTCATCACCACGTTATGTGCCTTGACACTTGCAGATGCATCGGGTCGGGCGGGCGCCCAAGAGAGTGTACGGATCACCGAGAAGCGGGCGCATGAACTGGCCGAAAAATTCTCCCGCCCTTCGGATAGCGGTCGATCCGCGACGAAAGCAAAGACAGCGCAAGTCAAAGCTGTTGCGCCAGCCAAGACGGCGGCGAGTACGGCCGAAGCAAATGCCCCCGAAGAAGACGAGCTACGGGCGGCCGCCGAGCAAAAGGCCTACGAGGAGGACATGCTGGAGCGGGCGCGTGCCGAGGCGGAGGCGCGCGTGCGGAACGCGAGCGGCAGACGCGCGAAGCGCAGGCCGCCGCAGAAAAGGCGCGCAAGGATGCCGAGACCCAGCGCACGGCGGAGGCCGAAGCTGCAAAGCGCACGACGACAAAGCGCATGTCGGATGAGAAGCGGGCCGGCGAGCGAGAGACCGAGGCGCGGACGCTGACCGAACGACTGCGCGCGGCCCGTCTTGCACGCAACGAGGCGACGAGGCGAAGATTCGCGCCGATGAGAAGGCAGCGATTGAAGAGGCCGCACAAGAAGAAGCTCGCGCCAAGGCCGCTCTCGAACGTGGGCAAACAAACGCCAAGGCCGGCGACAAAGCGAAGATGCGCGCTGATGAGAAGGCTGCGATAGAAGAAGCCGCGCGGGAAGAGCTGAGGGCCAAAGCGGCGCTGGAACGTGCGCAATCAAGATTGAAACAGCGCTCTGCAGGGCTCGCCGAGCGCATCGAAGCACGCAAGCGCGCGCGACTGGCCTTGCCGCGCGTCGTTCCACCTGCAAAGGACTATGCCGACAGAGACGTGGTGACTGGTACGACGCACCAGGCGATCGGTGATTTTGGACCAGGCAAATCTCGTCGTCAGGCGCCGAGCGCAGCCAATGGCAAGGCGACCATCCTCCTTGTCATGACGCCGGGCAATCGCGGTATCCGGCGCTGGAACAAATCAGCAGATCCGATCGTGTGCGTGGACGATAGCTGCTACATCAGCAGTGGCAGCACCTCGCCGGCACGCCGGCTGGCGCGCGGCCGGACGTTCGGCCCGGGCGTTGCACTTGGCGAGCGCGCGGGCGCCTGCAACAACCAGACCGCATGCGTGTTCCGCAGCGTCGATGTCGTCTCCGACCGTGCCTGGATGCAGCCGATCGATCTTCGCATCCTGCGCCACGACCGGCGCGAATCCCGCGGTATCGCCATTGATCCCACATGCACGATGCGCAGGGGCCGACTTGCCTGCCAGCGGGTCGTGGAGAGCGTGGACTATCGCGCCTGGATCATTCCGGAGGGCCTTGCGCAGCAGGCCGGGCCGGATGCGCTGGCGGCGGCGCTTGCCGACAACCTCAACCCGTCGATCATGGCATTTGGGCCGGGTCGCTAGAGCGCGTTCAGGAATTCACGGCCCCATAACTCCATGACCGAACTTGATCCGGCCATCCAGATACGGCGCTGAATGCATTGATCCTGAATGGCCGTGTCAGCACGGCCGTGACGGGTAAGGGCACGGTGTTGCCACCCAATTCTGAAGAGTCCTTGAGCAAGTTCGACGCTGCGGCGCGGGCATGAAGCCGCTTGCATCAGTCGAAGCAATGGGAGAGCCCCGCTGCACAAACAGAATGCGACGTACCGGTGACAACACTGACCGGGCCGGACGTGCGGGCGTCAAGCTGGGCAAGTTGGTGGAAAGCGTCTTCTCAATACCGCGCAAAAAATCGTGCGATCGGATCATCGCTGGATGTGAGCGCGTCGCTCGCGAAGGCGCGTCAATAGGGCCAGTACATGCCGTTCGGCCAGTCTTCGCGTTCATCCAATGGTCCGCGCGGTGCACGTCGCGAAGTCGCGGTGCGCAGGCGTGCCCTGGTCTTTGAAATCTTGACCGCCGGCATCACACGTTTGGCTTTCGGGTGGGTGGCGACGACCTTGCGGTCCTTGGCCAACGAGGTGGAGGGCGAGACTTTCGGCTTGCTCAACTCAGTGGCGGGGGGAGGTGCTGCCGCGACCATTTCGTCGGTGGACAACAATGCAACGTCGAAGCGTGCGGGCTGCGTGGCGGAAGGTCCATGGCCATCGGCAAGCACGATGACCGTTCCGGGCCGTAGCGTGCGTGCCAGTGTCGCGGTGCGGCCGCGGTCCATGAAATGCACACGACGCATCTCTGCCTCGGCACGGTCAGAGACGATGTGGCTGGCCGCGGCATCGTCGTCCAGACCAACCGCCATCCAGCGCGCATCGCGCGGCTTTCCGGTTGCGGAAACTAGAACGGCAGCGTGAAAGCCGAAGGGGCGCGTGGGATCGTCAACGGCAATAGGCAGACGATCAATCAGGTTTCCATTGCGAACCACGTAGGCCGACAGGTCGGCTCGCGACAGGATCAGTGAGGTCACCTGAGCAGTCGCCCCGGCTTCGCGTGAGTCATGTGCATTCGAGGGCTTGGCCTGCGCAGAATTCGCCTGCGGCTGTTCCGGCGGCGTGGCATTGCGCAGCTCAGGCTGGGCAAAGCGGGAGACGCGGTCGACGCTGCCCGTCTCGATCTCCTCAGTAAACGGACCCGGGGCCGAGAACAACTGAAGGCCGGTGCGCTCATGCGCGACGATGACGGCGGCTCCCGGGTGGCTCGCCTCTGAAAGCAGCTTGGCGAACTGGAGCGGCAGCGCGACCATGGCTTCCGGTGCCGTGCTGCCGGCGCTGCCGCCGCCGAGAAGTTCCGTACCGCGCCAGAGAAGCTTGCGGGAGCTGGCGTCGGCCAACCCTTCCACTTCCGACATGAGGTAAACGCCGGAGGCAGTCGTGGCAGCGGCCGCTGGCGTTATGCTCGCGATGCCGATTTCGATGCCGCCACGATAGACGTGCGCTGTCCGCTTGGCGGGGGTAACGACGACCGTCAGCGGACCACTGGGGGCCACCGAGGGGCTCCAGACGAACCGCTTGGGAGCCAATCCCGTCTCGTTGACATAGCGATCGGCTAGAGCCGCGTCGCCAGATCCAAGAGCAAAGATAGCAAGTGCGAGGCCGAATGTCGCTTGGCGCATGGGCTACAAGTTTCCTTGGAGGTGCACAAACGCCAGGGACGCGGCGAATCATTTCAAAACCAGTACAGTATAGCGCCCCTGCAAGCAGGCGAGCGTGCAGCCAGAACACGACCGGCAGCAAAGTCGCACGGCTCGGGCAATCAATCGTATAAAGATTGGAGCTGCTGGGCGGCCGGGCGCACGGTGCCGCCATTGAGCAAATCGTTGTGCGATTTGTCCGGAAACACACGCTGCGGCGCGGGTCCGATCGAAGCCGGCGCTGCGAGACGAACCAAGATATTCGGCTCGCGTCACCGCTGCCGGCAATCGTGCAAGAGGGCGACGGTTTTCAACTGCGTCGCATGTACCAACGGGGCGTTGACGCTTCGAATTGCTTGCGCACGACGCGCGCTGACCGTCAACGGCGGCGGTTACCCGCGGGTCCGCCCGCGCCGGGTGCTGCCGACGGCGAAGGGCCGCGCTGATCCTTGTGGCGGAAGTTGATCCGGCCCTTGGTCAGGTCATAAGGCGTCATCTCGATGGTGACGCGGTCACCAGCCAGGATACGGATGCGATTCTTCTTCATACGGCCCGACGTATAGGCGATCACCTCGTGGCCGTTGTCCAGCTTGACTCGGCAGCGGGCATCAGGAAGCACCTCGTCCACCACGCCCTCGAACTCGAGCATCTCTTCCTTTGCCATTCAGGCTCCTTGCCTCGCGTTGCGTGCGACCTGCTCAATAGCACAACGGGAGCAGCTCGTGCTGCTCCCGAAGATGATATTCAACCGTAAGTCGTGATTCGCTGCAGAAATCGATCAGATCGCGCGCAGATTGGTCGCAGCGATCTTGCCGTTGCGGCCGCGCTCGGTTTCGAATGCGACCTTCTGGCCTTCGTTGAGCGTCGACATGCCGGCGCGCTCGACAGCGGAGATATGAACGAAGACGTCGCTGCCGCCCTCTTCCGGCTGGATGAACCCGTAGCCCTTCTGATTGTTGAACCACTTCACGGTACCGTTCGCCATAGATGCCTCCAAGCAAGTGGCGTTTCCCTGGGCGGAATTGCCCGCGGGCCTCAAAGCGCGCGTTGGAGACTTCTAGTAGGCAGTGCAGTGCAGGCCGGGTAGAGCAGACCAATGCGTGTTCGATGGCGCACTATATGGCCTTTCCTGCCGTCAAAGGCAAGGCAAACTCCGTTCATTTTGAACGACGGCAACACCGAGAGTGGGCCTTGAAATGGCTGATCTTGCCGTGAACGTCAGGTTGGCGAGCCCGTGCCGGACGGATTTTCAAGGCTATGCGGCACCGGGATAGCACCACGCCACGTATCGGCAGCTTCCGGAATCCATGGCATACCAGGCTGCAAGAAGCTGCGATTTCGCCTCGATCAGCAGATTTGTGCCGACACCAGTGCCTGAGTACGCCTGCAAGGCCAAGCGTTATGAAGCCGTGGACGAAGGCGCAAGGGTTGCGCGCGGCGCGGCGGAGCCGAGCGACTCTTAGTGCGCCGGCGACCACGAGCCATTGTGGCACTGGAATTGCGGGGCAGCGACGACGAGTGCGGAGTTCAAATGGTCGTCCATGAGATCGTGATTGCGGTGGCCGGCCTTATGGCTGCGGGGATCGTCAAGGGCGCGACCGGGATAGGCTATTCGACAACGGCGCTGCCGATCGTGGCGCTGGCGATTGGGCTGGATCGCGCGATGCCTCTGGTGATCCTGCCGTCGATTGCATCGAACCTCATCGTGATGCGAGATGCCGGTGCGATGCGCGAAACCGTCATTCGCTTTCGCAGTTTGTTCATGGCGCTGTTGCCAGGCCTTGCGATCGGACTTGCGGCACTGGCGTGGATCGACACCCAGCGCGCGGCGCGCGTGCTCGGTGGCGTCATCGCGCTTTATGCCATCTACGCGCTGGCGCGGCCGCCGCTACGACTGCCTGAAGGATCGGAGCGGCTGCTCAATATCCCTGTGGGCCTGACCAATGGACTGATCAATGGGCTCACGGGATCGCAGATCATGCCGGTCGTTCCCTATGCCCTGTCGCTCGGGCTGACGACGGAGGGCGTGCTGCAGCTCACGAATATTTCATTTACCATCTCGTCGCTCGTCATGCTGGTTGGGCTCTACAAAATCGGTCTTGCCGATGGCACGACGTTTCTGGTGTCGGCGCTGTGCATCCTGCCCGGCGTTTTCGGCGTGATGCTCGGCACGCGACTGCGGCGTGGGTTTGCCGAGGGGACGTTCCGTACCCTGGTTCTGGTGGTTCTGATGGTTCTCGGAGTGCTGCTGATCACAGGTCGGTAGATGGACATGCGCACATCCGAAACCGTACCGGGCCATTGGCGGCCCGGATACGCTGCACAATAAGCTCTTCATATCGGGAGAACCCGGCCCCGACCCAGCGGGACGTGAACATTACCGGACCTATGAGCTTGACGCTCCAGCTCGGAGCTAGTCTATAGAATGCGGTGCCAGATCAACAAAAAACGGGCAGCATGGATCAGCACGACTGGAATCTCGTCCGCTCAACGCCGTTGTTTGGCGCCATCTCGCGCGACGTGGCGAGCCGGCTCCTGGATGGCATGGGGCCGCGGGTCTTTGATCGGGGCGTGCTGCTATTTGCACAGGGAACACCAGCGACGAGCTTTTACGTCGTGCTCGACGGCTGGGTGAAGATCTATCGCACGACGCCTGAAGGCCAGGAAACCGTGGTCGCCACGTTCCGCCGCGGCGAGACGTTCGCAGAGGTGGCGATCTTCATGAGCGGGCGCTATCCGGTAAGTGCGGAAACCGTGACGACGTGCCGGCTGCTGCGCATCAACGGCGAAGCCCTGCGGCGCGCCATCCACGACGAGCCGGACCTGGCGCTGGCGATGCTTGCCTCGGCGTCACATCACCTCAAGTCGCTGGTCGAGCAGATCGAGCAGATGAAGCGGATGACGGGTCCGCAGCGGCTCGCCGACTTCCTGGTGCGGCTGTCGCCGGCGCAGTCGGGAACGTGCGTGATACATCTGCCCTACGAGAAGGCGCTGATTGCCAACCGCCTGGGCATGAAGCCAGAGAGCCTGTCGCGCGCGCTCGCCAAGTTGAAGCCTCTCGGCGTCGTGGTCGATCGGGACTCCGTCAGCATCGAGGATATCCGTCGCATCGCGCAGTTCGTCGAGGAAACGGGCGAGGACGAATACGCCTAAGCCGCCCGCACTTCCTGCCGCGGAACTCCGCAAGACCAGCATCCGGCTCCTGTCGTTGCTGCGGTGGTTCACGTGCTCGCGTCGAACTGCGTGTGAAGAAGTCGCGAAGGCTCAGCGTTGATCAGTGGCTGGTGCCTTCGGAGAACGTGATCTTGTTGTAAACGTTGTACTTGCCCGACGGCTTCTTCATCGGCAGCCGCTTCACCTCCTTGAAGGTCTCTGCGTCATAGACGATCAAGGCGCCGTCGTTCTCCCAGATCGATACGAGTGCGTGCTTACCGTAGCGGTCGAACTCGACGTGAGCTGCCGTCTTGCCGGGAGCGGGCCGGAGCTTCTGCACGATCTCGAGCGAGGTCTTGTCGATGATCTGCATGGTGTCGCGGTCCTTCGACATCATGACGTCGGTCCAGGCAAAGCGCGAGCCCTCGTGGCTGCGCATGAAGAAGCCCGGCCCCGGCGTCTCGATGTGCTTGACGATCGACCAGTCCGACAACCTGATGACGCTGACCCGGCCCAGCTTGAGATTTGGTGTTGCCATCACCCGCTCGCCGGCGAAATCGAACGTGATGCCCGCCCCCAGGTGCGGCAGGCCGGGAAGATCGACACGCGCCGTCGCACGGCCGCCGTCGAGATCAACGACGATGGCACTTTTGCCGTCGCGCGCCGAGCCCAACAAGTTGCGGTAGGGCTGATCGAAGAAGAAGTCGTCGAGCGGTTCGTCGATACTGATGCGGCGCAGGCTCAGCAGGCCGCCTGCTGTGGCGGGCGGTTCGGCCTTGCCGGGCTCGCGGGCATTGGACGGCGTTGTAGCCAGCGGTGGCGCGTTGGGCTCGGTCGAGATTTCCCAGATCTCGGGGATGTCCTTCAGGGCGGCGATGAAGGAGTTGCGCGGGGGCGCCTGATAGACAGCGCTGACGCGCGATGGCGTGCCCTTCTGGTCGACTACATCGAGGACGCGCTCCACCGACAGGTCTTCCGCGGACAAGATCACCAGCGTGTTGGGCAGGTAATTGGCGACCGCCACGTGGCGTGCGTCGCGGGAGATGGCGATGTTGCGCGTGTTGATGCCGGCGCGCACTTCCGCGACCACCTCGAGGTTCCACAGATCGAACTTCGTCACCCAGCCGTCGCGGGATGCGAAGAAGACGAAGCGACCTTCGTGCGTAAACTTCGGCCCGCCATGCAGTGCAAAGCGCGAGGGAAAGCGGTGGATCGGCGTGAAGGTGTCGCCGTCGAGGATGGTGACATGATGATCACCGGTCTCGACGACGACGAACAGATTGAGCGGGTCGGCAGCGAATACCGGCTTGTCGAGCTTGCTTGACGGTTCCTTGAGGATGCGCGAGGCGGCGATGTCGGCCTCGGTCCAGCGTGGCGCCACGGCCAGCGGCTGGTAGATGAATTCGATCAGCGCGGCGCGTTCTGCCTCGCCGAGCTTTTCCGCAAACGCCGGCATCTGCGTTGCCGGGCGGCCCTCGGCAACAGTCTTGGCGGCCACGTCCTTCTTCAGGCGGGCCAGAGCTTCGGGGATGAGTGCCGGACCGGTGCCTCCAAGCCGGTCGGCGGCGTGGCAGGCCGCACAATGCTCGGCGAACAGGGCTGCCGCGTCGGGTGAAGCGTGTGCTGCTGATTTGCCGGATACCAGCAGCAACAAGCTCGCCATCAAAGCCCGGAGGTGGCGCACCGATCGGCCGCTAGATCCGATGCGGCTGCTCATGGCGCACTCCCCGGAATGGCGTGACCTCGACGCGCGGGGCGGCGTCGAGCACGCCGATTTCCTCATCCGTCAGGTAGCAGGCAGGATCCTCGGCCCACGGGTCGCCGGTTAACTGCAGTGCTCGCACGCGCGTGTTGCCACCACAGATGGCGAAGTGACGACAGCCGCCGCAGCGGCCGCCGATCTCGCGCGGACGGCGCTTCAGCCCGCGCATCAGCGGATCGGAGACATCCATCCAGATCTCGGAAAACGGTCGCGCCTTGACGTTGCCCAGCGAATAGCTCCACCAGAACGTGTCGGGATGCACCTCGCCGGTGTTGTCGATGTTGGCGACATTTTCGCCGGAGGCATTGCCGCCCCACTGCACGAGCTTGGCGCGGAGATGGTCGGCGGCCTCGGGGAAGCGCTGGCGCGCCCACAGATAGAGGAAGGCGCCGTCGGCATCGTTGTTGCCAGTGACGATTTCCATGTGCTGGCCGCGCGAAACGTAGCCCCAGGCACGTTCGAACAGCGCCTCCATCTTGCGCCGCGTGATCTCACGCGCGGCGTCGTCGCCGCGATTCTTGTTGCCGCGGCCGGCGTAGTTCAGATGCGACAGATAAAACTTGTCGACGCCTTCGTTCTCGGCGAGGTCGAGGAGGTCATCGAGCTGGGCGTGGTTGTCCATCGTCATGGTGAAGCGGAGGCCGACCTTGATGCCGGCATCGCGACACATTCTTACGCCACGCAGCGAGGCGTCGAACGAGCCCGGCTTGCCGCGGAAGGCGTCGTGAACCGCGCCGATGCCGTCGAGAGAAATGCCGACGTAGTCGAAGCCGACGTCGGCGATGCGGCCGATGTTGGATTCGTCGATCAAGGCGCCGTTCGAGGACAGGCCGACATAGAACCCCATCGCCTTGGCGCGATTGGCGATGTCGAAGATGTCGTGGCGCAAGAGCGGCTCGCCGCCCGACAGGATCAGGACCGGTACGCGAAATGCCTTCAGGTCATCCATCACCGCGAACACCTGCTCCGTCGAAAGCTCGCCGGGGAAATCGACATCGCTCGAAATGGAATAGCAGTGCTTGCACTTCAGATTGCAGCGGCGGATCAGATTCCAGATGACGACCGGACCCGGAGGGTCGCGCCGCGGACCTGCAGCGGTGGGCCTGGCGATCTCGCCCAGGAGCTGAGTGAGCCGGAACATGTCAATTTGCCTTCCGCTATGATGAGGGAGCTTCAGCCGCCCGGTCGCGCCGTGGTTCAGGCACATCCACCGTGCCGGCGGCGGCTGACTTGCCCTCGGACTTCAGCCGCATTCCAGTCTTCTTGAGGATGCGGGTCGACAACAGTACATCGCGGGCGCGGCAATGGCCATCGAGCAGGCCGGCGATCGCGTCGATCTTCTCGGCAACCTCATCATCGGTGCGGCCGTGGACCATCGCGAACAGGTTGTAGGGCCACAGGGGCAAGCGACGCGGGCGCTGATAGCAGTGGGTGACGAAGCTCAGGGCTCCGACTGCCGGGCCGAGCAGCGCGATCTCAGCGTCGTCGACATCCCACACCGTCATGGCATTGTGGCGGAGGCCCAGGGCATAGTGGTTGGGCACGATGCCGATGCGGCGAATGATGCCTTGCTCCATCAGCCGCGTGATGCGGGACATCACTTCGGCCTCATCGAGCCCGGTGCGCCGTGCCACCTCGGCATAGGGCCGCGCGATGAGCGGCAGCCCGGCCTGTGTCGCCTCGATGATGGCACGGTCCTTGTGGTCGAGAAGCTCGGTCATGCCGCCACCCTGAAGCCCACGAAATACTCGGCGATCTTTGGAAACTGCAGGACTTGGAGACCCGTGTCGCGCTCGATGTCGTGGGCCACCTGCTCGATCTCGCCGGGAGACTCGGTGGCGAGCACGAACCACATGTTGAGCGCGTGCGCGCGTTCGTAATTGTGCGCCACTTCGGGAAATGCGTTGACCTTCTCGGTGACTTCGGCGAAGCGCTCGGCTGGCACCGTCATCGCGCACAGGCAGAACGCACCGCCGAGCCGATCAGCGTTGAACATCGGGCCGAACCGCGAGGCGACGCCAGACTCGAGCAGGTCGTCGATGCGCTCGATCAGCGCCGCCGGTGTCAGTCCAAGGGCAGCACCGGCTTCCCTGAAGGGCTCCGTGGTGACCGGGAAACCCTCCTGGAGATAGTTGATGATAGTGCGATCGATGGTGTCGATCATTGTGCAGCCTCCTGGTGGGGCGCCGAGGCCCCGGGCACGCGCGTGCCGCGCTGCAGGTAGCAGCGGCGCGAGAACAGCACGGCGCGCGGTCGCGCCTCGACTCCGGCGAGACGGGCAAGGCTTTCGACCTGGGACAATACGGTTGGCCGGTGCTGACCATGGACCATGCAGAACAGATTGTAGGGCCAGTCGGGCAGACGGCGGGGCCGGCGATAGCACAGCGTCACGCAGCTCTCCGCGGCGAAGCGCGCACCGATGTCGTCGACTTCGCTATCGGCAACGTCCCACACGACCATGGCGTTGGCGCGATAGCCGAGCCGGCGATGACGCACGATGAGGCCAAAGCGCGTGATGACTCCTATTTCGATGAGTCGCGAAATGCGCGCGATCACTGTTTGCTCGTCGAGCCCCAGTTCGTTGGCGAGCGCGGCATAGGGCTCAGGCACCAGCATCAGTCCGCGTTCCAGGACTGCGAGCAGCGCCAGATCAGCTTGATCGAGGCTCGGAGTTGCACCGGGCGATATGAACTGTCGCGCAGTTCTATGGTCAATGCGAGCGACGGAGGTGTCAGCCCCACTCAGCGGGAAGCCGAGATCGATATAGTAGGCGCTTTCGAGTGGTAGCTCGAGAATATCACGGCCCGTCGCCCGGCGAATGCGATTGAGGGATTGGGCCAGCGCGGGCTGATCGGCCGCTGCGATGACGAACCACAGATTGATCGGGTGTTCGCGCTCGTAGTTGTGATTGACGCCGGGTTCGGCGTTGACGATGCGGGCCACCTCATCGAGCTCGGAGCTCGGAACGCTCATGGCCGCCAGCATGCTGACACCAACCGTATTAGGCCTAATCGTTGCGCCAACGCGGCCGAGCACACCTTCGTGCTGGAACTTCGAAAGGCCAGCGAGGACTTGTTCCTCGGTGAGGCCCGATGCGGCGGCCTGCACCGCGAACGGCCGGCTGACAAGCGGAAAACCGCGTTGCCAGTGGTCGAGCAGCGCAAACATCGCCGCCGGGCTGCCGTTCCAGTCTTCGCAGTTCGATGTTGGCCAAGATCCGCTCATTGACCGATCCTATGTGCGCGGGCGGTGAAGAAGATTCCAGACGGCTTCATGGCCGGGAGCTGGCTGATCCGTGTGAACGCGCGTGTGTCGAATATGTCGATGCGGTCGGCGTCGCGCACCGACACCCACACCTCGTGGCCGCGCGGGGTGAACTCCATGTGCAGCACGGCTGGCCCGGGCTTCAAGGTATGCACGACCTTGAGGTCGCGGGCATCGACCACCTGGATAGTGTCGTTCAAGGGATGGGCGAAGTTGACCCAGACGTGCGGGCTGCCCGGCTGGGCGAGGGCGAAGATCGGCTGGCCATGGGTGGCAATGCGGCCGCGCTCGGCGAATGTGGTGGCATCGACGGCGAGCAACTCGTGCCGGCCGACAGCAGGCAGCAGGAAGACGCCCGCCACCTCGGCCCAGCCTTCCAGATGCGGCATCTTGAAGACCGGCAGCGGCGCCTCGCCGCGACCGTAGCCATTCATGATGCGGCGCGCAGCGGGAACGGCGTCCCACAAGTCGATGTGGACGAGGCCGTCCTCGCCAAACAGGCCGGCAATGTAGTGGCGACCATCGCCGGTGATGGAGGCATCGTATGGCAACTTGCCGACGTTTGCGAACCGTGTGACGCGCGGGGCCCCGCCGGACCAATCGGCGAAATCAGCGATCCAGATCTCGCCAGCATCGTAGAGCGTGTAGACGAAGCGGCGACCGGGCGCGTCGACCAGACCGACGGTCTTGGAGCGCTTTCCGCTGCCGGTATCGGCGGCGATCTCGACCAACGGTGTAAGGGTCTCGGCATCGAAGACGCGGATGCCGCCCGGCTCGTAGTTGGAGACGGCGATCAGGCTGCCATCGTCGCTGATGGCGCCGCCGATGGCATTGCCGCTCTGAACGATGCGTGCGGCGAGGCGCAACTCGACAAGGTCGATCTTGCTGACACCGCCGTCGCGACCGAAGACGAAGGCAAAGCGCTCGTCGCGCGAGAACACGGCGGAGGCATGTGAAAGATCGCCGAGTCCTTCGACGCGGCCGAGCACGGCGCGTGAAGCCCAATCGATGATCAGGACGGATCCCGATGCGCGCTCGATGATAATGCCGAGAACCCCGGTGCCAACAGTCGCGCAAGGGGCTGCCGCTGCGGCGCCGCTTTGGACCGCCGCACCTGCCGTCGTTGCCAGCAGCGATGCCAGGATCTCGCGACGCCTCATTGCGGGAAGCCCTCCTTGAGACGGTGCGCGATCCAGGTGGCGTCCTCGGCGCTCAGCAATTGCTTCCACGGCGGCATCGGCTGGCCCGGCACGCCCTCCAGAATGATCGAGGCGATCGACTCGGCATCAAGTCCCGCCAGCGTCTCGGGGAGCAGCGGCTTGCCGAGGCCGCCTTTCAGCGTCATGCCGTGGCACGAGCCGCAATCCTGGCGCACGAGTGTCGTGAGTTGGCTTTGACGCGCGGCATCGAGGGCATGTGCTGGTAGCGCAGCCATTGCAAAGATCAGCGCCGGCAGCACCGCCAGCTTGGGCTTATCCAGCGGCGACACGCGCGCTCTCTTGCTCCCATTGATCGTTTGCCGCCTCGATCGCACCAAGGGCCCGCTGCATGACCTGGGCAATGCCTGCCACCTCGCCAATGATGAAGAGTGTCGGCGCCTCGAGCTGTGCTATTGCCACGTCCCTGGAAATCAGTCCCAGCGTGCTCGTGACACGGCACTCGTCGGGTCTTGTCGCGCGGGAAACGGCAAGCACCGGAGTTGCCTGATCGCGACCATGCTCAATGAGACGGGCTGCGATCTCATCGATATTGGCAAGGCCCATGTAGACGACCAAGGTCGTGCCGGGGTCGGCCAGACCATCCCAATCGAAATCGAGCTGCTCGTTGCCGCGACGGTGCCCGGTCAAGAAGCGCACGCCGGTGGCGATGGCGCGGTGGGTGAGCGGAACCTTGAGCGCGGCGGCACAGCCTTGCGCGGAGGTGATGCCCGGAACGACGTCGAAGGCGATGCCAGCGGTTGCCAACGCAATGGCTTCCTCGCCACCGCGTCCGAACATGAAGGGATCGCCACCCTTCAACCGCACGACACGCTCACCGGCGCGTGCCAGGCTGATCAGCAGCGCGTTGATTTCCTCCTGAGGCACCGGATGGTGACCCGCGGACTTGCCGACGTCGATGCGGTGGGTATCAGCGGGCACAAGCTCCATTACAGCGTCGGATACGAGCCGGTCGAAGACGACGACATCGGCCGATTCGATCGCGCGCAGGGCCTTCAAGGTCAGCAGCTCGGCGTCGCCTGGTCCCGCCCCCACGAGGTGGACGTGACCTGGCTTTTGAGGCTTGCCGGACGGGGCCCCGTTCGTTTCGCGTTGCATGAAACCTACCCGCCTGTTCAGGACGTTCCTGGCGACCACGTTACCGTGGTCATCGGCCGGGCTCTTGATTTGTGTTAGGTCTGTCATACGCCACGTTCAAGCGTGATCGGCTCACGGGGCGACGATCGTGATTTCGCCGACCATGCCTTCACGCTCGAAGTGGGGCCCGCACAGGTAGGTGTGGGTTCCTGGCGGCAGATCCATGGTCATTTCGGAGCCCTCGCCGCCGAAGTAGCGCTCCGATTCGGGACGACCGGCATCGCGGAACCAATAGCTGTGCGTGGTGCGCTTATCGAGGTTAATGAAGCGGACCTTGGTGCCCTGCTTCACCTCGATCTTGGTGGGGCAGAACGTGTACTTGTACATGGCGATGACCTGCACCGGCTCTTGGCCCATCTGCTTGCCGAACTGCTCCTTGTAGCGCTCAGCCGCCTCCTTGCAGATCTCGGCCTGCTCCTCGGGCGTAAGGGCAGCGGCGGGAGACGCCAATACCAGCAGCGCAGCCGCTAATGGTGCACAGACTCGCCAAGCGGATTGCGGTATGCGTGCCGCCATCAGGATGATCCTCCTCGTTCGGTCCAGCTTGCCTTGCCGACACCAACCGAGACGCGCCGATGCCGGCTATTTCTTGACCGCCTTCAGCTCTGCATCGGCAGCGTCGAGCCCGAATTTCATCTCGAGAGATACATGGTGGAATCGGGCTGCAGTATGGTCGTCATGCAGGGCAAAGTTGACGATGTAGGTCTTGCCCGGCTCAAGGCTCACGTCGCCGGGCTTGTCGGACTTCAGCGGCCGGCTCATGACGACGGTCCACGTGTCGCCCTCTAATCCGCCTTGTGCATTCACGTCTGCACCACCGGCCATGACACGCTGCTCGACGACCGAGCCGTTCTCCGGCGTGTCGCCCGAGCGGTAGCGCATCAGGTCCATGAAGATGCCCTTGCCAGCCAGCTCGGCGAGCTTGTCCTTGGGCTGCAGCTTGTCGCCGCCGCCGCGCGGCTTGCCGTCCTCACCCTTGATCTCGATCTCGGTGCGCGTCTCCGAAAGGTACTTGGTGATGCCGTGAGAGAGATCGATCGAGTCCTTGGCCGGGCTGGCGGCGAGAGCCTCAGGCTTAGGGGCATCGGGCATGTAGCGGCTGTCGTGGTGGCAGGTCACCCAGCAACCCGCCTGCTCGACGCGCTCCACGCCGGTGCCCGCGATCATGACGGCAATCTTCGCCGCGTTTTTCGGATCCATCTTGCCGCCGTCGACGAACGGAACCGGCGTGTGCGGCGCGTTGGGCCACTGGAAGCGGAAATAGACGTTGTTGGCGTCATACGCGGTCTGGACGCGAACGTCGACGGAGGCGCGCTTGCCGGGGATCGGCGTCGCCTCGGCCTTGGAGCCCGAAACGATCTTGGCGCCCATGTCCTTGACCTCCTTGGCGTGGCACTGCGCGCAAGCCTCGCCGGCCTTGAGGAAGGGCCGGGCGCCACCGTGGTCGCGACCGTTCTGCACCCATTCGTAGGATGCCTGGCCAGGGTAGAACAACGAAACTGTCTTGGCCTCGACGCCCGACCAGTCGATACCGCCCGATGCTGCGCCGCCGGCTGCTGATGGCGCGGCTGCGGCGGGGGCTGCTGCTGCCGGGGCAGCGGCCGCAGCTGCAGGTGCGGAAGCGGCGGGTGCTGGAGCGGCTGTAGCCGGTTGCGCCTGAGCAGGAGTGGCGGCAGGGGCGGCCGCAGCGGCGGTGGCAGCAGCTTTCTTGGCTTGCTCTGCGAGCGCCGCCTTGACCTTCTCGGCGGCGATCGCATCGGCTGCCGTCTTGATCTCGGCTTCGTGCTTGGCGGCGGCCTCGGCCTCGCGCTGCTCGGCGCGCTTCAGACCATCGTGATAGCTTTGCGGGATCTCGCGGACATAGGCGGCGAGCGGCTTTTCGAGCTCTTCCAGCTTCTTCTCGTCGAACTGCTTACGCACGTCCTTGTGCGCGATGCCCTTGTGGCAGTCGATACAGGTATTGCCGTTCTTCATCGCCTCCATGTGCTGCTTGCGCGCACGTGGACGCTGGAACTCGGGGTTCATCGATTCGATGGTATGGCAGTTGCGGCATTCGCGACTGTCGGTTGCCTTCATCGATTCCCAGACGTGCGAGGCGAGCGTCAGCCGCTTCTTGTCGAATTTCTCCGGCGTGTCGATGCTGCCGAGGAAGTGGTGGAACAGCTCATTGGACGCCTGGATCTTGCGCACCATCTTGTGCACCCAGCCCTTGGGGACATGGCAATCGGAGCACGATGCGGAAACGCCGGTGCGATTCTGCGCGTGAATGGTGGTCTTGTACTCCTTGTAGACGTTGTCGCGCATCTCGTGGCACGAGGTGCAGAACGACATCGTATTGGTCGCTTCCATGGCGGTATTGAAGCCGCCCCAGAAGATGATGCCGGCAATACCGCCGAGACCGACCAGCGACAGCACCGAATAGCGCAAACTGGGTACGCGCATTGCGCTCCACAACTTGGAGAGTCGCCCCCCAGGCATTGGGTAATGGCTCTTGCTCATGTCGACACCTGTCGTTGTGTTTTGGGCCTGGCGTTATGGGCTTATCGTGCTGTCTTAGCTTGGCGCACGTCAGCTCACCGCAGTCCAAGCTGCTCGGTGAAGCATTCTACATGCGCTCGTCAGAAGTGATCATCGAATGCGGGCGTCGCCGCTCCGCAGGATCGCTCCCGCAAGCGGCGACGCCCTTGTCGCATCAGTAGATGTCGTGCTGCGTGTTGTGCACGTTGAACTTGCCGGTCGGCGTGATGAGCTTGGGATCCTTCACGACGGCCTTAACCTTGCGCGTCTTGTCGTCCATCACGACGATCGCTGACGGCTCGGTCTTGCCGGCCCAGATCGAGATCCAAACCTCGTCGCCCGCATCGTTGAACTCCGGGTGCACGGCGCGCTTGGTCGACTTGCTCTCGGGCAACTCGGCAAGCTTGGCGATGTTGATGATCTCCGGCTTCTTGGTGAGGTCGTTGAGATCATAGACCGCAACCGACTCGGCGATGTCCTTCTCCGGGTTCTGCGGAGCATCCGCCCACAGGTTCTTGGACTTCGGATGCGTCTTGACGAACAGGTTGCCCGCACCGTGGTGCTTCAGCTCCTCGACCACCTTCCATGCCTGTTCCGGGTGCTTCTCGGGATCGGTGCCGATCAGCGTGATCACGGAGTCACCCAAATGACCCGTTGCCCACACCGGACCGAACTTGGGATGTTCGAAGTTGGCACCGCGTCCGGGATGCGGGATTTTCTTGGTGTCGACGAGGGCGGCGAGCTTGCCCTCCTTGGTATCGACGACCGCGACCTTGTTGGAGGCGTTGGCAGCGACCAGGAAGTAGCGCTTGGACGCGTCCCATCCGCCGTCGTGCAGGAACTTGGCCGACTCGATCGTCGTCGTCTTCAGGTTCTTGATGTCGGAATAGTCGACGAGCAGGATCTGGCCCGTTTCCTTGATGTTGATGACCCACTCGGGCTTGATCATCGAGGAAACGATCGAGGCCACGCGCGGCTCTGGATGATACTCGCCATCGACGGTGACGCCACGGGTCGACACCAGCTTCAGCGGCTTCAGCGTGTCACCCTCGGTGATGACGTATTGGGGCGGCCAGTAGGAGCCCGCGACAGCATACTTGTCCTCGAAGCCCTTGAACTTCGACGTGTCGACTGAGCGTGCATCGAGGCCCGTTTTCAGCTCGGCCACGACCTGCGGCTTTTCCATCCAAAGGTCGATGAGGCTCAACAGGCCGTCGCGGCCGATGACGTAGATATAGCGGCCAGAGGCGGACAGGCGCGAAATGTGCACCGCGTATCCGGTCTTGACGCGCTCGACGATCTTCTTGGTGTCGCCGTCGATCAGCGCAACCTCGCCAGCGTCACGAAGCGTCACGGAGAAGATGTTCTTGAGGTTGATCTTGCTCATCTGCTGCGTCGGACGCTTGTCCGGCGGCACGATCAGCTTCCAGGAGGCCATCATATCCTTCATGCCCCACTCCGGCGGGGTCTCAGGCGGCATCTGGATGTAGGTGGCGACGTCGCGGATCTCGTCCTTCGACAAGATGTCATCGAAGTTCACCATGCCGCCGTCGGTGCCGAGCGCGATGATCTTCTCAAGGCGGTTCTGGCCGAGCTTCAGCGTGCCGCCTTCGGTGACCTTGCCATCCTTGTCAGTCTTCGACCACGCCGGCTCGAGGCTCTTGCCGGTGGCGCCTTTTCTCAACACGCCGTGGCAACCTGCACAGCGCTGGAAGTAGACCTTCGCAGCCGCCTCCTTGGCTTCCTTGGTCAACGTGGGTGCAGCGGGCGCCGCGGCTTCCTGCGCCATCGCGCTTGTCGATGACAGCGCAACAGCCAGTGTCAGCCCCATGACGGAGCCTCCCAGCGATAGCTTCCTCATGATGCGTGATCCTCTCGGGTCGACAGTTAAATGACGCGACGATCCTAGGCATCGCCCCAATAGCCATCTTGACTTTTGTTAAGCTAACGAGGGGTCCAACATTGCACGATCGTTGGGCGCGAGACGCGTGAGCGATGGTGGCGTCAGTCGTGGTCGCGGCAGCGCGCGCAATGGTTTTACGTGCTATGGTCGTCAGATCGCTGCTGACCGTCGCTTCTTGGATTCCTTGCAACGCATCGATCACGACATGGAACATCCATCCAGTTCGCATCCCTCCACCTGGGACACATTCTTTTCCTACGGGTTCCGCCCGTTCTTTCTGGGTGCGTCGGTTTATGCCGTCGTGGCGGTGTTGCTGTGGCTCGCGTGGATCGCCATCCAAGCGGCCAGCGCGTCATTGACATGGATCAGTATTTCGGGTCCGCCGCATGTCTGGCACGCGCATGAAATGGTGTTCGGCTTCGGCCTTGCCGCGGTCGCCGGCTTTCTGCTGACCGCCGTTCCCAGCTGGACCGGCGCGCAGCCGCTATCGGGACAGCCCCTCGCCATCTTGTTCTTCATCTGGCTCGCCGGACGGGTCGCCATGATCGCCTCTGCCGTCGTCCCGCCAAGCCTTGCCGCACCCGTCGACCTCGCCTTCATCCCGGCCCTTGGGGTGCACGTGACGCATCAATTGTTCGTACGGCCGCAAGCCCGGAATATGATTTTCGTGGCCTTGCTCGCGGTGTTCTTCATCGCCAATGCTGCCTACCACCTCGCGATGGTCGGCGCGATCAGGATCGGGGAGACCGAGGGCATCCGCGCCGGACTTCTGACGCTGGTCATCGTCATCGTCATCATCGGCGGACGCATTGTGCCGGCCTTTACGCACAACCATCTGCAGCGTGTTGCGCCACAGCAGCCAGTGCCCGTGCGGTCGGCGTATCTGGATCTCGCATCGCTCGCTTCTACAGTGGTTTTCGCGATACTGACCGTGGTTCCGGTTCCGGATCAACTGGTGGCCGGCGCAGCGTTCCTGGCTGCCGCGGCGAACGGCGTGAGGCTGGCACTGTGGCGCGGTCTGGCCACACTCTCCGCCCCGATCGTGGCAGTGCTGCACGTGGGATATCTGTGGATCGTGGTTGGCCTCGCGCTTTGGGGCATCGCGCTTTCCACAAGGCTGGTGGGCGATATTGTCGCGCTGCACGCACTTGGCACCGGTGGAATTGGCACCATGGTTATCGCGGTGATGAGCCGGGCCAGCCTGGGGCATACCGGTCGGCCACTGGTTGCCGCGCCGGCAATCACGGCGGCTTATGTCCTGGTGTCGATCGCGGCCCTGCTGCGCACTCTGGGGCCGTCGCTGCTGCCGTCCCACTACAGCGCCGTTATGCTGATGGCGGGTATCGCCTGGGTCGCCGCGTTCGGACTGTTTGCCATGATTTTCTTCCCGATCCTGACCCAGCCCCGGCGCGGTACCGGCGCAGCTCCTGCCTAACAAAAGTCAAGGCTATATCCATGGTGAAGTGCACCTATGCGCGCCGGGAATGCATTCCCCTCATGTAGCTGTCGCACTCGCCCAGCCGATATCCCGAAAAGTCTGCGGGATCCCGTCACTCGGCCGAATGAGCCCATCGCTCGGCTGTGAGCAACGTGCTTTGCGCAGAAGCGGATTGCATCCCGGGTTCCGTGAACCTCAACACAAAAGGACGCCACAAAAGAGGACGCAATGTGGGACGCACTCACTAAGTCGGCCGCACGAAACATATTCTACGGGGGAAGCGCGTTCTTCCTTGCGATATTCGTGGGGCTCACCGTTCATAGCTGCAACTATGCGTTGTCGACATCAAGCGATGCCAAGGGGATGACCGCAGAGGTCGTCAACGGCAAGCATACTTGGGAGCGGCACGCCTGCATCAATTGTCACACCTTGCTTGGCGAGGGCGCCTATTACGCACCTGAACTTGGCAACGTCTGGCAGAGATACGGGGGACTGAAAGACCCCAAGGGCGCGCGCGAAACGATCAAGGCCTTCATCAAGAGCCAGCCATCAGGGGCGCCAGGCCGCCGGCAGATGCCCAACTTCAAGCTCTCCGACAAGGAGCTTGATGATCTCGTCAGCTTCTTCGAGTGGACGAGCCGCATCAATACCCAGAAATGGCCGCCGAATGACGCCGGTTGAGGAGGTGAAACCATGAGATACCAAACGCAAAAGATCGCGTTCGCCTACTTTGCCGTGGCCTTGGCGCTGTTCGCGATCCAGGTGATCGGCGGCCTCATCGCAGGCTATGTCTACGTGTTCCCCAACACGCTTTCGGAACTCGTTCCGTTCAACATCCTGCGAATGCTGCACACGAACTCGCTCGTCGTGTGGCTGCTGCTGGGCTTCTTCGGCGCCGCCTACTACCTCGTGCCGGAGGAAGCCGAACGTGAGATCGAGAGCCCGACGCTGGCCTACCTCCAGCTCGCCATCTTCGTGCTGGGTACGCTGGGGGTCGTCGTGACCTACCTGTTCGACCTGTTCAACGGCAACCCGTTCCTCGGCAAGGACGGCCGTGAGTTCCTCGAACAGCCCTACTGGGTCAAGCTCGGCATCGTCGTTGCGGCGCTGATCTTCCTCTACAACATCTCGATGACGGTGCTGAAGGGACGCAAGACGGCGATCACCAACGTGCTGCTGCTCGGGCTGTGGGGCATCGCCATCTTCTTCCTGTTCTCGCTCTACAATCCGAAGAACCTCGTGCTCGACAAGATGTTCTGGTGGTATGTCGTGCACATCTGGGTGGAGGGCGTGTGGGAACTCGTGATGGCCTCGATCCTCGCCTACCTGATGCTGAAGATGACGGGCGTCGACCGCGAGGTGGTCGAGAAGTGGCTTTATGCCATCGTCGCGCTGTCGCTGTTCACTGGATTGCTCGGCACGGGCCACCACTACTACTGGATCGGCACACCGAGCTACTGGCAGTGGATCGGATCGATCTTCTCTAGCCTGGAAATCCTGCCGTTCTTCGCCATGGTACTGTTCACATTCGCCATGGTGTGGAAACGGAAGCGCGAACATCCCAACAACGCAGCACTGCTGTGGAGCCTGGGATGCGCCGTGCTGGCGTTCTTCGGCGCGGGCGTGTGGGGCTTCCTGCACACGCTGCACTTCGTCAACTACTACACGCATGGAACGCAGGTCACGCCGGCCCACGGCCACCTGGCGTTCTTCGGTGCCTACGTCTCGCTCAATCTGGCGATCATCACCTATGCGATGCCGCAGTTGCTGGGCCGCGAGCCCTACAACCAGGTGCTCAACATGATCAGCTTCTGGGTGATGTCGGCGGGCATGGCGTTCATGACCTTCGTGCTCACGTTCGCAGGAGTCGTGCAGACGCACCTGCAGCGCGTGAAGGGCGAAAACTTCATGGACGTGCAGGACCAGATCGCCATCTTCTTCCAGATGCGACTGCTTGCCGGCGTAATCGTGGTGATCGGCGCGCTGCTGTTCATCTACGCGACCTTCGTGCCGAGATCGGGCGAGGTGATTGCCAAGACGAGCGTCGCTCCGGCAGAGTAGCGGCATGATGGATTGGCACGCCGGCGCCGCCGCCAGCGGTGCCGGAACCCAGAATGCAACACGGCTGCGGGGTCACCTCCGCAGCCGTTCCTTCCAGGAGTTCGAACGTCATGAACGCCACGGCCAACGTCGCGTCTTCCACAGCGCTGCCCTACTACCGCGAAGCGGCGAACGAGTGCGCGCTGTTCGAGATGGCGCACAGGCTGCGGCTGCCGGTGCTGCTCAAGGGACCGACCGGGTGCGGCAAGACGCGATTCGTAGCTTACATGGCGGCGCGGCTCGGGCTGCCGATGTGGACCGTATCCTGCCATGACGATCTCACCGCCGCGGACCTGACCGGACGCTACCTGCTGAAGGGCGGCGATACGGAGTGGTTCGACGGGCCGCTGACGCGGGCGGTGAGGGCCGGCGGCATCTGCTATCTCGACGAAGTGGTGGAGGCGCGCAAGGACGTCACAGTCGTCTTGCATCCGCTGACCGACGACCGCCGCGTGCTGCCACTGGAGCGTACCGGCGAACAGCTGGTGGCGCCGGAAACCTTCATGCTGGTGGTCTCCTACAATCCGGGCTACCAGAACGTCCTGAAGGAGATGAAGCAAAGCACCCGCCAGCGCTTCGTGGCCATCGACTTCGATTACCCGCCGCCCGAGGTGGAGGCTGCCATCGTGGCCAGGGAAACGGGGATCGCGGCGGAGACGGCCGAGGCTCTCGTCAGGCTCGGGGGGCTGACCCGCAACCTGAAGGGACAGGGACTGGACGAGGGCGCCAGCACCCGGCTGCTG
>JBGANK010000119.1:0-1517 GCA_044222395.1 Hyphomicrobiaceae bacterium | reverse complement strand
CAAGCGCGGCGCTCGATAAAATCGAGGGACACCGATGACGAGCGCCGAGGCAGGGGGATTGAGGCCTCGCTCGCCAGCCTGCTCATCACCACCGAGGCTGCCGTTGCGGATGCTCCCAAGCGCGAAGCAGGCCACGGCCATGGCGGCGGCGGCATGGGCGGAATGGACAACGTCCTGAAAGTTCACATCTCGCGTGCGAGCCGCGTGCATGCGCACAACGCAAAGCAAGAGCAGCCCCGGACGACCTCCTCAGCCGGCCAGCTCGCGGCCTCTTTTTGTCGCCGCGGCCACGGCCTCGTCGAACAGCCGGGCAAGCCCGTCGCCCTCGCGCATCAACACCGCCAGCGCCGCCGCCGTGGTGCCGCCGGGCGAGGTGACGTTGCGGCGCAGTTGCTCGGCACTCTCGGGGGATTGCCACAGCAGCTCGCCCGACCCCGCGACCGTCGCCCGCGCCAGCCGTTCGGCGAGGCCGGGGTCGAGCCCCTGACGCACGCCCGCCGCGGCCAGCGCCTCCGCGAGCAGAAACACATAGGCCGGCCCTGAGCCGGAGACCGCCGTCACCGCATCCATCGACGCCTCGTCCTCGACCCAGCCGACCTCGCCGACCGCTGTCATCAGCGCACCGGCCAGCGCACGTTGCTGCTCCCCGGCATGCGCATTGGCGACGCACACCGTGATGCCGCGGCCAATGGCGGCTGGCGTGTTGGGCATCGCGCGGATGATGGCGGTGCCCGGTGCGAAGTGGCGCGCAAAACTGGCAAGGGTTTTACCGGCCGCGATCGACATCACCAGGGTACGCGGCCCAGCGAGACGGGCGAGCCCCGGCAACACCGCCTCCATCGCCTGCGGCTTCACTGCCGCGAGGATGACCGCGGGCGGAGCGGCAAGCGCACCGATCTCGGGCTCATTGACAATGCCGTGCCGCGCCAGTTGCTCGGCGACTTCGGCGGGGGGAGCGGGGTCCTGCACCAATACTTGGGAAGGGGGGAGGCCGTGCTTGAGCCAGCCGGCCAGCAGCGCGCCCCCCATTTTGCCGGCGCCGGCCAGCAGCAATGTGCCGTCAAGGGCGATTACGTCGTTGTGTTCCATGCGTGCCCCCGTCCGCGCGACCTGAGATAGCGCCGCCACGCAAAACCCCAGCGCGGCCAGCTACTGGCTCAATAGCACTCTATGCGATGCCGTGGGCAGCCGCATTCGCGTCTTCCTGCGCGCGCGGTCGGGCGCCAGCTACAATGGCTCAGACCCATATGACTCAGGCCTGGCCCTCGGTGGCGAACATGGTGGAGGTGAGCGCCTCGCGGCTTTCCTGGCCCGCCCACACGACGAACTGGAAGGCCTGATAATAAACCTCGCACGCCTCCAGCGCCGCCGTCAGCAGCGCATCGCACTGGCGCGGCGTGGCCAGCGCTCCGTTGAGCAGCAGGCCGTGGCGGAACATGACGAGACCTTCCTGGGTCCACAGGTCGAAGTGGCCGAGCCAAAGCTGCTCGTTGATCTGGGCGATCAGGCGATACATC
>JBGANK010000118.1:1120-1536 GCA_044222395.1 Hyphomicrobiaceae bacterium | reverse complement strand
GATTTCGAGCTCTTCGGAGTGTCCGGGCAGATAGTCCGTCGTTGTCAACACGATCTTGTCGCCGGTCGCCCAGCTCGCGCCGGCCTGGTCCACGCCGGCCTTGTCCTTGCCGAAGACGACGTCGCGACGCTCGCTCGAGCGATCGGTCATCGTGCGCGGTCCCAGCAGATCGGCGGGATTGGCGACTTGCATTGCGAAGTTGTGCTGTGTCGCGCAGCCGAAGTTGGCATAGTTCACGTTGCCGGGATCGTGCGCGAGATTGGTCGGCCAGGTGCCGCACTCGGGCGCCTCGGCGACGTACTTCAGATAGGAAACACGGACCGGCGAGCCGCCGCCTTCAGCCGGGTAGGGCTCGATCGAGATCGCGGCATCGCCAAATCCCTGCTCGGCCAGAACCGTGCGGATCTGGTGAACCG
>JBGANK010000118.1:0-1110 GCA_044222395.1 Hyphomicrobiaceae bacterium | reverse complement strand
GAAGGGCTCGATGGCGATGGCCTTCTTCACCAGCTCGTACGGGCGCGCGAAGTCGAGCAGGTCGGCGCGCTGGCTGGGCGACAGACCCGAAGAGCCGCGGGCAACGTGCAGGCTCAGCGTCGCAGGCTTCTGCGACACCAGGATCGGATGGCGCTGCGATGCATCGACCAGAGTCCAGCCGGCAACGCGCGAGCCGTCATCGCCGTGCTTGCAGGCGCCAAGCAGCACCGCGAGTGTGCAGGCACCAATGACCTTGAGCGTGGATGCTGCAGGTCGGTTCATTTTGGACATGACCTTCATGATAGTTCTCCACACGCATCCGTTAATCGACAATGAAACCGTAGTCGCCCTTGAGATCGCCGGCCGGCACGGTGTTGCCGCGTCCGTAGACCGCATTGAGGTGACCGAGCAGATTGGCCTTGCGGTCCGTCGCATTGGCGAGGCCGTCGATCGGCTTGGCCAAGTCGTTGCGGGCCGTCGGGCGAACCAGGTAAGGCGTGACGATGACCACCAGCTCGCTTTCCTGCTTGATGAAGTCACGGCTGCGGAACAGGGTGCCGAGCACGGGCAGGTCCTTGAGGCCGGGGAAGCCATCGATGTTCTGGCGCGTGTCGTCCGAGAGCAGGCCGGCCATCGCCAGCGAGCCACCGGAAGGAAGCTCGACCGTCGATTTGGCGGAACGCTTCTTCAAGGCGGGGATCGAGATGTTGGAAAGCGTCACCGCGCCGTTGTTGGTGAGTTCGGAGACTTCCGTTTCGATCTTGAGGCTGATGCGGCCCTCCGACATCACAGTCGGCGTGAAGGCGACAGCGACACCGAACTCCTTGTAGACGATGCTGAGCGAGCCGGTCGTGTCGACCACCGGGACCGGGTACTCGCCACCAGCCAGGAACTTGGCCGTCTCACCCGAAATCGCCGTCAGATTCGGTTCGGCCAGCGTGCGGATCAGACCATTGCGCTCCAAGGCGCGAATGGCGTGCGTCACGCTCTGGCGGCCGTTGGTGAAGCTGCCGTCGAGACCGCTGTTGCCGAACGAGTCCTTGCCAGGGCCTTCGTTGTAGTTGCACATCTGGCCGGCAATGCCGCAGGCCATGTCGTCATCTTTTTTCA
>JBGANK010000117.1:1584-1862 GCA_044222395.1 Hyphomicrobiaceae bacterium | reverse complement strand
TGTCGGCCTTGATCCACGGCGCGCAGTCCGAAGATCAGCGACAACTCGCTGACCAGATCGATCATGCGCTCGCCTCGATCGAGGAACTGCTGCGCACCATGCTCGATCTGTCGAAGCTAGAAGCCGGCGTAATCAAGCCCAACGTCGAACCGATCGCATTGGAGCCGCTGTTCCAGTCTCTGGAGCGCGATCTGCAGCCGTTGCTCGACGCCAAGGGACTGCATATTCGCCGGCATTGCGATGGTCTGACCGTGCAGTCAGACCCTTTGATGCTGCGC
>JBGANK010000117.1:0-1574 GCA_044222395.1 Hyphomicrobiaceae bacterium | reverse complement strand
GCAGAACCTGCTCGCCAACGCGCTGCACTACACGCGGCGCGGCGGCATTCTCCTCGGCGCGCGCCGCTGCGGCGCCGACGTCGCCATCCAGATCTGGGATACGGGTCCCGGCATTCCGGAAGCCGAACGCGAGCGAATATTCGAGGAGTTCCAGCGCGGCTCGACATCTCTCGACGCCCATCGCGGCGGCTTCGGGCTTGGCCTGTCGATCGTCACACGCATGGCACAGACGCTCGAACATCCGCTCAGCCTGTGTACGCGCGTCGGCCACGGCACCCGCTTTTCATTGACCGCTCCTGCCGCCGTCACACAACCGCAGCCAGCGATCGACGTGCAACGCCAGATGCAGGTGAAGGCCCAGGCATTCGGCCTCGCCGCAACGCGCGTTCTGGTCATCGATAACGATCCAATGGTGCTGCAGTCGATGGACGCCCTGCTGGCGCGCTGGTCGTGCCAGGTCGTAGCGGTTCGCAGCCTTGAAGACATCGAGGCACTGATTGCCAGCGGCGCTGCCCGGCCCGACATCGTGCTGGCCGACTATCATCTCGACATGGGAGATCTTGGAACCGCGGCAATCGCGCGGCTGCGCGAGGCATTCGGCGCGCGCCTTCCGGCCATCGTCATCACAGCCGACCGGGACACGGCAATTGCCGGAGAGGCCCATGGACTTGGCTGCGACGTCCTCTACAAGCCGGTGCGGCCGGCCGAGCTGCGGGCGCTGATGCAGCATCTGCTGAATTAGTGCATGTTGGGCTGAGGTGCGCAGCGGTTCAGCGTGAAATGCATGCCCTAAGCAGAAGCGTTGCGTGCGGCAGCTATTCATCCAAGAGAGAATGCGCTGCAGATGCGCTTTGAAAGTGCGCAAAATGCTGCGGCCCCTGCCTCAAGAGCAAGGGCCGCGTTGCATTCACAAAAGCGGTGCGATCAGGTCGAGATCACTGCCAGCCCAGAACCTGCATGATCGCCGGACCCATGATGACCACGAACAGAACCGGCAGGAAGAACACGATCATCGGCACCGTCAGCTTAGGCGGCAGCGCTGCGGCCTTCTTTTCGGCTTCCGAGAAGCGCATGTCGCGATTCTCCTTGGCCATCACGCGCAGCGCCTGACCGACGGGCGTACCGTAGCGCTCGGCCTGGATCAGCGCGGTTGCAACCGCCTTGACGCCCGGAATGCCGGTACGCTTGCCGAGATTCTCGAACGCCATGCGGCGGTCCTGCAGATAGGACAGCTCTGCCGTCGTCAGTGAAAGCTCTTCGGCAAGTTCCAGCGATTGACTGACCGCTTCTTTGGCGACGCGGGCGAAGGCAGCTTCCACCGACATGCCCGACTGCACGCAGATCAGCAGCATATCGAGCGAATCTGGGAATGCTTGGCGGATCGACGTTTGACGCTTCTGCACACGATTCTCGAGGAACACGTTGGGCAGATAGAAACCGGCGACGCCAACACCCACGGCAATCAGGATCTTCACGGCCGGTGGATACTGGAAGCCCGCGCCGAACAGGTAGAGCACGGTGGCGAGAAACAGCATCGGCGGCAGTGCGACACGGAAGAACATGTAGGCGACGAG
>JBGANK010000116.1:0-2194 GCA_044222395.1 Hyphomicrobiaceae bacterium | reverse complement strand
CCTCGAACACCCAGCCCAGCGCCTTGTTCGACGGCACGAACGACGTCGGCGCGCGGGGCCCGATGAAGGCGTCGATCTCGCCCGCCTGGAGCATCGCGTTCAGCGTCTGCTCGGGACCGATGTCCTCGACGACGACGCCAGGACCGAAGAAAACATTGGGCTCGATGACGACGTCGCGGCCGATCACGGTATCGTGGCTCAGCCATACGGTCTCCGGAGCAATCAACGTGGCGCCCTGCTCCATCACCTGTTGCCGCCGGCGGGACTGGAAGATCGCCTCGGCCTCGGCCAGCTGGTTTCGGGAGTTGACGCCCAGTACCTCCGACTCCGGGCAGGTAACGACGGCAGCGCGGCCGCCATCAGCGCGGATGATCTCGATGGCGTCGGTCAGATAGTACTCGCCCTTGGCGTTGGTATTGCCGATGCGCCCCAGAACGCCTGCCAGATCAGCGACCCGAAACGCCAGCACTCCGGAGTTGCATAGGCGCACATCGAGTTCGGCAGGGCTTGCATCCTTATGCTCGCGGATCGCAGTCAGCGCGCCCAGCGCATTGGTCAGCAGACGGCCGTAGCCGGTCGGGTCCGCAGCCTCGAAGCCGAGCACGGCGACCGAAGCGCCGGCATCCAGCGTCTTGCGCAGCTTTAGAATCGATTCCGACCGCAGCAGCGGCGTGTCGGCGTAAAGCACGATGACATCGCCCTTGTGCCCACGCAGAGCCGGGGCGGCCGCCTTGACGGCATCGCCAGTGCCGAGTTGCTCAGGCTGCACGAACACATCGGCCGTCGGCATCTGCTTCATCGCGGCAGAGCGGACGTGGTCCATGCCCGGGCCGATCACGACAGCGACCCGTTCGGCGGCCGCTTCTGAGGCAAGCGCCAGCACGTGGCCCAGCATGGTGCGGCCGCCGACGGCGTGCATCACCTTAGGCAGGTCCGACTTCATGCGCGTGCCCTTGCCGGCCGCAAGCACGACGATCATCAACGGCGTGGCTGTCATGAACTCCCTCGGCGTCCACTTTGCGCGGTCCCCGCCGGGACCGGTCGATGGCTTGGTCCCGTCGCTGCGTGCCCGATGTCTGGGGCACTCGTGTACGGGAACAGCGTCCAGGTTGAGCGGCGGCTGGGCCAGAGCTTCTTGGCGCAGACCTGACGCTTTGGCCACAGCGGCGCATCACATGCCCCGAATTCGGCCAATCGGTGCTTGGTTGGCGTGGGCTGAGCAAAACTCATACCGGCGCCAATGGACGTCGTCCCGCGGCTCTGTCCGAGCCCGTTTCTGGGGCGATCCTTGATAGGCGGAAATGCATCGCAATCAAGCATCTCGTGGGTGTCTCCCCCTCCACAGGCAGATTTGCAACAGGCTCGCCACCCTAATTGATTCCCTGGAGAGACTCAGACAGCGTGGCGACAAAGGTGCAAGCGCAACAGTCAGTGATGGCTGCGCTCGTGAACAGGGGATTTTGGGGCGATTTATGTCCGACACGGTCACTATTCCAGCTCTACCTGGCGTCGTTCGATCCGGATCTGGTCCGGGTGCGCTGACGCCCGGCCATCGACTCGCGACCCACGCTGCCCAGGATCGCACGGCACGCAATGGCATTTACCTCGCGGCCTGGGGCTTGGTGGCCCTGGCGGCTGCAGCCTACCTGGCGGCCGTGGTGTTGAAGCCGAGGGTGCTGACGGAATGGTTTCCAGCGGTTGGGCGCATCCTGACGCAACCGCAGGGTAACGATCATAATCACTCGGAGAGTTCGGCTGAGCTTTCCAAGCTGCGCGAGGTGCTGCAGCAGAAGCAGGACGAGGTTGCACAGCTTCGGCATGAACTGGCTACTCGGGATGCGCAAATCAAGACTTCGGAACTGCGCATCACTGGGCTGGAGAAGGAGCTTGAAACGGCGCGCGGCAGCGCTTCAGTTGCTCCTGTC
Source organism: Hyphomicrobiaceae bacterium (assembly GCA_044222395.1). Taxonomy (GTDB): domain Bacteria; phylum Pseudomonadota; class Alphaproteobacteria; order Rhizobiales; family Hyphomicrobiaceae; genus JAEUMD01. The sequence goes on along the minus strand of JBGANK010000116.1, from coordinate 269 downwards.
GAAGCTGGAACTGCGCCAGCGACGACGACAGCGCAGTCGAACGCGCGCTACGTTTCTGAAAGCATTGGAAAGCCGCAGGAACCAGCGGCAGCAAAGCCCTCCGAGCCACTTCGTTTCGAACTCGTCAACGGGCAGCAACCTGCTAGCGCTGGCGCGCAGACCGACGTCGACGTCCCTGTGCCCGGCCGCCGCCCGCCTGTGCCAGCTGTGAAAAAGCCGTCGCCCATCGCGCAGCTGACGCGTCCCAGCGTCCCGGTTGCACCCAGTAC
>JBGANK010000115.1:0-2206 GCA_044222395.1 Hyphomicrobiaceae bacterium | reverse complement strand
AGCTGACGGATTTCTCGTTCGCGCCCGTCGATGCAGACGGCCGCGCCATCGCCAATCGCGTCGAGGCCGGCAAGCGACCGCGCAGTTCCATGGCGCCGACCATCGTCTACGGGGCCGACGGCAAGCTCGAAGCCGTGCTCGGCTCGCCCGGTGGCAATCGCATCATCCTATACGTCGCCAAAGCGCTGATCGGCATGATCGACTGGAAACTCGATCCGCAAGCAGCCGCCGCCCTGCACAACTTCGGCGACCGCGGGCACGGCTTCGAGATTGAACTCGGCTTGGGCGCAGCGATAACCGCATTGCGACTGATGGCGCGCGGTCATCGTGTCCGTGTTGAATTGATGACTTCGGGTCTGCACATCGTCTCACGCCGCGGTGACAATCTCGAAGGCGGGGCCGATCCGCGCCGCGAAGGTGCGGCGCTCGGCGACTGATCGGGCTCAACGTCCGCCGACATTGCGCTCGCATGATGCCGGCAGCAATGCTAATCCACCCGCCGGACAATCGGAGCGCTCGGGCCGTGAATGCAATAGCCAGACAAGTCACCATCGTCGGCGCAGGCATCCTCGGCCTGTGGCAGGCGCTGACGCTGGCGCGCACAGGCCATCGCGTGCGTCTGTTGGAGGCGTCAGCCGACCCGTTCGCACAGACCGCAAGTCGCTACGCCGGGGCGATGCTGGCACCCGATTGCGAGGCGGAAGCGGCACCCGAGGTCGTGCGCCAGTTCGGTCACGATGGATTGAAGTTGTGGCGCGCCACCTATCCGCACCTCTCAGAAGCGGGCACACTGGTCGTCGCCAGCGCCCGCGACCGATCGGAGTTGAACCGCTTCGCCCGCCTGACCGGCGGACATCGCGCGCTCGAAGCCAAGGACATCGCTGAACTCGAACCTGATCTTGCCGATCGCTTTGCCGCGGCGCTGTTCTTCTGCGACGAGGCGCACATGGCAACCCCGCACGCCATGGCGTTCCTGCTCGAAGTGGCCCGCAAGGCGGGTGCCGAGGTCGTGCTCGGGGCAGCAGCGAACATCGGAGACATCGAAGGCATCGTCGTCGACTGTCGGGGCATGGCGGCCTGCAGGGATCTTTCGGCGCTGCGCGGCGTGCGCGGCGAACAGCTCGTGGTCCACGCGCCCGATGTCACGCTTGCGCGCCCGGTGCGCCTGCTGCATCCGCGCCATCCGCTCTACGTCGTGCCGTGGTCCGGCCATCGTTTCATGATCGGCGCAACCGTGATCGAGAGCGACGACGCCGGCCCGGCAACTGTGCGCTCGGCGCTCGAGCTGATGGGCAATGCCTACGCGCTGCACCCGGGCTTCGCCGAAGCTCAAATCCTGGAGATCGGCGCCGGGCTGCGGCCTGCCTTTCCCGACAACGTGCCGCGCGTGATTGCGAGCCCAGACAACCGCATCATCCGCGTCAACGGCGCCTACCGGCACGGTTTCCTGCTCGCACCCGTGCTCGCCGAACTCGTCGCCGCCGTCATCGCCGATTCATCCTATCGTCACCCGCTGCTGCTCGGACGTTGAAGGCGGCCACATTTCATCTCCGGATACGAAGGCACCCGCGTGGTTCTCACGCGGGTGCATTGAAATGTTCGCCGAGTTTGTTGTCTCGGCAACGCCGCTGCTACTCTTACGCCGCCGCCGTCACCACAGGCGCAGGCGTGTCGAGCCCGAGCTTCTCGCGCACGAGCTTCGTCGCCGAAACGTAGTCGGGCTTGCCCGAGCCGAGCAGCGGCATGGCGTCGTGATGAATGATGTGCCGCGGCAGTGCCAGCTCGCTGTGCGCGGCGGTACGCAGCGCCGCCAACAGGTCGGCGCGATTGACCGCCTCGGTGTCGCTGAACAGCACGATTTGTTCGCCCTTGCGCGCATCGGGCATTGCCACCACCGCGTTCTGGCTGCCGGGCCAGGTCTCGCCGGCCCAGCTCTCCACCGCGGCGAGGCTCACCATCTCGCCGCCGATCTTGGCGAAGCGCTTGGCGCGGCCCTTGATGGCGATGAAACCCTGGGCGTCGATGGCGACGATGTCGCCGGTGTCGTGCCAGCCGTCCTTCGGCGCCTCGAGAACGCCCGGGTGCTCGGCGCGCAGATAGCCGAGCATCACGTTCGGCCCGCGCACGAGCAGGCGGCCGACCTTGTGGCCCGGCGCGCCGGCCTCGATGCCGGGGACGGGCTCGAGGCGTGCCTCCATCAGTGGCG
>JBGANK010000114.1:0-2520 GCA_044222395.1 Hyphomicrobiaceae bacterium | reverse complement strand
CGGGTTACGGTGCTGGTCCTTTGTTTGCGCTGCCGATTGACGCCCTCGCGGATAGGCGCTGGGGCGATCGGAGCGCGTTTTCGTGCCGAAATTCTGCGCGCCTTACCCACCCTACACAGTCAACACATCCTTGCGTTTGTCATCCTCGGGCTTGTCCCGAGGACCCAGGGCTGCAGAGCGGGCGAGGGTGCGAGTTCGCAGGAAGAGCGTGCCATAAAGCTCTGCCCTTCCTGCGTTGAGGGCTGGATCCTCGGCATGAAGCCGAGGATGACATGGGGTGTTTTTTGTTCTGACCGAGGTGCAAAGACTGCTGGTGACTGACAGCAGCGTCACACCTGCTTGCCAATCAGCGCGCAGGGCGCAATAGGCGTCTTCGCCGTATTGCGCCGCCACGAACTCGACGCCTACCATTGCGGCGGTGCTGAATTGCGCGGCGGGTTACGGTGCTCGTCCTTTGTTTGCGCTGCCGATTGACGCCCTCGCGGATAGGCGCTCGGGCGATCGGAGCGCGCGCGTCAATCGCGCGATCGGATCAGCGCCAGCGCGGCTGCGAACGCTGCATCGGCGTCGAGCGACGTGGTGTCGAGGACGTGGGCGTCGAGGGCGATGGCCATTGGGGCGTCGGCGCGGCTCTCGTCGCGGGCGTCGCGGGCCTTGATCGTGTCCAGCACGCGCTCGTAGGTGACGGGCTCACCGCGCGCCTTCAATTCCTCGTAGCGGCGGCGCGCGCGGACTTCGACATCAGCGATGATGAACAGCTTCACGTCCGCATCCGGGCAGACCACAGTACCGATGTCGCGGCCATCGAGCACGGCGCCCGGATTCTGGGCGGCAAAATTGCGCTGGAATTCCAGCAGCGCGGTGCGGACGGTTGGAAACTTGGCGACGACGGAGGCGGCCTCGCCAACGCCCGGCAGGCGCAGGCCGGGATCGTCGAGCGTGGTGGGGTCGAGCGATTTTGCGGCCCAGGCGGCTGCGGCTTCGTCGTCGAGCGACTGGCCAGAGGTGCGCAGGTCGCGGGCGACGGCGCGGTAGATCAGGCCGGTGTCGAGCACCTGATATCCGAAATGGGCGGCGATGCGCCGGGCAAGCGTGCCCTTGCCAGAGGCGGCCGGTCCGTCGATGGCGATGATCATGTGCGTGCTGCCCCCTCCCGAGCGCCTGGAACGAGCATGCGACCTGTGCCAAACCGCTCCACGCGGGGGATGCGCACGCCTGCTCAGCAGATGGCAGTGCCTCAGGCTTGGTCCGGGGTCAAGTGGGGCGCGCAACTGTCGGCGGCATAGGGTCCGTGTCAGGCGCGGGCGTTGGTAGACATCCAGTTGCTCTTTTTGCGCGGCAACCGTCGCGGGCTGCGTGCCTGCGCTACTGCGTGACGGACATGCGTGATCAGGTCGCCCGCTGTCGATATTTCACCGGCGGCCACGGCCGTATCGATGGGCAATCCGAGCCGGTCTTCCACATCGAGCAGGATCATCGGGATGTCGAGGTCGTCGATCCCGAGGGTCGAGAGTGGCGTCGTTTCGCCTGCGGTCCAGCCACGACGCCCCGCATACCTCGCGAGGATGGAAAGCAACTGGTTCGATAGGTCGTGCATCGTATATCACTCCGGCTCAGCGCTGTGTCGGCACTACCCTGCCCGCATGCCAAGGAAACGTCAGTCACTTGCGGAACACGCGGTTGCTGGCTGACGCATGGTTAAGCGCGGGCGCACAAGCAACGCTCAGCGGCGACGAATTTAAGGCCAGAAGACGTGCATGGGCCATTTGCCGCTGCTAGACTTCCAGCCTGCGACAGCAACGACAAGACCTGCGACCATGTGCCAACTGCTCGGAATGAACTGTAACGTCCCCACCGACATTTGCTTCTCGTTCACCGGGTTCCGGCAGCGCGGAGGCGGCACCGATCACCATTCGGACGGCTGGGGCATCGCCTTCTTCGAGGGCAAGGGCGTGCGCATGTTCCTCGACCCGACGCCCTCGGCACACTCACAGATCGCCGAATTGGTGCGCAGCTATCCGATCAAGTCGCTGAATGTCGTTGCCCATATCCGCAAATCGACGCAGGGGCCGACCTCCTTGGAGAATACGCATCCCTTCATGCGCGAGATGTGGGGGCGCTACTGGATCTTCGCCCACAATGGTCATCTGCCACAGTTCACGCCTAAGCTTTCGGGCAGCTTCATGCCCGTCGGCAACACCGACAGCGAGTTGATCTTCTGCTGGTTCATGCAGGAGTTGAAAAGCCGCTTCGGCATGACGGCGCCGTCACGCGAGCAGCTGTTCGAGGCGCTTCATGAATTGACGCTCGAATTGGCGCCGATGGGCATCTTTAATTTCCTGGTGTCGAATGGGGATTGCCTCTTCGCGCATTGCTCCACCGAGCTCGCCTACATCGTGCGGCGTGCGCCATTCTGCCGGGCGCATTTGAAGGACGAGGACGTGACAGTCGATTTCGCCGATGTGACGACGCCGAACGATCGCGTTGCCGTCATAGCCACGCAGCCGTTGACCGATAACG
>JBGANK010000113.1:0-2994 GCA_044222395.1 Hyphomicrobiaceae bacterium | reverse complement strand
CCCGCCTGAAATGCTGACGATTTGCCTCAAGACCATGCCGTACCGCATTTAAACCGGCATGACCGCCAAATCATGCTACTATGACTGACTTCGTCAACGCGCGGCGTCCAACACAGCGAGCCGCCCGATCCTGTCCCAAGCAGGTTCGGGCCGACCGAAGCAAGCAACCCGCCGCACAGATCTGCCCCTGATGCCGGGCACTCATGCAGCCGCAAGACGACAGGCGGCTGAATTCGGGCGAACCGCCCGTGAAAGATCACAATGCCTGATGCCTTGATCTGTGCGCGAACCGCGCGCGGAACCAAACGACGTTGCCCGTCTTGCGAGCAGGCATTCTACGACCTTAAACGAGCGACGGTTGAGTGTCCCTATTGCGGCCAAACGGTCAAGGTGACCGCAGAAAAGAACCGCGGCGACGTGACGGACCCACCCCGGCGGTCGCGCGTTAAGTGGCACGATTCCGCTGCACCGCTCGCCATAGCCAAAACGGAAGAGCAGCCGGACATCGATGAGTAGAAGCTTGGGCCAACGGCCAAATGGCGCCGCGACGATCGGGAGATCGCAATGACTTGTCTCACGCCGGCTGCAATCTTCACGATTGTCATCGCGACAATCGGCGCCATGAGCTGGGGCGCAGGTTCGATACACGCCGAGCCGGCTGACGCAAAGTTGCCAGCGAATGCGGTGCCGCGAACCTACGGCACGGGTTGGAACTGCGACAAAGGCTTTGTGCGCCAGGGCAACCAGTGCGTTGCAATCAAGCTGCCTGCGAACGCCTTCCACACTGATTCCATCTCTGGTTCGGGGTGGGATTGTCGCCACGGCTTCTTCGCTGAAGGAAATCGCTGCGAAGCGATACGTCTGCCGGAGAACGCATACCTTGACGGAACGCGATACAGTGACGGCTGGCAATGCAATCGCGGATTCAGGAAAGTGAACGAGAAATGCGTTCTGATCATCGTTCCCGGCAATGCCTATCTTTCCGACTCCAGCTATGGCAACGGCTGGGAGTGCGAGAGGGGCTTTCGCCAGACTGAGGCGGGATGTGCCCCGATCGTGATCCCCGCCAACGCTTATGCCGACACGCGAAGTTACGGACCCGGCTGGAGATGCAACAGGGGATTCGTGCAAGTCGCCGACGCCTGTCGCCAGATCCAGATCCCCAAGAACGCATACCTTGGCGCGGATGGTGACAATTGGAAATGCGATCGAGGCTATCGCAAGAACCGGGACGGTTGCCAGGTCGTCGTGCTTCCGGAAAATGCCTATCTGAGGAGATCGGGAGACGACTGGGAGTGCAAGAAGCCATACCGCATGCGAGGTGAAGCCTGCGTCGAGCCCTAGAGCCTGATCGTCTGAGAAGGGAACACTTATGGCTCCAGCGAAGGCGTGATCCACACTCTCTACCAGAGAATTGGAGCAGACCACTGCGGCCGAGGCAACTTGACCCAGATTGAACCTGCTCTAGCAGGTCAATGACGAGCGCCTTGATCGACCTGCCGCGTGCCGAGCTGCCTCCGTTCCCTGCTCGCTGAGACTTTCTGTGCGCCACCACGAAGGGGGACGGCAGGGATCGCATCTTCCCCAAGATGGGCTGCCTCGGCCACTCGCTTGAAGCGCGCGACAGGCCGCTTCCAAAAGCGCTCCGAAGACCTCAGCTCACCATGGACGGCACCAGCCACACGTGCCCATCGATCACATAGACTCCTATCCGCTCGATGCCCAGGTCGTCCAGATCATGCCCCCAGATCCCGAAGGCACCATCGCTTCTGGGCCGGTTGATCAGTCCGACCCGTTCATCGACGGGCGGTGTCGGCGATGACTGCGAACCCGCTTCGAGCCGGTAGATCTCACGGTATGGTCTCGTCGATGAGCTTCACGAGTTCGCCGCGCGTGAACGCCTTCCCGTTCGACGGCCGTATCTGGCGCATTGCCGCGAATTCCATTGGGTATGTGAGTATAAGCGTCGCTTCGGCGGCCTCGATGACGATCTCTTCCGCATTCAACAGGACCGAAAAATTCTCCGGCACATCCCTCAGGTCGATCCAATTGAATGGATCGGTTTCGCCGTCTGCAATCGCATCGTCATCAAGCTTGGTCTGGATTGCGATCACTTGTTGTGCGTTGGCGCCAAGCTCTTCTGGCAGACCCTCTTCCGCAACGGCTTCGACGTTGATGCTCACGTGATAATCCCCCAAGCTGAGAAATGTCGCGGCACGATTCGTGGCTCGCGTCGGATGCCGTCCGGGCTCATATCACAATCTGCAAGCGGAAGAAACCGACGTGCCGCCGAACGCGATCGACACCCGCGACCAAGACTCGCTGACTTCACGGCATTTGATCGATGGCGCGCCCTTACCGAGACCGCGACGCCGGAGCGACGCGAATTGCCAGATGTTTGGCGACAGCCTCAAGAACCTTCCGCGCAAAGACGCGATCCTTTTCCTTGTCGGCTTCGGACAGCTGCGCGAAGGGCGTCGCGATTTGCCTCCGCCACCGCCGCACGTTCGCTGACGTTGCGTTGGCGAGCATGTGCTCCGCCCATAGGCACCACTGCTCATGCTCGATTTCGGCAAGCGCCTCGATCATTGGATCGGCAGGGGGCGCCTTGCTGCGCCCACCCGCCTTGCTTCTCCTTGTCATGACGGAACGCCCTGCTCGGCCCTCGCCCGCACCTCTGCAAGACTCGTGCGGGTGAGCAGTTCGCCATTGCGCCAAACCGGCCGCAGCAGATTCTCGCGATGTCCCAGGTCATCGCGCCGGCACCAGCCGTAGCGCCCCTTCTCCAGATAGACCGCGAGCCGTCCCGCTTTCGAAGCCTTGCCCGGATCGGTCGCTGGCGCCTTGGCAAGATCGTGCCAGCGGCCGCCCGCGTCCTGGCGCGCATTGGCCTTCATGGCGAAGCGCAACGTATCTCGGTTCACCTTCTGCAACAGCGCCGCGCCCATGCCGAACGCGATATTCTCCGCCGACCAGCCCTTCGCCAGCAGGCGC
>JBGANK010000112.1:0-3268 GCA_044222395.1 Hyphomicrobiaceae bacterium | reverse complement strand
GACGTCACCGACGATCGGAATGTGCGCCGGAACGTTCTTGGAGATCTCCGCCGGGTCGATATCGATGTGGATGAACTTGGCGCGCGGAGCAAACTCGCTCAGCTTGCCGGTGATCCGGTCATCAAAGCGCGCCCCGACGGCGCAGATGAGGTCTGCCTCGTCCATCGCGTAGTTCGCCGTGCGTGTTCCGTGCATGCCGAGCATGCCGAGCCACTGCTTATCGGAAGCGGGAAAGGCGCCGAGCCCCATCAGCGTCGAGGTCACCGGATAGCCGGTCAGCCGCGCCAGCTCACGCAGCAACTGACTCGCCTTCGGCCCGGAGTTGATGACACCGCCGCCCGTGTAGAAGATCGGCCGCTTCGCATGCGCCAACAGTTCCACCGCCTCGCGCACCGCCGGCTGCTCTGGCTTGATCTTCGGGCGGTAGGTCTTGTGCTGGATGTTGGAGGGACCGACGTAGTTGCCGGTGCCGAACTGCACGTCCTTCGGGATGTCGACCACCACCGGACCCGGCCGCCCGCTCTTGGCGATGTAGAACGCCTCGTGGATGACGCGCGCCAAGTCGTTGACGTCCTTCACCAGCCAGTTGTGCTTGGTGCACGGCCGCGTGATGCCGACCGTGTCGCACTCCTGGAAGGCGTCGTTGCCGATCAGATGGGTCGGAACCTGGCCGGTGAGACATACGACAGGAATGGAATCCATCAGCGCATCGGTAAGCCCCGTCACGGCATTCGTGGCACCCGGCCCCGAGGTGACGAGCACGACACCCACCTTGCCGGTCGAGCGCGCATAGCCTTCCGCGGCATGCACCGCGCCGCCCTCCTGCCGCACCAGGATGTGCCTGACCTTGTCTTGCTGAAACAACTCGTCATAGATCGGCAGCACGGCGCCGCCCGGATAGCCGAAGATCACTTCGACACCCTGATCCTGCAGCGCCTTGATCACTATTTCCGCGCCGGTCATCTGCCGTGTCATTAGCCCCTCCTCGCCACGTAATCGCGCGCACCCGGCTGGCGGGCGCTGGCCTTTCAATCGCGCGGGAAATTATGCGGGCTAGCGGAGAGCGTCAACTCACGAAATCAATAATCGGAAAATCTTTATCGCATTCTATTTTCATTTCTTGCGCACGAAGCCAATACCACGCAATCATATGTCGTCGGAGCCAAGTCATCTGCCGCTTGATGTAGTTGCGGGTTTCTTGCGAGGCCGCCGCGATGGCCGCCTCTCTATCGATCTCACCACGCACCAAAGCCATCAGTGACTTCAGCCCCAGAACCTGCATCGCCGGCAGCCGCACATCGAGTTGCAGATGCATAACCCGCTCGGCTTCCGCCAGCGCACCCTCCGCCATCATCTGCCCGAATCGCTGATTGCTACGCTCATAGAGCTCCTCGCGATCATGCGTGATCACAAGCTTGGCAACCCGACCCGCATCGATCACCGGCTTACCTTTGATCGCTTGCCATTCTGAAAGCGGCCGCCCCGTCGCCTCGATCACCTCCAGCGCGCGCACCAGCCGCTGCCGGTCCGTCGGACGCAGCTTGCTCGCGGTCAAGGGATCGCGCCGTTGCAGCTCCTTATGAAGCTCTGCTGCGGTCAGCGTCTCGCCTGCAGCCCGCCAGCGCTCACGGATGTCATTGGCAACCGCTGGAATGGGTGACAGCCCTTCCAGAAGCGCCTTGAAATAAAGCCCGGTTCCGCCGACCACGATCGGCAGCTTTCCCGCCAGCTCCGCCGCAGCAATCTCCGCAGCAGCTTCCTCAAGCCAGCGCGCCACCGAATAAGGCTCGGCAACGCTCATATGGCCGTAGAGCCGATGCGGCACCGATTCCTCCTCCGCCGCTGTCGGGCGGGCCGTAAGCACGCGCATCTCGGCGTAGACCTGCATCGAATCGGCATTGATGATGACCCCTTTCCGCGCTTTCGCAAGTTCAAGCGCGAAGGCAGACTTGCCGCTCGCGGTCGGCCCCGCAATCAGGACCGCACGCGGCCTCCGGTCACTCGAGCCAACCGATTTCGCCGTCTCGCGCGCGTCCGTCATCGCACTTTGCCCATGCCGTACTTTTCAATCCCGTCATATGTCATAACAAGCGGGAGGTTCAGAGGGCGTCCCTCCGACTGGGGAGAGGGGCGAGAGCCCCACATCGCGAAGCGAACGCCTAGAGCCTGATCGGCTGAGATGGAACCACTTCTGGTTCCAGCGAAGGCGTGATTGAGACTCTCAAACAAAGGCTTAGAGCAGGCCACAACGGCCGGGTCGATTCCATCAAGATCGGACCTGCTCTAGACTCACCAACACAGCCAGCGCCAGCAAGCGCCATCCCCACCCGCTATCGAGATGTCGCCGAAGGCATGGTTGCGTTCGATGCCGGAAGGCGCCATGCATCCCCTGCCGCCACGCTGGCGGCCGAGCCGATCCAATACACCAGGAGACGAGCCCTGTGCCACTGATCCAGCCGTTCCGTGCCCTGAGACCCGCGCCAGAGCGCGCTGCCGAGGTGCTGGCGCCGCCCTACGACGTGCTCTCCAGCGCCGAGGCCCGCCAGCGCGCCTCCGGCAAGCCCAACTCGTTCCTGCACGTCTCCAAGCCCGAGATCGACCTGCCCGACGACACCGACCCCTACAGTGCCGAGGTCTACGCCAAGGCCGCCGAGAACCTCGCCCGCATGTGCGCCGATGGCGTCATGATCCGCGACGAACTTCCGTGCTACTATGCCTACCGGCTGACCCGCGAGGGCCGCACGCAGACCGGCATCGCCGCCGCCGCCAGCGTCGCCGACTATGCTTCCAACCGCATTCGCAAGCACGAGTTCACGACCCCGGTCAAGGAGGACGACCGCGTTCGCCAGATCGAGGCGGTCAATGCCGAGACAGGCCCCGTCATGATCGCCTACCCGGCAGCACCCCATATCGACGCGCTGATCGCACTCGCGGCATCAGACACACCGGACGTTGACACCATCGCCGACGACGGCGTCCGCCACCAGATGTGGGTCGTCTCCGACAACGACGCCATCCAAGCTCTCTCAGCAGCATTCGAAGCACTACCCGCCGTCTACATCGCCGACGGCCATCACAGATCCGCAGCCGCCCAGCGCGTGTCCGCCGCGCGCGCTGCGAATTCTCCCGCAGCCGACGCTTCGCACCGATTGTTCCTCGCCGTCCTCTTTCCCCACCACCAGATGACGATCCTCGACTACAACCGCCTCGTGCGCGACCTGAACGGACTGCCACCCGACGAATTGCTCTATCGGATCAACACCGACTT
>JBGANK010000111.1:0-3299 GCA_044222395.1 Hyphomicrobiaceae bacterium | reverse complement strand
GCTAAAAATGCTCTCCTTCATTTGAGCATGTTTTTCACGCTGAACCGAGCACACTTCAGCTAAAAATGCTCTCCTTCATTTGAGCATGTTTTTCACGCTGAACCGCGCACACTTCAGCTAAAAATGCTCTCCTTCATTTGAGCATGTTTTTCACGCTGAACCGCGCACACTTCAGCTAAACATGCTCTAGAGTTCGCCTCAGCGACCGGTACTGCCGGTCGTAATCGTATCGGCGAATTGTGCGGGACGCGGCGGCGCCAGGTTGAGGTTTCGGGCGGCGGGCTCGATGCGCTCGGGGCGGGCCAGGTGGGCGCGTTCCGCCTTCAATATGGCGATGTCGCTGCGCAACGTGGTCACCTGCCTCTCGTGCACTTGGACCATCTCCTCGAGTACGCGCGTTTCGTTGTTCAGCGCGTAGAGCAGAACTGCGCAAGACAGGGCAAGAAAGGCGGATGAGAGCATTAGGAGACGCATCGCTCAATTCCTATTCACATCCGGCGGCTACATGCCGGTTTCAACATTTTCGCCGGAGTTTTCCGGCGGCCACGGTGCAGCCTTTGTGCGCACGCCTGCACGCAATCGTGCCGATCGTGCGCGGGGATTGACGTCCAATTCACCTTTCTCAGACGTTAACGGCCGACGGTTAACAATCTGGAAACTTGATTGGTAAAATCCGATCGATTGCTCCGGCTGGTGCCGCGAGCCGCGAGGTGCCGCGCCCGAGCGCTCGACCAGGAAGCGCTTGACGATGCGGTCCTCCAGCGAATGGAAAGTCACCACCGCCAGCCGGCCGCCGGGGCGCAGGACGCGCTCGGCCGCCTCCAGCGCGCGGTGTAGCTCGCCAAGCTCGTCGTTGACGAAAATGCGCAACGCCTGGAACGTCCTGGTTGCGGGGTGGATCTTCTGATCGTGGCGACGGTGGCCCAGCGCCCGCTCGACAATCGCCGCCAGATCTCGCGTGCGCTCGAAGGGCGCCTCTGTCCGCCGCTTGACGATGGCGCGAGCGATGGCGCGCGAGCGGTGCTCCTCGCCCAGCTCGTAAAGGATGTCGGCGATGCGCTCCTCGTCGAATGTATTGACGACGTCTGCCGCGGTCATGCCTGCACGGCTCATGCGCATGTCGAGCGGGCCATCCGCCTGGAACGAGAAGCCGCGCTCGGCCTCGTCGATTTGCATGGAGGAAACGCCGATATCGAGGACGATACCGTCAGCCGGCGCAAAGCCGTGCTCGGCTGCATGCTCATCAAGGCGGCCGAACGTGGATTGGAGAAGCGTCAGGCGCGGCGCGAATTCCGCGACCAAGTCTTGCCCGGCCGCGATAGCGTGCGGATCGCGATCGATGGCCAGGATGTGGCAATCGGCTGCCGCAAGAAGTGCGCGCGTATAGCCGCCGGCGCCGAATGTGCCATCAATGAACCGCTCGCCAGCCTTGGGCGCCAGCGTCGCCAGTACCTGGGGAAGCAGCACGGGAATGTGCCTCGACCGCACGTCGCGCGTCCCTATCCCTCCAGGGGCATCGCGCCGCGGCGTCATTCCCGTGCTCCCCCGCTCTCGGAGCCCCCGCTGCCGAAGAGCTTTCGATGTTCCTGCACTTTCTCGCGGGCGCGCTGACGGCGCTCGTCGAACGCCGCGGGTTCCCACATCTGGAATTTGTCGCCAAGCCCGACAAAAGTGACCGAGCCTGTAAGGCCGGCATGGGCGCGCAGGCCCTCAGGAAGGACGATACGTCCGTCCCCGTCGACGGAGAGAACCTGGACGTCGCCATAGAGCGCGACAGACAGTTCGTCCCGCTCGACCGAATAGTCCGGCAGGCCCTGGAGAAGCCCGTCAATCTTCTGCGCAAGCCGTTCGCCGCCTGCATCGAGCGCCGGAGCGTCGAGCGAGGGGTAGCAGTAGACGCCGATTGCTCCGCCGGACTTGTAGGCGTCGTGCTCGAGCACGGTGCGGAAGGCCGAGGGAATGGACACGCGTCCCTTGGCGTCGATCTTGTTGGTGTAGGTGGAAACAAAGCGGTCCATCCTAAAGCTAGAGCCTCACCTCGACGCTGCACCACGACACCGCTGCACCGCTTCGCTCAGGCGGCGCAGCCAAGACTTTCACCGCTTGCCGGGAGTTCGGGGGCGTTAGCGCACTCCGAAACCCCCAGTCCGGCTCGAGGTGACGGTGATCGACGACCACCACGCACTCGATTGACCAACATGGCGGGCGCCAGAGACGCCGCGCCGAATTCCCATTGGCGGCCGGATCGACGCCGGCCAGTTCCATTTGCGCTCTGCCCGCACCGTCACTTGTCAGCCCCTGATGGGGGTGGACCGCGGCGGTCGCTCGACCCTGGCCCTCTCACAGGACCGGCGCCACGCCGCGATCCCTTTCGCCCGGTGCGGACGGGCCTTTATGGGATTGCATGGGATTTTATGGGAGTCAACGGATTCTTGAGGATTTCCACAGGGCTTGGGTGGGCAAAGCGACGGTATGGTAAATGCCCGCAGACAAACGTTGGGTTCCGCGATCAGCGGCGCGGACAGACGACTTGGCACCGGAACATCATCGCAGGTCTGGTGACATCAGTGCCCACCTAGGCCGCTTTGCACAGCAGTCGCGCGGCGGCCGTTGTCGACAGGGGCTTTGGGAACCACAATTGCCCGGAACCGCAACGCGCGGGTGGCGCTATCACGACATGGATGTCGAACAAGCTTGCGGAGCGAGCGCGTAGGGCGGATTTGGCGCCCTGCGCCGTAATCCGCCGATGCACATGACGGCGCCTGCTCGATTTGCCTTCCAAAATGCAAAAACGGCGGGTTACGGTGCTAGAACTTCTTGCCGAAATTCTTCGCGCCTAACCCGCCACAATGTTTTTCCGTCATCCCAGACTTGGTATGGGATCCAGGCTTGCCGCTGCGCGACAGACGCGGGCGATGAAGAATTTAGCGAGCCGCGAGCACCATCAACTCATCCGACAGAGAGCCTACTGCGACGTGTCCGGGCCCCGGCCTTCGCCGGGGTGACGGGATGAGATTGGCGCTGCCGATTGACGCCGAAGCGTGAGCTTGGCTCTGTCGCTTCGACGATCGGGGCGCGTCACGCGCGGGATCGCCGATCTGGCGAGGCCCTATGTCACAGTGCAATCGCGCGCCGCGACGGTCGACATCGCTCTGGCACCGCCCGAGCTGGCGGTGGCGCTGCGATCGGCCAGCGACAAGAGCGGCGTGGCGGCGTCCTATTTCTTCGCGCCTGCGGCCGACCCCATGAAGACGATCCGGCTGCTGGTCGCGGTGGAGATGGCGGGCGGCTCGCGCTTC
>JBGANK010000110.1:0-3518 GCA_044222395.1 Hyphomicrobiaceae bacterium | reverse complement strand
GAACTCCATGCGTCCCTGGAACCAGCCGACCGCGTCGCCGCGGTCCAGACAGTCGACGGTCCTTTCGAGCAATGCATCGTCATCCAGAACGCTGAAGCGCGCGCCTGCCGAGGCGAGACGTCCGGCGATCTGTTGTTGCGAGAAAGCCGGGCCGAGATAGGAGCCGCTCAGCGCGTCGGCTTCGTCTTGGCGCAAGGTCGGGCGGTGGGCGTTGGCGTGGCGAGCATATGCGGCGAAGGCGGCGCCGAGGGCGCCTCCGGCGTCACCTGCAGCGGGCTGGACGAAGATGCTCTCGAAAGCGCGGTCACGCAGCAGCTTGCCGTTGGCGACACAATTGAGCGCAACGCCGCCGGCCAGGCACAAGTTTTCGATGCCGTAGGTGCGGCGCAAATCGCGGACAATGAGCTGCATCACCTCCTCGGTGACGATCTGCACGGATGCGGCGAGGTCCATGTCGCGCTGGGTGAGAGGGTCATCGGGATGGCGCGGTTTGCCGCCGAAGACATCATGGAACTTCCTGGTCGTCATGGTGAGGCCGGTGGCGTAGTCGAAATAGCTCTGGTCGAGCCAGAACGATCCGTCAGGACGAATGTCGATCAGGTGCTTGCGAATAAGATCGGCGAAGCGCGGCACGCCATAAGGCGCAAGGCCCATCACCTTGTATTCGCCGGAGTTGACGCGGAAGCCTGTGTAGTATGTGAAAGCGGAATAAAGCAGGCCGAGCGAATGCGGCCAGTGGATCTCCTTCACCATCTGCAAGGTGTCACCGCGGCCGATGGATACGGAGGTGGTGGCCCATTCGCCGACGCCATCCATGGTCAGCACGACGGCCTCGTCGAATGGCGAGGCGTAGTAGGCGGAGGCTGCGTGGCTTTCGTGGTGCTCGGCAAACAGAAGCTTGTCGTCGATGCCCTTGCCCGATGGAGAGAATGGCTTGAGGCTCTTGATCAGATCGGGCTTCTGGAACAGCTTGTCCTTGATCCACAGCGGCATTGCCATGCGGAACGAGTTGAAGCCGCGCGGCGCGGTGGCGAGGTAGGTTTCGAGCAGACGCTCGAACTTCAACAAAGGCTTCTCGAAGAAGGCTACAAAGTCGATGTCGTCGAGTGTCAGCTTGGCTTCGTCGAGGCAGTAGCGGATCGCGTTCTCGGGGAAGCTGCTGTCGTGCTTGATGCGCGTGAAGCGTTCCTCTTGCGCAGCGGCGACCGGGCGGCCGTCGATGATCAGGGCGGCTGCGCTGTCGTGATAGAATGCGGATATGCCGAGGATGCGCACGGTTCGCCTTTCCGCTTGCTGCCTAGAATACGGTGTAGATGAAGGGGGCGACCGCCGAGCCCTTGGCCAGGATCAAGACGCCGCCGACGGCGACGAGGACGACGATGATCGGCAGCAGCCACCACTTCTTGCGGGCGCTCATGTAGCGAGCCAGTTCCTTGACGACCGAGAGCATGGTGTTCCTTGTCGGTTGGCCCGCGGCACGTTGGAGATCACGTTAACGATGCCGCGTGTGGTGAGTGGGGACTTGTGCTGACGTCATGCAAAGCAATCGCAATGCCAGGGCGAAGCGCGTGTGAGGTTGTGTCGGCTGGAGTTGGGGCGTGCGCGATTCCTGTTCCAACGCGGTGCACAGGAGTGCCGATCGTTTCAAAACTGGTCGCGCATACTGGAGGGCGGGACGCTGGCGGGGCGCTCGATCCAATAGGAGGTGACGGCACCGCGGCTCTTTAATCGCAGCGGGTCGCGCAGGCGCTGCATCAGCAGGCCGGCTGGAACGATAACGACGGCGTAGATCACCAACATGACGGCCGGGCTGATGATACGATTAAGGAGCAGGGCGAACCGGAACCAGGCGCGGTTCATCGGTGCCAGGAGATGTGGCCACGCCAGCGCAAATAGGCCAAGAACAACGGCGGCGAGGCCGGCCGCGAGGGCTGCGTAGGCATGGGTGCGCAACAGCACTGCGGCTACGGCGGCCATGGCTGCGAATACGAGACCGGTCGAGCGCTCGGAGGGGAGCGGGGTCGCACCTTCAGAGAAGGATTCGTGATGATGCCCGTGCGACATCGATTGTGGCCTCTCTTGACCTTGGCGAGGACGCCATGGGGCATCCGGGGTTGATGGGTCTCGACCCACACGTGCAACCTTCGGGCCCTTTCGGCCGCAGCGGATCGCCGTTGACCGCGCAAATCCGGACAAGTATAGGTCTCGCATCTCGCCGCTCGGGACGTCCGTTCCGGGCGGCAACCGTATTTGTGCCCGGGCCGGGACATCGACGCGGCGGTGCCGCGAGGTGCAAACCCTTGAAATCCCTGGCCAAGTGGCAACGCTCGTAGAAGGCAAGGATCGACCAGATGGCGAATACCAAGTCGGCCAAGAAGGCCGTTCGCAGGATCAGCAGGCAAACCGAAGTTAACAAGGGACGCCGCACGCGCATGCGCAGCGAAGTGCGCAAGGTCGAGGAGGCCATCTCCTCGGGCGACAAGGCGGCAGCCGCCGCTGCCCTCAAGGCTGTCGAGCCGGTGCTGGCGCGGACCGCGCAGAAGGGTATCATCCATAAGCGCTCTGCCAGCCGGAAAGTGTCCCGCCTGACGGCGCGCGTTGCGGCCATGGGCAACTGAGCAACGTGCATGGCTGCCGCTGAATGCTTCGTGTGTGCTCTGTTCGCCACAAGCAAGAGTCGGCGGCGCGTGGGTTGGGCGGAATTTGAACGCCTCTAAGTCGCAGATTCATCAGTCGTCCTTCACTTGAGCGCGAGGCCGGGGCGGTATCGGACCACCCTGGTTGCGGGGCGAAGGAGAGAAAAAACACATCGGGCGACACTCCGGTCGAGGGGGTGTCGCCCGTTCGTTTTTGAACCTCAGAAGGGCGGAGTTTTCCCTGTGAGTCCAACGGGTTTCTCCACAGATGTGTGGATTCTTTTCTGGCGCTAGAGGGCTTGAAAATGCGCGATTTTCCGGGGTTTCCCGTGGCTGGGTGGGGCGCTTGCGCTGGAGGGGATTAAGGTTTAATTAACCTCCCTAGCACGGCCCTGCGGGGACAAGCTGTGGGCTTCGTGAGTGAGGCCGGGTCGGTGCCGCGTAAATCGCGTTGAAGTAGGCGTTTCCCAAAAGTCAATCGTTTGTGTTCGAGTCCGTTGTCCTGGAGCGATCCAGGCCAATGCTCGGTGCTGATGGCAATGATCCAGGGTGGGCCCGTGCGGATGCCCGATACTGTTGGGTTATTGCCAGGTTCAGGTGTCGTGGTAGCCATGTTTGGAGTGAGCGGGCGAGTGGAAGGGTCGAAGCGTGAGCTCCAGCAGTGCTGTCAACATCGAGAACGTGTCCGTTTTGGAGGTTTGGTCACGTCTTCGAGGTGATCCGGAATCGGTGATGATCGATTGCCGGACGCGTGCGGAATGGGCGTTCGTCGGGCTGCCCGATCTCAGTTCGATCGGCAAGCAGCTGCTGACTGTCGAGTGGCAGACGTTTCCTGACAACCGGATCAATCCGGACTTTGTCAGGATGCTGTCGGAAGTGCTC
>JBGANK010000010.1:21241-76894 GCA_044222395.1 Hyphomicrobiaceae bacterium | reverse complement strand
CCAGGCAAAAGTCAGTTGTTCGCTAGTGCACATCAACCACTCCGCCCGCGTCCAAAGCTAACCACCAGCACGCGAAGCCAAGTTGAACTGATGCCACCATTGCCGCCCGTTCCGTCAGAGCGCAAGCAGGATCGCAAACATCGCCACCTCGTCGTGCTCTCCATCGCGGCGGGCGTGCTGCTGGCGATCATCGGCATCCGCTTCCTGATCGTGCCGCGCACGGCCGCCAATACCTTCGGGCTGGCCAAGGAGATCGCGGGATACGAACTGCACCACATCATCGGATTGCGCGACCTTTGGCTCGCGGTCCTGGCCATCGCCTTGGCGCTGTTGCATCAGTGGCGCGCGCTGATGTGGTGGTTCGGTCTTGGCGCGCTGGTATGCCTGGCGGATGCCACGATCGTTGCCACCTCCAGCGGCAAACCCCTCAATGTCGCCTTCCATGTCGGCTCAGGCATATTCTGCGCCGCGCTCGCGGCAGCCTTGCGCCGCCGGGTCAACCGCGACTGACCGTGCGAAGTGGCCATCGTGACCGCCGAGATTGTCCGTAAGCGGCTGATTTCAAACGGGAAGCAACCGACGGCCCGTGCCAAACCGTCAAACCGCCTTTCGGCACGTCTGATCCAAATTCGGCAGGCCCCTAACTTCACACGGAAATCAGGTCTGGCCTTGGCCACAAAGCTCTGGCACACAACCTCAAGGTATGTTTTCTGATGGCGCCTAGGGGCAGGAAGCGTGACGTACGGGAGGATCTCCGCATGATCGACAATCTGTTCCTGCTTGCCATCGGCGCCTTTGGCTGGGGGCTGAGCCTGACGACCTATCGTCTGTTCGCAGGCCAGAACAACTGGCCGATGGGCTCTCTGCACTCCGACTTGCCGGCGATCCCGATCTTGCTCGGACTTTTTGCGCTCACGATTGGCCTCCTGTTCGCTGCCGCGCGCGGTGCCGATTACGGCGGCTGGATTATCGTCGTCGCCGGAATCCTGCTAGCGATCTTCTGGACCGGATTCTTGCGCGTTGGCTCGCAAATATCGCTGTTTCTGGCGCCGGCGGCCGCGGCGCTGCTGCTGGTCGGATGGCTTCCTGCAATCCTCGGCTACGAGCAGCCGCGCTGGGCCCATTCGCGTCCCTCCGACATCATCAAGCGGACGCAGCCAACGGCCCCGGTGCAGCCCGAACGCTGATCGCGGTGCCGATCCAACTCTGACGCTTCATGGTCGTCTGGCGGCAACGCAGCGCACGCCAACTTTGCCGTTACGCGAGCGCTGCCGCGGCCCACATCGCCGGTTGCTGGCGCAGCATCGCCGCGTCTCGTTGCGCCCGGCCCAGGTCGATCGCCGCAACGCTTGACCAAGCTCGAGGCCGCTCGAGCTTGTCCGCCGCCAAAAAGTGCCCTGACTTCGACCAACTGCTGCTATCGAAGCTCGCTCGCAAGCCTTGCTTTAGGGCCCTGATGGACGTAGGGAACAGAGGGCCGTCCGCCTTGGGGACGCGGCGGACCACGGCGGGTAGTCCATCCGCGCGCGGGTGCCAGGTCCTGGTGCCCTCCTCCACGTCCTCCCCGCCGCCTGTCGCCAGGAGCCCGAGGAGCCATAGATGGCCGTTCGCCGCCTGCATTCGGACCAGCCGCCGAGCTTTGCGTTCAGTCCAGAAAATCTCACCTGGGCCAAAGCGACGATCGCGAAATATCCGCCCGGAAAAGAAGCGTCAGCCGTGCTGCCGGTGTTGTGGCGCGCCCAGGAACAGAACGCCGGTTGGCTGCCGGAGCCGGCCATTCGCTACGTCGCCGAAATGTTGGGCATGGCCTACATCCGCGTCTACGAGGTGGCGACGTTCTACACCATGTTCCAGCTCGCGCCGGTCGGCAAGAAGGCCCACGTCCAAGTCTGCGGTACGACACCCTGCCAGCTGCGTGGCGCCGAAGACCTGATCAAGGTCTGCAAGTCCAAGATCCACCACGATCCCCATCACCTCTCGGCTGACGGCGACTTCTCATGGGAGGAGGTCGAGTGTCTGGGTTCGTGCGCCAACGCGCCGATGGTGCAGATCTGGAAAGACACCTACGAGGACTTGACGCCAGAGTTGTTCGAAAAACTTCTGGAAGGATTCGCCAAAGGCAATCCGCCAAAGCCCGGTTCGCAGATTGGCCGCACGGCATCGTGCCCTGAAGGCGGTCCGACGACGCTGACCGATCCCGCGCTTTATGACGGCTCGACGATCGGCGCGTGGAAGAAGCGCTTCGCCGAGGCAACCGCAGCCGCAGCCGCAGCAACTCAAGCTGCAGCGACAGCCCCGGCTCCAGCCGCTGCGACAGCACCACCAGCACAGGCGCCCAAGGCTGCGCCCGCACCAGCGCCAGCTCCAACGGCCACGGCCAAAGCCGGCGAAGGCTCAGCACAAGCGCCGAGCGCATCTGCTCCGCTCGGCGTCCTGTCGGCAGCCGGCATACCGGCTGGCACAGCTTCGGAAAAGCACAAGATCGCCGCTGAAGCCGCTGCAGGCGCTGTCGCCGCCGCACTCGGTGGCGCCACGTTAGGGCAGGCGTCTAGCCCTGCCGCAGCGACCTCGACTGTCGGCAAGGTGCCCGAGCTGCTCAAGGCTCCGCGCGGCGGCAAGGCCGATGACCTCTCGCTGATCTGGGGCGTCGCCGAGAAGCTGCAGGAGAAACTCAACGCCAAGGGCATCTGGCATTTCGACCAGATCGCCAAGTGGACCCCCGAAGAGATCATCTGGTTCGAAAACGAGTTCCAGGGCTTCAAGGGTCGTGTCGAGCGCGACAAGTGGATCGAGCAGTGCAAGAAGCTCGCGGAAGGCTGGCGGCCTGACAACACGGCCGGCGAGCGGCCGAAGGGGTGATGCCATGCGAGCTTCGAGGATCATGACGCCGTGCGACAGACGTGGGAGCTGATGAGAAATGCTCGCTGACAAGGATCGCATCTTCCGCAATATCTACGGCTTCCACGACGCCGGTCTGGAAGCAGCCAAGAAGCGTGGCGCCTGGGACGGCACCAAGCAGCTGATCGAGCAGGGTCACGACTGGATCATCAACGAGATCAAGGCATCCGGTCTTCGCGGCCGTGGCGGCGCGGGTTTTCCGACCGGGCTGAAATGGTCGTTCATGCCCAAGAACGACCCGCGTCCTTCTTATCTCGTCGTCAACGCAGACGAATCCGAGCCCGGTTCGTGCAAGGACCGCGAGATCCTGCGCCATGATCCGCACATCCTCGTCGAGGGCATGCTGGTGTCATCGTTTGCGATGCGCGCGCACACCGCCTTTATCTATTTCCGCGGCGAATACATCCGCGAGCGCGAAGCCTTCCAGCGCGCGGTCGATGAGGCCTATGCGGCCAAGCTGATCGGCAAGAACAACGTGCATGGCTGGGATCTCGACATCGTCGTCCATCACGGCGGCGGCGCCTACATCTGCGGCGAGGAAAGCGCGCTCATCGAATCGATCGAGGGCAAGAAGGGCCAGCCGCGCCTCAAACCACCATTCCCCGCCGGCTGCGGTCTCTATGGCGCGCCGACCACCGTCAACAACGTCGAGTCAATCGCCGTCGTGCCTGAGATCCTGCGCCGTGGCGCGACCTGGTTCGCGAGCCTCGGCAAGCCCAACAACACCGGCACCAAGCTGTTCCAGATCTCCGGCCACATCAACAAGCCGTGCGTGGTGGAGGAGGAGATGGGCATCCCGCTGAAGGTGCTGATCGAGAAGCATGCCGGTGGCGTCCGCGGCGGCTGGAACAACCTGCTCGCCGTCATTCCCGGCGGCTCGTCGGTGCCGTGCATGACGGCGGACGTCTGCGAAGACGTCACCATGGATTTCGACGCGCTGTCGAAGGCGAAGTCGGGCCTCGGCACCGCCGCCGTCATCGTCATGGACAAGTCCACCGACATCATCAAGGCGATCGCGCGGCTGTCGTATTTCTACAAGCACGAGAGCTGCGGCCAGTGCACGCCCTGCCGCGAGGGCTGCGGATGGATGTGGCGCGTCATGGAGCGCATGGTGAAGGGCAATGCGACAAAGAGCGAGATCGACCTCTTATGGGATGTGTCCAAGCAGGTCGAGGGTCACACGATTTGCGCGCTGGGTGACGCGGCGGCGTGGCCGGTGCAAGGCTTGATCCGCAATTTCCGACCGGTGATGGAAGAGCGGATCGATGCCTATCACAAGTCGCACAAGGCGGCAGCGGAGTAGGCGAGAGCTAGAGGCGAGCAGATGCCCAAGAAACTGATCATCGACGGCACCGAGATCGAGGTCGCGGACGGCATCACGCTGTTGCAGGCCTGCGAGCAGGCGGGCGCTGAGATCCCGCGCTTCTGCTACCACGAGCGCCTGTCGATCGCCGGCAACTGCCGCATGTGCCTGGTCGAGGTGGAGGGCAGCCCGAAGCCGGTCGCTTCATGCGCCATGAGCGTCAACGACTTGCCGCCCAACCGCGACGGCTCCACCAAGAAGGTCTACACCAAGAGCGCGACCGTGAAGAAGGCGCGCGAAGGTGTGATGGAGTTCCTGCTCATCAACCATCCGCTCGACTGCCCGATCTGCGACCAGGGCGGGGAGTGCGACCTGCAGGACCAGGCGATGGCGTTCGGCATCGGCGGCTCGCGCTATCACGAGAACAAGCGCGCGGTCGAGGACAAGAACATCGGCCCGCTCATCAAGACCATGATGACGCGCTGCATCCACTGCACCCGCTGCGTCCGCTACATGACCGAGGTGGCGGGCGTCGAGGAGCTGGGGCTCATCAGCCGCGGCGAGGATGCCGAGATCACCACGTATCTGGAAAAGGGCATTCTCTCAGAGATGAGTGCCAACGCCGTCGACCTCTGCCCGGTCGGCGCTCTCACCCATCGCCCTTGGGCGCACAACGCGCGTCCCTGGGAACTGAAGAAGACCGAGTCGATCGATGTTATGGATGCGGTCGGCTCCAACATCCGCGTCGACACCCGTGGTGCCGAGGTGATGCGCATCCTGCCGCGCAACAACGACACCGTGAACGAGGAGTGGATCTCGGATAAGACCCGTCACGTCGTCGATGGTCTGAAAACGCAGCGCCTCGACCAACCCTATCTGCGCAAAGACGGCCGCCTCGTGCCCGCCACCTGGGACGACGCGCTGACCGTGGTTGCCGAGAAGCTGAAGGCGACCGCGCCAGAGCGCATCGGCGCCATCGCCGGTGATCTCGCGGGCGCCGAGGAAATGTTTGCGCTGAAGGATTTGATGAACGGCCTTGGCGTGCGCAGCATCGATTGCCGCGCGCCCCACGAGGCGCTCGACCCGTCAGCGGGCCGCGCCGGCTACGTCTTCAACACCTCGATCGAGCGCATCGACGAAGCCGATGCCATTCTGATTGTCGGTTCCAATCCGCGCATCGAGGCGCCGGTGCTCAATGCGCGAATCCGACGCCGCTGGCGCCAGGGTGGCATTCAGATCGGCCTCGTCGGTCACAATACATCGTTGACCTATGACGCCGTCCACATCGGCAATGGTACGCAAAGTCTCGCCGAGCTGGCCGACGGCAAGCACGCCTTCGCCAAGGTCATAGCCGACGCCAAGCGGCCAATGGTGATCGTCGGCGCTGGCGCCTACGCACGCAAGGACGGCGCCGTGATGATGTCGCTCGCCGCCCGCGTCGCCGAAACGGCAATGAAGGGCGCTGATCCGGGCTGGGCCGCCTTCAACGTGCTGCACACCGCCGCTGCTCGCGTCGCCGGCCTCGATCTCGGTCTCGTCCCGGGCGAGAACGGCAAGGCTACCGCAGATATCATTGCTGGTGCCGCTGCCGGCAAGCTCGATGTCGTTTGGCTGCAGGGCGTCGATGAAATCGACATGGCTGCATTGGGCCAGGCCTTCGTCATCTACCAGGGCACGCACGGCGATGCCGGCGCCCACCGCGCCGACGTCATCCTTCCGGGCGCCGCCTACACCGAGAAGAGCGCCACCTACGTCAATACCGAAGGCCGCGCCCAGGTCACCTCACGCGCCGTGTTCCCGCCGGGCGACGCCAAGGAGGACTGGACCATCCTGCGCGCGCTGTCGGCAAGGCTCGGCCGCACGCTCGCCTACGACACCTTGGCTGAGCTGCGCGCGCAGATGTACAAGGCCGTGCCGGCGCTGGCGCGGCTCGACCAGCCGCACCGTGGCGACGGCGAGGCCGCCGCGCTGTCCAAGCTCGCCCGCGTCGGCGGCATGGCGGACGCCACCAGCTTCGCACCCGCGATCGCGGACTTCTATCTGACCAATCCGATTGCACGCGCCTCGGCCGTGATGGCCGAGCTCAGCGCGCTCAACAAGGCGGCCGGGGCCTCGAGCCTCAGGGCCGCGGAATAATGTGAAGGGCGGATCGCGATGTTGAAGTCCATCATCGAGAGCTTGCAGGGCTGGGCCTTCTTCGGCCTGCTCCCCGAGTGGGTGAACTCGTGGATCTGGTGGCTCCTGGCCTATGCGGTCGCGAGCCTGATCGTGCTCGTCGTCCTGCTCGTGCTGATCGCGTTCCTGCTGCTGATGGACCGCAAGGTGTGGGCGGCCGTCCAGATGCGCAAGGGCCCCAACGTCGTCGGGCCGTTCGGCCTGCTGCAGTCCTTCGCCGACATGTTCAAGTTCGTGTTCAAGGAGCCGCTGATTCCGGCTGGCGCGGACAAGGGCGTGTTCCTGCTGGCGCCGCTCGCCACGGCGACATTCGCGATGGCGGCGTGGGCGGTGATCCCCGTCGACCAGAACTCCTGGGGCAAGTGGGTCGTCTCCGACATGAACGTCGGCGTGCTCTATATCCTCGCGCTGTCCTCGCTCGGCGTCTACGGCATCATCATGGGCGGCTGGGCCTCCAATTCAAAGTACCCCTTCATGGGCTCGCTGAGGTCGGCGGCACAGATGGTCTCCTACGAGGTCTCGATCGGCCTCGTCATCATCACCGTGCTGCTGCTGGTCGGCTCGCTCAATCTGACCGACATCGTCAATGCCCAGAAGACCGGCCTCGGCACCCACTTCGGCCTGCGCAACTCGTTCCTCGACTGGCACTGGCTGGCGCTGTTCCCGATGTTCACCGTCTTCTTCATCTCGGCCCTCGCCGAGACCAACCGGCCGCCGTTCGATCTGCCCGAGGCCGAATCCGAACTCGTCGCCGGCTTCATGGTCGAGTATTCCTCGACGCCCTACCTGCTCTACATGCTAGGCGAGTACGTGGCGATCGTCTCCATGTGCGCGATGACCACCATCCTGTTCCTCGGTGGCTGGTTGCCGCCCGTGGATGTGGCGCCGCTCAATTGGATCCCGGGCGTTTTCTGGTTCATCGCCAAGGCCACCTTCGTCTTCTTCTTGTTCGCGATGGTGAAGGCGATCGTGCCGCGCTACCGCTACGACCAGCTGATGCGGCTGGGCTGGAAGGTGTTCCTGCCGCTGTCGCTGCTGATGGTGATTGCGGTGGCCGCCGTCCTGCATTTCGGGAGGCTGGCATGACGCTAACGCCGGCACAGATCGGCCTCCTCGGCGGCGCTGCGCTGGGGCTCGTGAGCTTTGGCCTCATTCGCTCGGTCGCCGCGCGCGTGGAGGGCATGAAGCCCACGCCCGAGCAGCAACGCACAGGCGGTGTTCTGCGCATGGTCGCGCTGATAGACCTGATCGCTTTTCCGGTGATTGGATATTTCATTGTGCCGATGGTGATGAAATGAGGACGGAGACGACCCGATGAGCCTGGCAACCGGCATCAAGTCGCTGTTCCTGACGGAGTTCGTCTCGGCGTTCTTCCTGACGATGCGCTACTTCTTCGCGCCCAAGGCGACGCTCAACTATCCCTTCGAGAAGGGGCCACTATCGCCCCGTTTCCGCGGCGAGCATGTCCTGCGCCGCTATCCCAATGGCGAGGAACGCTGCATTGCCTGCAAGCTGTGCGAGGCGATCTGTCCGGCGCAGGCGATCACCATCGAGGCGGGCCCGCGTCGCAACGACGGCACGCGCCGCACCACGCGCTACGACATCGACATGACCAAGTGCATCTACTGCGGGCTGTGCCAGGAGGCGTGTCCCGTCGAGGCGATCGTCGAGGGGCCCAATTTCGAGTTCGCCACCGAGACCCGCGAGGAGCTGTTCTACAACAAGGACAAGCTGCTCGCGAACGGCGACCGCTGGGAGCGCGAGATCGCCAAGAACCTGGCGCTCGACGCCAAGTACCGGTGAGGAGCGGCAGATGACGGTAGCAGCCTTCTTCTTCTATCTGTTCGCGATCCTCGCGGTGATCTCCGCGGTGATGGTGATCACCGCCAAGAACCCCGTGCATGGCGTGCTCTTCCTGATTTTGACCTTCTTCAACGCCGCCGGGTTGTTCGTTCTGCTCGGAGCCGAGTTCCTGGCGATGCTGCTCGTCATCGTCTACGTCGGCGCCGTCGCGGTTCTGTTCCTGTTCGTGGTCATGATGCTCGACGTCGACTTCGCCGAACTGCGCGCCGGCTTCATCAAGAATGCGCCGATCGGACTTCTGATCGGCGGCATCGTGCTGGCCGAACTGATCGCCATGTTCGCCTTCAAGGGCGTGACCTTCGGGGTGGGTAAGCAATTGGCCGCCGCAGCGCCGCAAGGTATCGACAACACCAAGGCGCTGGGCCTGCTGATCTATACGAAATACGCCTACTTCTTCCAGGGCGCCGGGCTGATTCTCCTTGTTGCCATGGTCGGCGCCATCGTCCTGACCCTGCGCCACAAGGAAGGCGTCAAGCGCCAGTCGATCTCGGCGCAAGTCAATCGTACGCCGGAGATGGCGATGGAGGTCGTTAAGGTGGCCCCGGGCCAGGCGATCATGCCGTCGTCGGAGTCGCATCGCTAGACCGCTTTGGAAAGACGCATTCGCCGGCTTCGGCCGCACGACCAGAGGAAGAAAGCCGCATGACGATCGGATTGGCGCATTACCTTGTGGTGGCAGCGTGCCTGTTCACGCTCGGTATCCTCGGCATCTTCCTCAACCGCAAGAACGTCATCGTCATCCTGATGTCGGTCGAGCTGATGCTGCTCGCCGTCAACATCAACCTCGTCGCGTTCTCCAGCTACATGGGTGATCTCGTCGGCCAGGTGTTCGCCATGTTCGTGCTGACAGTCGCCGCCGCAGAGGCCGCGATCGGGCTGGCGATCGTCGTCGTCTACTACCGCAACCGCGGCTCCATCGCGGTCGAAGACATCAACATGATGAAGGGCTGAGGTGAGGCAGTTGGGAATAGAGAGTGGGGAATAGGGACGTGTGCCGGGGTGTCGCAAATTCGCTCGTAACGGGACTTGATCGTCTGGCAGCAAGCCATGGCGCTCGCGGTGCTGTGTTACGAAAAGACCGGCTCGTTTCCCAAGGCGGAATTGTTTGGAATGACCTCCCAGATCCGTCGCGCTTCTGCTTCCATTCCCGCCAACATCGCAGAGGGCAATGGTCGCGAGAACACTGGGGTCTACATCCAGTTTCTGTAGGTGGCGCAAGGCTCGCTGAAGGAACTGGAGACGCATGTCCTTCTCTCGGAGGCGGTCGCACTGACGGACGGCACGGGAGCCACAGAGGTGTTGGATCGATGCGAGCAGGTCGGCAAGTTGCTGCGCGCGTTGATCAGGGCTCTACAGGAAAAGGGAAACGTATGACATTCGCCCCATTTCCAACTCCCTACTGCCCACTCCCCACTCCCCACGAAGCGCGGAGCGCTGAAATATGATCTACAACGCCATCGTCTTCCTGCCGCTGCTGGGCGCCATCATCGCCGGTTTCTTCGGCCGCCTTATCGGCGACCGGCCATCGGAGATCATCACCACCGGCTTTCTGCTCATCGCCATGGTGCTTTCCTGGTTCGTGTTCTTCCAGGTCGGCTTCGGCTCGGAGACGGCGCGGGTGCCGGTGCTGCGCTGGATAACGAGCGGTGACCTCGACGTCGCCTGGTCGCTCCGGATCGACACGCTGACGGCCGTCATGCTGGTCGTCGTCAACACCGTTTCGGCTCTCGTTCACCTCTATTCCATCGGCTATATGCACGAGGACGACAGCCGCCCTCGCTTCTTCGCCTATCTGTCGCTGTTCACCTTCGCCATGCTGATGCTGGTGACGGCCGACAATCTGCTGCAGATGTTCTTCGGCTGGGAAGGCGTCGGTCTCGCCTCCTATCTCCTGATCGGCTTCTGGTACCACAAGCCATCCGCCAACGCCGCTGCCATCAAGGCCTTCATCGTCAACCGGGTCGGCGACTTCGGCTTCGCCTTGGGCATCTTCGGCGTGTTCTTCTATTTCGGCTCGATCAGCCTTGACGTGATCTTCGAGGCGGCCCCCGGCGCCAAGGGCGCCACCATGAACTTCCTCGGCTACCAGGTCGACGTCATGACGACGCTGTGCCTGCTGCTCTTCATGGGCGCGATGGGCAAGTCGGCACAGCTCTTCCTGCACACCTGGCTGCCTGACGCGATGGAAGGCCCGACCCCGGTCTCGGCTCTCATCCACGCCGCCACCATGGTCACCGCCGGCGTCTTCATGGTCGCGCGCCTGTCGCCACTGTTCGAGCAGGCTCCCGCGGCGCTGAAGGTCGTGACGCTGGTCGGCGCTGCAACTGCTTTCTTCGCCGCCACCATCGGCCTCGTGCAGAACGACATCAAGCGCGTCGTCGCCTACTCGACCTGCTCGCAGCTGGGCTACATGTTCGCTGCGCTTGGCGTCTCAGCCTATGGCGCCGGCATCTTCCACCTGTTCACCCATGCCTTCTTCAAGGCGCTGCTGTTCCTCGGCGCGGGCTCGGTCATCCACGCGATGCACCACGAGCAGGACATGCGCAACATGGGCGGCCTGGCGCCCAAGATCCGCATCACCTGGATCATGATGTTGATCGGCACGCTGGCGCTGACGGGCGTCGGCATTCCGCATCTTGCAGGCTTCGCCGGCTTCCATTCGAAGGACGCCATCATCGAGGCCACCTATGCAGCTCACCTGCCCAACAACTATGCATTCTGGCTGCTGGTCGTCGCCGCCTTCATGACGTCGTTCTATTCGTGGCGTCTCATATTTATGACCTTCCACGGCAAGACACGCGCCGAGCCCGACGTCTACAAGCACGCCCACGAAAGCCCCGCAGTGATGCTCGTCCCGCTGGCGCTGTTGGCATTGGGCGCGGTTGTCGCCGGCTTCATCTTCCAGCCCTACTTTATCGGCGACATGGTGGCCGCGTTCTGGGGCAACTCCATTGCCCTGCCAGGTTCGCATGGCGTTGCTGCTGCGACCGCCACCGCAGCAGGCGACGTCGCCAACGCGATCGGCATGGCAGGCCAGTCGACGCATCAGGCCGCCGGTCATGCGGCCGGAATGGTCGGCATGGGCGGCCATGCCGTAGCGCCAGCGGCAGCCGCACACCATCATCCGCCCGAGTGGGTGGTCTGGTCGGCAACGATTGCCATGTCGGCAGGGTTTGCATTGGCCTACCTCTATTACATCGTTGCCCCCTGGCTGCCCGAGGCGACGGCCAGGGCGTTCCGCCCGCTCTACCTGTTCCTGCTCAACAAGTGGTATTTCGACGAGCTTTACGACTTCCTCTTCGTGCGGCCCGCGATGTGGCTGGGACGCGCGCTCTGGAAGGGTGGTGACGGTGCTGTCATCGACGGCACCATCGACGGTACGGCGCGCGGTGTCATCTGGACCGCCGGGCGGGCCGTCAAGCTGCAGACCGGATACGTCTACCACTATGCATTCGCCATGCTGATCGGCGTTGCCCTCCTCATCAGCTACTTCATCTTCGCCGGCGGGGTGACGAAATGAACCTGACCAATATGATCCTGTCGGTCATCACGTTCCTGCCCTTGGTCGGCGTGGTGTTCATCGCCATGCAGCCGCAGGAGGCGGTTCGCAATGCGCGCTACGTGGCGCTTTGGACCACGCTGTTCACATTTGTCGTCTCGCTTTACATCTGGATTTCCTTCGACAAGTCGAACCCGGGTTTCCAGTTCGTCGAAGAGCGCGCCTGGCTGGGCCCGATCAAGTACAAGCTTGGCGTCGACGGCATCTCGATGCTGTTCGTCATCCTGACGACCTTCCTGATGCCGCTGTGCATCCTTGCCTCGTGGGAATCGATCACCACGCGCGTCAAGGAGTACATGATCGCCTTCCTCGTGCTCGAGACGCTGATGATCGGCGTGTTCGTCTCGCTTGATCTGGTGCTCTTCTACCTGTTCTTCGAGGGCGGCCTCATCCCGATGTTCCTCATCATCGGCGTCTGGGGCGGAAAGCGGCGCATCTACGCCAGCTTCAAGTTCTTCCTCTACACGCTGCTGGGTTCCGTTCTGATGCTTCTGGCGCTGATGGCCATGTGGTGGCACGCCGGCACGACCGACATTCCGCAGCTGATGCAGGCCAAGTTCCCCGCCGACATGCAGTGGTGGCTGTGGCTTGCGTTCTTCGCTTCCTTCGCGGTGAAGATGCCGATGTGGCCGGTGCACACCTGGCTACCCGACGCGCACGTCGAGGCGCCGACCGCCGGCTCTGTCATCCTGGCCGGCATCCTGTTGAAGATGGGCGGCTATGGCTTCCTGCGGTTCTCGCTGCCGATGTTCCCGCTGGCCAGCGCCGAGCTGGCGCCGCTGGTCTTCGCTCTCTCGATCATCGCCATCATCTACACGTCTCTCGTTGCCCTGGCGCAGGAGGACATGAAGAAGCTCATCGCCTACTCCTCGGTCGCCCACATGGGCTACGTGACGATGGGAATTTTCACCTTCACCCATCAGGGCGTCGACGGCGCCATCTTCCAGATGCTCTCGCACGGCATCGTTTCCGCCGCACTCTTCCTCTGCGTCGGCGTCATCTACGACCGCATGCACACCCGCGAGATCAACGCCTATGGCGGGCTCGTTGATCGCATGCCCATGTACGCCTTCTGCTTGATGGTCTTCACCATGGCCAATGTCGGCCTACCCGGCACTTCCGGCTTCATCGGCGAGTTCCTGACGCTGCTCGGCGCCTTCCGCGTCAATACCTGGGTGGCGCTCTTTGCGACCACTGGCGTCATCCTCTCGGCGGCGTATGCCTTGTGGCTCTACCGCCGCGTGATCTTCGGCGTGCTCGAGAAGGCCAGCCTGAAGGCCATCCGCGACTTGAGCCCGCGCGAGGTCCTGGTGATGGCGCCGCTCGTCATCCTGACGATCTTCTTCGGCTTCTACCCCGCACCGGTCCTCGATGTCACTGCGCAGTCGGTCAAGAAGCTCGTCGCCAACTACGAGGCAGCCATCAGAACCGCCGAGCAGGAGCGCGCCGTTCCGCCAAGGCTCAAGATCAGCTCGACCTACGGTGCGAGGGACACCCAGCCATGATCGACCTCCTGTCCTATCCGGCACTTCCCGAGATCGTCCTGGCGCTCGGTGCCATGGCGCTTCTGATGCAGGGTGCCTTCCAGTCCGATACGGAAGAGACGGGCGCCATGGCGATCTGGCTCGCCATCGCGCTGCTGATCGCCGCCGGCGTCGTCATGCTGCTGCACCCGGCAAGCTCGGCGAGCCTCTTCGACGACGCCTTCGTCATCGACCGCTACACGCGCTTCATGAAGCTGCTCGTGCTGATCGGATCGGCCGGGGCGCTCTTGCTGACGTTCCAGTCGTTTGGCGAAATGAAGCTGATGAAGTTCGAGTATCCGGTCCTCATCCTGCTCGCCACCGTCGGCATGATGATGATGATCTCCGCCAATGATCTCATCGCTCTTTACATCGGCCTCGAGCTGCAGAGCCTCGCACTCTACGTCGTCGCCGCCTTCCGCCGCGATTCGCTGCGTTCGAGCGAGGCCGGCCTCAAGTACTTCGTGCTTGGCGCGCTGTCCTCCGGCATGCTGCTTTATGGCGCGTCCCTGGTCTACGGTTTCGCCGGCTCGACCAGCTTCCCCGTCATTGCCGGAGTCGTGAAGTCGGCCAACGTCGGCGTCATCATAGGCCTCGTGTTCGTCATGGTCGGGCTCGCCTTCAAGGTTTCGGCCGTGCCCTTCCACATGTGGACGCCTGACGTCTACGAGGGCGCGCCGACCCCGGTCACCGCCTTTTTCGCTGCCGCACCCAAGGTAGCGGCCATGGCGCTGATGGTGCGCACGTTGGCGGTGGCCTTCCCGGGCATCGCACCGCAATGGCAGCAGATCGTCGTCTTCATCGCCATCGCCTCGATGCTGCTCGGCTCGTTTGCGGCCATCGGCCAGACCAACATCAAGCGGCTGATGGCCTACTCCTCGATCGGCCACGTCGGCTTCGCACTCGTCGGCCTCGCCACCAACAGTCACGAGGGCGTCCAGGGCGTGCTCATCTACATGGCGATCTATCTCGTCATGACGCTCGGCACCTTCGCCTGCATTCTCGCCATGCGCCGCAATGACGGACCCGTCGAGGACATCGAAGAGCTCTCGGGCCTCGCCGAAACCAACCTCGGCATGGCCTTCGCGCTTGGCATGCTGATGTTCTCGCTCGCCGGCATCCCCCCGCTCGCGGGATTCTGGGGCAAGTTCTATGTCATCGCCGCAGCGATCAAGGCGAATATGACGGCACTGGCGATCGTCGCCGTTCTGGCGAGCGTCGTCGCCGCCTACTACTACATCCGCATCGTCATCGTCATGTTCGTCAAGGAGCCCAAGGAGAAGTTCCTGGCCATCGACGGCAAGATCGGCACGGTGATGGCGCTGGCCACCGCCTTCGTTTTGTTCTTCATCGTCTACCCGTCGCCGCTGGTCGAGGCCGCGGCGCAGGCGGCCAAGTCGCTGCGCCTTTAGCGCCGGCCGATGACTGCCTTAGGCGACACGACGGATTGGGCCTCTCGCCACGTGCGTATGGAGCAGGTGGCTTCCACCAATTCCGAAGCCATGCGCCTCGCCTTAGAAGGCCGCACCGGGCCGCTTTGGGTGATTGCCGATCGCCAGACCGCCGGTCGCGGCCGGCTTGGACGCTCATGGTTGTCTCCTGAGGGAAACCTCGCCGCAAGTCTGCTGCTGACGCTCGACGGCGAAACAGGGCTCGCTGGCTTCCTGCCGCTGGTCGCGGGGATCGCTGCCTACGATGCGGTCGTCGCCCTGGCCGGCGGCAAGCCGATCGGTGGCCTCGTGCTCAAGTGGCCCAACGATGTCCTGATCGACCACGCCAAGCTGGTCGGAATCCTGGTCGAAAGCGCGCAGTTCGCTGGACGCCGCGTTGCCGTCATCGGCTTCGGGCTGAACCTGGCGGTCGCGCCGGCCATCCCAGGACGACAGGTGGCCGCACTGTCTGAGGTCACGGGCCGCACAATCACGCCTCTGACGGCAGCAAAAGCGCTCGACAACGTGTTTCTGCGCTGGCTGGCGGTGCTGAATGGCAGTGAAGGCATTGCGTCAATTCGCGCCGCCTGGATGACCCGCACGGTGCCACTCGGCACTGAATTGGCGATCACAACCCCAGCCGGGCCCGTCTCCGGCCGGTTTGCCGGACTCGATTCCGACGGTGCCTTGCTGCTCGGCGACGAAGGCGGCGTCTGTCGAAAGTTCAATTTCGGCGACGTGACGCTCGCCTCGGCGCGGGAAATGTCCTAAGTCACCCAACGCACGGAGCACGGACGGTAGGGTTGATGGGGAATTCGACAAAGAGGCAGGGAGGCGAGGACACGCAGCGCGATGAATTCGTGCTCGTGGCGCTGGGTGGAATGGGCGAGATCGGCATGAATGCCTATCTTTACGGCTATGGCCCGCCCAAGGCCCGCAAATGGCTGCTGGTTGATCTGGGCATCACATTTCCGGAAGGCGAGTTCGACCCCGGCGTCGACGTCATCCTTCCCGATCTGCGCTTTCTGGTCGAGGAGCGCAAGGCGCTCGCTGGTATTGTGATCACCCACGCCCATGAGGATCACATCGGTGCCGTCATCGATCTGTGGCCGCGCCTGGAAGCGCCGATTTACGCGACGCCGTTCACCGCGGGAATGTTGCGCGCCAAGGCCGCCGAATTCGGTGGCCGAATCAAGCCGCCGGTCAATGTCGTGCCTATGGGTGGCAACATCGAGATCGGGCCGTTCGCGATCGAGTTCGTGACCATGTCGCACTCGATCCCCGAGCCCTCCGCCTTGGCCATCCGCACGCATGCCGGCATCGCGCTCCATACCGGTGATTGGAAGCTCGACAAGACACCTTACGTCGGCGCGCCTCCAGATGAATCGCGCCTGACCACGCTCGGCAAGGAAGGCATCACCGCGCTCATCAGCGATTCCACCAATGCCATGCGTGAGGGCCGCTCGCCGTCCGAGCTCGACATCGCCAACTCTCTTGCCGGCATCATCAAGAAGGCGCCCTATCGCGTTGCGGTCACGACATTCTCCTCCAATGTGGCGCGCATCAAGGCCGTCGCCGATGCCGCCGCTGCGGCCCAGCGGACCTTGGTCGTCGCCGGCCGCGCCATTCATCGCGTCATCGAGGTCGCGCGCGAAACAGGCTATCTTCCTGAAGATTTCCGCTACGTCGACCAGCAACAGTTCAAGTACCTCGACCGCAAGGACGTCGTACTTCTCTGCACCGGCAGCCAGGGTGAACCGCGCGCTGCCGTCGCCCGCATGGCCGACAACGAGCATCCCGACATCCAGCTCGCCAAGGGCGACCTGGTGATCTTCTCCTCGCGCACCATTCCCGGCAACGAGAAGGATGTCGGTCGCATCCAGAACGCGTTGGTTCGCATGGGCTGCAAGGTTCTGACCGATACCGATGCGCTGGTCCATGTCACCGGCCACCCGCGTCGCGACGAGCTCAAGCTGATGTACGAGTGGATCAAGCCTCAGGTCGCCGTTCCGATGCATGGCGAGGCGCGCCACCTTCACTCACATGCCGACATTGCGCGCCAGGCCGGCGTCGCCACCGTCGTCCCGGCCTTCAACGGCGAAATGGTACGCTTGGCGCCCGGGCCTGCTCAGATCATCGACGACGTTCCCGTCGGCCGCCTGTTCCGCGACGGCAACCTGATCGTGCCGAGCGTCGAAGGCCCGGTTCGCAACCGCCGAAAGCTGGCCATGGTCGGCATCTGCATCGTTGCCATTGCCATGAACAGGAAGGGCGACATTCTCGGTGACGCGGAGATCGAGCTCGACGGCGTGCCGGAATTCGATGCGGAAGGCGACGAGATGTTCGATATCGTCGCCGATGCCGTCGATGGCACGCTCGACAGTATCCCGCCCAAGCGCCGAAAGGACCCGGAGCTGCTGCGCGATGCAGTCAGGCGCGCTGTGCGTTCTGCGGTCAACGAGGTATGGGGAAAAAAGCCCGTTTGCAAGGTCTTGATCAATGTGATCGATGCCTGATGGACTTGGCACGGCCCAACGTGCATTCATATGCAACAGATCCGCGGCTGAGCAAACCGCGGTCACACCTGCCTTACGCCACGACGAATGCCAGGGAGCCAGTTATGATCGGACGCCTCAATCATGTTGCTATCGCGGTGAGGGACCTGGACAAGGCCGTCGCCACCTATCGCAAGACGCTCGGCGCACATGTAACCGAGCCGCAGGCCGAGCCCGATCACGGTGTCACGGTGGTCTTCGTCAATCTGCCCAACACCAAGATCGAGTTCCTCGAACCGCTTGGCGCCAACTCGCCGATCGCGAAGTTCCTCGAAAAGAATCCGGACGGCGGCATTCATCACGTCTGCTACGAGGTTGACGACATCATTGCCGCCCGCGATCAGTTGAAAGCAGCGGGAGCACGCGTGCTGGGCGACGGTGAGCCCAAGATCGGTGCACATGGCAAGCCGGTGCTGTTCCTCCATCCCAAGGACTTCCTGGGCACGCTGACCGAGCTTGAACAGGTCTGATCCTCTGTCATGGTGGCGCAATTTTCTGGAAGCCGCACCAGCAGGAGGCGCGCGAGGTCATGAGCTTCACGTTCGGCGCTGCGATCTACCTGATCATTTGGTGGCTGACGCTGTTCGCCGTGCTGCCCTTCGGTCTGCGCACACAAGCCGAGGACGGCGACATCGTCCCGGGCACTCACGAAAGCGCGCCCTCGCGTCCGCGCATTGGTCGCGTGTTCCTGGTCAATACTCTCGTCGCCACGATCGCCTTTTTCATCTTTTGGCTGGGCGTGACGCAAGGCTGGCTCGATCCGGAGACATTCCCGCTGCAACTTCCGCTCCGCGGCCCCGCCAATGCGCCATAGTGCATGTCTGGCCAAAAGCGTGAGCGGTGGAGCTTGAAGTACAGGCTCAAAGCTCTAACCGGCCGCTTCGTCCGTTGATGCCTCTGGGATCGCTCGTTTGCCCGCGTCGCTTGCGACAAGAAACAAAAAGAGCAGTGCCAAGGCAGCACTGCTCTTTTTGATCCTCACAAGTCTGACGCCACACGCTGCTGTCTGGCACGCTTGCGTGGCGGCCGGCAATCAGCGGTACTGATCTACAAGCAAACCCGTGCGCCGGGGCCTGCTCAACTCCCTAGACTTGGGCCGATTGCCATTCCAAGCATGGTTTCGACCCTTTTCTTTCACAGACGCACGTACAATACCCAAGCTGTGGCCTGCTGTCATCGGAGATGGATCAATTTTCTCGGTAAACATGCTGATTCGCCCGTCAGGATGAACGCTTCTCCCACAATGCTGCGCATGAAATAGGCGAGCCCCGGCTGTCCCCGCGCAGGCAGCGCAATCTATCGTCGAGCCATGCACAAAGGCGACGACAGGCGTGGTGATGGTCCGCGTTCACAAGGCCAGGTTTCAGTGCCGCGATAGTGGCAAACGACGCGTAAATCGGCTCATGTGCGCTGTTGGCTGCGCTTTGTTCGCTGTCCGCTCGCCTCCCGTCTGCGGCGCAGAGCTTCGGTTTACGTATGGGGAAATGGCCGCGTTGATCGGCCGCCTGTCGCATCTGACGCTGGAGTCCTCCGATCGAGAAGGAATGCCGTCGATCGAGATTGGCCTGCATGTCGGTAACGAGGCAATAGCGACCACGACGTTCACCCTGCAGTCGCCGCAGTTCAATATCGCCGGAGCCAGATATGCACTTTTGCCAATGGCGCCGATCACCATGGCGATTCGGTCCAGGCACGATCCACGGCAATCAAGATTGGGCCTTGAGATCGCGCCCCGTGCGGCCTCGATCACGATGTCCGCTGAGTGCATCCATGGACCCTGCATTCCAGCCCAGGCGCGGCCCCGGATCGTCTGGCATCAACCCCGATTCAGCATAAGATTCAGTCCGGCTCAAATCGGCCCGTTCTCCGGCATCCGGTCGAACACGCCGCAACGCTCCATCGCCCGCCCTTCCTCGACACCGACCGCGCGCTTGCAGGTGGCCGGCATCGAAATTGCGGGCAACCTCTCTCTGTCCTGCCCCCCGTCCTGGCTGCCGGCCGAGCTTGGTTGTGGCGCGTTGCAGGCAATGCTGGCGGCCGACCTGCCCACCGCGCTTGAACGGACAGCGACCAAGCTTGGGGACGTCGCCAACGGCGTCGGACTTGCGGCCCTCCTGAACTCGGCGATCCCAAAAGGTGCTGCTGCCAGCCAGGACAAGTCCGCGCCGTTCCGGATAAGCGTTGATGCGCTGCTGGCCGACGACGACGGCGTGCGCGTTTCGTTCTGCCTCCTTGCCGCCTGTCCGTGAGATGAGGGCCGCACTCAGCCACAACTATGCCGCTGATCCCCACGCGGGAGCCGTGCCAGCATTGCCGCGCGCGCTGATCTTCGTTAAGAGCCGAGCCTGAAGTGATCTGAGGCAATCGTCCGCGCTCTGCTCTTGTCGCCGTGACGGTCGCGTCAAACGCCAATCCAGACACGGCCCCCCGGGTCCGCCAACATCAGAGAAGATGAGCATGCGCCGTTCCCGCGAGCCGCGGACCGCAAGACCTAAGATGATCCTGACAAGGCGGTCCGAACTGCCGCAAGAGGCTGGCCGATGAGCAAGCGCGCGCTTTCCGTCACCCGCGAGGAGAATTTCCCGGAGTGGTATCAGGCCGTCGTTCGCGACGGCGACATGGCCGAGACGAGTCCGGTGCGCGGCTGCATGATCATCAAGCCGTGGGGCTGGGGCGTTTGGGAAAAGATCCAGTCCGAGCTCGACCAGCGCATCAAGGATACAGGCCACGACAACTGCTACTTCCCGCTCTTCATCCCGATGAGCTTCATCGCCAAGGAGGCTGAGCACGTCGAGGGCTTCGCCAAGGAGATGGCGGTCGTCACGCATCACCGCCTGAAGAACGTCGGCGGCAGGCTGGAGCTCGATCCCACCGCGAAGCTCGAAGAGCCGCTGATCGTGCGCCCGACCTCCGAGACCATCATCGGCGACGCCTTCCAGCGCTGGGTGAAGAGCTATCGCGATCTGCCGCTGCTCGTGAACCAGTGGGCCAACGTCGTGCGCTGGGAAATGCGCACGCGGCTCTTCCTGCGCACCGCCGAGTTCCTCTGGCAGGAGGGCCACACCGCGCATGCTGACCGCGAAGACGCCATGGCCGAGACCATGCGCATGCTCGAGGTCTACCGCGAGTTCGCCGAGAACGTGCTGGCGATGCCCGTCATCGCCGGCGAGAAGCCGGCCAACGAGCGCTTCCCCGGCGCCGACAACACCTATTCGATCGAGGCGATGATGCAGGACGGCAAGGCCTTGCAGGCCGGCACCTCGCATTATCTCGGCACGCATTTCGCCGAGGCACAACAGATCCAGTACCAGAGCGCCGAAGGCAAGCTCGAATACTGCCATACGACCAGTTGGGGCGTGTCGACGCGCCTCATCGGCGGTGTCATCATGACTCACGGCGACGACGATGGCCTGCGCGTGCCGCCGCGAATAGCGCCGCGCCAGATCGTCATCATCCCAATGCTGCGTGACAAGCCGGAAGATGCGGCACTCATCGAATATTGTCAGGGCGTCGAGAAGGACCTGAAGGCGAAGGGCATCCGCGTGCTCGTCGATGTGAAGCCCACCAAGTCCGCCGAGAAGCGCTGGAACTGGGTGCGCCGCGGCGCGCCAATCATCATCGAGATCGGCGGGCGCGATGCGGCAGGCGCGAATGTGACGTTGATGCGCCGCGATCGCTTGCGCGATGGCGACAAGGTGATCTCACAAACCCAACCGCGCGCCGAGTTCGTCGCTGGCGCGGCGTCATTGCTGGAAAACATCCAGGCGAGCCTCTACGCCGAGGCCAAGGCGCGCCTCGACGGCAACATCGTTTCCGGAATGCGCTCGTTCGACGAGGTTTCGGCGCATTTCGGTGCAACAGAAGCCGACGATGAAGCAGGTCCGTTCAAGGGTTGGGTCAAGGTGCCTTGGTCCAGACCGGAAGGGACGGAGCTCGACGCAATTGCCGAGCGGCTCAAGGCGTTGAAGCTGACCATTCGCAATGCGCCGCTCGACCAGGGCAAGATCGAGGGAACTTGCATTTTCAATGGCAAGCCGGCCAAGGAATACGTGCTGATCGCACGGGCGTACTAGGTGGAATAGGGACTCGCTGACCTGGCGATCTGTCCCTGGCGAAGGGCTAGGCGTATGAGACTTCTCGTTGCCGCAGTCGTGGTTGCTATAGTTGCGCCGGGAGGAGCGAAAGCCGAGCAATCCACCGCTAACGCGGATGCATCGTGGCAGAGATTCATGAACCTCGCCCTCGACAATCTTCCACGCGCGTTCTGTGGCAATGAAAAGTGCGCGCCGGCCACTGCCGAAGAGCGACGCAATCCCCCGCTGAGCCAAGCACAGGCGAAGTTGATCGTTTCCGCTGCGGCTAATTCATCAATGGCAGAGCACTGTGGCCTGGATTGGCAACGGCGAAATTTTCTGCCCCTTATGCAGCTGCATCGCCAACGCTTCAAAATGTCGGAACGCCAGATGGCACTCGTAGGTCTGCTGCATGGCATCACGATGGGGGTTGTCGGCGGCACAGTGAAAGGCAAGCCGTGTGCACCGGAAACGAAAGCGGCGGTTGAGGGGAAGCTCCTCGTGAAGTAGAGGCGAGAATTCATCGCGCTTGAAGTATTGGAGTGCGGCCACCGTTTTGCGGGAGAGGGACAAGGGATTCATGAGATGACGGATGTGATGGCGAGCAGAGCTTCGACCACCGCGCGAACGCGACCGTTCTCGCCCTTCGAATGGATGCTGGCGGGGCGTTACCTGAGATCCCGACGCAAGGAGGGGTTCATCTCGGTGATCGCCGGCTTCTCCTTCCTCGGCATCATGCTGGGCGTTGCCACGCTCATCATCGTCATGGCCGTCATGAACGGCTTCCGCAAGGACCTCTTCTCCAAGATCCTCGGCCTCAACGGCCATGTCATCGTCATGAAGGTCGGCGACGCCTTCACCGATTACGGCGATGTGCGCAAGCGCATCGAGGAATTGCCCGGCGTCAACGTCGCGATCCCGTTGATCGAGGGCCAGGTGATGGTGTCCTCCGCGGTCCAGGCGACCGGCGGGCTTGTGCGCGGCATCGACGAGGCCTCGCTGAGAAAGCTCGCGCTGGTGTGGGACAACGTGCGAAGCGGCAGCCTCGAGGGCTTCGACACGCAGGGCGGCATCGCCATCGGCCAGCGTCTTGCCAACACATTGCGAGTGACCGCCGGCGACACCATTACGCTCGTTTCGCCGCGCGGCGCCACGACGCCATTCGGAACCGCGCCGCGATCAAAGCCCTACGTCGTCTCGGCCGTGTTCGAATTGGGCATGTCGGAGTACGATCGCATGATCGTATTCATGCCGCTCGCCGAGGCGCAGCGCTACTTCAACAAGGGCAACGAGGTCGACGTGCTCGAAGTTGTCCTCGACAATCCCGAGGCGGTCGATCAATTCTCCGCGGAGATCCGCCGCGTCGGCGGCCCGACTGTTCAGGTCAATGACTGGCGCCAGCGCAACGAAACCTTCTTCAAGGTGCTCGAGGTCGAGCGCAACGTGATGTTCATCATTCTCTCGCTGATCGTCCTGGTGGCGGCCTTGAACATCATCTCCGGCTTGATGATGCTGGTGAAGGACAAGGGCCGCGACATCGCGATCTTGAGAACCATGGGTGCGACCAAGGGGTCGATCATGCGCGTGTTCTTGATTACCGGCGCATCGATCGGCATCGTCGGTACGATTGCGGGCTTCATCCTCGGCGTCGTCTTCTGTTGGAACATCGAGTCCATCCGCGGCTTCGTCGCTTGGCTCACCAACACCCAGATCTTCGATCCCCAGGTCTACTATCTCAACAAGCTGCCCGCCGACATCAACCCGCGCGAGACGGCCACCATCGTCCTCATGGCGATGCTCTTGTCGGTGCTGGCGACGCTCTACCCATCGTGGAAGGCGTCGAAGCTCGATCCCGTCGAAGCGCTGAGATACGAGTGAGGCCCCGGTAGTGAACACGAACGCATCCTCTGCGCCGGTGCTCCAGCTCATCGACATCAGGCGCACGTTCCACCAGGGCCCGCGCGCCATCCACGTCCTTGCCGGCGCCTCCGCGCGACTGATGCCGGGTGAAGCTGTCGCGCTGGTTGGACCTTCGGGTGCTGGCAAGTCGACGCTCTTGCACATCGCCGGATTGCTCGAGCAACCCGATAGCGGCCACGTCATCGTCAACGGCCGCGATTGCGCGCGCATGGACGACGGCCAACGCACCGCGGTTCGACGCGGTGAGGTCGGCTTCGTCTATCAGTTCCACCAGTTGCTGCCCGAGTTCACCGCGCTTGAGAATGTCGTCATCCCGCAGATGATCGCCGGTGCCCCGCGTGGCAAGGCACAACAACGCGGCCGCGATCTGCTGGCCTCGCTTGGCCTCGCCGAGCGTGTCGAGCATCGCCCGGCGGAGCTTTCGGGCGGCGAACAGCAGCGCACCGCGATCTGTCGCGCACTTGCCAACGCGCCGCGCCTGCTGCTGGCCGACGAGCCGACCGGCAACCTCGATCCCAAGACCTCCGAGCGCGTCTTCAACGAGCTGATCTCACTCATCCGCAGGACCGGCGTCGCCGCTTTGATCGCCACCCACAACATCGATCTCGCTCACCGCATGGACCGCATATTGCAGCTCTCCGATGGGCTGCTGCATGATGTGCCGCGTGGATATGCTCATAGTTAGGGCCGGTCCGGTCCATGATGGTGGACAAGGCGGCAGCGGGCGCGTGCACGATCGTCGCACTCGGCTATGATCGGCCCTCATGACCGACCCGAATCGCACGTCCGCCGAAGCCGCCAGTTCGGCCCCCGCCTTGCCGCGCTATATCCCGCTCAAGGTGCACTCGGCCTATTCGCTTTTGGAAGGCGCGCTGCCGATCGGCAAGCTCGCAAAGCTCGCTGAAGCCGCAGCCTATCCGGCCATCGCGCTTACCGACACCAACAACATGTTCGGCGCGCTGGAGTTCTCCGACAAGCTCGCCGGCGCCGGAGTGCAGCCTATCGTCGGCATCTCGCTCGCCGTCGACTTCGGCAGGCACGCCACCGTCGATCCGAAACTGCCACAGGCTGGTCCTCGCGGCGGCGTGGCATTCGACCCGCGCGCCGACGGCCTCTTGACACTGCTTGCCATGAACGAGGACGGCTACGCGGCTCTGATGAAACTCGCCAGCCACGCCTTCCTGCTTCCGGCCGATGGCGAGCCGCCGCATGTCAAGTTCTCCGACATCATGCAACACGCCGAAGGTGTGATTGCCCTGACCGGCGGTCCCGATGGACCAATCGACCGGCCATTGCGCGAAGGCCAGAGCCGCCTCGCCGCGGACCGTCTCGACGCGCTCCTGGGTGTGTTCGCTGATCGCCTCTATGTCGAGCTGCAGCGCCATGGGCTTTCCGCCGAGCGCGAGCTGGAACCGCAGCTGCTGCAGCTTGCCTATTCCCACAAGCTGCCGATCGTCGCCACCAACGAGGTCTATTTCGCCAAGCCCGACGACTACGAGGCGCACGACGCGCTTCTGTGCATTGCCGAGGGCAGCTACGTCGTCGAGGACAATCGCCGCCGCGTGACGCGCGAGCACTACTTCAAGAGCCCCGACGAGATGGCGAGGCTGTTCGCCGATCTGCCCGAGGCGCTGGAGAATACCGTCGAGATCGCCATCCGTTGCGCCTACCGGCCCAAGGGCCGCAAGCCGATCCTGCCACGCTTCGTTGCCGGCGATGACAGCGTCAGCGAGATCGAGCAGTTCCGTCTGGAAGCCGCCGAGATGAAGCGGCAGGCCGAGCAGGGGCTTGCCGCGCGTCTCGCTGCCAATCCGCTGGCGCCGGGCTTCACCGTCGAGGACTACGAGAAGCGCCTCGCCTACGAGGTCGACGTCATCACCCGCATGAAGTTCCCCGGCTACTTCCTGATCGTCGCCGACTTCATCAAGTGGGCCAAGGCGAGCGGCATTCCGG
Organism: Hyphomicrobiaceae bacterium; assembly: GCA_044222395.1. Classification (GTDB taxonomy): domain Bacteria; phylum Pseudomonadota; class Alphaproteobacteria; order Rhizobiales; family Hyphomicrobiaceae; genus JAEUMD01. Next base: position 51,642 of record JBGANK010000010.1, on the reverse strand, counting down.
TCGGACCGGGCCGCGGCTCTGGCGCCGGCTCGGTGGTTGCGTGGGCTCTAACCATCACCGATCTCGATCCGCTGAGGTTCGGCCTGCTGTTCGAGCGCTTCCTCAATCCTGAGCGCATCTCGATGCCGGACTTCGACGTCGACTTCTGTCAGGACCGTCGCGACGAGGTGATCCGCTACGTTCAGGACAAGTACGGCCACGACCGCGTCGCCCAGATCATTACGCACGGCAAGCTGCAGGCACGCGCCGTGCTGCGCGATGTTGGCCGCGTTCTGCAGATGCCCTATGGCCAGGTCGATCGTCTCTGCAAACTGGTCCCCAACAATCCTGCCAATCCGGTGACGCTCGCCCAGGCGATCGAAGGCGAGCCGAAGCTGCAGGAGGAGCGCGACCGTGAGCCGATCGTCGCCCGCCTGCTGGAGATCTCAGAAAAGCTCGAAGGCCTTTATCGCCACGCCTCCACGCACGCCGCCGGCATGGTGATCGGCGATCGCCCGCTCGACGAGCTGGTGCCGCTCTACAAGGACCCCAAGTCTGCAACGCCTGTCACCCAGTTCAACTGGAAGATGGTCGAGGCGGCAGGCCTCGTGAAGTTCGACTTCCTCGGCCTGAAGACGCTCACCGTGCTGCAAAAGGCCGTCGAGTTCGTGAAGCGCGGCCGCGGCATCACGATCGATCTGGCCGCGCTGCCTCTCGACGACAAGAAATCCTACGAGCTGTTGGCGCGCGCCGATACTGTGGGCGTGTTCCAGCTGGAATCGACAGGCATGCGCGAAAGCCTGAAGCGGCTCCGGCCGGACCGCTTCGAGGACATCATCGCCATGGTGGCGCTCTATCGCCCCGGCCCGATGGACAACATTCCCACCTACATCAACCGCAAACACGGCGAGGAGCCGGTCGACTACCTGCATCCGATGCTGAAGGGAATTCTCGAAGAGACCTACGGCGTCATCATCTATCAGGAGCAGGTCATCCAGATCGCGCAGGTGATGGGCGGCTACACGCTCGGCCAGGCCGACATGCTGCGACGCGCGATGGGCAAGAAGGACAAGGACGAGATGGCCCGTCAGCAGGCCCGCTTCGTCGATGGCGCCATAGCCAATGGTGTCAAGAAGGACGACGCCGTCTACATCTTCGAGCTGGTCAACAAGTTTGCCGGCTACGGCTTCAACAAGTCGCACGCCGCTGCCTACGCGCTGGTCAGCTACCACACCGCCTTCATGAAGGCCAACTATCGCGAGGAATTCCTGGCCGCCTCCATGACTCTCGACATGGGCAATACCGACAAGCTGGCCATGTTCGCGTCAGAGGCGCGAAAAAGCGGCATCATCGTCAAGCCGCCGTGCATCAATGCCTCGACCGTCGATTTCCTGCCCGAGCCACCAGTCACTGTTTTTGCTGACGCGAGTTGCAAGAACTTGCCTGCCGCTGACGGCTTCCGAGTTGACGACCGGCGCACTGGAGCCGGCGCGCAGTCGCGGGCTGACCGGCCCGTGCAGGGCCGGTTGGCGGTCAGCGCTTCTGTCGCGGCTGCCACTTCTCCCACTCCCCTAGGGGGAGAGGGTGGGGGTGAGGGGGAGAGAGGTGGGCATGAGAAGGAACAGCGCGGCGCCATCCGCTACTCGCTGGCGGCCTTGAAAAACATCGGTGCGGGTGCTGTCGAGACGATCGTCGCGGAGCGCGCCGAGAATGGCTCCTACAAGTCGTTGGGAGATTTCGCCTCGCGCATCAATTCCAAGGCATTGAACAAGCGCGCCATCGAGACCATGAGCAAGGCAGGCGCCTTCGATGGCGTCGAATTGAATCGCGCCGCTGTCGCTGCCAGTGCTGACGCGGTGATGGCGATGGCACAGCGCGTGGATAGCGATAAGGCTCTGGGCACGTCCGACTTGTTCGGCGGCGGCTCTGCAGGACCGCCGATGCTCGACTTGAAGCCGACGCGCGCCTGGACGCCGATGGAAAAACTCACCGCCGAGTTCGAGGCCGTCGGTTTCTATCTTTCGGGCCACCCGCTCGACCAGTACCAGAGCCTGCTCGCCAGGCTCGGCATCCGCCGCTATGCCGAGTTCGAGGCCGCTGCCGAATATGGTTCCTCGACGGGCCGCCTCGCCGGCATCGTCGTCTCCGCCCGCGAGCGGAAATCGCAACGCGGCAACAAGTTCGCCTTCGCCATGTTCTCCGACATGAGCGGTCAGTTCGAGGCGGTGATCTTCTCCGATACGCTCAACGCCTGCGGCCATCTGTTGAAGCCGGGAACACCTGTGGTGATCGGTGTCGAGGCCGAACGCGATGGCGACACGCTGAAGATGCGCGTGCAGTCGCTGGAAGCGTTGGACGAGGTGGCAGCGAGTGTTCAGCGCGGCTTGAAGCTGGTGCTCGATGCTGCCGTGATCGCCCGCCAGAAGAACTGGAAGAAGGAGATCCTCGAGCGCCTGCAGCCGAAGGCTTCAAACGGCCGCAAGGGCGGCGAAATCCGCTTGGTGATGGCGTTGCCCGAACGCGGTCGCGAACTGGAGATGGCGGTCCCCGGCTCATTCGACGTCTCGCCACAGCAGGCCGGCATCCTCTCCACCGTCCCTGGCGTTCTCGAAGTGGTGGAGCTGTAATTCGAATGCGCACGCAATCGTCTGGGCTCCACGAACTAAGACCCCGGTCACGCGGATCAATTGATCGCACGATGTCTTCAACTAGAGTTAGCGACCACGACACGAAGGGGAGGCGGCAATGAACTGGAAGCTCGTTCCGATCATCGCCGCAATGATCAGCATGTCGACCAGCGAGAGCCGCGCCGAGGATTGCCCAACGGAGATCGTGAAAGCATTGCGCCTCGTCGTCGTCACCGCATCGGCCTTCGATCAAAGCGCGGCGATCCTGGAGACCTATGAACGCACAGCCACTGCCGCGCCTTGGCAAGCCGTCGGCGCCATGCGCCAGGCCGTCGTCGGCCTGAAGGGCGTCGCCTGGGGCGCCGGCTTCCGTCACTTCGCTGCACCCGGAGAGCCGCTGAAAGAGGAAGGCGACAAGCGCTCACCGATCGGCATCTACGCCATCGGCGCACCGTTCGGCGCGGACGCACAATCCCTCCCCGGCTACATGATGCTCGAAATGGGCCGCCACATTTGCGTCGAGGAACCGCGCTTGCAAAGCTATGGCCGCATCGTCGACAAGAGCTCCGTGGAGCCCGGAACCAAGTTCGACGAAATGGCCGCCGAACCGCTCTACCGGCGCGGTGTCGTCGTCGACTATCCCGCCGATGCCGCCAACAAGGCCGGCTCGTGCATCTTCATCCACGTCTGGCGTCAGCCTGGCAAAGGCACCGCGGGCTGCATCGGCATGGACGAAGCCGACGTCGCGGACCTGCGCGCGTGGGTGAGCGCCAAACCCTCGGCCATCGCCATTCTCACCCCCGCGGCCAAGGCCCGCTTCCGTCGCTGCCTGCCTTGAGCGATTCGCCTCTTAAGCGTAGGCCCCAAGAGCCGCGTGCCCCGCAAAATGCGGTGCCGGCCTTGCCTTCGACGCCGACTTCCGCCATAACCCGCCCATCCCACACGTGATCCCATGCGCTGGCCGGATTGAAAGCCCCGGTCGGTCGCTCCGGTGGGCGTTTCGGCATTTCTGGAAAATAAAGCCAGATCAATGCCTTCGCTCTCTCAGGATCACGGAGGTTCAACCGGAAAAGGATCATCAAACGATGGCGCTGCCCACGTTCAACATGCGTCAGCTCTTGGAAGCTGGCGTGCACTTCGGCCACCAGGCCCACCGCTGGAACCCCAAGATGGCCTCGTTCATCTTCGGTGCCCGCAACAACATCCACATCATCGACCTGACCCAGACCACGCCGATGCTGCATCAGGCGCTGGTCAAGGTGTCCGACACCGTTGCCGGCGGCGGTCGCGTCCTGTTCGTCGCCACCAAGCGCGCGGCGTCCGACTCGATTGCCGATGCCGCCAAGCGCTCGGCCCAGTACTTCATCAACCACCGCTGGCCCGGCGGCACGCTGACCAACTGGAAGACCATCTCCCAGTCGATCCGCCGCCTGCGCCAGTACGAGGACATCCTCAACGATCCGCACGGCCGCGCCAAGAAGGAAGTGCTGAACCTGACGCGCGAGCGCGACAAGCTCAACCTCGCCCTTGGCGGCATCAAGGACATGGGCGGCACGCCCGATCTCTTGTTCGTGATCGACACCAACAAGGAGCACATCGCCATCAAGGAAGCCAAGAAGCTTGGCATCCCGATCGTCGCCATCGTCGACACCAATTGCGATCCCGACGGCATCGACTTCCCGATCCCGGGCAACGACGACGCCGGCCGCGCCATCACGCTTTATTGCGACTTGATCGCGCGTGCTGCGATCGATGGACTGGAGCGCAGCCAGCAGGCAGCGGGCGTCGATATCGGTGCTGCCGTCAAGCCGGTGGGCGAGACCCTGCCGGCGTCGGCGTTCAAGGGCATCGAAGCGCCTCGCGGCGAGGCCGACGACCTGAAGCGCATCCCGGGCATCACGCCGAAGATCGAGCAGCGCCTCAACGATGCTGGCGTCTACCATTTCTGGCAGATCGCTGACCTCGATGCCGAGCAGACCGCGGCTCTCGATACCCAGCTCCGGCTCAAGGGCCAGATCACCACGGACAACTGGCAGGTCGAGGCCAAGAAGCTGGTTGACGCTGCAGCAGCCTGATCGCACTGACGCCAGCAGTTGCGGCCCTAGAGCATGTTTAGCTGAAGTGTAAGCGGTTCAGCGTGAAAAACATGCTCAAATGAAAGAGATAGAGCGCGTTCGCGATTCCAATGAAGTGAACGCGCTCTAGCCACACAACTCGAACAAGCACGGCGCGGGGGCAATCCGGTCCCCGCAGTCACGTCGCTTTCACGTCGCGGGCGCATGACTGCCGCGTCCGCCAACCGATGGAACACCCATGACCCAGATTTCCGCATCCCTCGTCAAAGAGCTGCGCGATCGCACCGGCGCCGGCATGATGGATTGCAAGAAGGCGCTGACCGAGACCAGCGGCGACATCGAGGCCGCCATCGACTGGCTGCGCGCGAAGGGATTGTCGAAAGCCGCCAAGAAGGCCGGCCGCGTTGCCGCCGAGGGGCTCGTCGGCATCATCACCAAAGGCGCCACGGGTGCTGTCGTCGAGGTCAATTCCGAGACCGACTTCGTCGCCCGCAACGAGCAGTTCCAGAAGATGGTCTCTGGCATTGCCGGGCTCGCGCCGAGCGCCAATGGCGACATCGCCAAGCTCGCCGCCATGAAGTTCCCCGGCAGCGCATACAGCGTCGAGGACTACGTCAAGGAGATGATCGCCACCATCGGCGAGAACATGTCATTGCGCCGGACCGCGGTCGCTTCGGTAAGCAAGGGTGCCGTATCGAGCTACATGCACAACCAAGCCGCTGACGGCCTCGGCAAGATCGGCGTGCTTGTCGCGCTCGAATCCGCGGGCAAGGCCGACGTCCTCACCGAGATCGGCCGCCAGATCGCCATGCACGTCGCCGCCACCAACCCGGTTGCGCTCGACTTGGCCGGCGTGCCTGCAGAGGTGCTCGAGCGCGAGAAGGGCATCCTGGCCGAGAAGAACCAGGGCAAGAAGCCCGAGGTGCTGGAGAAGATCTTCCAGTCGAGCCTGAAGAGCTTCGCCAAGGAGCATTGCCTGCTCGAACAGCCCTTCATTCACGACACCTCCAAGTCGGTCGGCCAGGCACTGAAGGAAGCGGAGAAGGCGGCAGGCGGCACGATCACCCTAAAGAGCTACGTCCGCTACGCGCTGGGCGAAGGCATCGAAAAGGGTGACGACGACTTCGCCGCGGAAGTCGCGAAGATGTCGGGCGGCTAGAACAGTCCAGTGCCGACCTGAATCGGTCTCTCAGCGCGGGATTGGAACGGGTCCAAGCCGCCCATGTGACGCAGCCATGGCGGTGCCAAGTTCCGCCCGCGCTCTCGAAATTCGACATTCCAGACGGCCGGTCCACGTCGATCGGCCGTTCACATTTCTGGAAGCAAGATCTGCATTTCCTCGTGCATGTTTCAGTTTCGACCGCACGGGGAGTGCCATCCGCGCCCGAATTGGGGTATGGCGTGCGGCCAGGATTGGCGCACTCGTCCGCTTTGCCGGCATCCGGACAGGGCGCACTGGAGGAACCCCATGTCGTCCCAGCAACCACCGCTCAAGTACAAGCGCCTGCTCCTGAAGCTCTCCGGCGAGGCGCTGATGGGCAAATCCGGCTATGGCATCGACATAGAAGTCGTCGACCGGCTGGCGCGCGAAGTTGCCGAGGCGGTAGCGGCGGGCGCGCAATTGGCCATCGTCATCGGTGGCGGAAACATCTTCCGCGGCCTCCAGGGCGCCGCCAAGGGTATGGAGCGGGCCACCGCCGACTATATGGGCATGCTCGCCACCGTCATGAATTCGCTAGCGTTTCAGGGGGCGCTCGAAAAGCTCAAGGTGTCCGCGCGGGTACAGTCGGCGATCCCCATGCCGACCGTTTGCGAAAGCTACGTGCGGCCCAAGGCGATGCACCATCTGCGCAAGGGCCGCGTCGTCATCTTCGCAGCCGGCACCGGCAATCCGTTCTTTACGACCGACACCGCGGCAACCCTGCGCGCCATTGAGACCAATTGTGATGCCATGGCCAAGGCCACCCAGGTCGACGGCGTCTATTCCGCCGACCCCAAGAAGGATCCAAAGGCCGTCCGCTATGACAACCTCGGCTACTCTGAGGTTCTGTCCCGCAATTTGCAGGTCATGGACGGGGCAGCAATCGCCCTTGCCCGCGACAATCAACTTCCGGTAATTGTGTTCTCCGTCGAGGAAACAGGAAATCTCCTCAAGGTGTTGCGGGGAGAGGCACGCGCCACGGTGGTGTCCTGACGAGGACGCGGACCAAGATCAGGCGCGCACACGAGGGGCACGAGAAATTGCCGCAAGACTGTGGAATTGCCGTGCGACCCTTTCCGGGTAGGGCCGCGGCCGCTGTCCTGCCGACTGCCGCGTGGAGCAAGTTCGATGCCGGTGGTTTCGACCGTCGGCAACGACCCGAGGCACGCAAGCGAAAGGAGTGATCAATGCCGGCTGCAAGTTTCGATCTCAAGGAGCTCGAGGCCCGCATGCGCGCCTCCATCGATGCGCTGAAGCGGGAATTCTCCGGCCTTCGCACAGGTCGGGCCAGTACGCATCTTCTCGATCCGATCCAGGTCACGGTCTACGGCTCCAAGATGCCGCTGAACCAGGTTGCGACCGTGTCAGTACCCGAGCCGCGCACGATCTCCGTCCAGGTCTGGGATCGCTCCAATGTCTCTGCAGTCGAGCGGGCGATCCGAGAATCAAACCTCGGTCTCAATCCGATCATCGATGGGGCGATGCTGCGCCTGCCCATTCCCGCGCTCACTGCCGAGCGTCGCCAGGAGCTCATCAAGGTGGCCCACAAGTACGCCGAGCAAAGCCGCATCGCCATTCGCAATGTTCGACGCGACGGCATGGAACTTCTCAAGAAGCTGGAGAAGGACCACACCATGAGCCAGGACGAGCACAAGAAGAACTCCACGCGCGTGCAGGAGCTGACCGATGCCTACGTGAAGGAAATCGATCAGACCCTGCACCACAAGGAGGCCGAGATCCAGAAGGTCTGAGGCGTCGATAGAACGAATGATAGGGCCTCCAGCATCGGTCCACCGACAAGCACAAGAAAAGGCGCCACCCGTGCCCGACCATCCCGAAATGAAGCCCGAGCCCTCTGTTGGCGATGCCGGCGGCTCGCGTGGCGTTCGCCATGTGGCGATCATCATGGATGGCAACGGACGATGGGCGAAGGCGCGCGGCCTGCCCAGAAGCGTTGGCCACAGGAAAGGCGTCGAAGCCGTCAGGCGCACCGTGGAAGCGGCCAAGGCGCTGTCCATTCCCTACCTCACCATCTACTCGTTTTCCTCCGAGAACTGGACCCGGCCGAAGGATGAGATCGACGACCTGATGGGCCTGATGAAGCGGTTCATCAGGCGCGACCTCGCCGATCTGCATCGCGCTGGCACGCGCATTCTTGTCATCGGCGAGCGAACGGGAGTGGATACGGAACTGCTCGCCCTGATCGATGAGGCCGTCGAGCTCACGCGCGCCAACACCGCGCTCAATCTGGTGATAGCCTTCAATTATGGTTCGCGCGCTGAGATCGCCAAGGCCGCGCGCTCGCTCGCTGCCGATGTGGCGGCCGGCCGCCTGCGGCCCGAGGAGATCGATGCCGTGCTTCTCGATCAGCGCCTCGACACGTATGGCATCCCCGAGCCGGACCTTCTGGTCCGCACCAGCGGCGAGCAACGGTTGTCGAACTTCCTGCTCTGGCAATGCGCCTACACCGAGTTCGTCTTCCTCGATACGTACTGGCCGGACTTCGGTCGCGCCGATCTGGAAGCGGCCATAGCCATCTACAACAATCGCGACCGGCGTTTTGGCGGTATTTCGCGCCGCACCTCGGCATGAGGAAGAAATGAGCGAACAAGCCGGGCCGGACGCCGCGCCGCGACCCTCGAAATCGAAATCGGATCTGAAGCCGCGCTTGATCGCGGGCGTGGTCATGGCCGTCGTTGCACTTGCGTTGGCCACCGCCGGACCAAAGCCGTTCGCGCTGCTCGTCGTCGGCGCCGCGCTTGTCATGTGCTGGGAATGGGGCCGCGTCGTACGCGGTGAGGAGTTCGGCAACGCATTCGTCGTTCACGCCTTGGCGGTGGTCGCCGCCGGCAGCCTTGCTGCTTCGGGATTTCCGAGTGAGGCACTGCTCGCTGTCGTTGCCGGCGCCATCATACTTATGCTCATGCCTTCTGTATCCCGTCGCATGATGTCGGCCATTGGCGTGCTCTATGTTGGCCTGCCGACCATCGCCATGCTCTGGCTGCGCGCGGACGGTTCCCTTGGCCTGCTCGCTATCCTCTTCATTTTCGTCATCGTCTGGGGCTCCGACATTGGCGCGTTCGCCGCAGGACGCAGCATCGGTGGGCCGAAACTGTGGCCCGCCGTGTCGCCCAACAAAACCTGGTCGGGCTTGTTCGGCGCACTTGCAGCGGGCCTTCTCGGGGGCGCGCTGTTTTCCCTCATTGTGCCGGGCTCCAGCACTATGGCATTGGCTGCCATCGGACTGGTGCTGGCACTCATCGCGCAGATGGGCGATCTGGCGGAGTCCGCATTGAAGCGTCGCTTCGGCATAAAGGATTCCAGCGCCATCATCCCGGGCCATGGCGGCGTCATGGACCGCGCCGATAGTACGGTTGCGGTCTCGGTGGCGGTGTCCATTCTGGCGCTTGTCGTCAATCCGGCTTCGCCGGCCCGCGCACTGCTCGGCGTGTAGTTGAATCGCCCGCGGCAGCCGGTGCTAACAACGTAGCTGAGTTTCACGGATCGGAACGAGCCGGTATGGCTTCTCGCATCGCCAACGCATTGCCGAAGGATGCAGATGTCACGGCTGCGTCCGCCGCGGCGTCGGAAGTGCGACGCATCACCATCCTCGGGGCCACGGGCTCCATCGGTCGAAGCACGCTTGACCTTGTCGCCCGTCATGATGGCCGTTTCCAGATCGAGGCGCTGACAGCCAACGCAGATGCCAAGGGTCTCGCGCAGCTCGCCATCGCCCACAAGGCGCGACTCGCCGTTGTCGCCGATCCCTCAGCCTATGCTGAGCTTGCAGCACTGCTCGCCGGCACTGGTATTGCAGCAGCCGCAGGCCCCGATGGCCTCGCCGAGGCGGCGTCACGTCCTGCCGATTGCGTCGTTGCTGCGATCGTCGGCGCGGCAGGATTGGTGCCGACTCTCGCCGCTGTTCGGCAGGGCAGGCGAGTGGCGCTCGCCAACAAGGAATGCCTCGTCGCCGCTGGTGATCTGTTCATGCGCGAGGTCAAGTCGGCCGGCACCGAACTGCTCCCCGTCGATTCCGAGCACTCCGCAGCCTTTCAGGCAATCGGTGCATCATCCCCCGATTCAATCGAACGCATCACGCTGACGGCATCGGGTGGCCCGTTTCGCGATTGGGACATGAGCCGCCTCGCCGCCGCCACGCCCGAGCAGGCGCTGCGTCATCCCAATTGGTCGATGGGCGCCAAAGTCACCATCGACTCGGCGACCTTGATGAACAAGGGGCTGGAGCTGATCGAGGCGTACCACCTGTTCCCCGTCGCCGCAGACAAGCTCGATTGCATCGTCCATCCGCAATCGATCGTCCATTGCCTGGTGGCCTATCGCGACGGCTCGGTTCTGGCGCAACTGTCCTCGCCCGACATGCGCACCCCGATCGCGCTGGCGCTGTCCTGGCCCTACCGCATCGATGCGCCGACCACGCGGCTCGATCTTGCGGCGATCGGTAAGCTGACGTTTGAATCTCCCGATTTGACGCGGTTTCCCTCGCTGGCACTGGCGCGGCAGGCGCTCATGTCGGGTGGCGCCGCACCAATCGTGCTCAATGCGGCTAACGAAGTCGCGGTCAATGCGTTTTTGGAGCGGCGACTGGGATTCCTCGACATTTCCGCTGTCGTGGCCGACAGTTTGGCGCGTTCAGAGCATTATGACTGGTCGGCAACCTGCGACAGCCTGCAAGACATTCTGTCAATCGACACGGAGGCCCGCAATTTGGCACGATCGGTGCTTGATGAGCGCGCACGGAATTAGTTATTTCACACCGCGCTTGCGCCACCTTTGCCGATAGCCCCATGTTCGACACGACACATGATCAAGGTTAGCGCGAAATTCGAGATGTGAGCTTAAATTTGGGTCATCCGGCCCGGCGTGCTATTGACGGCGCCTCGCGACCGGCCCATTTCGTGATGTCGGCGAATCGCGCCGCGACAAGACCAGCACGCAGCGCTTCTGTCGTGTGGAAAAGCATTGGCCAAAGACCCAAGGCAGGAAAAGAATGAGCGGTATTTTCAACAGTGTTTTGAGTTCGTTGACGATGCCGCTGGCATTCCTGTTCGTGCTGTCCGTCGTGGTCTTTTTTCACGAGTTGGGGCACTTCCTCGTCGCCCGCTGGTGCGGTGTCGCCGTCAGCACGTTCTCGATCGGCTTTGGCCGCGAGATCTGGGGCTTCAACGATCGCCACGGCACGCGCTGGCGGATCGCTTGGCTGCCGCTTGGCGGCTACGTCAAGTTCGTCGGAGACGAGAACGCCGCCAGCGCTCCCTCTCCGGAAACCCTGCGCCAGATGCCTCCTGAGCAGGTCGAAGGGTCCTTCCACCACAAGCCAGTCTGGCAGCGTGCTGCGGTCGTCGCGGCCGGACCGATCGCCAACTTCATTCTCGCCATCGTCATCTTCGCAGCCATCTTCGCGGTTTACGGCATAACCACCCTTGAGCCACGCGTCGGCACTGTGGTCGCCAATTCGCCCGCTGCCAACGCTGGCGTTCAGCCGGGCGACCTCGTCCTCAAGATCGAGGGCAAGGACATCAAGGATTTCGGTGACCTGCAGCGGATCGTCTCGACGAGTCCCGATCAAGACCTGGAATTCGTTGTCGATCGCAGCGGCAAAATCCTGACGCTGACGATCCGCCCAAAGCTCACCGAGCATGAGGATATGCTGTCCGGCAAGATCAGGACACCAATCATCGGCATCACCAGCCTGCCAGGTGCAGAGCGGTTGCACCGCAAGGTTGGATTGGGCGAAAGCGTCATTCTGGGCGTTGATCGTACCGCCACGATCGTCACCACCACGCTCGACTTCATCGTCGATCTGGTGCGCGGTCGCCAGAGCGCAGATCAGCTCGGCGGACCGATTCGGATTGCCGATGTCTCGGGCCAGGTGGCCAAGTTCGGCATTCAGCCCCTGCTTCACTTCATTGCGGTGATTTCGGTCAGCATCGGCCTGCTCAATTTGTTCCCGATTCCGCTGCTCGACGGCGGGCATCTTTTGTTCTACGCAATCGAAGCCATTCGCCGCCGCCCTCTATCCGAACGGACACAGGAAATCGGCTTCCGAATCGGCTTGGCGATCGTTCTCATGTTGATGGTTTTCGCCACATTCAACGACTTGCCGATCCTCAAGAAATGGTTTTTTTGAGACCTCTCATTTTGTCCCCCGGTGGCGCATTCTTGCCACTTCCCCGGGCCTTACTGAATCGTTAAAACCTAGAGGTCACGAAGGGGGGTAGTCCGCCTGCGATTCAGCGCGACAGGGACGCTGGATACGGGAACGCGGGTAGGGGTGCCAGCTAAAGCTCTTCGCTTGGTGAGCGCGCAGGCCGATGCCGACGGTCTATGCGCTTTAGGGGGTCGGCAACTGCGAGGGTCTACCTTGCCAATGCAGAAGCAACAAAACCGGTTGGTCGCGAGACTCTGGCTGGCCCTATGGCTGGCAATTCTCTCGCCGGCCATCTTGGCCGTTGATCTCGTCGCAATGGCGACACCTGCCGCGGCGCAGGGCGTGGTTCGCGAGATCCGCGTCGTGGGCAACAAGCGGCTGGAGCCGGAAACGGTCCGCTCCTACATGCAGATCACGGTTGGCTCGGCTTACAGTTCGGGTGCCGCCGACAAGTCGCTGAAGGCGCTGTTTGCGACCGGCCTGTTTTCCGACGTGCGCATTGATCGCGAAGGCTCGGCCGTCGTCGTGACGGTCGTGGAAAACCCCGTCGTCTCGCAAGTCGCCTTCGAGGGCAATAGCGAGGTCGAGACCAAGACGCTGGAGAGCGAAGTCCAGCTGAAACCGCGCGCGGTTTTCACGCGCGCCAAGGCGCAGGCCGACGTGCAGCGCATTCTCGACGTCTATCGCCGTCAGGGCCGCTTCGCCGCCAATGTCGCGCCTAAGATGATCGAGCTCGACGGCAACCGCGTCAACATCGTCTTCGAGATCACCGAGGGCGCGGCCACCAAGGTCAAGGGCATCAATTTCGTCGGCAACCACGCCTTCTCCGATTCGCAATTGCGCGATATCATCTCGACGACGCAGACGGGCTGGTTCGATTTCCTCAAGGGCACGAGCATCTACGATCCCGACCGCATGTCGCTCGATCGCGAGCTGCTGCGCCAGTACTACCTGAAGAACGGCTATGCCGACGCGCGCGTCGTTGCCGGCAATGCCGAGTTGGCGCCGGATGGGACCGGCTTCTTCATCACCTTCGCCGTCGAAGAGGGCGAGATCTATCACTTCGGCACGGTCGAGATCGAAAGCTCCTTGCAGGAGGTGAAGGTCGATCCGCTGAAGGGCGATCTGCTCACCAAGCAGGGCAACGTCTACAACGGCTCGCAGATCGACAAGACTGTTGAGAAGCTCACGTTGTCGGTCGCCGAGCAGGGCTATGCCTTCGCCCGCGTTCGTCCGCGCGCGCGCCCCGATTTCCAGACCCGCACGATCAGCCTCGTCTACACGTTGGAGGAAGGTCCGCGCGTCTATATCGAGCGCATCAACATCCTCGGCAATACGCGCACCAAGGATCATGTCATCCGCCGCGAATTCCGCTTGGCTGAGGGCGATGCCTATAACCCGCTGCTGGTCGATCGCGCTAAGAAGCGCCTCGAAGCTCTGGGCCTGTTCAAGACCGTCAAGGTCGACCGCAATCCCGGATCGAGCCAGGACCGGGTCAACCTCGACGTTGCCGTCGAAGAGCAGTCCACCGGTGAGCTGTCGTTCGGTGCCGGCTACTCCACCAGTGAAGGTGTCATCGGCGACATCTCGATCTCAGAGCGCAACCTGCTTGGTAATGGCCAGTTCCTGCGCCTCAAGCTGGCGGGCTCGATGGAGCGCTACCAGATCGAGCTGTCGTTCACCGAGCCGCGCTTCCTCGACATGAACCTGTCGGCGGGCTTCGACATCTTCCACAAGGAAGTCGACCAGACCAGCACCTCGGGCTTCAAGAGCCGCAAGACCGGCGCCACGCTGCGTCTCGGCTACCCGATCGCCGAGGACCTGTGGGTTCAGAACTACTACACGTTCTCGCGCGACGAGATCTTCGACGTGCAGCCGACCGCCTCTCTGGCGATCAAGGATGCCTGCGGTGACGCCAATATCGGCAATCCGCTCAATCAGGACGGTGATCCGTTGACGACAGTGCCAGCCGACTGCCGCGACAAGGTCTACTACACCTCGCTGGTCGGCACGACGCTCACCTACGACAAGCGCAATCATCCCAAGAATCCGACCTCGGGTTATTACCTGCAGACCGGCGTCGACTTCGCTGGCCTTGGCGGCGACGCGCAGTACGTCCGCCTGTCAGGCGAAGCGCGCGGCTACTACCCGATCACCGAGAAGATTACCTTCGTCGGCCGCGCCATTGCTGGTCACATCGAGGGCTGGGGCAGCGACGACGTCCGCATCCTCGACCTGTTCTTCCGTGGCGGTGAGACCATCCGCGGCTTCGAGCGCTCGGGCTTCGGTCCGCGCGACCTGAGCACCGGCGATGCTATCGGCGGCAAGACCTACTGGGCGACCACAGCTGAAATCCGCTTCCCGATCCCGTTCGTTCCTGAAGACATCGGCATCAGCGGTGCCGTGTTCGCCGACGCCGGCTCGCTGTTCAACGCGTCCAAGCGCGCATCGGATATCTTGGGTACGAACCTCGCCGACGACTCCACCATCCGCTCGTCGGTCGGTGCCTCGATCCTGTGGAACTCGCCTGTTGGTCCGCTGCGCGTCGACTTCGCCAAGGCCCTGACCAAGGAGAAGTATGACGAGGAGCAGATGTTCCGGTTCGGCGCCCAGACCAAGTTCTGATGCGCATCAACTGAACAGCCGCTTGAACACGAGCTGACAAAAGTAGTCGAACGGAACGCCGACCACCTGGGTCGGCGTTCTGCTTTTTCGAGCCTGCGCAGGAAGACGGTTTCGGGCTGTGAATCCCTCGGGCGTTACGGCGACGCCGGGCTGGCGGCGGTGCAGCATTGTGCTAGTTTCGCTCGCGCAGGGCACATCACCCGCCGACTGCCGCATCGTTTTCGGTTGGTTCGAGATGCGCACGTCTCGATCAGCAAACGACAGCCATGCACATTTCGAATTATTGCTGACGGCGGCGAGCAGCGTCCGAATGCCTGTCGCCAGCGTTGGGGAATATCGCCATGCAACATCCTGGGTTCTTCGATAAGGCGGCACCGATCCCCCTCTCGGAGCTTGCACGAATCACGGGTTCAGAGCTGCCCGAAGGGGCCGACGCCGCGCGCGCCATTCATGACGTCAAACCACTTGCCGACGCCGGGCCTGACGATCTGTCCTTCCTCGACAATAAGAAGTACCTGCCACAGTTGGCGGTGACCCAGGCCGGCGCCTGCCTGATCATTCCGGCCCTTGCTTCGCGTGCACCTGCAGGAACGGTGGCGCTTGCCACCAAGGCGCCCTACCGCGGCTTTGCGCTTGCGTTGCAGAGATTTTATCCCGGAGCGATGTGGGCCCGCGCCGCCCGCGCCGACGTCGGCACGCTCATCGACCCGACGGCGGAGATCGAAGAGGGCGTCGAGATCGAACCTGGCGCGGTTATCGGAGCCGAGGCCGCAATCGGCCGCGGCTCCCGCATCGCCGCTGGCGCCGTCATCGGTTACCGCGTCCACATCGGCCGCCAGTGCTACATCGGCGCCGGCTCCACCGTCATTCACGCGCTGGTGGGCGACCGCGTCATCATCCATGCCGGCGCCCGCATCGGCAAGGACGGCTTTGGTTTCGCCATGGGCCCCGGCGGCCACCTCAAGGTGCCGCAGATCGGCCGCGTCATCATCCAGGACAATGTCGAGATCGGCGCCAATACGACGATCGACCGCGGCGCCCTTAAGGATACTGTCATCGGCGAGGGCACCAAAATTGATAATCTCGTACAAATCGGGCACAACGTGATCATCGGGCGGCATTGCGTCATCGTCGCCCAAACCGGAATTTCCGGCTCCACCGTGCTTGGCGACTACGTGGTGATGGGCGGCCAGTCCGGCGCCGTCGGACACGTCAAGATCGGCACCGGGGCCCAGATCGCGGGTGCCGCGCACGCCAAGGACGACGTTCCCGCCGGTGCACGCTACGGCGGAACGCCGGCCAAGCCGTTGAAAGTCTGGGCGCGCGAACTCGCTGCGGTGTCCCGGTTGGCTGAGCGGGCAGGTAAGACGCCCACTGGCGAAAAGGGTGGCGCAGCCGGGCCTGACGACGATGGCGACAACTGATTGCGCGCGCCACCGAATGAAGTTGCGGGCAAGGGGTGCGGGCAAGGAACGTGCACCAGGTGTTAGGATGGTGAAAGAGAAGACCGATGAACGACGCATCTGACAAACCACAGCTGGGCACTGCCGATATCATGCGTGTGCTGCAGCTCCTGCCGCATCGCTTCCCCATGCTGTTGGTCGACCGGATCTACGACATGAACGGCGACGAAAGCTGCGTCGGCGTCAAGAACGTGACGATCAACGAGCCGTTCTTCAACGGTCACTTCCCCCAGTTCCCTGTCATGCCCGGCGTCCTCATCATCGAGGGACTGGCGCAGACGGCCGGCGCGCTGTGCGTCTCCAGCCTGAAGGAGAACTACAAGGCCGAGCTCGTCTACTTCATGGGGATTGACCGGGCCAAGTTCCGCCGCCCGGTGGTGCCCGGCGACCAGATCCATTACCATGTCCGCAAGGTGCGCAACCGCGGCCGCGTCTGGAAATTCTTCGGTGAAGCGAAGGTCGACGGCCAGGTTGCTGCAGAGGCCGAGGTGAGCGCGATGCTCGCCGACACGGCGGAAGCACGGGCCTTCGCGAGCAAGCATGGTTGACCAGAATATCCACCCGACCGCCATCGTCGAGTCCGGAGCAGTTCTCGGCGGCAGCGTCAGGATTGGCCCCTTTTGCACCATCGGCCCCAATGTAGTTCTGGGCGATCGTGTCGAGCTTGTCTCGCACGTGGTCGTTGCAGGACATACGACCATTGGCGCCGGCACCCGCATCTTTCCCTTCGCATCCATCGGCCACCAGCCGCAGGATCTGAAGTTCAAGGGTGAGGTGACGACGCTCTCTATCGGCGAGAACTGCAGGATCCGCGAGGGCGTCACCATGAACCCCGGCACCGCCGGCGGCGGCGCCAAGACCGTTGTGGGCAACAACTGTGCATTCCTGGCCAACAGCCACGTCGGCCACGACAGCATCGTCGGCGACAACGTCATCTTCTCCAACAATGTCATGCTCGCCGGTCATTGCACGGTTGGCGACTACGCCATCATCGGCGGAGGTGCTGCCGTCATCCAATTCGCCCGAGTCGGCGCGCACGCCTTCCTCGGCGGCATGTCGGGCTTGGAGAACGATCTCATTCCCTACGGCATGGCCCTGGGCAACCGCGCGCATCTGTCGGGCCTCAACATCGTCGGACTGCAGCGGCGCGGCTTTTCCAGAACCGACATTCACGATCTGCGCCGCGCCTACCGGCTCCTGTTCGCAGCAGAAGGCACCTTGATGGAGCGCGTGGAGGACGTCGCCGCCGAATTCAAGGAACATCCGATCGTTGTTGAGATCGTCGATTTCATTCGCGCCGGTGGCAAACGCTCATTGTGCACGCCACGCGACGTCACCGAGACGTAAGGTCTCGCCATGAACGCCGCGCGACGGATCGGCATCCTGGCAGGCGGCGGTACACTGCCGCGAGAGATTGCTGATGCCGTCGCCGCGCGTGGCATTCCCCTGCACATCGTCACTCTCGATGGCGAGTCCGATGCCGACTTCGGACCCTATCCCGTCACCAGCGTCAACTGGGGTGAGATCGGCCGCATGGTCGAGACCTTCAAGGAGACGGGCTGCACAGACCTCGTCATCATCGGCGCGGTGACGCGCCCCGACCTTGGCACCATCAAGCCGGACATGGGGTTCGTGCGCGCGGCAGGCACCGTGCTCGGCCTTGTGCTGGCCGGTGGCGACGACGCCGTATTGCGCGGCGTCATCCGCTTCTTCGAAGGTCACGGGTTTCGCGTCGCCGGTCCCGCGCAAGTAGCGCCGGAGCTGGTCGTCGGCAAGGGCGCCTTCACCGCGGACGCATTCGATCGCTCCATGCTGCGCGACGCGCAGATGGGTTTTCATGCCATTGCGGCGCTGGGTGGTTTCGACATTGGCCAGGCGGCTGTTGTTTGCGATGGCAGACTGGAGGCTCTGGAGGCGGCCGAGGGAACCGATCGCATGTTGGAGCGGCTGGCGCTCCAGCGTCGCGCCGGAGCGACTATTCCCGCCCGGTCGGCAGGCGTCCTCGTCAAGCGCACCAAGCCGGGCCAGGACCTGCGCATCGACCTGCCCGTGATAGGCCCCAACACCATCACGCGTGCCATTGAAGCGGGACTGGGCGGTATTGCTGTCGAAGCCGGCCGCACGCTCGCCGCCAGCCGCGCCGAGCTACTGGCACGTGCCGCTGCAAGCCGGCTCGCCGTTGCCGGCTTCGATGTCGGGGACTCACAAAGCGCATACGCAACCAAACCAGGCGGCAGGCCCTCGTGGACGGCCCGCGCGCTCGGTGCCATGCGCTCTCGCCGCGCCGCCGGCACGATGCAGACACAGGCGCTTGGTCGCTATCCTATTCCGCGCCGCGCCTTGCATGATGCCAAGACCGGATTGGACATTCTTGCCGCCTTGCGCCCGCTCGGTGGCAGTCGCGCCGTCGTCGTCGTGCGCGGCCACGTGCTCGCAGTCGAAACCGGTGAGGGCGCTGCAATGACACTCGCCCGCGCCGCCGAGCTCAGGCAGTGGGGCGACCGTCGCCTACGCCGCCGCTCGGGCACCATGGTGGTCGAAGCCGGCCGCGACTGCGTACCCGAGCTGGTCGAAAGTGCCGTCAGGGGCAGGTTCGCCGGCCTGGTCGCCAAGCTGCGCCGCTTCGCTGCCGGTGTCCCTTCCCAGACCATCGAAGCAGCCGACAAGGCCGGTATCTTCATCGTCGGCGTACCCACCGATGACGAGGAACAGCATGGCTGATCAGTCAGACCTCGCGGGCCACGCAATGAAGCTCTTTGTCGTTGCCGGCGAGCATTCCGGCGACGCGCTGGGCGCCAAGCTGATGTCGGCGCTGCGTGCCCGCGCCAGGGTTCCGATCAGCTATTCCGGCGTTGGTGGCGCGGGCATGGAGGCGGAGGGGCTCACCTCGCTCTTTCCCCTGCACGAGGTCGCCGTGATGGGGCCGCTGTCGATCCTGCCGCGTTTGCCCCGGATCGTCCGCCGCGTCTATCATACCGTCGATGCCGCGGTTGCTGCCAAGCCCGATTGCGTCGTCATTATCGACAGCCCGGAGTTCACGCACCCGATCGCCAAGCGCATCAGGAAGCGCCAGCCGATGATCCCGATCATCGATTACGTCAGCCCCAGCGTTTGGGCCTGGCGGTCCGGCCGCGCGCCTCGCATGCGCGCCTATATCGATCATGTCATGGCGCTGCTGCCGTTCGAGCCGGAGGCACATCGGCGCCTCGGCGGCCCGCCATGCACGTATGTCGGCCATCCGCTGATCGAGCGCTACGACTGGATCACGGCGCAGGATGGTGCGGCGCTGGCCAGCAGGCTCGGTCTGTCGGCCGATCGCCCCGTCATCGTGGTGCTGCCCGGCAGTCGCGCTTCGGAGGTATCGCGTCTGATGCAGCCATTCGGACAGGCACTCGCATTGCTCGAGGCGCGCGGTACGAAGGCCGACGTCATCCTTCCTGTTGTCGATAGCGTGCGGCCGCTCATTGAGGCAGGACTTGCCGACTGGACCGTCAAGCCGCACCTTGTGACAGGCGATGCCGACAAGTTCGCGGCGTTCCGCCTGGCGACGGTCGCTCTCGCCGCTTCAGGCACAGTGACGCTTGAGCTGGCGCTGGCTGGCACGCCGATGATCATCGCCTACAAGGTGGACGCGCTTGCTGCACGCCTTCGCTTCCTTCTCAAGGTGCAGTCTGTGGTGCTTGCCAACCTGGTGCTCGGCGAGAATGCGTTTCCCGAGTGCCTGCAGGAGGTGTGCACGCCCGAGCGACTTGCCGAAGCGCTGGGGCCTTTGCTCACCGATACGCCGGCGCGCCGGGCGCAACTTGACGCCCTGGCCCGCATCCCCGGCAAGTTATTGCTGGATGATGGCACGCCGAGCATGAAGGCGGCGGACATCGTGCTGGAGACAGCGCTCCGCTCCCGCGCCGGCTGACCTCCGATTCATGGATTGCGTCGAAAGCAAAGGGCCGGACGTAGGCCCGGCCCTCGGCTGATGATTGCAATGTTTGAAATAGCGAAGCGAAAGGCACGCTCGCAATACGTCACGCGCGCTCCTTCATGGGCACGTAGTTGCGCTCGGCTGCACCGATGTAGAGCTGGCGAGGACGACCGATGCGCTGCTCGGGATCCTCGATCATCTCCTTCCATTGCGCGATCCATCCGACCGTGCGTGCGACAGCAAACAGCACGGTGAAGAGCGCCACCGGGAAGCCCATCGCCCTGAGCGTGATGCCCGAATAGAAGTCGATGTTGGGATAAAGCTTCTTCTCGACGAAGTAATCGTCCTGCAGCGCGATTCGCTCCAGCTCCATCGCCACCTTCAGGAGCGGTTCGTCGCGGATGCCGAGCGCATCGAGCACCTCGTGGCAGGTCTTCTGCATCACCTTGGCGCGCGGATCGTAGTTCTTGTAGACGCGGTGGCCAAAACCCATCAGGCGGAAGCCCGAGTTCTTGTCCTTGGCCATCTTGATGTACTTGGGGATGTTGTCGACGTGGCCGATCTCCTGCAGCATGTTGAGCGCCGCCTCGTTGGCACCTCCGTGCGCCGGGCCCCACAGGCAGGCGACGCCCGCGGCGATGCAGGCGAACGGGTTGGCCCCCGACGAGCCGGCGAGCCGCACCGTCGATGTCGACGCGTTCTGCTCATGGTCGGCGTGCAGGATGAAGATCTTGTCGAGCGCGCGCGCCACCACAGGATTGACGATGTAGGGCTCGCACGGAACCGCGAAGCACATCTGCAGGAAGTTCGAGGTGTAGTCGAGGTCGTTCCTCGGATAGATGAAGGGTTGACCGCAGGAATACTTGTAGGCCATGGCCGCGATCGTCGGCATCTTGGCGATCATGCGGTTGGCGGCGATGCGGCGCTGCGTGGGATCGTTGATGTCGGTGGAATCGTGATAGAAGGCCGACAGCGCGCCGACGCAGCCGCACACTACCGCCATCGGATGCGCGTCACGACGAAAGCCGGTGAAGAACCGCGTCATCTGCTCGTGCACCATGGTGTGGCGCGTAATCGCCTTGTCGAACTCCTTGAACTGCGCCTTGCTCGGCAACTCGCCATTGAGCAGCAGGTAACACACCTCGAGATAGTTCGACTTCTCTGCAAGCTGATCGATCGGATATCCGCGGTGCAGCAGCACGCCGTTGTCGCCGTCGATGTAGGTGATCTTGGACGAGCAGTTCGCCGTCGAGGTAAAGCCCGGATCGTAGGTGAAACAGCCGGTATCGCGATAAAGACGGCCGATATCGATCACATCGGGTCCCACAGTGCCGGAGCGCACCGGCATTTCCGCGGTCTTGCCATTGAGTGTAAGCTTTGCATTTTCGGTCGGTTTGGATGAGGCCATGGAGCTGTCCTGAACGGTCATTGGCAAACCCTTGAGAAAGGAGCGGCGGCATCTCGGGTGTCTGGCGACGCGCACGGCGGCGGCATCGGATCGAGTGAGGCTCTGGTAGCTTACATTCCGCCCTGCGACAAGATAACCGTTCGGCGGTATTCGGCAAAACTTCCCGATGAAAAACCAAACAATAGCAGAACCTTGCTGCTCAATTCTTGTGCTCAGGCAACCACCGCTCGCCTTTAGAAGCAACAAAAACTCGTGCGATGCAGCAAGAACCGGTTGGGGCCAAGTCGCGCGACATTACCATAGCTGTCGTGAGCCGCCGATGCCATGTCACGAGCGTGCCGATCGGTGCTCAAGTATGTGCCGCCTGATCGGCGATGCGGGCAACGCTCTCTTCCTCGCCCAGAACCGCCATCACATCGAACACCGGCGGCGAAACCGTCGAGCCCGTCAACGCCGCGCGCAGCGGCTGCGCCACTTTGCCGAGTTTCAACCCCGTCGCTTCTGCGAACTCGCGCACTTCGGCCTCCAGTGCCTGCGCCGTCCACGAACGCGAATGCTTCAGGCGATCGAGCAGCTGCGCCAACATGCGCCGCGCATCCGCATCGATCAGCTTTGCGGCCTTGTCGTCGAGCTCCAACGGCCGCTTCGCAAATACGTAGCTTGCGCCATTGATGAGATCGATGAGCGTCTTCGACCGTTCCTTGAGGCTTGGGATGGCGGCGCGGAATTTCGCACTTGCCCCAGCCGCGAGCGCAGCGGCGATCTCACCGCCACCCGGGATCTCCGGCAGGATGTGCACCGCCCGCTCGAACAGCTCGTGATCATTGCCCTGGCGGATGTAGTGCGCGTTGAGCGCCTCGAGCTTGGCGAAATCGAATCGCGCCGCGCTCTTGCCGATCGCATCGATGTCGAACCACTGGATCAACTGTCCTGTCGAAATGATCTCGTCGTCGCCGTGGCTCCAGCCAAGCCGCACGAGATAGTTGCGCAGCGCCTCGGGTAGGTAGCCCATGGCGCGGTAGGCTTCCACGCCCAATGCCCCGTGGCGCTTCGACAGCTTGGCGCCGTCCGCACCATGGATCAAGGGCACGTGCGCGAACTCCGGCACGCGCCAGCCGAGTCCCTGATAGATCTGCGTCTGGCGCGCGGCATTGGTCAGATGGTCGACGCCACGGATCACGTGCGTGACACCCATGTCATGATCGTCGACGACCACCGCGAGATTGTAGGTCGGCGTGCCGTCCGATCTCAACACGATGAGGTCGTCGAGATCCTTGTTGGGGAAGACGACGCGACCCTGCACATGATCCTCGATGACAGTCTCGCCCTCGCGCGGCGCCTTTAGGCGGATCGTGTAGGGCGCACCCTCGGGTGCTTCTGACGGCGGCTTGTCGCGCCACGGCGAACGGATCGTCAGCGGCTGCTTCTCAGCCTCTGCCTTGGCGCGCATCTCTTCCAGTTCAGCGGCGGTAAGGAAACAGCGGTAGGCATGCCCCTCGGCCAACAGCTGCTCGGCCGCCGCCTTATGCAGGCCCGCACGTGAGAACTGCGAGACCGGCTCACCGGTCCAGTCGAGTTCCAGCCATTTCAGCCCATCGATGATGGCGCCAACAGCTTCCTCGTTGTTGCGGGCCCGGTCGGTGTCCTCGATGCGTAAGAGGAACGTGCCGCCCTTGGCCTTTGCATAAAGCCAGTTGAAGAGCGCCGTGCGCGCCCCGCCGATATGCAGAAAGCCGGTCGGCGAGGGGGCAAAACGGACGACGGGTGCGGGAAGGACTGAGGTCTGTTTTTCTGTCATCATGCGTGCCATGATCGTCGTGCTGATCAGATAAGGATCAGCGGTTCTTTGCGCCTTTACCACAGGGGGTGGTCGTGGGTAAGGGGCGTCATCAGGCGCAGATCAGTTGGGCGAGCCGCGCATGACCGTGCGCAGCGCCGACGGAGGCTCGATCGACCCCAGCGGGGCGCCATTCGCCAATGGCGCCACCGGCATGGTGTGGGGTGGACATTCCCGGGCAACAGGCGCGCCGGAGCGCTTATTCGCTAGCCTTGCCGCGGCGCTCGAAGAAGAGCGCGCACGCTGGTTCTATTGGCTGCCGGTTGCACTCGGGCTCGGCATTGCCCTTTATTTCTCGTTGCTGGTCGAGCCGCCGCCAGCCTTTGCGGCCCTCGCTCTGGTGGCGGCGCTCGCCTTGCGTATGGCGCTGCCCCGGACCACGCTGTCTTCGATTTCAACTGCGGTGATACTGCTCGTTGCTCTCGGATTTGCCCTCGTCACGCTGCGGTCCGCCATCGTTGCCGCACCCGTACTCGATCGGCGCGTCGGCCCCGTCGAAGTGCGCGGTTACGTCGAGCTGATCGAGCCGCGCGAAGGCCGCGGCGAACGCCTCACCGTGCTCGTCTCGCGAATCGACACGCTTGACGCAGAGCGAACGCCGGGGCGCGTGCGCGTCAGGACGATGGTTCGCGGCGACGAACTCTCACCCGGCGATGCGATCATCCTCAAGGCTCACCTCGCCCCGCCGGCCGCTCCAGTGTTGCCGGCGGATTTCGACTTTGCGCGATATGCCTATTTCTCTGGCATCGGTGCTGTCGGCTACGCACTGATAAAGCCGGAGCGCGATTCCGCAGCAGCTCCGCCGCCGTCTTCACTAGTGGTGACGGCCGCCGTTCAGCGACTTCGCCAAGCCATCGGCAAGCGCATTGATGGTGTCCTCTCGGGCGAGTCCGCAGCGATCGCCAAGGCCCTGGTGACGGGCGAACGCGGCGGCATTTCCGAAGCCACCAACGCCGCCTATCGCGATTCAGGTCTCTTCCACATTCTCTCCATATCGGGCCTGCACATGGCGATCATGGGCGGCGCTGTGTTCTGGCTCGTTCGCTTCCTGCTGGCGTTGTTTCCGTCGATAGCGCTGCGCTACCCCGTCAAGAAGTGGGCAGCACTCGCGGCTGCCGCAGGCTCGCTCGCCTATCTTGCCATTTCCGGAAGCTCGTTTGCGACCGTGCGCTCGTTCATCACGATCTCGATCATGTTCATGGCCATCCTGCTCGATCGGCCGGCCATTGCCTTGCGCAACGTCGCCCTGTCGGCGCTCGTCATCCTGGTGCTGTTCCCCGAAAGTCTGCTCGACGTCGGCTTCCAGATGTCGTTTGCAGCGGTCACCGCGCTGGTCGCCGCCTTCGAAGTGTTGCGCGATCGCCTCGAGCACGCGCATTTGCGTCCGCACGGCTGGATGTTCACCGCAGCCTTGTTCTTCGGCGGCATCGTGCTGACCACCTTGATCGCATCGGCGGCGGTGACGCCATTCGCGGTCTATCACTTCCACAAGAGCCAGCAATACGCGGTGCTCGCCAACCTCATCGCCGTCCCGATCTGCAACTTTCTTGTCATGCCCGCAGCGCTGGCGACATTGGTTGCAATGCCGGTGGGGCTGGAGGCAGGACCGCTCCTCGTGATGGCGTGGGGCATCGACGCCATGAGCTGGACGGCGCGAAATGTCGCCAGCCTGCCAGGCGCTGTCGGCGTCGTGCCGGCGATCCCGACGTCGGCGTTCGTGATTACGCTGGCAGGAGGGCTGTGGCTGTTGCTGTGGCACACGCGATGGCGCTTGCTCGGCCTGGTGGCGATCGCCTTCGGAATGGCACTTGCGCCGTTTCGCGAGTCTCCCGACCTCCTCGTCGGCCGCGACGGTCATCTCGTCGCGGTGCGCACGCAATCGGGACTATTGACGGCGCTGCCGGCGCCGCAGTCACGCTTCGAGTTGAAGCGCTGGCTCGAAAGTGATGGCGATCGCCGCTCCACCGGTGAGGCCGTGGCGTCACCGGGAATGGACTGCGACGCCGTGGGCTGCACGGCGACCGTCAAGGGTACGCGCGTCGCCGTCTCCCGCCACGCCGCCTCGATCGCCGACGACTGCGCGTCCGCCGACGTACTGATCCTCGCCGAGCCGGCACCCAAGTCCTGCGCACAGCCCGTCATGATCGTCGACTTCTTCGCCACGCGCACGGCGGGCACGCACGCGATCTATGTCGAAGGCCCGCGCAAGCTGCATCTCGAAACCGTCGCCGCCGCACGCGGTTTGCGGCCCTGGTCGCCGCCCCATCCCTGGTCCGCCGAAGGTCGTCGTCGCGCGCTACTCTCGGCCGACGACACTGGCGTCAACACCACGACCGATAACACCGCTCGCCCACACGCCAACGATGCGCGCGGCATTCGCCAAGCCTCACAATCCAAGCCCGCACGGGGCGCCTCCACCAACGTCACCTCGGCCAACTCCGCCTCTGTTCGCTCAAGTCGCTCCACAGGCATTGCGCGCTTTGCCGCGCCGATCGAAATGCTCGACGCACTGAAGCAGCCGCGTCCCGAGGTCGAAGTCGATGATGACGCAGCGTGGGAGGACCTCAGCCCAGACTAAACACGGACCCAACCGCCACGACCGATCGGCACGGCACCTTGGCTTGCGAGCCTCACCACGTCGTAGTCCGCCCCCGGGTCTCGAACGCCTTGCACCAGCCGACGCGCAATAATACCGGCGGCCTGTTTGCGCTTGGGCGCCATCCCAACGGACCAACAAGCGAACGTTTGACCGCCGCTGCCGCATCCGCCTCGGAAAATAGGTCAGTAACGGCGGATGAGACCCACGAGCCGTCCCTGGATGTCGACCTGGTCTGGCCCGAAGATGCGCGTCTTGAACTCCGGATTGGCTGCCTCCAGAGCAATCGTCGTCCCCTTCTTGCGAAGCCGCTTCAGCGTCGCCTCTTCCTTCTCGACCAGCGCCACGACGATGTCGCCATTCTCAGCAGAATCGCAGCGTCTGACGATGACGGTGTCCCCGTCGTGAATGCCGGCCTCGATCATAGAATCGCCCTTCACCTCGAGCGCGAAATGCTCGCCGTTCGTCAGCAGATCGGGCGGGCAGGCGATGTCATGGGTGTGGTTCTGGATCGCGCTGATCGGCGTGCCGGCCGCGATCCGGCCCATCACGGGAACCGAAACCGTGCGGCTGTCGATCGTGACGGAGCTGGGCGGCGAAAGTTCGGTGTGACGCCGGCCACTGCCTTCGATCACACTGGGCTGGAAACCGCCGCGCTTGGGTGCGCCTTCGCTGCCCTCGGGCAATTTGATCACCTCGATCGCCCGCGCGCGATGTGGCAGGCGGCGGATGAAGCCGCGCTCCACCAGCGCCGTGATCAGCCGGTGAATGCCCGATTTCGACTTCAGGTCGAGCGCATCCTTCATCTCGTCGAACGACGGCGGCACACCATCGGATTGCATGCGCTCGTGAATGAAGAGCAACAGTTCTTTCTGCTTTTGCGTGAGCATCACGTCTCCGATGTGTTGCGGTCCCTGGTCGAACGGACCTTCGCCAAACTGCTGCCGCGGCGCGATTTCCCGCTTGCGCGCGCAAATCCAAACTTTCCGCCGGTACGGAACTGCCGCCCGAACTGAAACTGCCTGATCCCCGGTCCCTCGACCCCGATGCTTCAGATCGCGAACCAAGTTCACGGCACAAAGCATGAACGTACGCTAACCGTTCTTGAGGTGTTCCGCAAGAGCTTTTCTACAACACGCAAAGCAGGTCGTTCAGAAATCGAGGGACAACGTGTCGACTATCGCGCCGGCCGGCAGCGCGGCGGCCCCCGGCGGCCGCACGATCAGGCAGTCCGCCCTGGCGAGCGGGGCGATGAGAGAGCTGTCCTGGCTGGTGATGGGCCGCACCGCGACGCCGCCCTCCCGCGTCACCTCCCGGCAAGCGCGCATGTAGTGGGTGCGCGGCCCGTTGGCCTCCAGCGGTTGCATGAGCGGCAGGCAGAGGGCCGCTTGTGAGGCCTCGGGCTGTCCCAGCATGCGGGCGATGAGCGGTACTGCGAAGACGCGCGCACATATCATCGAGGAAACCGGATTGCCCGGAAGGCCAAGCACGATCTGCCGGCCGCGACGGCCGAAGATCATCGGCTTGCCGGGCCGCATCGCGATCTTCCAGAAATCGAGAGTCATTCCCGCCGCCTTGAGTGCGGGAATGACGAGGTCATGATCGCCCACCGACGCACCCCCGATCGTGATCAAGAGATCGGCGTCGGCGGACTGGTCGATCTTCTCGTCGAGGCTCGCCAGCGTGTCGCGCGCGATGCCGAGCAGCAAAGGTTCGGCACCGAACGCGGCAAGCATCGCAGCAAGCCCGTAGGAGTTGGACGAGATGATCTGATCGTGCCGCGGCGTTTCCCCCGGCGGCACCAACTCGTCACCTGTTGCGAGCAGCGCCACGCGTGGCTGCCGCGCGCACCAAAGCGATGCGTGTCCTGTCGCAGCCGCGAGCAGGATGTCACGCGAAGTGAGGCGTTGGCCTGCCTTGAGGACGATGTCGCCTTGCGCGAAATCGCCGCCGCGCCGCCGGATGTGCTCCGGATCGGGCCGCCCTTCCACCACTTCGATCACACTGCCGTCAGCGCGGACATTCTCTTGGATGACGATGGCATCAGCGCCTTGCGGCACGGGTGCGCCCGTAAAGATCCGCACCGCTTCGCCCGGTCCGATGGAACCCGCGAATGCATGGCCAGCGGCAGATTCTCCGATCAGCCTGACTTGCGCGGGCAAACTCGCAACATCACTGGCGCGGACCGCATATCCGTCCATAGCCGACGCGTTGAAGGGCGGTTGCGTAAGGCGCGCGACAACATCTCCCGACAGCACGCGGGCCCTCGCCGCGGTCAGCGGCACGTCCTCGGCTCCCACGGAATGGGCGGCCGCCAGGATGCGTGCAAGCGCTTCATCGACCGCCAGCAGCGCCATCTCAGACCTTGGCCCGTTTTGCGGCAGGCACATTCCGTGCGGCACCATCGGCGCGCCAATGTCCAGAGCGCCCGCCTGATTTCTCGACCAGCCGGATGCCCTCGAAACTCATCGCCTTGTCGACGGCCTTCAGCATGTCGTAGACCGTGAGACACGCGACCGATACGGCGGTCAGGGCTTCCATCTCGACTCCGGTTTGCCCGGCGACCTTGACCTCGGCGGTGACATTGAGCCCGGGAGGGTCGCTGCTCTTCTCGAAGTCGACAGTCGCCTTGGTGATCGGCAGCGGATGGCACAGAGGAATGAGCTCCGCCGTCTTCTTCGCCGCCATGATCCCGGCGATGCGCGCCGTTGCCAGCACATCGCCCTTCTTTGCCGCGCCCGACTCGATCAACGCCAGCGTCTCCGCCGCCATGCTGACGAAGCCCTCCGCGCGCGCTACGCGATGCGTGACGTCCTTGGCCGACACGTCGACCATGTTGGCCTCGCCCCGCTCGTTCAGATGCGACAGGCGTTTCGGATCGGCGGCGGATTTGGACATCGCGGCGGGAGCTTTCGGTGATGCAGGACGGGCAACAGCGGCACCCGCAAGTGACGGATGCTCTTCGAATTGAACTATATCAAGCCCATGGGCAGCCGCGCCAGCTATCTGACGTCGTGTCGTCGTTAACGCGAATAATCGTTTTGCTGTTCCGCGGGGTTGCACGGGCCTCTCGCTGGTCATATCCACCCGCTATGCTGGCCTCGATAAGCCGCAATCAGGTGCACGCGGCAGCCCGCGCTCAAGTCCAATCATGTGGAGGTCGTCATGTCATTTCCGTCGCGCCCGCTTCTTCTTGCCGCGCTCGCCACAGGCATCACGTTGGGTGCCGGCACGGCAGGGCACGCTGCCGACCGCGCCGGCTATCTTTCCGTTTGCGAAAAGGAGCGCGGCGCCGAGGCGAAGGCGAAATGCGCGTGCGTTGCCGACGGCATCGACAAGACCTTCAAAGACAAGAAGCTGAGCTTCGCCTACGATTCGGTCTCCAAGCCGATCGGCGAACTGGCGCAAGGCGACTCGGGTCTCACCGAGAAGGAGGAGGACGACATCGTCGACCAGACCTACGCCGTCATGAAGGGTTGTGGACTGGCACCTTGAGGCGCCGCCCGATCTGGTGTTCTGGATCAAACGCTTGATCCCCGGGCGGAGGTCGTCAAGCGTTTGTGAATCCAAAACACAAACTAGGAGAGGCTAGGGTTCCGGGCTGACACGCAGGTGACCGGCAGGGCACCAAGTGTCAGAGTCGAAACGCTAGGCCTCGTGAAAGTGGTTCGGCCGCCCGTGCACGATGCGAAGGCGGCCGAAACATTAAATTTCATCGTGTGGAAATGCGGAGCCGCGATCGTTCTGCGTGAAATTCGCTATCCGCAGCCTGGTCCGCCGTGTTCCATGCACCGGCGCATCTTGGCACGCAGATCATGCTTCCAGTCGCGTGCGTCGTCGCGGCCATCCCGGTTGCCTTCGCGGCGGCCGGCCCTGTAGCCCTTCTCGTAGCCGACCTCGTAGCCGTCCTTGTAGCCCCGCACGTAGTCAGCCGACTCCATGGATCGTTCCGCGCCGGACCTGAAGCCGCGGCTCGACGGACGCATCAGCTCGCGCACGTAGGACTTCTTGTAGGCGTTCTTGTAGCCGTCCTGGTAACCGTGCTGCCGGCCAACCCTGAGGCCGTCGGCATAGCCGGCCTCATACTGGCCCGATCGCGCCTGCGCCGGGCTGGCCGGCAATAGCGCAACGAACAGCGCGATAAGTGGGAATGTGAAAAGCGCAATGAAATTGCGCGAGGGGTAGGCGGCGGTGTGGGCTGACATGTGGAATTCCTCCGTCATTGCTCGTCATTGGGGGATGCCGCGTCGGAAAGGTTGAGAAGACCATATGCAACCCGCTCTGAACTGCCTTTGAACGTCGCATTCAGTTGGAGTTCATGCGAACGCTGGGCGCCGATCCGCAGGCAAACCTCGCAAATGCGAATTTGAAGTCTCCCACAAAACGGCGAGGCAATTCCCGTATCGAGCATATGCTCCGTCTCTCGATTTTCCCCGGTTTCATTGCGGCTTCTTAAGAGCGGCTCGCAAAAGACGCAGGTCGCTGTCGAATTTCGGTTGGGG
>JBGANK010000010.1:0-21231 GCA_044222395.1 Hyphomicrobiaceae bacterium | reverse complement strand
CCCCGCCCCGCCCCCCCGGGCCCCGCCGCCCCCCCCCCCCCCCGCGCCGCCGGGCCGCGCGGCCGCGGGGCATCGACAAGGGGGGTGCGCGCGAGCGGGGGGACTTATTGGGTCGATCGAGTGACGGAGTGCTCAGCTGAAGAACATCACGAACACACCTGCGCCAATCACGATCGTGCCCATCAGGACAATGGCGCCTGAACGGAAGAACTCGGCCATTTAGTCTCTCCATGAGCTTGGCCCGTGGCCACGATGCGTAGCCCAGAGCCGTTCACTTGATTGAGACACTAGCGGCCAGCGGCTGAACGCTGACTGAGGGCAGCTGTTAGCCAGCGTTCATGTCGCGTGGTCGAGCCGGAAAGGTGCCATGTTCGGCACCTAGAGCATTGTTCAGATCACGACCGTCTTTTCGATTTCGGGGGAATATTGATGATCCGCTATATCGCCGTCTTTGCTGCCGTTGTCTTAGCCGCTCTCGTGGGCTTTGCAGGTTATGTGGCTCGCCTTCCCGCGAACTATTCTGTCTTCCGCACGACAACGATCGTCGCTCCGCCTCAGGCGATCTTCCCGCACGTCAACGATTTCAGGAAATGGCAGATCTGGTCGCCCTGGGCCCGCAAAGACCCCGATGCAAAGTTCGCCTACTCCGGCCCGGAGAGCGGCAAAGGAGCGACGTTCGAGTGGTCGGGTAACGCCGAGGTCGGCGAGGGTGGCATGATCATCGTCGACGCCATTCCAAACCAGCGCGTCAAGATCGCGCTCACCTTCACCCGTCCATTCACAGCTTCCAACGAAGTCGCGCTGGACCTCAAGCCCGATGGAAACGCGACGCAGGTTACATGGAGCACGGCGGGTGAGATGGGTTTCATCGCGCGCGCGTTCGGCGTGCTGATGGGCCTCGATATGGATCAGATGATCGGATCGGATTACGAGCTGGGCCTTGCCAACCTGAAGGCTCTCGTCGAAGCCCGGCCGAAAAGCTGAAACACGATGTGGGCCGGTCTGGGCAGGCCCCTTGATTGCGCGGCTACCCGTGTGCGGAAGTCGCCTGTTCGATGAGGTCGAGGATTTCACTGAGCCCGATGGTGAAGACGCCTGCCTCGCCGGCTTCGAATGGCACCAGCCACTCCTGGTAGGCCTCTGCGAACCCGTCATCCTCGGCGGTCGGCCCGTCGCTCTCCACAAGCTCGGTGACGGCTTCCCGCAATACCGCGGCCGTCACCGGCGCGTGCGGCAGCTGCGTCTGCACGCCGCCCTCCATGAAGCCATTGCGGATGTGCACGCCGGTCATGGCGATCGAGCAGATCTGTCCGAGTTCCTGGTCGTCGCGCACCGCAAGCACTGCCGCGTGTACATCTCCATCCTGCGGCCGCCCCAACACGCGCCACACTTGTCCCGCTTCGAACCGCAACGCCATATGGATCTGATCTCCTTCAATGATGCTCAGCGCAGCCAGCTGAGCAGCAGGCTCAACACGATCGACGCCACGATCGACGTGACGACCGGAAAGTACACCTTCACATTGCCGGACGGGCTCGTGTACTCGATGTCGCCCGGCAAAAGCTTCAGCCCCGGCGTGACGTTCACATCGCCTTTGGCCGCGCGCTGGTCGGCGATCCAGCCGATCAGCATCAAAGCCAGCATGATTCCGATGAACAAGATGACCAAGTCTGGCATGAGATGCTCCTGCGCCACGTTGCCCGCCACGCCGATAGTCTAGACCGCCCGCCGCGGCAGGGGAACCTTGACGGTGAAGGTCTGCAGCACCTCGCCGTTCTGATTGCGTGTGGTATTGCGCATGATGGCGCTGCCGCGGTCGGGACGCGAGCGCGACGGCGTCAGTTCCAGGATTTCGACCTCGACTTGCAACGTGTCGCCGGGCCGCGTCGGTCGCGGCCATAACAACTCTCCGCCCGCACCGACCAGTCCTCCCGCAACCGGCAGCAGCTCCACGACGAGCCGCATCGTCAACGCCGCCGTATGCCAGCCGCTCGCCGCCAGCCCGCCGAAGAACGTCGACTTCGCCGCGTCCTCATCGAGATGAAAGGGCTGCGGATCGAAATTCGCGGCATAGGCCTTGATCTCCTCGGCCGTGATCGTGAGCGTCCGGCTCACGAATTTCTGGCCGACATGGAAGTCCTCGAAATAGAGCGGGCCCGATGCGGATTCTGATGCGGCCTGAGAAGCCATCGGACTGGAGGAGGTCATCTTGCGCTCTCTGCGTGACATGCCCATGAGGTGCACGACACCATATCCGGAAAAGTCTGCGAACCGCACGTCGAATACGACCCACTTGCCGCAGTGCTGACCAAATCGTCTCTCAGTTTCCTGCGCATTAGAGCATGTTTAGCTGAAGTGTGAGCGGTCGAGCCGTGAAAAACATGCTCAAAAAAACGAGTTAGAGCGCGTTCGCGATTCCATCTCAAGTGAACGCGCTCTGAGATCATGGGTTGCAAATATTGGGGAGGGGGCCGCATGAGCCAGGCATGGCTGCAGGTATTCGGATTGATCCTGGAGTTCATGGGCGTGCTGCTGCTGGCCTGGGAGTGGTTCGCCGCCCAGCGTCAGGATGCTGCCGAACGCGCCATCACGTCCAGGCAGGCCCAAAGCGAGGCCTCGATAGAGCAGATGCAGCGCCTGCGCACGCCTGACCCGACCATGCAGCGCCATTACGAGATGTCGCGCGATATGCAGCGGCGCATGACCGACACACGCGTAGCCGAAACACGTTCGAGCTATGGCGGATTGCGTACACGTGCCGTGGCTGCGGCACTGCTCTTTGTCGCCACCGGTTTTGCCCTGCAACTGCTCGGTTCCTGGCCCGCCTGCTGCCGCGCCATCGGCATCGTGCCGTTGGGGTGAGGGGAGTGCTAACCACAATCCTCATCGCCCTGCTTGCGGGGAGCGGGTCGGGGTGAGGGGCGGCCTCTTGCGTTGCGATGTGTAGCCCTCAACCCAATCCTCACCGCTAGACCGCTAGCGGAATTCACTCCGCCGCCTGCCGCTTGCCCCCGCGCCCGCCCTTTGCCTTCCCACCCTTGGCAGCACTCGCGCCCGCAGGCTTCGCTGCGCCCGCCCCCTTCGCACGCCGCCCGAGCAGCTCCTTGAGGTAGCGGCCGGTATAGCTGCCTTTGCACGCCGCGACATCCTCCGGCGTGCCCGCAACCACGATCTCGCCGCCGCCATCGCCGCCTTCGGGGCCCAAGTCGATGATCCAGTCGGCCGTCTTGATCACCTCCAGATTGTGCTCGATGACCACAACCGTGTTGCCGGCATCCGCAAGCTCGTGCAGAACCTCCAAGAGTTTCGCAACGTCGTGGAAGTGCAGCCCCGTCGTCGGCTCGTCGAGAATGTAGAGCGTGCGCCCGGTTGCGCGCCGTGACAGCTCCTTGGCCAGCTTGATGCGCTGCGCCTCGCCGCCCGACAGCGTCGTCGCCTGCTGGCCGATGTGGATGTAGCCGAGGCCGACGCGCGCCAGCGTCTCCATCTTGTCGCGGATCGACGGCACCGCCTTGAAGAACTCCGCCCCTTCCTCGACCGTCATGTCGAGCACGTCCGCGATCGACTTGTCGCGGAAGCGCACCTCCAGCGTCTCGCGGTTGTAGCGCTTGCCCTTGCACACATCGCAAGTGACGTAGACGTCCGGCAGGAAGTGCATCTCGATCTTGATGACGCCGTCGCCTTGGCAGGCCTCGCAGCGCCCGCCCTTGACGTTGAAGGAGAAGCGGCCCGGCTGATAGCCGCGCGTCTTCGCCTCCGGCAGCCCCGCGAACCACTCGCGGATCGGCGTGAAAGCACCCGTGTAGGTGGCAGGGTTGGAGCGCGGCGTGCGCCCGATCGGTGACTGGTCGATATCGATCACCTTGTCGAGATGCTCCAACCCAACGATCTTGTCGTGCTCGGCGGGATGCTCGCGCGCGTTGTTCAAGCGCCGCGCGACGGACTTGTAGAGCGTGTCGATCAGCAGCGTCGACTTGCCGCCACCCGAGACGCCGGTGATGCAGGTAAGGAGGCCGAGCGGTATTTCTGCCGTGACGTTCTTCAGGTTGTTGCCGCGCGCACCGATCACCGTGAGCGCCTTGCCCGCATGCGGCGGACGTCGGTTCTTCGGCAGCGGAATCTGCCGCGCACCGGAGAGATACTGCCCGGTGAGGCTGTCCGCATTGGCCATGATGTCCTCGGGCGTACCTTGCGCAACGATCTCGCCGCCGTGCACTCCGGCACCCGGCCCGATGTCGACGACGTGATCTGCCTTGAGAACCGCATCCTCGTCGTGCTCGACGACGATGACGGTGTTGCCGAGGTCGCGCAGGTGCTGCAGCGTCGCCAGCAGGCGGTCGTTGTCGCGCTGATGCAACCCGATCGAGGGTTCGTCCAGCACGTAGAGCACACCGGTAAGGCCAGAGCCGATCTGCGAGGCGAGCCGGATGCGTTGCGATTCCCCGCCCGAGAGCGTGCCCGACGAGCGCGACAGCGTCAGATATTCGAGGCCCACGTCATTCAGGAAACGCAGCCGCTCGGTGATCTCCTTGAGAATGCGTGTGGCAATCTCGCTCTGCTGCTTGGTGAAGGTCTTCGGCAGCTCCGCGAACCACACGTTCGCCGCGCGGATCGACATGTCGGTGACTTCGCCGATGTGCTTCCCCCCAACCTTCACCGCGAGCGCTTGCGGCTTCAGGCGATAGCCGTTGCACGTTTCGCACGGCCGCGAACCCTGGTAGCGCGACAGCTCATCGCGCACCCAGTCCGAATCCGTCTCGCGCCAACGCCGCTCGATGTTGCCGATGACGCCCTCGAACGACTTGACGGTGTGATAGTCGCGCACCCCGTCGAAGTAGGTGAACTTGATCTCCTCGTCACCGGAGCCGTAGAGGATGGCGAGCTGCACATGCTTGGGCAGCCGCTCCCAGGCCGTGTCCATCTTCACCTTGTAGTGCTTTGCGAGGCTTTCCAGCGTCTGCTCGTAGTAGGGCGAAGTGGCGCCCGTCTTGGCCCACGGATAAACGGCGCCGTCTCTCAGCGACAGCGAGCCGTCCGGCACGACGAGGTCGGGCTCGAATTGCAGTTCGGTGCCGAGTCCGTCGCAGGTCGGGCAGGCGCCGGCTGGTGCGTTGAACGAGAAAAGCCGCGGCTCGACCTCGTCGATGGTGAAGCCGGAGACCGGACAGGCGAAGCGCGCCGAGAACGTGATGCGTTCGTGCGTGTCGTTTTTCGACTTGTTGGCGCCTTCCGTGTCTGATTTGGGCAGCGGCTTGTCGGCGAATTCGGCGTAGGCAAGGCCGTCCGAGAGATTGAGCGCGGTCTCGAAGCTGTCGGCAAGGCGCGAGGCGATGTCCTTCTTCACCACCACGCGGTCAATGACGACATCGATGTCGTGCTTGAACTTCTTGTCGAGCTTGGGCGCGTCCGCGATCTCGTAGAATTCACCGTCGATCTTGACACGCTGGAAGCCGCGCTTCTGCAACTCGACCAGATCCTTCCTGAACTCGCCCTTGCGTCCGCGCGCAATCGGCGCAAGCAGGTAGAGCCGCGTGCCTTCCGGCACTTCCAGAACGCGGTCCACCATTTGCGAAACCGTCTGGCTTTCGATCGGCAATCCGGTGGCGGGCGAATATGGCACGCCCACGCGCGCGAACAGCAAGCGCAGGTAGTCGTAGATCTCGGTGACGGTGCCAACCGTCGAACGCGGGTTCTTCGACGTCGTCTTCTGCTCGATGGAAATTGCGGGGGAAAGCCCGTCGATGTGGTCGACGTCGGGCTTCTGCATCATCTCCAGGAACTGGCGAGCGTACGCCGAAAGGCTCTCGACATAGCGGCGCTGGCCCTCGGCATAGATCGTGTCGAACGCCAGCGAGGATTTGCCCGAGCCCGACAGCCCGGTGAAGACGACGAGCGCGTCGCGCGGGATTTCCAGATCGACGTTCTTTAGATTGTGCTCGCGCGCCCCGCGCACATGAATGGTCTTCATCAGGTCGGAGGCTGGCGCCGCACTCTTCGATTTCGGGCTCTTGCTCATGGTCATCCTGCCGGGCTTTTGGGTCTTGGTATCCCCTTCGCCGCCGGGCAGCAATCGGGACACGCCAGCTCACATATGCACTGTAGTCATGGGTTGAAGGCATGGGGCCCAACGCGAGCCTCGGCCCGTCGCTTAGTTCAATGATATGACGAGCAAAATTGGCCTGGGGTTGATCCAGGATCAAAGTCTTGAACAACCGGGATCCCGCGCCTCGGACGATCTCCTGCCGAGCCGGGCAGCTATGGGGAAAAGTTCGGGAATTGCTATGCGGTGTCGCTCTTGTTCTCGTTCTCTCGCAACGCCCTGAGCTCCGGGTCGTTCAATTCATAGTCGAACTTGGGCACCAGACGCCGGAACGCCGGATTGATCGCCTTCGAGCGGTGCTTGATATAGACCCAGTGCGTTTCGAGCTTGCCTCCGTAGAGCAGCTTCGGCCCATACGAGGTATTGCCCATCCTGAGGCGGAGTCGACCCGTGGCGATGCAGTCGCGGATCAGATGGTTCAAAAGCACGAAGTAAATGTTCAGATCGCGCGCGATCGGATATTCCATACCGACGAACGTCCACACAGTTTCCGTCGATCCGCGAATGAACATCAACGCACCGACGATCCGGCCCTCGAAAGTTGCCACCAGGAAATTGACATCGGCCTTGGGGGCCGCTGCGGCGGTCTTTTCGAAGATTTCGGGGTCCAGATCCTCGAAGCCGCCGTAGTCGCCGGCCGCGGTCTGCCGCGTGCCTTCATAGAGTTCATAGATCCGGTTTGCCGTCGCGGCGTCCAATGCATTGACACCGCTAACCGTGAGACCTGCGGCCTGCTTCTCCTTGCGCTTGAGGTAGCCGGAAACGCGCCGCGAATGCGACGCGAGGAATCCGTTCCAATCCTCGAAAGGTAGGTCGAGGTACACATTCGGCAGGCTGCGCATTCGGCCGAAGCCGCGGTCGCGCATCCAATCGTCGATTGTCTCGCTCATCGCCTGATCGACGTCCTTGGCCACGAGCAGCACGGAGCGCTTTTCCGCGGCTTGAGCCTCCAGTCCCTCATAGAGTTGCTGAAACGCTTCGCGCCGCCTTTCGGCCGGCAGTGAAGGATGGAAACCGATATGACAGCGATCGACCAGCGGCGAGCCCCAGCCGGTGATGCCAAGACTCATGGCGCGCGGAAATTTCTCTGCTAGGCGATCGAGCAGCCGCCTCACGCCTCCCGTCAGCGAGGCGTGCAGATGATGCCGCGTGTGAAATACGGGGGCAGCTGCTACAACGGCGCCGTTGTCGACAACCGACAAATATGCGACTGCGAATCCCTCGGGCGGCACGCCTTCGATGGCGCGGTAATAGTCCCAGTTCTCGGCCTGGCCGGGGAAGAGCGATTCCCAGTCCTCGCGCCGTATGTCACCTATCGACTGGTGCGAATGAAACCGCACGTCGCCATCCCTTCTGTCTAATTGCGCCGGCAGGGTCGCATATGTCTCGAAGTTGCGGTTCGTGGCAATGCCTGACAAAGCAAAGTCGAAGTTATGGTTGCAGGCGCCGACCTCGCCAGTGCGCTATAATCGGTGCACGAGTGCCGCTCCCGTTTGCGGGCCAGCTGCGGCATCCAGATAATGTTGGAATGGGAGATACCTCATGCCTGTCGACCAGAGCGAGCGCAAGCGGACGGCGGGCAAGCGCCAGGACAGTGCCAGAACCACCTCGGCCAAGTCCACGACAACAGCAGCCTCCGACAAGACGGCGGCTAGAAAACCAGTCGCCAAGGCGAAACTCATCGTCCGTCGCGCGCGGCTCTCCGATGTGCAGTCGATCGCGGATCTCGGTCGCCGCGTCTATGCGCCCAACCCGTCACTGACGCAGCGCATGATTAGCGGTCAGATCAACAACTTTCCCGAAGGCCAGTTCGTTGCTGAATACGACGGCCGCATCGTCGGCCATTGCGCCACCTTCATCATCTCCGGCGGCGTAGCCCTGAAGCAGCACACCTGGGACGAGATCACCGGCAACGGTTTCGCCGCCCGCCACAACCCGGAAGGCGACTATCTCTACGGCATGGAGGTGGCGGTCGATCCATCCTACCGGCGCTTGCGCATCGGCCAGCGCCTCTACACGGCGCGGCGCAACCTGTGCGAGGAGTGGGGCTTGAAGGGCATCGTCTTCGGCGGCCGCATGCCGGGCTACTTCAAGAAACGGCGCCAGTTCCCCGATCCGCATGATTATGTGAAGGCGGTGCAGGCCCGCGAGGCGAAGGACCAGACGATCTCGTTCCATCTGGCCAACGGCTTCGAACCGCTGGGTGTGCTTGACGAATACGACCTGGAGGATCAGCCCTCCGGTGGCAATGCGACACATATGCTGTGGCGCAACCCCCGCTACCAGACCGACGAGCATGAGCGCCACGACCGCCTGGCGCCGCAGCAGACAGTACGCGTCGCCACGGTGCAGTTCCAGATGCGCGGCCTTGAAGACAAGAACGAGTTCAGGAAGCAGATCGAGTACTTCGTCGACGTCGCCTCCGACTACCGCGCCGACTTCATCGTCTTCCCCGAGAACATCACACTGCAGCTCCTGTCGCTGGAAGAAAAGCCGCTGCAACCCAAGGAAGGTGTCGAGCGCATCGCGGAATACACCGACTGGTTCATCAAGTTCATGAGCGGCTTTGCGGTCTCCTACAACATCAACATCGTCGGCGGCACACATCCGATCATCGAGGACAACGGCGACATCAAGAATGTCTGCTACGTCTTTCTGCGCGACGGCTCGGTGCACGCGCAGGAGAAGATCCACCCGACACCGTCCGAGAGCTACTGGTGGAACATCAAGGGCGGCAATCGCGCGGAGGTCATCAACACCGACTGCGGGCCGGTCGGCGTCATGATCTGCTATGATTCAGAGTTCCCCGAGATGGCGCGGCATCTGGTCGACCAGGGCGCGATGATCCTGTTCGTGCCGTTCTGCACCGATGAGCGGCGCGGCTTCCTGCGCGTGCGCTATTGCTGCCATGCGCGCGCCATTGAGAACCAGGTCTATGTCGTGCTGTCA
This sequence comes from Hyphomicrobiaceae bacterium, assembly GCA_044222395.1. GTDB lineage: Bacteria > Pseudomonadota > Alphaproteobacteria > Rhizobiales > Hyphomicrobiaceae > JAEUMD01. The sequence continues at coordinate 12,182 of JBGANK010000010.1, read as the reverse complement.
GGCGTCGTCGGCAACTTGCCCAATGTCGAGAACATGGACATCCACTATGCCGAGAGCTCGATCCTGACTCCGTGCGATTTCGCCTTCGCCCGCGACGGCATCGCCGCAGATACCGCACCCAACACCGAGACGATCGCCTTTGCCGACTTGAATCTCGCCGATCTGCGCGCCGCCCGTGGCGCCGGCACCACCCGCAACCTGCACGACCGCCGCTTCGATCTCTACCGCGTCTCCTGGCGCGACCAGCGCCGCCGCCGCAAGGTGCGGTGAAGAATGAGCCCGGCACGACGCAATTGCCCGCATCATTTTGAGTATTATGAGAAAAAGTGGAATTGCGAAAATCGAGTTCGAAACTCGGTTGAGCGCTTCCTTGTAACTGCTGCAACAATCACGACCACGACCGCCCGATGCGGCGGTACCTTGGCGAAGCTGGCGCTTTCGGGTTTCGGTCAAATGCAGCGCCCACCATGTGGCGCAAAAACCTCCGTTTCCCAACAATCAGGCATGAACTTGAGCCACGTCTTGTTGCTGCAAAATGGCGGGCTTAGGAGTCCTTTTGCGCGACATTGCAGTTTGTAGATGGTTGCCGCGGTGCCTCCGAAGGCGCACGGCGGATGGGCCGCGCGATTTCATTGAGAATGCATATTTCGGGGGAAATCATGGCTCGTCTTATGTCCTTGGTCCGTGCCGCTGCAATCGTCGTTCCGCTTGCAGGCTGCGCCAGCGCTGGAAACACGAGCATTGCCGACGCGACGAATGAGTCCGTCTCGACTCAATTGGTCAAGGGTCGAACGACCCAGGCCGACGTCCGGCGGATTTATGGAGATCCCATGAAGAGCTCGTTCACAAGCAACGGGCGAGAGTCGTGGGAGTATGAATTCTCGCGCATGCAGTCCAAGCCGACCAATTTCATTCCATATGTCAATCTTGTGCATAGCGGCGCCGAGGGGCACAAGAAATCTCTTGTGGTGTTCTTCGACTCCAACAAGGTCGTTCAGGATTTCACCATGAGCACCTCGCAAGTCGACGTCAGCCACGGTCTCATCACGCAGTAGTCGCGGACGCGCCCAGAGCAGGTCCGACTTGCCGCACTTGGCCGCGACCTCGCTTCAACGTCGCGGCCTTGTAACGCGAAAAATGCGATAAACCCCGTCGACCTTGCTGTGATAGTAGAGCGACAGCCCGTCGCTGCTGATCGTCGGCGCCTCGACGAAGCCGCTGATGGCCTCGATGACAACCGGATCGCCGAAAGGCTCTGTGACAGAATTCCGGCGCGCGTGCATGATCGCGAGCTTGCGCCAGAACAGCGCTCCTGACATGCGCGTGAAGAAAAGCTCAAGGCCATCCGCGGAAATTGCCGGTGCGTATTCCAGCGCTGACGTATTCACCTTGGCCATGATCTCGGCTGAGTTCGGCAGCCGCTCGAAGCGCTCGCCCACTCGTCGTGCAACAAAAATGTCGGCCGCTTTAGGAATATGCCCGCCATCGAACGTGCCATCGACGGCATATATGAAACTGCCATCCGCGCTGATCTCCGCGTCGAAGTTGAGCTGGCCAAGCGTCTTGCGCGACAGCCCCTCGACCACCTTGATATCCGTCGCGCGTCCCTTCTCAAAGGTTGCACGATAGATCGTCGCCAAGGTCTGCTGATAGCTGCGCGTCGAAACAAAGTACAACAGGCCGCTGCGATCCATTGAAGGCACGCCTTCCAGCGCACCTGTGTTGGTGCCGGCAACCAGGCCGCGATACTTGAACCGCGTTGCCGAAACGCGCTCGGCCCAGTGCAGGTCGGTATTCACGCTGGGGTCGTTGCTGTTGTTGAACAGCAGGATGGAATCATCGCGCGCAAGGAACGGCTCCATCGCATGCCCATCATAGCCCTCGATCGCGACAGGTTCCGGATTCGTGAATTGAGCCTCAGTCGGCGAAGTGAACGCCAACATCGAGCCTATCAGACAGACGATGTGCAATGCCTCTCGCACGGCGACAACTCCAGAAACGCTCATGAACGAGCACCGGATAAAACCGCAAGTCCCGCAGTCGGACATGTGGTCATAATCGATTTACCTTGCTTCCTCTAAACTTCAGTGCGCATACGAATAAGAAGCAGTTCCGAGATCATGATTGCGGCACTCAACTCTCTTAGGAGATAGCCGTGTCGCGTCGCTCTCCGATTTTTCAAAGCCTGCTCGTCTGCCTCGTTCTACCGACTATCACCGTAGCTCATGCCGCGCCACTGTCGGTTCCTCGTGATCTTGGTGTTGCCCCGCTTGCGCGCACCGCAGAATACAAGATCAGCAACGCCAGCTCGCATTGTCCACTCACTGAGGAAATGCACACAGCACTCTGGTCGGTCGCTTCGCTCTACAAGTTGCTGCCGGCTTTGCCCCACAAACGGCAGACCCGGCAATTGTGTTCGCGAACACCGGCTATCCCGCGACATGTGGAGACAAGCCCGCTTGTCCACCGCATCGCGGCTGGCAAGGTCGTGCAGCAAGACAAGGACTATCAGCTCGAGCAGAGCCCGCTGGACCGGATACTGCCCTACATTGAACGGGAAGCGGGCCTCGGAATCGAGAAGCCCAAGGATTTCGAACCTCCCTACGATGAATCCGAAGAGCGCCTGCGTATAGGCGTCGAAGCGACTCAGATGTTCAACATCGATGAGCGCCCGCTTTCGGAATTCGGGGAGCTGATGGACGGCTACCGGAAAAGCAAGGAGCGGACGAGGAGCGGCATCAGCAAGCTCGGAGTGGTCTACCAACGATTTTTCGATCAATCCCGCCGCATCCTGGCTGACGAAGACTATCACAACCAGCGCCTCAAGAAGATAGCGGACTGGCAACAGCAGCAGCCAGAGGCACTAACGCCGAAGATGATGAAGGCTGTGGCTCTGCGGGAGTTCGCGTTCGCAACGCTGACCGATTCCAGTCTCGTCGCCCGCGACAAGAATAGAAAACTGTTCCTCCAGCGTCTCGATCCGCTGGAAAGCTACCTGAATGAAATTAAGGACAAGGTCGCAACTCAGGACTCCCACTGGTACGTGATGATGCTCGAAGTACGCGGAGCGAAGCGCGCCAAATCTGCAGAATTGTTCTCACTCCTCGATGAAGCAAGCAAGGCGTTTCCAGATGAAATGGATGTTTATATTGGCGCTTTAGAAAGCATAGCGCGAAGCGCCAGCAACCCGCTCGACGATCTCGACAACGTCGCCATGCTCGCTTCCGTGCGCGGCGAAAGCGAAGGTAAGTCGGCGTTCTATGCACGATCCTACTGGTACATCATCAATCGTGTCGTAGGGGCTTCTCGTGCACCAGCTTTGAATATCGATTGGGCGCGATTTGCCGAAGGAGCCCGGGAGGTCATCGCCAAGTACCCTGTCCAGTGGAACATCCAGCACTTCGCGGCATTCCTCTGCTTTGGTGGAGAAGCCGAGCAAGCCCACGAATTGTTCAAGTCTGTGGAAGGCCGGCCAATTCGCCAGGCCTGGGGAGACATCGCGGTACACGACAAGTGTCGTGACTGGGCCGCTGATCCGACAAATCGCTATCGCAAGAATGGCACCGTCATCGAGAACTGAACGTGAAATTCGGGAAGACAGTTATGATGAGATTCATCGCAGTTTGTTGTGCGGTAATGGCCATTTCTATTGCTCCAAGAGCTGAAGCAATAGATGCAAAGATGGCGAAGCAGATGATGAAAGACATTGTCGGCGACCCCGGAGTACTCAAGTTGCCCGATTCACAAGTGCAGTCGATGTTTCGCGGTGTCCTTGACCAACAAATGCAGCTGGCAATCGCCACCCACGATCATGCCGCCATCAAGAGGATATACGACGCCTTTGCGGAGAAGAGCTTGAAGTTTGCAGATGGCGACTCGGCTCCCGTGGGCTACCTCGCTCAATCCCAGCCCCACTTGCTCAGCGTCATGATGCCTGAATCTGTCTACGCGCGTTGGAGCCAGAGCGAACCAGACTCGCCAATACCGCATCTGCTATACGCTTCGACCCGGCTGAGCCAGGCTGCAGAGTACCACCGCGCTGCCATCAAGGTTCCCTCGGCCAAGAGGGATCAGCCAATCGATCTCGCAGAGATCGAAGCGGCACGCGACTACCTGCTCCGGCACAAGAAAGTCGCTGCAAAAAGTGCCTACTGGTACAACTTGATGGTCGAAATCGCCATTCTGCGTGCAGGCGGCGAAGATGAGATTTATCGTTTGGTGACCGAAGGAATTGAGGCTTTTCCCGACAACGTCCAACTCGTAGTTCTTGCCTCGACCTATCATTTGCCCAAGTGGTACGGGAATGCACAAGCCTTGGAGAGGTACGCAACTTGGGTATCAGAACTGCCCGCACTCAAGGACCGGCGCGACGTCTATGCACAAATCTACGCCAATGCCATGCGCAACCAATACGGGCTCACCCTCTTCAAGTTCGCTACCAAGAACTGGGACCGCATGCGGCCGAGCCTTCGACAATTGGCCGAAGCATACCCTGACGAACGCAACGTCAACTATGCTGCAGCTCTAGCCTGCCTCGGTGGCGACCGTGCGCTTACGCGAGAGTTGATGGAAAAGGAAAACGTCAAGTCCTACCAAGCCTATTGGATGGATGCCGACGCCTACAGCACGTGCGCCCTATGGGCAGGCGGCGGCTAGCGAGTTGGCGAACTTTTGTGTGCTTCGTTGGAAGCCCACCACACCTGAGCTGCCAACCCGTGCTACTCTTTTCGTTCGACGCGTGGTTTCGGCATTGTCCGCCAATACCGCGCGACTAGCAACCAGCCCACCTGAGGCCCTCAGGCTGCTGCCGGCTTCGCGAACTTGGGAAACCACAGCGCCATGCCGCGGTCGCGATAGGCGATGAGGTTGGCATGGCGAAGTGCGACATCGCGCGAAGAACTGTCGAAATGGTCGCAAAGCATGTGCGCCGTCATCGAAAAGGCGAAGGCGTCGGCGCCGCAAGGCTTGTCTCCCATGAGGAAGTGCTTCTCGCCTAGGAAATCGGCGAGGGCCTGGATACCGCGCGCGGCGATCTCGTCCATTTCAGCAGGCGAATGCCGGCCAAGGCCATGCGCCCACAGCGACTTCTTCACGTCGCGGCGCACCTTTGACGCGATGACGGGTCGCAGTAAACGCGGCAGCGGATCGAAGAAGTGTCGCGGACCTTTGTCGAAGTTTTTGTCGTCGAGCCAGCGATCGCGCATTCCCACCCAGTAGAGATGATCCTCGCACATCTTTTCGACCGCCCAGGCGATGCCGCGCGCGTTGGGTGAAAGACCCGCATCGAAATCGATTCCCAGATGGCGCTCGAGGTGGAAGCGGATCAGCGTGGAATCCGCGACGACCGTTCCGCTGGCATCGCGAATGAAAGGCAGCTTGCCCTTGGGCGCCTTGCGCACATCCGCAGACTTCGTCTGATACGGCACGCCGGCCAGCTTGAGCAGAATCTCGGCCTTCATGACGAATGGGCTCGGGTCGGGCATCCCGAAGGCGGGTCCGAATGTGTAAAGCGTGATCATGGCCACCTCGATTATCGAAAGGCGCCATCATCGCACGCAAACCAATCAGTCGCTATGATCTGTGAGCGCGATGAACTCCGGATCGTCCTGGGCATTGCGCTCGAACTTGAGGAAATCGTAGTAGCCGCAGCGTCCTTCGCCGGGAAACGATCGGCATACCGATGGCCGTGCCTTGTAGATCGTGCAGCGCCGCTCCTTGGTGTCGAAGAAGCGGCAGATCTTGCCGAAGATCTCGTCCTTCTTGCGCCGCATTGCATACTGACGGCCGTGCGCCTTCTTGGTGAAGGTCTTGCGTGCGGTCTCGAAGCTCATGCCGTGATGCTTGGCTAGACGCGCCACGTCCCGCTTGTCGAGTGCGATGAGGGGATAGGAGCAGCAGTAGCCTGGGCACTTGCGGCAGTCGTAGAACGGCATGGAGCAGCCTTCAGGCAGGCGTTGTCTGGGTATCGGGTGATCCGGCCGCGCCGACGGGTGCGATGGGCGTGCCCCCTGCGCGCGGAGGGCGTTGGATGAACGCTCAGGCCGGTGAGGTCAAGGCCCAAGCCGCCCCTGGGCAGCAAAAAGTTTGCCAGCCGTTGGATCGCGTTCTGCTACCAATCTGTCGCACCGCCAATCCGCGCGGCAAACCGGCTAGGAATGGCGTAATGACGCAACACGGACAACCGTGCCCTCTTGCCGCCTCTGTTGCGTGGTGACCGAGCCACACTTTCTCCGTTATGGTCGGTCGCAGTTTGCGGAGGGGGTAGGTAATGGAGTCGTTCCGCATGGTCGACCAGGCACGTGGCGTGGTGGAATCCGAAACCCCGGTCAATCCCTATAGCTTGCTCGAGGCCGTCAACTCCTCCAGCGAGAACGCCAACAGGGCATGGCTGATATTCCTGGCCCTGATGGCCTACCTGATGGTGGCGGTAGCCGGCGTCAGCCATCGCGATCTCCTGCTGGAGACTCCCGTCAAGCTGCCCGGCGCCGACGTGCCGATCCAGCTCACTCAATTCTTTGAGTTCGCGCCCGTCATTCTGGTGCTGCTGCATTTGGGTGTGTTCTCGCAGCTGGCTCTCCTGGCGCGCAAGACGCTCGAGTTCGATCACGCCATCCGACTGCTCGAGACCAGTGATCGCCGCCGCCATCCGCTGCGTCTGGAGCTGCACAACTTCTTTTTCGTCCAGGCCATCGCCGGTCCCGAGCGATCCAATGTGATGAGCGGTTTCCTGCATGCCATGAGCTGGCTCACGCTCGTCGTCCTGCCCGTGGTTCTGATCCTCTACATGCAGGTCGTGTTCCTGCCCTACCATGATGTTGCGATCACCTGGAGCCACCGCATCGTGCTGGTGATCGACATCGCCATGCTGGTCCTGATCGGCGTCTTCCTCATGCGGGCGGAAACGTCGTTCTGGCAGGCCTTCTGGCGCACCACGAAGAGCCATCCGACGAGCTTCGCGATGACCGTCCTGGTGCTCGTGCTGATCGGCCTGTTGTCGTTCTTTGCCGCGACCGTGCCGGGCGAGGCGCTCGACCGCATGAGCCGCTCGCTGCTCGGCATCTCCGACGAGGCCGGACGTGCCAGCCGTCGCCAGGCCGGCGGCTTCAACCTGCCGTTCGTGAGCGCCAATTCCGATGGCGCCCTGTTCGGCATCTTCACCACCAACCTCGTTGTCACCGACGCCGATCTGGTTCCCGACAAGGACGTTACCCCTGGCGAGCCGACCCTCAAGCTGCGTGGCCGCAACCTGACGTTCGCGCGGCTCGACCGCTCCGACTTGCACCAGGCCGACCTCACCAATGCCGACATCTCCGACGCCAGCTTCGTCGGCGCCGATCTGCGCGGCGCCTTGATGCACTGCGCCGACCTGAACGAGCTGCTGCTCTCCAACGACCGTACCCGTGCCCACTGCACCAATGCCCGCAGGACCGATCTGTCGCGGGCTCGCCTCGACGGCGCGCAGATGACCGGCATCGACTTGAGCGACGGCATGCTCGAGAGCGCGCAGCTCTCCGACGCGAAGCTCACCTATGCGACACTGGCCGGCTCCAGTTTCCTTGGCGCGACGATGCAGAAGGTCGACATGACCGGCGGCGTGCAGGCGCAGGGCGCAAACTTCCTGATCGCCTCGCTGCAGGGCGCCGACCTGACCGGCGCCCAGCTCCAGTATGCGGACTTCTCCAGCGCCGGCTTGCAAGGCACGGGATTGAACTACGCCAACCTGCAAGCGTCCGTACTGCGCGATGCCGACCTTGCCGGCGCCAACATGCAGCAGGCCAAGCTCTACGGAGCCGATCTGACCGGAGCCAAGATGCAAGGCGTGGATCTCCGCTACAGCGAGGTATGGACGTCCAACCCGCCGCCACTCGCCGCGCTGACCTTCGCCGATCTCTCCAACCTCCAACTCAAGGCGCCCAGCGATACCGAGCGCAAAGAGATACGTCAGATCATCGACGCAATGCATCCAGGCCGCGTCAAGCGGCTGGTGGCCGAAGCGCTCTCGCCGATCGCCGACCCGGCCGCCAACGAGCGTTGGACCGGCAGCCAGGACTTCAATGCATGGCGCACTGCGATGGCCCAATACGTTGTCGGCCCAGCCGACACGGGGTTTGCTGCGCAGCTCACCGAGTTCCTGGCCCAGGAGATGTGCCGCCCGCGCTGGGCCACCGGCTCCGTGGCAACCGGGATCGCCAGACGGGCCCAATCGAACCTGTTCCAGGGCGACGCCGCCGCCATCCAGTTGCGCTTGTCGGACACCACCTGCGCCGCCGCCAATAGCGTCGCACCGCGCGTCATGCAGGAGCTGACTGCGGCGACCGACAAGAAGCGCGGCGCCAACTAAGGGGTGCGCGTGCTGCATGTGCTTAAGGTCGATGCAGGTCCGACGAGGTCTCTGGACACGAGACACCAAACAGAACATAATAAGAACACGCTTGAATGCGATTCCTGACCGGATGGCGGCTCGCTCGGGGATGGCTGGCTCGATGCGCGATGGATGGCGGGTCGCACACGAAATCCGTGGACAAGGCGCGCCACCGGCGAGAGGCCACACGCATCGCCAGCGTCCGCAGAGTAGGGTCTGGCGGACAGCACCAGCACGCCAATCCGTTCCGGTTCCGGGGCATCTGCGGACCGTCGGAGAATTGATCAGCAGCGCCGCGCCTCGGGCAGCGGCCCAATAAGCTAGACGAAGGAGTTCGACATGGCCGGTTCCGTCAACAAGGTCATTCTGGTCGGCAACCTGGGCAAGGATCCGGAAATCCGCCACACCCAGGATGGTCGCAAGATCGCCAACCTGCGCGTCGCCACCAGCGAGAGCTGGCGCGACAAGAATTCCGGCGAGCGCCGCGAGAAGACCGAATGGCACTCCGTCGTGATCTTCAATGACGGCCTGTGCAACGTTGCCGAGCGCTACCTGAAGAAGGGCTCCAAGGTCTACATCGAGGGCCAGCTTCAGACCCGCAAATGGCAGGACCAGCAGGGCCAGGACCGCTACTCGACCGAGGTCGTGCTGCAGGGCTTCGGCGGCGCGCTCACCATGCTTGACGGCGCACCGGGCGCAGGTGGTGGTCGCGCCAGCGCCTCGATGCAGGAAGGCGGACAGGCTGAGTACGCCGCTGACAATGGCTTCAGCGGCGGCTACGACCAGGGATACTCGAGCACGCCAGAGCCCAAACGCGGCGGTCGCGGCGGCGGTTCCGGCGGCGGCAAGGGCGGCTTCGACAAGAGCCTCGACGACGAGATCCCGTTCTGAGCCCGCGCATTTAGACCGCGTGTGCACCAGAACAACTGAAGCCGTGCAGCCGGTGGCGACGTTGCCTCGCCAAGCCGGCCCACTGCTGGGTTGTGCACGGCAATTTGGATCCGAGGCGTGCAGCGGATCGCCCGTGTCTGCCAGACATCGCGTGCACTCTGCGACGTCGCGCGCCCCGGTTGGCAAGAGATGCCTGGAGTCCGGTCGCCGTGCCACCCAGGCTCGCAAAGTCGAACCGGCCGCCGCGTCCGCTTTAGCCAAACGCCAGCCGGCCGTTCAGGCATGTCGCCCCCACCCACAGTCCCTTTAGTCCGGTCAGGCGCTGGCACGGCACTTGCCGCCACTACGCCAGAAACGCCGCGCCGAAGTCCCCTCGCGCGTGCCTGTCCCGAACCGGATCATCAGATGCGTACGAAGTTGAAACATTGGCTCGGCAACTTATCCCTCGCGCTCGCGGCACTGCTCACCGTTCTGGCCGTCCTCGAGTTCGCCGTCTTCCGCACGATCCTGAAGCCGGACGACGTCATCGCCAATGTGACCATCAATGACGTTGTTCGCTACGAGCCCGGCCGCATCGCCAGCTTCCGACACCCCGATGGGCGCGAGTCTACGGTCCAGATCAACAGCGATGGCTGGAACTCGGTAAAGCCCCGCTACGAGCGCACCAGGAGCCCGGATCGGCTGCGCATCGCCGTGATAGGCGACAGTTATGTTCACGCCAGCGCCGTCAATGTCGAGCAGGCATTCCCGGAGCTGATCGAGCAGCGCCTGAAGGAGACGGGCATCGACGCGGAAGTGCTGCGCTTCGGCATGGACGGCGCACCTTTGAGTCAGTATCTGCACGTGCTGCGGCGAGAGGTGACGGCCTATTCGCCCGACCTCGTTCTCGTCCAGCTGATCCACAACGACTTTGACGAAAGCTATCGCTTTCTGAAGACGCGCTACGCCTCGAGCTTCCTCAAGGTCGATGTCGACGAGCAGGGCCATGTGACCGAATTCGCGCCCATCGGATTCGTACCATCGATTGCCGATCTGCTTCGCGCGTCAGCGATGTTCCGCTACCTCTACTATGAAACCAACCTCTATTTGACCTTGAAGTCGTGGGTGTCGCGCTATTTCTGGGGCGGCGATGAAAGCTATAGCCCCGAGCACATCGTTTCCGGGATCGACGTCCGCAAGCTGGATGATCCCGCTCGCATCACCCGCGTCACGCGCTACATCCTCGCTGAGATGCAGAAGCTGGCGGTGAGCCATGAGTTCAAGCTTGCCGTCGCCATGGATGGCGTGCGCGAGACGATCTACCGTCGCCCGGACGCCCAAACCGCGAAGGTCGCTCAATTGAATGCCATCGCTGCCGAAGCCACGGCCCGTGTCGGCGTTCCGTTTCTCGACCTGACCGAAACATTCGGCAGCGACTTTGCGCAGCACAAGCTGCCGTTCGAATACCCCTATGACTGGCATTGGAACGTGCGCGCCAACGCCCTTGTCGGCACCACGCTGGCCGATTGGCTGCTCGCCGATCCGCGATTGCTTGGCAGTACCAATCCGGCAGCACGGGCGGCCGAAGCCCGAGCCGGAAATGCCGGTTGATTGCTAGAGCATCATCCGACCGGACAGAATCGCTTCGCGATTCACCGGTCGTATAAGGATGCTCTAGAATCGAAGTCTAGAGCAGGTCCATCCGATCAGCCGATCGCCGTGGGCGATCGCGTATGATCGGATACTGCTCTAGGCCGGTCGCGAGCGGCCTGCTTCAAACGTACACGGGCGGCGGGGATGGCCGCGGCCCTCCGCCATGATACTGCCTCCCAATCCGCACCGAGCTCGCTTTCAAACCTTCAATGCGGCCGCCGCCGGCTCTTCTTGGCCTTCCTCGCCATGTGCGGAGCGTCCGCCGATGCATGCTCCTCGTCGCTGTCTTGATCAATGTCACGCACTTCTCTTGCGTCGCTCTGTCCCGCCACGCCAGCAGCCTCGCCGGTCTCCTCGGGCTGCCCTTCTTGCACGCCCTCCGAGACTGCCTCGCCGACGAGGACCGAGCGGATTTCGATCGACATGAACACCGCAATCAGCGCGAGCAAGAGCCCGATGGCAATCGAAGCGGCGCCATCAGCCCAATAGAGCCCCAGAGTATGCGAGGCGAGAATTCCGACGAACGCGATTCCCAGACCGATCAATGCCGCCAGCGCCTCCAGCACGACCGTGAACAGCGCCGCGTCCTTCGCTTGCCGCAGCGACTGCAGCAGCCCGGTGCCGCGCTGCCGCGCGCTGAACTCGCTGAGCACCGTGAACGTCGAGATGCTCTGCAGCACGATCGCGACGACCAGGACGATATAGTTCAGCTTGGGATCCGCGATCGGGTGCGGCTCGACGAATCTGTGTGCGCCTTCATAAATCGAAACGCCAGCTGCCATCGAGAACAGCAGCACCCCCACCACGAAGCTGTAGAAATAAAGTTCCTTGCCTGCGCCCGAAGCGCGCGCCTGATCGGCCGGCCGCCGCGATCGCTTCAGCCCCACCAGCACCAGAGCCTGGCTGCAGGCATCGACCATCGAATGGATCGCCTCCGCCAACATGGCCGAGGATCCCGTCCACGCCGACGCGGCAAACTTGGCGAGCGCGATGACGAGATTGGCTGCCAATGCAATGAGGACGAATCCGCTCGAAACTGTCCCTGCCACCCGCAACTCCACATCCTCCATGCGCGCTGCAAATTTTGCCCAGCAGTAAAACCCTGAAAAGCCCTCACCATCGCACGAACTACGTTGGCTCCTGAGACTAGAACCTCATCGCCTGAGGCAAAACCACAAGTGGCATCTGCGAGGGCGTCAATCCGTCTCTCGAGCGGTGGCTGCTGGCAAGACACCAGGGCTGAACTGATTCGATCAGGATTGAAACCGATCCGGGACGCGCACGCCGATCGCCCCCC
>JBGANK010000109.1:0-3692 GCA_044222395.1 Hyphomicrobiaceae bacterium | reverse complement strand
GCCGCGATTTCCTTCTCGATGCCCTCGAGATCGGCCTCCACTGCGACGACGGCGTCCTCGTCGTTCTCGCCGCGCGCAAGTTCGAACAGCTCGCTGGTGTCGGAAATGTGGCTTGCCGCGCTCTGCAGCGCGACCACCACCGATTCGAGCGCCTTCTTCTCCTTGCCGAGTTCCTGCGCGCGCGGGGCGTCGTTCCAGACCGCCGGGTCTTCGAGCGCCCGGCCGACCTCGATCAGCTTTTCGGCCTTGAGATCGAAGTCAAAGATACCTCCGCAGTTCGAGCTCCCGGCCCTTGAGATCGGCGAGGCGCGAGGCGATGGCGTTGAGGCGTTCTGCTTCCATGTTGGAGGGCGGGCAAAAGATGAAATTATACCGTGGCGCAGTGCCCCGACCGCGGCCGCATCGACTTGCCCGCCGCGGCAGCGGTTGCGCCCTTGCGCCCGGTTTGTTGCGCCTGCCTGCCGCGCGACTGCCCCGGCTTGCGAGCCAATCGCGCTATTGCGGCGCACGCCCATGTCGTATGATCGCGTCTTCGCGACAGTCTGCTCCGGAATAGCCATGCAACGCCTGCTCGCCCTGATCGGCCCCATTCCTTTCATTGCACTGGCTATCGTCGCGGCCGGGCTCTCGCTTGGCTCGGCGGTGTGGCTGTATGGGGAAGTCCTTGCACCGGCGATCGCCGAGGCGAGTTCCCCGTGGCGTTATCCGCTGACCGGACTCGCGCTGGCTACGAGCTATTTCGCCTATGGCTTGACGCTGCTTGTGGTTGCGCCCGCGCTCAATACCTTGCTCGGCGGCCGGTTGCGGCCGTACCGCGGTTCGGCGGTGTCGCTGGAGGCGATGCGCTGGTACGTGCATTGCACGTTGACGCTGGTGGTGCGCTATTCCTTTCTCGAATTCGTCACGCCGTCGCCATTTGCCCAGATGTATTTCCGCCTTATGGGCATGAAGATTGGCCGCAATGTCAATATCAACTCGACCGCGATCGCCGATCCCTCGCTGATCGAGATGGGCGACAACGTCACCATCGGCGGCACCGCGAGCATCATGGCGCACTACAGCCAGGGCGGCTATCTGATCATTGCGCCGGTCAGGCTCGGCGCCGGTTCGACGATCGGCTTGCGCGCAATCGTCATGGGCGGCGTTGAAATCGGCGACAAAGCCAAAGTGCTGGCGGGCTCGTTCGTGTTGCCCAACACGCGCATACCGGCCGGGGAGAAGTGGGGCGGCATTCCAGCCTGCCGCATCGAACGCGACAGTGACGATGCCGGCAGCGACATGCGCGGCCGTGGCGACGGAAGTGCGAAGTAGAGACTGATGAACCTGCCGACCCTTGAAACCATTGGCGTTCGGCTCATCATCGTGGCCGGCGCGCTGGCAGCGTGGTTCGTTACCCAGCGTCTCATCGGCCAGCGCGCACTGGCAGGGGCGCGCATCGGCGATCGCCTTCACGACCTGACCGCCGGCGCCAATCATTGGTTGCACCAACACCCGCAAGCGGCGGACCGGATACTGATAGCCAGTTCGCTCGGAATCGACGCGATTTCCCTCTTCGTGCTCGGCTACGCCGTCTTCGGAACCGACTTCACGCCGTTCTGGGGACTGCTGAGCCTGTTCGCGTTGCGCCAAGCCTGCCAGGCAGTCGTCGCGTTGCCCGCGCCACCGGGCATCATCTGGCGCAACCCCGGGTTCCCGTCGCTCTTCGTAACCTATGAAGTCGGAAACGACTTCTTCTTTTCCGGCCACACCGCGCTGGCCGTGTACGGCGCGATTCAACTCGCCACGCTGGGCATTCCCGTTCTGACCGGGTTTGGAATCGTGGCTGCGATTGGGCAGGCGGTCCTCGTTATCCTGCTGCGCGCTCACTGGACCATCGACGTGCTGGCGGGGTTGCTGGCGGCACTGCTGGTCGGGACGATGTTCGGCGCCTTGTGAGGCGCAGTCCGGCACGGAATGGCAGGGGACAGCACAATAGGGGGACGAGTTTTAAAGGCGCCAGGCTCCAATGGCACTCATTGACCGATTCGGCACCGCATGCCCTGCGAGGCGCATGAAATGGCGATCTCCAGGCCGGCGATGCCAGGTGCCGCATGGATGCTTGCTCCTGGCGCTGCCTGCACAGCCGTATTCAGTGCAGTGCGCGAGTACGCGGAGGCCGATCACCGACCGGGGTTCTTGCCGCAACAAATCGTGTCCCGGGTTGTCAGGGTTACACACGGAACCGGATATCGCTTCTCCGCGTCCTGCCGTCCATCGTTGGCACCCTTTCAGATTGGGATCTACTGCTCTATCAGGCCGATGCCGATCCGCATGTCGAGTACTCGCTCGGTGGCTGCTTGACCACAGACCACCTGTTCATGCGAGATCGGTTAGGATGTTCTTCAACGCGGTGGCGCGCGTTGCCGATTGCCTGGAATCTTGCAGGCGGATATCAGCAACCAATCGAAAAGGGTCTTCGATACTCACAAAAATACGCTGCGCGCTTTCCACGCTCAATACCTCGGCACCAACGCCGAGGGATATAGCCCGCCGACAAAATGATCGGTACGCATCATCGATCTTGGGGAGATCTCGGATGACTCTCAACATCAAATCCAACTTTGCACTTACCATTGCTCAGGAGGCTCTTCGCCGGTCCGCAGGTGAGCGTCACGGCATCACGGGTTTTTGGGTCGCGTCGCTGCACCGCGTCTGCAATGAGCGCCTCCTTCGCATAGCTCACATGCCACAGCGTGTCTTTGTACTCGAGGCGGAGATTGATGCGGACGCTACTCATATTATGGTTCCTGAGCGCATGGACGAATACACAGAGCACGAACGGCTGAAGCGTGCTCAACTCAATCGGACCCTCGCTATCGACGACATTCGTGCCGAAATGAACCGCTGCATTGACCAGGGTAGGCTCGTCGTGGCGTTTCGCAACGCACGTGCCATTGATGTCCACGTCGAGCACACGAACCGCAATCCCGTTTGGTACACGGAAGAAGAGTAAGTCATAAGTGCCTGCAGAACGATCGGCCGGTTTCCATGCCGTAACCAATCGTGGGCTGTCTCCGATTGTCCCCGGCCGGCCGGCGGAGCGCGGTACCGTGGGCCAACCTTTGAAGGCGGCGCAGGCCGACGACGGACAGGCGCATCTGTTGTGACATACACCGTGGTCCGTTCCCGACAGCACGCAGGCCTCGATTTGCACCCACCTCGGAAAGCCGCATGCCTATTGGCTCCTGGGCTATCACGCCCTGCAAGCGCCATTCCATGAGCCTTCCAGCCCGGCATGCCTGAAGCGCGCCATCCAGTGCGGCTTTCAGACTATCGGACTGTTCACGCCGGCTCGATGTGTTCGAGCACCAGTTGCACAGAGGCCATGCCGTTGAACTCGTTCACCGCCAGCCGATAGGCGGCGCGGATACGCGGCGGCGCGCTCTCGGCGTGGTTGAAGCAGATCGCTTCGAAGCGGCTGGCGTCGCGGCGCAGCGTGAGCTTGAGGTGCGCATCCTTGAGCAGGCGCTGCTTTTCGACCACGAAGATGTCGGAGAACACCGGCGCCGGCCAGCCCTGGCCCCAGATTTCCTGCTCCAGCGCGCGCGCGCATTCGAGGGTGGCGTAGGCCGATTCGAGCGTGCCGTCGGTTTCCAGCGTGCGGGTCAGGTCGGCGGGGGCCAGCAGATCGCCGGCGACTTGCGCAAAGAGAT
>JBGANK010000108.1:0-3936 GCA_044222395.1 Hyphomicrobiaceae bacterium | reverse complement strand
AAGTGCGACGCCGGCATGTTCGATCCGACCCAGCTTGCCGACGGCATTGCCGGACCTAAGGACGATCTGTTGTTTGCGATCCGTTCGCCGGCCTATGCCATTTCGCTGTCACGCCGCGCCAACTGATGCCAATGCGTGACGAGGGCGCAGCGCCATAGCACCGTGGCGCCGCGCCGCTTCACACTCCCGCGAGCATCGGCGGATAGTCGGTGTAACCCTTCTCGCCCGGCGTGTAGAATGTCGACTGGTCGGCCTCGGCCAGCGGCGCATCGGCGCGCATACGTTCAACAAGATCGGGATTGGAAATGAAGGCGCGTCCGAATGCGACAGCGTCGGCATCTCCTTTGGCGACAACTGCCGCGGCGCTGTCGCGATCGTAGCCGCCGCACACCACCATCTTGCCGCGATAGTGAGCGCGCACCAGCGCAACGACATCCTCGTCGATTGCATTGGCGAACGGACGCATCACATGCAAATAGGCAAGATGCCGCCTCTCCAATTCGCCGAGATAATGCGCATAGAGTTCGTCCATGTCGTCTTCGGCGATGTCGTTGAACGTATGACCGGGACTGATACGCAGCCCGGTGCGCTCAGCCCCGACTTCGGCGACCACCGCATCCAACACTTGCAGCGGCATGCGCACACGGTTGGCGATCGAGTCGCCATAGCGATCGGTGCGACGATTGACGTTGCTCGACAGAAACTGATGCAGCAGATAGCCGTTGGCTGAGTGCAATTCCACGCCGTCAAAGCCCGTGTCGATGGCATTGCGGGCGGCGGCGGCAAACTGCAGAGCGATGCGCGCGATCTCGTCCGTCTCGAGCGCACGCGGCATGTCATGGTCCTGCATGCCGCGCTGGTCGGTCCAGATCTGGCCCGGCGCCCTGATCGCACTTGGCGCCACCACATCGGCCTCGCGCCCTCGATTGAGGTGGTTGGCGATGCGCCCGACATGCCAAAGCTGCACGACGAAGCGGGCGCCACGCGCATGCACGGCGTCGACGACACTCTTCCACACTGCGAGCTGGCGTGCATCGTGAATACCAGCGGTGCGTGGATAGCCCATACCCTCGAACGAGATTTGCGAGGCCTCGGTGATGACAAGCCCGGCACTGGCACGCTGCGCATAATAATCCGCGGCGAATTGAGCAGGCACGCCCATGTCGCTTGCCCGCGAGCGCGTCAGCGGCGCCATGACGATACGGTTGCGCAAGGAAATAGCGCCGAGCGAGACGGGCTCGAACAAGTTGTCTGAAGCCTGGCGTTGCATGGATGTTTCCCCTCGAACCGATAGCCGATCGCCACAAAGGTTGGTCTCACACCACCAAGTGTCAACCGGTGTTCTGCATGTGGTGCGCAAGACGGCGGACCGGTTCGCGCAGGGCCTCGCGCAGCCCGGCATCGGCAACGGTCTCCTCCATCGCGGTTTCAAAACACAAGAGCCACGCCTTGACTTCGGGCGCGCCGATGCGTGCCACGAAATGCCGCCGTCGCAGCATCGGCGGCCCGCGCTTCTCCACGAACAATGGTGGACCGCCGAGCCAGCCGCTCATGAACTCGAAGAACTTCTGCTCGCTTCCGGAGAGATCGGGTGGATGAACGGCACGCGCGGCCGCGGCTTCCGGCAGTGTCGCCATCAGCTCGTACATGCGCCGCGTCAGCCGCCTCAGTGCTGCCTCGCCGCCGAGCAGGTCGTAAAGTGTGGTCGTTTCGCTGGTCATCGTCGGTATTGCCTCTCACCACCGGCATTGATCGCAACGCCAGGAGGAATACACGAAACAGATGTGCGACAATCGCGACATCTCGCCCCCGCTGCCGCACCCTTTCCTTCTCCCTTGAGGGAGAAGGTGCCCGCAGGGCGGATGAGGGGGGATTCACTCCGCCCCATTTGAACCTATGTCCAAGTCCCTCACCTGCCTGATCGCATTGGCGCATGCGCGCCGGGCCGGCATCTTCTCCCGTACCGGGAGAGGAACGAACGACGCCAGCCCCGATGTCACCTCTCACCCCTTGCCGTTACCGTTCGTGCGCCGCTTCTCGGGATGCATGGTCTTGCCGAGGATGTGTTCGTCGCGCCCGATCACATGCGCGGACGAGCCAACGATCAGCGGATCAGGACCTTTGACGACTTGCCGGTTCTTGTTGGGATAGTCGAGTGTCGAGAGAAAATGCTGCATGCAGTTGAGACGCGCGCGCTTCTTGTCGTTGGATTTGACGATCGTCCAGGGCGCATCAGCGGTGTCGGTGTAAAAGAACATCGCTTCCTTGGCTTCGGTGTAGGCATCCCACTTGTCGAGCGAAGCCTTATCGATCGGTGACAGCTTCCATTGCTTCAAGGGATCATGTTCACGCGAGGCAAATCGGCGCGCCTGCTCGTCTCGTGTCACCGAGAACCAGTACTTGTAGAGGCGGACACCGGAGCGCACCAGCATGCGCTCGATGTCTGGGCACTCGCGCATGAACTCCAGATAGTCGTTGGCGCTGCAGAAATTCATGACGCGCTCGACACCGGCGCGATTGTACCAGGAGCGGTCGAAGAACACGATCTCGCCGCCTGACGGCAAATGGCCGATGTAGCGCTGAAAATACCATTGTGTCTTCTCGCGGTCGGTCGGCTTTTCCAGCGCCACCACACGCGCGCCGCGAGGGTTCAAGTGCTCGGTGAAGCGCTTGATGGTGCCGCCCTTGCCCGCTGCGTCGCGCCCCTCGAAGATCATGATAATGCGTTCGCCCGACTCCTTGACCCAGGCCTGCACTTTCAGCAATTCGGTCTGCAGCTGGCTCAGCACCTCCTCGTACTCACCGGTGCGCATGCGCGTCTGATAGGGGTATTCACCCGACTCAAAGGCATGCCGGATGGCGTCGGGACTGTGACGCATTTCCGCTAGGCGCGTACGGCTGCCGCCGGAATCCGGCGCTACCGGAATCAATGCTCCAGCTGCGGTTGAAGGTGCGGGAGTTGGCTTAGCCTCTGGAGCGGCGTCGGCGGCAACTGCCGGCCTTGCGACATTTGCAGCGGTCTGCTTTTCATTACGCGACATGCCCGGCGTTCCTTCCTGGAGGGAGCCCTTCGAGGGATCTTCCTTGCTGAGGATCAATAGATGGCTGCCGCCACGCCGACGACGCCGCGGACGACTGTTCTATGACAGAACAGTGACAGAATATCGCAAGATCTAGATTTGATCTGGGTCAACGTGGAGCTGACAAGCTGCCGGCGCCATTAACGTGTTCTGACGATAGCGCCGCAAACAACCGCGGATAGCACGGCAACAGCGTATCAAAGAAGCGCATGGGCAGCGCTCGCGAGCAAGCCGTCTCCGTTATTTTTACATGCAATATCAACACAATACGACGTCGACCGCGCGAGATCTGGCGAACTGGCCTTGACAGGATTCCGGCCCGCGCTTATCTCTCCGGCCACCGGCTGGCACTCACCCATATCAAGTGCTAGCAGGCTTCCAATTCCCTCCACAAACCGATGGCCCGGGCCAGCCCGCGCCCATAACGGAGCAGTCTACTCATGAAGTTCCGCCCCCTCCACGATCGCGTCGTCGTCAAGCGCGCCGATGCCGAGACGAAGACAGCTGGTGGCATCATCATCCCCGACACGGCCGGCGAAAAGCCGCAGCAGGGCGAGATCATCGCCGTCGGTCCGGGCGCACGCGACGAAAGCGGCAAGATCGTCGCCCTCGACGTCAAGAAGGGCGACCGCGTCCTGTTCGGCAAGTGGTCTGGCACCGAAGTCAAGATCGACGGCCAGGATCTCCTCATCATGAAGGAGAGCGACATCATGGGCGTGCTCGAGAAGTGAGCCGCTGCGCGGTGTGAGTGGTGAGTGGTCAGTCGTGAGTGGTGTGATCCACCCGCTGACCTGATCCCCTCCCCTCAAGACCTCTTCTCCTCCTCTACGCACCACTGGCCACCCACCATTCACCA
>JBGANK010000107.1:0-4090 GCA_044222395.1 Hyphomicrobiaceae bacterium | reverse complement strand
AGCGATCGTGCACCAATCCGAATGTTGATCGAGCGCTCGCGCGTGGGCGTCGGTGACTTCGGCGGGTTGCGGCGCCTCTACGCCAGGATCAATAGCGGAACTGCTCGGACAGCACGCGCTCATCGAGATCGTGTCCGGTGTCGAACATCATGAAAAGCTCGATGGCGTGGGCCTGCTCGATCTCGACTCGCAGGACGTCGCGAGTTTCGAAGTGGTCGGCAGTGGCGCTCACGGGTCGCTTCTCAGGTTCATTGACAGTGATGGTGATGTGCGCGGAGTTGGACAGCAACGCGCCGCGCCACCGCCGCGGGCGGAATGGTGAAATCGGCGTCATCGCCAGCAGTGGCGCGAAGATCGGCAGGATCGGCCCGTCGGCGGACAGGTTGTAGGCGGTAGAGCCCGCAGGAGTAGCCACCAGCACGCCGTCGCAGATCAGCTCGTGCAGGCGCACCTTGCCATCCACCGCAATTTGCAGCTTGGCCGCCTGGAAGCGTTCGCGAAACACAGATACCTCATTGATGGCGAGGCTCTTGTGCGCCTTGCCCTCCTTGTCGAAGGCGATCATCGACAACGGATGGATGCGAGTGGTCTCGGCGGCGGCAAGGCGCTCGATCAGATCGTCCTCGCGATACTCGTTCATCAGAAAGCCGACCGAACCGCGGTTCATGCCGTAGATCGGGATACCGTCGTTCATGTAGCGATGCAGCGTCTGTAGCATGAGGCCGTCGCCGCCCAGAGCGACGATGGCATCGGCCTCCCACGGTTTGACGTTGCCATAACGCTGCGTCAGGCGTTTCATGCCGCGCTGGGCCTCGACGACGTCGCTGGCGACGAAGGCGATCTTGTCGAATTTTTTCGTTTGGGCCGTCATCTCGTCGGGACCGTCATATGGTCATCATGTGGGCGCCGTAGGTGACGGCGAGGCGAAAGTTGCAACGCGGTGATCGTGGCCGGGCAGTCTTGGTCTAGAGCCTGATCGTCTGGGTTGGAAACGCATGCGTTTCGATCGAGGACGTGAATCAGACTCTCATTCAAGGACATAGAGCAGGCCACCATGGCACGAGGCGATTCCTTGTAAGTTGAACCTGCTCCAGGAGGTGGAAGGTGGCGGACAACGTCGACGGACCTGTAGTGATCTACTGTACTTTTCCAGATCGTGACATCGCGTTGAGCATTGCTGGTGAATTGATCGATAGCAAGCTCGCAGCCTGCGTTAATGTGCTGGGATCGATAACGTCGATCTACAACTGGGAGGGTGTGCGCCAGCAGGAGACCGAAGTGGCGGCCCTGGTAAAGACCCGTGCGGGTCTGGCGCACGCCGTCACGCAAAGGGTGGCAGATCGCCACCCCTATGATGTTCCCGCCGTGCTGGTGATGGCGGTCGACGACGGGCTGCCGGCATTTCTGGATTGGATCATGCGCGAGACGCAGGCCATCCGTGTGCGATGAGCCCGCGCGGGCGCACGGCTGGCTGGGCTGCACGAGTTACTCTGGCGAGGAGCGCCATCGATGGAAACGCGCCGTTTCCATCGCCGACGATCA
This sequence comes from Hyphomicrobiaceae bacterium, assembly GCA_044222395.1. GTDB lineage: Bacteria > Pseudomonadota > Alphaproteobacteria > Rhizobiales > Hyphomicrobiaceae > JAEUMD01. The sequence continues at coordinate 2,548 of JBGANK010000107.1, read as the reverse complement.
GGTTTTAGAACACGCCGCCCAGGCTCAACATCAGATTGTGAGTCGGAGACCCACGCCGAACCTTGCCTTGTGAGGTTCGCACGACAGCGTAACCGTTGCGAGGCTCGTATGAGCGGTACGCCTTGGCAGGTGTTGAGCGCGAGTAGAATTGACCGGAGCCACGCGGCCTTGCATTTGCGCGCCGGGCTTTGGTCGGCGCGATGGCTACCGCAGGAGGTGCTGCGGCTGGCGCCTGGACCTGCACGGCATCGCCATTGTCAGGGCTGGTAAGCGCGGCGATCGTTGACCCGCGCGGCTTGGCCGGGCGTGGGGCAATGTCAATTGCGGGCGCGACGGCTTGCGGCGCGGTGGCGAGCGATGCCGGTGCGGAGCCCGGTGCCTCCGGAATGGGTGCGCCAATCGCCATGCGACCCGGCAGCGGCTCGACTGGCGGCGGTGCAGCAGCGGCGGGAGCCGCGGCCTCGATTTGCGCCGATGCTGTAACGATTGCTGGAGGTGCGGCTGCGCGCTGCGGCTGTGCCTTCTGAATGGCTGCATATTGGTTGGGTGCGGGTTGCGCGACTGGAGGCGGCGAGGCGGAGCGCGCAACTGATCGTGCTGGTGCGCCGGATTTTACCTGGGCGGCTTTTGCCTGGGCGGCGGGTCGTCCTGCCGGTGCTGCTGCTGCGGTCGTTCCTGCGGGCGCCACCGAAGCAGCCCCGGTCGCCGCGACGGCACCGGTTGAAGCCTTGTCAGCAGGCCGGGTGTTGACAGCCGCAGCAAGCGTGGTGCGCTGCCCGCCAACCTCGCCAGTGGTTTTGCGAGCAAGTAGCGAGTTGCGCCCGGGGCCTTGCGCGACGATGGCATTGGAGATGCAGCGGCCGTCTGCAGCGAAGTTCTGCCCACTTGGACATTCGATGCCGCAGGCCTTGTCTGTGTGCCCCTGCAAGAGCGTGAGAAGAATGTAGTCAGGCACCTCGACCGGCAAGGTGGCATTCACTTTCTGCAAGAACGACGTCATGGCGCGCTTGGAGGCTCCGCCCCAATCGCCATCGGCCGCACCAGAATAGCAGCCGACCCGTTTGAGTTCGACCTGCAGGCTGCGCGCGAGTTCTACGCGCTCGTTCCAGCCGCTCGGAGTGACAGAGGAGCGGCGCTTGGCGTCGCCATCGCCTTTTACAACGGTCACGTTGGTCTGCCAGGCACCGCCGCTGACAACAGCCTGCGACGGATCGTTGGCCGCTGAGCCTGGTTGCGAAGATCCCGCAGAACCGGCGTCGGCCACCTTGCGAAAGCCAGTACTGGTTGGTGAAAACGAGCGCCCCGCCGCGTCCTGGCTCGAAATTGCGCCGCCAATTGCCGGCGGAAGGGGAGGCGTTGCCTCGATCTCGGCGATGTCGATCGCGTCTGGGTGCGGGCCGGCGACATGGGGGAAATAGGCTAGGGCGCCGACGCTGAGTGCACTAACGAGGAACAAGAAGCTGCTGAGAAAGCGCATCGCACTACCCTCCGGCACGCGCCCCAGGCTCGCTGGACGAACGCGCGCGTCACTCTTGGACCCCATACAGGAGCCCTGACTCACGACTCCTGGTCCTGGAGCATCGCGCCAGGACGCAGGTAAGACCCGCAACACGCAACACTCGCCTTGCTACAGGCGAACGCGGCCGGGCAGGTGCAAGAAGAGGCATGTTGCTTGATGTGCCGAGTGCCAGAGGTGCCGAGAACCTGAGCTGTAGACCTGGAGCTGTAGACTTTGGAGCAGTAGACGTGGGAGCAGTAGACGTGGGGGTGCAGATCCGGGAGTTGCCATTCGTGTTGTCGGTCTTGGCACAAGGTGTGGCTGCGATTGCGAATAAGCTCTCGCAGAGCGGATGCATGCCGATCCGTGCACTTCGCTCTAAGATTAATCGAAGCGGTGGCGGATGCAACCATCATGTTATAGACAAACCCGCTAGTGCCAAATTTGCATCACTTGTCTGAGTGCGGACGACGGTGCTGGTCCAACAGGTCGATCGGCGCCGGTTTGGGTGGTTATGCCACACGGCGCGGCCGCCGAACCACACTTGGTGCAAGGCTCGCGGCAAGCCACAACATCTAGTAGCAAGCGGCCCGTGGGCTGGGGATAGCCTGTTGATGATTTCGCCGCCGTTGTGGAGAACTGCGCGCGGGGGCGGCCGGCAAAGACGAGCCATGGACCCGCAGCGGCTCCGGGATGTTCCATCTAGGAAACTGATTCCTTTAACAATTCGCTACGAATCGAGTTAGCGTTGAAATCGAGGGGGCGTATCTATTGCGTCGAACTTGTTATCCCTGGTGCTTATCGATGAGTTCTGCACAGCGCGGATCGAGCGGCGATTGGTGCTGTGATCACATCGAATGCCAACCAGGGCTCCGGCTCTAGAGTGTGTCGAACCGGGAACGCTTCAGCCATCTGCCGGCACCCATTGGGGAATGGGTTCTGGATGCTCACAGGTGAGAGAAGTCGCTCTTGAGAAGGTTCTACACGCCAGAGTAGTGCGTATGAGCAGGTAGCCTACCCCTCAAGGCTGACAAGACCGCAAGCCGGTGG
>JBGANK010000106.1:0-4227 GCA_044222395.1 Hyphomicrobiaceae bacterium | reverse complement strand
GTCAGACCGGCGGGATTGAGTGAAGCTGCTGTCGCGTCGCGCGAGTCGGCGACGCCGGCACCACCAAGCGCCTTGTTGCGGGCACCGAAGCCGTGGGCCGCATAACCCTCGGTTGCAGCGGCTGGAGCCGCAAGCGCACAGACGGCCGCGGCTGTCATGGCCATGCGGGAAATTGAGGTGCGCAGTGTCGGCATGTGATCCCCCTCGAAATCGGCCAAGGTGGCCGCAGTTCCCTGAAAATGCATTTCCCCCGATGCCGCGCGATCTATTCTCGTAAATGCACATCCGTCGGCATTCGACTTCCTGCATGTTTGTCACGCGGTGTGATCGGAAAAACAAGAGCCGCCTCCCTTGCGGAAAGCGGCTTTTGTACGTTCTGGGGGCATGTGTCTCTTCGCAGTCACATGCTCGTTGCAATGCAGCAATCAACCATTCTGGCCGCCGCAGATCAGGCCGTGTGCTTGATAACAAAGCGATAAACGCCTGCGGCCTCGCCCGTCTCGAGCATGGTATTGCCCGTTGTGCGGCAGAATGCCTGGAAATCGGCAACCGAGCCCGGGTCGGTCGAAAGCACCTCGAGCGTGCCGTCCTTGGGCACTTCGAGAATCGCTTTCTTCGCTTTGAGAATCGGCAGCGGGCAGTTCAGTCCCTTGGCGTCGAGCGTCTTGTCAGCCATTTTTCAGTCCTTCCTTGGAGTGTGGTGTTGTCTTTGCCGCCATGCGCGACGCCGCTCATGGACGTCCCGCCGCGTGATGCGGCTACAAGTAGTGATGCCGGCAGGCCTGTCAAAAGGGCACTCGGTCACGCCCCTTTGCGGCCGCCAGCGAGGCGATTACCGGCGCAGGAGACCCCGCCGACGGATGTTGCCTCAGATATAGAGGTTGATGTCGGAAGCCAGCGCCTTCTCCATATAGGTGGCGGCGCCGCCGAGCTTGATGCCGTCGATCATGTCGTCCTTCTTCATCTCGAAGAGGTCGAGCGTCATCTGGCAGGCGATCATCTCGATGTCGCTTTCGACGGCGGCTTCGCGCAACGTCGGGATCGAGGCGACGCCCTTCTTGGCGATCAGGTTCTTCATCATGGTCGTCGCCATGGCGTTGACGCCGGGAATGACGCCGACGATGTTGGGCATCTTCATGTGCATGCCGGCCAGCGGCATCACCATGTCCGGCTTGCCGAGCGGCGAGATCTGCAGATCGAGATCCTTTTTCAGTAGTGCAAGACCGTAGAAGGTGAAGAACATCGAAACATTGACGCCCATCGCTGCCGCCGTGGTGGCGAGAATGAAGGGCGGATAGGCCCAATCGAGCGTGCCCTTGGTGACGATGATCGACATGCTCTTCTGGTTCTGATCACTTGCGGACGCCATGGTGTCCTCCCCTGATAAAAATTGTTGCGTGCCCATTCGACGGTGCGGGCGGTTCATTCCTTTATATTCGAAAGTGCGAAGATAAGGAACTGCCGACCTGACAGTCAAAGGGAAGTGGTCCTAAATCCGGTGCGCAGGGTGTATTCCGGCGCGCAATTGTGCAAGCCCCGGTGGCGGTCGCGCCGGAATTTCGTGGTTTTGCGGCATGTTGCATGTGGCAATCAGCGATGGTGCGCCGCACAATCGGCAGCTGCGGTGCGCAGGCACGGCTGTTTATCACGATGCGTAGAGGGCGGGCGCTACGGATTGCGACCAAGGGGGACGGCGCCGGACGCGGTCTGGTCCAGCCGGTAGCGAGGATGCGCAACAACGCGGGAGTCATCAAAGGGAGTGCTCAAACGAGGGTAAGAAGGAGCTGCCGGGCTCGCGCGGTTAACTCGCGCGGTCATGAGGACACGCGATTTCCAAAACACAGCAGGCAAGAGAGTGGAGCCGGGTGCGCGCAAGATGCGGCAGGTTGCGTGTGCGCGACTTGCGTTCACGCTTCAGGCGATGCAACGATGCCGGCGTCCGCAAAAAGATTCGCAATATCACCTCGCGCGCACCCGCCCACCGACCACTCCGGAACTCCGTTGCCGATCTGCATTTTGGGAACGGTATCGAGTAGGGGTGGATTTCAAGTGCCCAGCATGAGCCACCACAAAAACGAAGACGCCGGTAAGGGGCATCCACAATCATGAGCGATGAGCCGCGGCGCGCCTATCGATTTTCATTCGGTCTTGATCGGCTGGGCCTCATCGCCCTGAAGGCGCCGGTGCTGTCCGCAGTGATCGTGGCGGTGTTGACGGCGCTTGCGGTCGTCGGCGTGATGCAGCTCAAGGTGGACGACTCGCTGTCCGAGCTCTTCCGCACGTCGACCAAGGAGTTCCGCCAGTACGAGGAGATCGACCGCAGGTTTCCATCCAGCGAATACGATGTCCTGGTGGTCGTCGATGGCAAGCAGCTGCTCCAGCGTGACAGCCTGCAGAAATTCGCCGGCCTCGTCATCGAGCTGCAACTGGCCGATGGCGTCAACGGGCTGATCTCGATGCTGTCGGCGCGCGACAAGCCCGATGCCAACGGCTATTCCGCGCCGATCGTGCCCGACGAACTGCCGGAAGGCGAAGCCTACGGCGCGCTCATACAACGGTTGAAGAGCAACGACATCGTCTCGGGAAAGTTCCTCTCGGAAGATGGCGAGTTGGCGCTGATCGTCATTTCGCTCGACCGTGTCGTGGTGGAAAGCCAAGGCGCGCGCAAGATCATCGGCGGCTTGCAACAGATCGTCGACAACGAGCTGAAGGGAAGCTCACTGTCTGCCAAGTTGACCGGCGCGCCGGTCATGCAGCTTGAAATCCGCAACGCCGTCGAACGCGACCGGCTGATCTATAACGGATTGGGTTTTGTCGTCGGCCTGATCGTCGCCTACCTGTTTTTCCGTCGCATTTCGCTGACATTGATTGCGGTGGCAGGGCCGGCGATTGCAATCTTATGGACTCTCGGCGCCATCGGCGCCATGGACTTCCGCCTCAATCTCTTCATCAATGTCATCACGCCGCTGATCCTGGTGTCGGGCTTTTCCGATTCCATGCATCTGGTGTTTTCGGTGCGCCGCTCGATCCTGATGGGCGTCGACCGCCTGCAGGCTGCAAAGGACGCCGTGCTCGACGTTGCGCCGGCCTGCCTGCTGACGGCGATGAACGCAGCGCTTGCGATCTTGTCGTTCCAGTTTGCCGACAGCGCTCTCATCAAGACGTTTGGCAAAGCGGCGCTGATGGCGGTGGCGATCTCCTATATCGCCGTGGCTGTCGTGGTGCCGACACTGGCGGCGCTGCTGGTGCAACGCGAGCCGCCAAGCCGTGTCGGGGATCGTGACACCGAGGAGGGCGGCGTCGGCGTGTTGCAGCGTGCAACCGAAGCCATCGTGCAGGGCGTCGCGCGGTTCCCCGTGTTGTTCTCCGTTCTCAGCATCGCCGCGGTCGTGGCGACAGGGGCGGCCTACTCGCAACTGGTGCCGATGTACCGTCGCCGAGCTCGCCGGCAAGCGTGCGGTGGTCGTGGCGGGCACCGCCAAGCTCGACCAGAAGCTGACTGGCGCCAACCCGCTGCATGTCATGATCCAGTGGGACCAGAAGCATTCGATCCACGATGAAGCGACGCTGAAGGTTATCGCGGAGGCGCATCAGATCCTCCAGCACCGCGCCGGACTTGGCAACGTGTGGTCGCTCGACAGCTTGAGGCGCTGGCTGGCGGAGGCGGGCGACAATCGCGTCGAGACGCTGAAGTCGTATGTGAAGATACTGCCAGAGCATCTGACGCGTCGTTTCATCGACAAGGACGAACGCGCGGTTCTCGTCACGGCGCGCATGCCCGATGTCGATGCCAGCCAGATCCTTCCCGTCGTCGAGCAGATCGACAAGGAGCTGGCGCCGATCCGTGCTGCCAATCCCGATTACGAGATCGCAGTGACCGGCCTGCCGGCGATTGCGGCGCGTAATTCGGCCAAGCTGATCGACGAGTTGAATTGGGGGCTCGTGGCTGGACTTGCAAGTGTCCTACCGTCGCTGTTCCCGATCTTCGCCACCGGCTCGCTGCTGTATCTGACCGGGCAGGGGCTGCAATTCGCCTCGATCATAGCCATCACCGTCGCCTTCTCGCTGGCGATCGACTCGACCATTCATTTCCTCAATCGATATCACCTGGAAGAAGATCGCATCAAAACTGGCGAAGGCGCGCAGCACACGCACGCCGCACTGGTGCGCACGATCCATCACATCGGCCCTGCCGTCGTGCTGACGACCATCGTGCTGGCGCTGGGT
>JBGANK010000105.1:0-4514 GCA_044222395.1 Hyphomicrobiaceae bacterium | reverse complement strand
TGAGGCACCGATCAGGCGCCGTTTCGCCTCTCCACCTAAGGGAGAGGCCGGCGCGGCCGGAGCGTCGAGAAATGCGTGAAAACATCGACTCCGCGCCGGGTGAGGAGGCGCGCCGCATCACGATCGTTTGAGGTTTCACCCCTCACCCTGACCCTCTCCCCCAGGGGAGAGGAGACCGAGTTCTCAACGCCGCCCGGGAACGGAAATTCTCGTTGTATGCGAGGCTCCCGATCGCAAACTGAAAACTCAACCGGACAGGCGTGCGAACACGCCGGGAACAACGAACCGCACCACTACTTTCGACCAATCCCACAGGTGCACGATAGTCTCGTTGGCTCCATGAGACCCCCATTTTGGTTCATTTTCAACTCAAACCGCTCCAGATCAAAGTTGCTCGGTCGAAGTTTCACGACTAACAGCTAGGTACGCCTCACCTGGAATACATGCGATAGCTTAGACGCCGCGATGCGCAGCTGATAGCTTTGTTGAGGGCAGCACCGTGTGCGATTCCGCGCAGGCCCAAGAACTGCCGAGTCGAAGAGCAATCCGCGCCAACGCATCCTCCCAGGCTGGCGATCATTGAGATCGTTGGCAAAAGGGTGATGCGCGTGCGTGAGAAGGAGAAAACGTCCATGACACCTAAAGATGTCGAGCGAATTCGCTCGAATCCTGCCTACCAAGAGCTGGTGAGCAAGCGAACTCGCTTTGGCATTCTGCTCTCCATTTTGATGCTCATCATCTATTTCGGCTTCGTGATGCTGGTGGCGTTCAACAAGGAACTCCTCGCAACGCCGATCGCGGCTGGCGCTGTCACGACCATCGGGATCCCGCTTGGCGTGTTCGTGATCGTATCCGCCTTCATCCTCACCGGCATCTACGTGCGTCGTGCCAACAGCGAATTCGACGAGCTGACGCGCCGCATCAGCGAGGAGCTCTAAGCATGGGACAGAAACTCCTTAGGGCATTGGCGGGCCTAGCCGCCGCTGTTTCGGGTTCGGCCAGCGCATTCGCAGCCGGCGCCATTGACGGCGGTGGCAAGCAGGCGGTGAACGTGGAAGCCATCGCCATGTTCGGCGTTTTCGTGCTGCTGACGCTCGGCATCACCAAGTGGGCGGCTGCCCGCAGCAAGTCGGCGGCTGACTTCTACACCGCCGGTGGCGGCATCACCGGCTTCCAGAACGGACTGGCGCTCGCCGGCGACTACATGTCGGCAGCCTCGTTCCTGGGTATTTCGGGCCTCGTGTTCACGTCGGGCTACGACGGTGTCATCTACTCGGTCGGATGGCTGGTCGGATGGCCGATCATCCTGTTCCTGATCGCGGAGCGACTGCGCAACCTCGGCAAGTACACCTTCGCCGACGTTGTTTCCTTCCGCATGCAGCCGGTCCCGGTTCGCACGATGTCAGCGATCGGCACGCTCACCGTCGTTGCATTCTACCTGATCGCGCAGATGGTGGGCGCCGGCAAGCTGATCGAGCTGCTGTTCGGCCTCAACTACCTTTATGCGGTGATCTCGGTCGGCGCGTTGATGATCATCTATGTCGCTTTCGGCGGCATGGTGGCGACGACGTGGGTGCAGATCATCAAGGCGTGCCTCCTGCTCGGCGGCGCCACGTTCATCGCCATCATGGTGCTTGCCAACTTCGGCTTCTCGCCTGAGGCGCTGTTCAAGCGGGCCACCGAGGTGCATCCCAAGGCGGTCGCCATCATGGGGCCAGGAACGCTGATCACCGATCCAGTGTCGGCGATCTCGCTGGGAATGGCGCTGATGTTCGGTACGGCCGGTCTGCCGCACATCCTGATGCGCTTCTTCACCGTCGCCAACGCCAAGGAAGCACGCAAGTCCGTGTTCTATGCCACGGGCTTCATCGGCTACTTCTACATCCTGACCTTCATCAGCGGCTTCGGCGCCATCACGCTGCGGATGGGCGATCCGACGTACTTCAAGGTCGGGGCGAACGGAGCCTATGACAAGGTCAAGGACCTGATGGGCGGCAGCAACATGGCAGCCGTGCATCTGTCGAAGGCCGTCGGCGGCAACCTGTTCTACGGCTTCATCTCGGCAGTGGCCTTTGCCACCATCCTTGCGGTCGTTGCCGGTCTGACGTTGGCTGCGGCTACAGCCGTCAGCCACGACCTTTATGCCTCGGTGATCGCCCACGGCCGGGCCAACGAACAGACGGAGGTCAGGATATCCAAGATCTCCGCCGTGATCATCGGCATCGTCGCCATCTTCCTCGGATACCTGTTCGAGAAACAGAACGTGGCGTTCATGGTCGGTCTGGCGTTCTCGGTGGCGGCCTCGATCAACTTCCCCGTGCTCGTTATGTCGATCTTCTCGAAGAACACGACGACCAAGGGCGCGGTGATCGGCGGTCTCGTCGGCTTGATCAGCTCGGTGACGATGGTGATCCTGTCGAAGTCGGTGTGGGAGGACGTTCTGGGAATGCCGAAGGGTTCGAGCCCGTTCCCCTACTCCAACCCGGCGCTGTTCTCGATGACCGCGGCGTTCGTGACGATCTGGCTCGTTTCGATGCTCGATCGTACCGCGACCGCAGCCAAGGAGCGGGCGGCCTACGAAGCGCAGAAGCTGCGCTCGGAGACGGGCATCGGCATGGCCACGGCCAGCGCTCACTAGACCAGATCGATCCAGGGCAGCGGAAGCCGCCCTGGCCAAGCACAGTCACAGGGCGCGCGGAGGATCCTCCGCGCGCCTTTGTTATGCGTGACGAGAATGATTCAGAACGCGCGGCAATCATTGAGATGAGAATCCGACAAGCCTGCCGACCGAAAAAATTGCTCTCGCACTTAGCTGCGAATCATTAATATCCGGGAATCTTGAAACGATCGGCCAGCCAAAGGGGGGTGGACATGCCCACCGCAAATCGGATGGGAGTGTGTTTCGTCGTATTCGCCATGATGGGGCTGGCGTCGAACATGTTGCCGCTCCACTCGAGTTCACCGAGCCCGGATGCGAAGTTCTACACGTTTGCCGTTTCGGGGTGGTCGAAGCTGCGCCTGATCGAACTCGGGACTGACTGGCCAACAAAGACCAAGGGGCCGGACGACCAGCTGATGTTCTGCCGCAATGTCCTGAGGCTGGCGGGGTTCGAGGTCGGCGCGCGCTGCGCACCCGAAGCCACGACGATCGCCGACGCCAGCACCCTATAAGCGGGCCGGGAAACAGGCCGGACTGCCGTTTCGCAGGCGCAATGCCGCGGGCCTCCGCACGCGCGAGGACAGGCGTGCTGCCGGGTTGCGTGGAAACTCTGACCCATTCACGTCAAGGCCGTGCCCGACACGACCATGCAGATTACTTGCCGCAGCGATTGAAGGCTGGACGGCCAGATCAAGTCCGGCCAGGAGCAATGATACGATTCTGCGTTCTCCTGAAACGCCATGGTGCGCGGATGGCTGCAGCCCGGTTCAGCGGTAGACCAGCACCGGCACCGAGGAATGCGTGAGCAGCTTTTGGGTTTCGCTGCCGAGAACGAGAGCGGAAACACCGCGCCGGCCATGCGATGCCATGACGATGAGATCGGCGCCCTTTTCCTTGGCGACGGTAATGATCGCGCGCCAGGGCTCGCGATCCTCCACCTGAACCGTGCCCATGTGCACGCCCTGCGCCTTCGCTTCCGCTCGGGCGGCATCAAGCCGGTGATCGAACTGCTTGGCGAGATCCGCGCGATCAGCCTCGCCGACGCTGATCGTGACGCCCTCGACCACGAAATCGGTCAGCGGCGGCTGCACCGTCATGGCAGTGATCTTGGCATCCATGACCTTGGCCAGAGCGATGCCATGCTGGACGGCCTTGAGCGATAGTTCGCTGCCATCGGTGGGAATCAGAATGTGCTTGAAGAGCATGAAACAATCTCCCGGGTGGCGCTCCTGCGGCTGACGACAGGCATCTGCAGCGTGCGCTTCGTTTTGCATCGATGATAGGTGCAAGGTGCGCTCACTCCTTGATCGCCGTCAACATCGTGTTGATCCAAGTCAGCCACGATCATTAACGAACGCGAGATGGGTGGCGTGCAAAGGAAAGCTCAGCGCATGCAGTGGGGAGTAGGCGGTCAATCCCGTTCGGACATGCGAGCCGCAGGGCGGGGCATACTGAGGGCTGGGGCGTCGTCCACCTTGCAATCCATATGAACTCCGGGAACTCACGGAGGCCCACCGCTTCGCCAAATACGGATCGCTGGCGTCGCAGGACAGCGCGCAAGCGCCCCGCGATCGCGCCCTTGTCGAGCCGACGAAACCGCTTCGGCTCGGCTTGCGATCAGCACGACGTTACGCCGGCCAGTTCAGGCGGCCCGCGCCTTGGCGCCACTCGTGGCGTTGACGAAGCTTGCCATCGCGGCAGCGACACCGCCCTGGCGATGGGGAATGCCGGCGATCGCCAACGCCATCTTCAACGCGACCGGAGTGCGTCTCCGGCGAATTCCTTTTACGCCGCAAAGAGTGTACGAAGCACTTCAAACACAGAAACGGAAATAACAAAAGGCGCATCCGATTTT
>JBGANK010000104.1:0-4533 GCA_044222395.1 Hyphomicrobiaceae bacterium | reverse complement strand
AACCGTGTCGATCGGCCTCGAAGCCTCGCTCACCGGCCACCTGGTGTTCGCCACCCTGCACACCAACAGCGCGCCCGAATCGATCATCCGCCTGCTCGACATGGGCATGGACCCGTTCAACTTCGCCGATGCGCTGCTCGGCGTGCTCGCCCAGCGCCTTGCCAAGCGGCTGTGCAGCAAGTGCCGCAAGGCGTATGTCCCGACCCAGGAAGAAATCGACCACATGCTCGACGAGTACTGCCGCGAGTTCGTCGACATCGAGGAATTCAAGGCCGACCCGGCTACCGCGCGCGCGCAGATTCTCGATGCCTGGAAACAGGCCTACGCCGACGACAAGGGCAAGTTCAAGCTCTACCAGCCGGTCGGTTGCCCCGACTGCGCCGATACCGGTTACCGCGGCCGCATCGGCCTGCATGAACTGCTGATAGGCAGCGACACCATCAAGCGGCTGATCCAGGAGCACGCCCGCGTGGCTGTCATGCTGCAAACCGCGCTCTCCGAAGGCATGCGCACCCTCAAGATGGACGGCATCGAGAAAGTGCTCGCCGGCTTTACCGACATGAAGCAGGTGCGCAAGGTCTGCATCAAGTAATTCGCGTGCCCGATGCGCAGGCGCTGCTGGCGGTCCCAGAATCCGTACCGGTTCTTGAGCGGCCTTTGCGCATCGGAACAGGCTGGCGCGTGCTCTGTTTTGGTGGTTGCACGGCACAGCCATGCGGGACAACGGGCCGGACGCCCTTGCATTGCTGGAAGTCAGGCCGGTACGGCGCTCGTCAAGCGGCGGGAAACTCGCACTGCGCGCGGGACGACCGCCATGACTTCGATAAAGGCGGCAACCAGGTAGAGCAAACTAGCTGGGGTGCGCGACGATCTCCCGCAGGGAGGGGTGCGCTCGCGCTTGTGGTACAGATCGGGGTGTTGGGAGGTGGGTTGGACGGTTGCTTCGATCAGCCCATCCAGCGGACGCGCTGCTGGTGGGTCTTCGGCTGCGTTGTAGCGGACGATCTCACTCAGATCGTCGTGGGCGCTGGCCCGCCAGACGATAGGCAGCATTCACGCTGTCTTTCTGGAATTGGCCTCGGTTTCCGCGATGATATCGCCCATTTCGGCCATCACTTGGTCGTGCGGGATGTTCGGTCCGGGGTCGGCGAGGCTGGCTGTCAACTTGGCTTCGAGCCATGCCATTTGGTCGGCTTCTTGCCCTGCCGCCTCGAACTCGGAAACGATCGGGAACAGTGCTTTACTCATGAGGCACCTCCATGGGCAGGCTTGTACCATTGCGCATTCCCGCAGAGGCTGCCATCCGTAGATCTCGTTGGCGTTGCCGCCGGTTGAAATCGGCTTTTCGAACGGTGCGCCGACGTTTCGCGCGCTTGCATCCGATCGGGGAGGCGCTCCGAGCGGTGCGCGGCGGTCGCGCCATTTTCGGGTAGCATTGTCCTCTGAGGCGCATCCGGTGGGAGCGAATCGCTCGCGAGCGCCTTGACGCAGCCAATGCCAAGGACATGATTTGCCGGGCGGAACAGTGTTCTCGTGCAAACGCGGGACCAAACAGGGCAAAGGGGTGACGAGAATCGTCATACGGCCCGCCGAAACGGCTGTGAAGTGCATCACGTGGGGTTTGGCAAGCCATTGAGTTATTGGGCTAAAACGACATTTCTTTGCAGGCTGGCACGGCCTCTGCATTAGGGATATCCGAGCGCCACAGCGCCTCAAACAACCCAAAAAGGAGAAGCACATGAAACAGATTCAAAAGGGCTTTACGCTGATCGAACTGATGATCGTGGTCGCGATCATCGGCATCCTGGCCGCGGTTGCGCTGCCGGCGTATCAGGACTACACGGTGCGCTCACGTGTGACAGAAGGTCTTGGACTGGCCGAGGCTGCAAAGGTCGCAGTGTCTGAGTCCTTCCAAAGCTCGGGAGTCGTCCCGACTACCAATGCGGCTGCCGGCTTGGCCGCCGCCACAACGACTAAATACGTGACATCGATTGTTGTTGGCGGTGGTGGAGTAATTACGATCACGTACAATACGGCTGCCGGCGCGATCCCAGAGTTGACGGCAGCGAACAACCAAATCGCGCTCGTGCCTTTTGTGGCTGGCGCCCCAATGGCTGCAGGTGTTTCTGGTCCCGTGGATTGGGCATGCGTTTCTGCAACTAACACCCGGGCGACTGCCCATGGTTACGGTGCAGCCGCCGCGCTGGCCACTGGTACCCTCGGACGATACACGCCGAACGAGTGCCGTTAAGAAGATGCGAGACGGATTGATTTAGCCTACTTCCGTCCCGCAGAGGCCGCCCTCTTTGGCGGGCGGCCTCTTCCGTTCCGTTTTGGTTCGGACATCCCGTTCGGCTCGGGGAGTCGCTGAACAGATGAATCAGCGTCAATTCTTTTGGGGCAATTGGGATGGACCATCAGGCATGGAAAACAGAGACAAGCCGCCCTGCGCGGCTTGTCTCTTTGTCGTTCAAGGAAAGGGCGAGATGCAATTCAGAGTGAGGGCGTTCTCTCTGCACTTCCTGGCAAGTGCAGTCGCATTGACCATCGTGCTCGGCGTTCTCTATGCGGTCTGGTACGGATGGCCGGGTTGGTATCTGGTTGGCGCGCTGCCGGTTGCGGCGATTATGGTGATGGTCGATGTGGGCCTCGGCCCGCTCGCAACCCTGGTGATCGCCAACCCGAGCAAGCCGAGGACCGAGTTCCGTCGCGACCTGACGGTGATTCTGCTGATTCAAGTGCTGGCGCTCGGCTATGGCACCCTGACGTTATGGAAGGGCAGGCCACTGTACTACGCGTTCTCGATCGATCGACTCGAAGTGGTATCCGCTTCCGACATTGACGAGCAAGAAATGGAAGCCGCGCGCAACGAAAATCCAGCGTTTGTGCCGGGGCCGTTTTCTGCGCCGCGTTGGGTTTGGGCACCGCTTCCCAAGGACGAAGACGAGCGCAAGCGGATCGTCGAATCCGCAGTTTTCGCCGGCGGAAAGGATGTCGTCCAGATGCCGCGCTACTTCAAACCGTACGAGCAGGCGCACACGGCAATTCGCGCCCAATTGAAACCAATCGAGGAGATCCGTGGGCTTACGAAGACAGAGAAGGAGCGTTTGGCGCCGCAGTTCGCACCGCTAGGCGGACCCGACAAGATCGGTGCCCTCCTGTTCGATGGCCCGAGCAAGAACGCGGTGGCGGTGATGGACCGCGAATCACTCGAGATCAAGGCGATCCTCAAGCGCGAGCCGTGAGACAAATGCTCCGCTTGGGCTCGCGGTCGTCTCAGATGCAGGCGCTGGAGCAAGTCTTGATTCGTGCCTCGGGTATCGCCAGTCGCGTAGCAATTGGAGGCGTCAGCATCAGATGTTGTCTACAAGGCATGCCGCCATGCCTCGCCGCCCGTGCGTCAGAGAGAGGGCTACAACGCCGCAGCCGACCCACGCTGCTCCAGCAGAAAAGCAGCCGATTTCCAGCCGACAGACACGAAGGTTTCGGCGCCAAGCCAGTTGCCCTCGCGGGCGATGGCGCCGTCGGCAAAGTCGCCGTCAGTTCAATCGCCTGCCGCGAGAGCCTGTCGTCGCACGGCACGTTGCGAATCGGCAGCAGGGCGATCTCTCCGCGCTTGCGCTCGACCGTGGCCCGGCCGTTCGCTTTGCCGATGCAATAGATGACTTCGCCGAGGCCGATCTGGTACATCACCAATTCGGCTTCCCCTCGCCGTGCGGCGCACAGAAGGTCGCGGACGAGCTCGCTGCCAGGATTGGGCCGGGCTGCCGCAACAGCACGCAGGTATCCGACACGTAGCCGGGTTCGACTGCAGTTATCACGTTCTCGGCAGCGCGCTGTTGGCGGCGCGGGTAATGGAAGAATTCAGCCGCCCGGCGACACTCGAAGACCTCAAGCTGCTGCTGCGGTCGTTGAATGAGCACGGCGCCGACTATTTCCGATCTGGGGCTGCGCGCCCGCGGTTCACGGGTTCTTGCGCGCGACGACTGACATCGACCTCAAGTGGTTCGAGGAAGTCGGACACATCCGGGTTGCCGATCGCATCGTCATTGAGCGCGCGTTGGAGGTGCTCGAAGCGTAGCGCAGTGATCCGGGCTGACCGGCCGCAGCGGGCGAAACGGGCCGCCGCATAGCGGCAGCTACGCGACCCAGTGCCCCGACTTCCCGCCATCCTTCTCGAGCAACCGAACATATTCGATCCGCATGCCCCGATCGACGGCTTTGCACATGTCGTAGATGGTCAGCAGCGCTACCGAGACGGCGGTCAACGCTTC
Source organism: Hyphomicrobiaceae bacterium (assembly GCA_044222395.1). Taxonomy (GTDB): domain Bacteria; phylum Pseudomonadota; class Alphaproteobacteria; order Rhizobiales; family Hyphomicrobiaceae; genus JAEUMD01. The sequence goes on along the minus strand of JBGANK010000104.1, from coordinate 259 downwards.
CATTTCGACGCCGGTGGGGCCGACGGTTTCGGCGGTGACTTCGCAGTCGATGGCGCTGGCGGCCGCGTCGATGGCGAACTCGCAGGCCACGCGCGTGAGCGCGATCGGGTGGCACAGCGGGATCAAGTCCGACGTGCGCTTCGACGCCTGGATCGCCGCGATGCGCGCCACCTACCTCACCCGTGACGAGGTGCCGGCCGACGTCGTCGAGACCGAGCGCCGCGTCGCCGAGGCCAAGGCGAAGGAGGAGGGCAAGCCC
>JBGANK010000103.1:0-4576 GCA_044222395.1 Hyphomicrobiaceae bacterium | reverse complement strand
TGTTCTTGGATGTGAAGCCGAAGCCGACGTTTTCGTCGCTATCGGTGGCGGTCATCGCGAACGATGTTAGCGCATCGGCATCGAGCACCACTGCCGCATCGGATTGAAGAGTCGCTAGTACGAGCTCGCACGTTTCTGTCCCGACGCCCGCACCCGGGCCGATCAGCACCGCGTTCTTGCGCGTATCACCCAGGATTTCCGCAAGAGCCCGTGCATTAGCGCACGGCGTCAGCATGATCGTGGTCAGATGCGCGGCATTCTCGGGCAATGCCGATGGCGGCGAGGCGACGGTGACGAGGCCCGCACCGATGCGCAGCGCGCCGCGTGCGGCCAAGCGTGCGGCGCCCGACTGGAATGCCGGGCCAGACACGATGATGGCGTGACCGTGGTCATACTTGTGCGCGGCTGCCGTGCGCCAGGGAAAGTACCTCGCGAATTCGCTTGCACTCACATCGTCCAGCACCCACATGCCGTGGCTGGCTTCGGCCATTGCCTGCGCCGGAATGCCGATGTCTGCAACGCTGACCGGACCGCACAGCACGCGTCCAGGCATGAGCACATGACCCGGCTTCAGGCACATGAAAGTCACCGTTTCATCGGCCCGCACCGCCACGCCGCGCTCGGCGCCCGTGTTGCCATCGAGCCCGGAAGGCACGTCGACTGCAATCACCTTGGCACCATTCCGGCGATCGTTGATCACACGGATCGTCTGCGCAGCAACTCCATCGACATCGCGCGCGAGGCCAGCTCCGAAGATGGCATCGATGATGACCTTCGCTCCCTTCGCGAACGCAGGATCGAGCGCGACGACGTCACCATGCCAGCGTTGCGCCATCTCGGCCGCATCGCCTCTGAGCGCCGACCTCTCGCCCAGCAGAGCGACAACCACCTCGCAGCCGCGCTCCTGGAGATGACGCGCTGCGACGAAGCCATCGCCGCCATTGTTGCCGGGGCCGGCCAGCACGGCGACGCGATCGCCCTTCTGCAGATGCCGCCAGGCCGCATCCGCTACCGCCCGCCCGGCATTTTCCATAAGCGTCATCGACGGCACACCCAATTCCACCGCACGCCGGTCTGCAGCCGCCATCTCTTCTGTTGTCAGCAATTGAGTCATGCAAACGCTCTTCGAATTCCCTGTCGCAGAAACTTCAGCTAGCCGTCCACCTCTCGACCGCTCGGACTGGCAGGCCAGCACGATGATGTCACTCTGCCCTCGACTGCGCTTCCCCAAAGCCGCTTGGAGAAAAATTGGCTTGGCGATTGATTTACATCGTGCGGACGGTCCAACATGGTTGCACGATTGAGCGGCACCGTGCCTATTGATTGAGCAAATTGCCTGCACAATCGCGCATCAGCACCACGCAGCGCCCCGCCAACCCACTGAAAGAATTGAAATTATCTTTCGATTTACAATTGGCATGGGGCGTGCTTTGGAGTGCGCCGTCCGGCGCGGCAACGTGACAACCGGAAGACCCGGGAGGCATAGGGGATCCATGAAAAAGATCGAGGCCATCATCAAACCCTTCAAGCTCGACGAGGTGAAGGAAGCGCTTCAGGAAATCGGCCTGCAGGGCATCACCGTCATCGAGGCGAAGGGCTTCGGCCGGCAGAAGGGCCATACCGAGCTTTACCGCGGGGCCGAGTACGTCGTCGATTTCCTGCCGAAGGTAAAGGTTGAAGTCGTCCTTTCCGACGAGATGGTCGACAAGGCCGTTGAGACGATCCAGAACGCCGCCAAGACCGGCCGCATCGGCGACGGCAAGATCTTCATCTCATCGGTCGAGGAAGCCATTCGCATCCGTACCGGCGAGACAGGCAACGAGGCCATCTAGCCGGCCTTGCGGTTTGCCGCACTGACCAACACCCCGGCTCGACCAGGGCCGGACATTTGAACAAGAACTCAAGCGCTCGCAACAGGGGAGCCCTCATGAAGAACGCTAGCGACGTCGTGAAGATGCTGAAGGAGAAGGACGTCAAGTTCGTCGATCTTCGCTTCACCGATACCAAGGGCAAGATGCAGCACGTCACCGCCGACGTGTCGTGCGTCGACGAATCGATCTTCACCGACGGATACGCCTTCGACGGCTCGTCGATCGCCGGCTGGAAGGGCATCGAAGCCTCCGACATGCTGCTGATGCCGGACGCGACGTCCGCCCACATCGATCCGTTCTTCGCGCAGACGACGATGGCGCTGTTCTGCGACGTGCTGGAGCCCTCCACCGGCGAGATGTACGAGCGCGACCCGCGCTCGATCGCCAAGAAGTCGCTCGCCTACATGTCGTCTCTCGGCATCGGCGACAACGTCTACTTCGGCCCGGAAGCCGAGTTCTTCATCTTCGACGACGTCCGCTTCAAGGCCGATCCCTACAACACCGGGTTCAAGATCGACTCCACCGAGCTGCCCTCCAACATGGACACTGTCTATGAGATGGGCAACCTTGGCCACCGCCCGCGTACCAAGGGCGGCTACTTCCCCGTGCCACCGGTCGACAGCTGCCAGGACATCCGCTCCGAGATGCTTTCCGTGCTCGCCGAGATGGGTGTCACCGTCGAGAAGCATCACCATGAAGTCGCCTCCGCCCAGCACGAGCTCGGCGTCAAGTTCGGCCCGATGATCAAGATGGCCGACGGCATGCAGATCTACAAGTATGTCGTTCATAACGTCGCCCAGGCCTACGGCAAGACGGCTACCTTCATGCCCAAGCCCATCTTCGGCGACAACGGCTCGGGCATGCACGTCCACCAGTCGATCTGGAAGGGCTCGACGCCGATGTTCGCCGGCAACAAGTACGCCGATCTCTCCGATACCTGTCTCTACTACATCGGCGGCATCCTGAAGCACGCCAAGGCCATCAACGCCTTCGCCAACCCGACGACGAACTCCTACAAGCGTCTCGTCCCGGGCTACGAGGCGCCCGTGCTGCTCGCCTACTCGGCACGCAACCGCTCCGCCTCCTGCCGCATCCCGCACGTGTCCAGCCCGAAGGCGAAGCGCATCGAGATCCGCTTCCCCGATCCGGCTGCCAACCCCTACCTGGCGTTCACAGCGATGTTGATGGCCGGCCTCGACGGCATCACCAACAAGATCGATCCCGGCCCGGCCATGGACAAGAACCTCTATGACTTGCCGCCGGCCGAGCTGTCGCAGATCCCGACCGTCTGCGGCTCGCTGCGCGAGGCGCTGAAGAGCGTCGACGAGGATCGCGCCTTCCTCAAGATGGGCGGCGTCATGTCCGACGACATGATCGACGCCTACATCGAGCTGAAGATGGAAGAGAACATGAAGTACGAGATGACGCCGCACCCGGTCGAGTACGACATGTACTACTCGGTGTAAGCGCAGCTCCTCCTACAAATCCATGCCAAGGGCGGCTCGCCGAGCCGCCCTTTCTGTCGGCTCGGCTCCGGAACGTCCATACGCGTGCGCGACGAGCCCGGTCTGATTTGCACTGGAAAAGCTCGATCGCTCGCCAATGCAAAGTCGCGATCGTCAGCACCGCATGGCTGTCTGCAGCCCCGTCCGCCGACGTCAGTGACGCAGATCGCCGCACCGCCAAAGGGCGCGCATGCCGTCGATAATGCAGGGAAAACACGCCCCACGCCATCGCCACACCGAGTTCCGCCCGGCATCAGAATCGACATTCGCCTTGAAATTTTGATGCTGCGGGTCCACTTAAGACCCATCGAGTTTGCCGGACCAACTGTCCGTTTCGCTCTGACACTGTCGGGCGCACGTTCACAAATCCTTGCACAAATCGAAAAAACAGGATGATCGCTCGCGATCGTGCGGGCGATCATCCGTTGGCATATGTAAGCTACAAGGACATCTCATGGACCAAGGTACCGTCAAGTTCTTCAATCATCAAAAGGGCTTCGGCTTTATTGCACCGGACAACGGGGGCAAGGACGTATTCGTGCATATTTCCGCGCTCGAGCGCGCTGGCGTTCACAATTTGGCTGAAGGCCAGAAGGTCAGCTACACGACCGAGCAGGATCGCCGATCTGGCAAGATCGCGGTTGCGACGATCGAGCTGGCCTGACGGCAGCACCTGCAAACCGCAGCGTTCGCACAAGCGATACTGCGTTATGAACGATCTGGAATACGGAGCCACCACGACCACGGTGGCTCTGTCGCCGTACGGGCCATTCGTCGTTGGTGGCGTCGCATCGATCTTGTGCTGATCGTGCCTGGCACCGATGTGCCAAGGGTTATCCGACGGCAGCGCGACATTTGAAAAAGCACCCGCTGTAGGAGGCGAAAATGGCCACGCATCGTTACAAGGTTGGGCAGGCGCTGAACTATTCGCCAGGCCGCATGGGGCACATGCAGTCGGACCGCACCTGCAAGGTGACCCGACTGTTGCCGTCTGACGGAACTGGTGTGCCGCAATATCGCATTCAATGCACATCAGAGCCCGTTGAGCGCGTTGCAAACGAGAACTCGCTCTCGCGCAAGGGTTGATGACTCATCCGGCACACTCCGCGACCATTGCTGCCTCGCGCACAAATTAAGCCGTGCTGAAGCAAATTGCACGGCCCTATCGGCCGCGCCGGCTCCAATCCTGGTCAGGTTGGT
>JBGANK010000102.1:0-5140 GCA_044222395.1 Hyphomicrobiaceae bacterium | reverse complement strand
GACATCCTTCTCGTTGCGCTCGGCCTTGAGCCGCTGCAGCTTGCCGATCTGCTGCTCGCGCACCGAGCGGTTGTCGACTTTCAACACCTCGATGTGCGCATCGTCCTTGACGCGGAACTTGTTGACGCCGACGATCGTCTGCCGGCCGCTGTCGATGCGCGCCTGCGTGCGTGCCGAGGCTTCCTCGATCCGCATTTTCGGAATACCGGCCGCGATCGCCTTGGCCATGCCGCCGAGCTTCTCGACCTCGGTGATGTGGGAAAGCGCCTTCACGGCGAGATCGTGCGTCAGGCGTTCGATGAAGAACGAGCCGCCCCACGGATCGGCAACGCGGCAGGTGCCTGTCTCCTGCTGGATGAACAGCTGCGTGTTGCGCGCGATGCGGGCGGAGAAATCGGTCGGCAGCGCGATCGCCTCGTCGAGTGCATTGGTATGCAGCGATTGTGTGTGGCCTTGCGTGGCGGCCATCGCCTCGATCGCCGTGCGGGTCACGTTGTTGAACACGTCCTGCGCGGTGAGCGACCAGCCCGAGGTCTGCGAGTGGGTCCTGAGCGACAGCGAGCGCTGATCCTTCGGATCGAATTCCTTGTGCACGAGATGCGCCCACAGCAGACGCGCGGCGCGCATCTTGGCGATCTCCATGTAGAAGTTCATGCCGATCGCCCAGAAGAACGACAGCCGCGGTGCGAACTTGTCGATGTCGAGCCCGGCGGCGACACCAGCGCGCGCATATTCGATGCCATCCGCGATCGTGTAGGCGAGTTCGAGGTCCGCTGTCGCGCCCGCCTCCTGCATGTGATAGCCGGAGATCGAGATCGAGTTGAACTTCGGCATGTTGGCCGAGGTGAAGCCGAAGATGTCGGAGATGATCCGCATCGAGGGTGCCGGCGGATAGATGTAGGTGTTGCGCACCATGAACTCTTTCAGGATGTCGTTCTGGATCGTGCCTGAAAGCTTGTCGTGCGGTACGCCCTGTTCCTCGCTGGCAACGATGAAGAGTGCCAGCACCGGCAGCACCGCGCCATTCATGGTCATCGACACGCTCATCTGCTCCAGCGGAATGCCGGAAAACAGCGTGCGCATGTCGTAGATGGAATCGATCGCCACACCTGCCATGCCGACGTCTCCCCGGACGCGCGGGTGGTCGGAATCATAGCCGCGGTGGGTGGCGAGATCGAAGGCGACCGACAGGCCCTTCTGTCCGGCGGCGATGTTGCGGCGATAGAAGGCGTTGGAATCCTCGGCCGTCGAGAAGCCCGCGTACTGGCGGATGGTCCAGGGCTGGGTCACGTACATGGCCGGATACGGCCCGCGCAGGTAAGGCGCGATGCCGGGATAGGTGTCGAGGAAGTCGAGCCCGGCGATATCGGCGCCGCCATAGACCGGCTTGACGTCGATCCCCTCGGGCGTCGTCCAGGTCTCGCCCGAGCCGCCGCCCGAAGCGGGGTTGGAGGCCGTGCTGGAGCCTTCCAATGGCAATGTCGAAAAATCTGGAATCCGGGTCATGAGCCCTCGCATTCGGAGCCTTCGGGCCCCGATCTCAGTCGAAACGTCACTGCGTTGCATCATAGACCCTTGAACGGCCCGGGCAACTGCTGCGAAAGGCAGGCAATGCGGGTCACGACAGCCGACTCACCGCCGCCGGAGGTATCCCAGCCTTCCGCCCGCCCGCCGGACATCGTCCAATGCAAAAAAGATGGCCGATGCCAAAGGGCACCGGCCAGGTTGCTTTCAGGGAGAGGAGGAATGCGGGGCAATAGACGGAAGTGGGAGGCAAGGCGCCGCTGGCTACCGCTGCAGAGCAAAGAGCGCGATGAGCAGCGTCGCGGTCGTCAGGATCGGCAGTCCGACCGCCGCAGAGACGATCAGGTTGGCGTTCACGATCTGGATCAGGTCCGCGATCACCGGTCCAAGCCCGCTCGCGGCGAACATGGCGACGATCGCGATGATGAACGCGATCTTGAGCTTGTGGGCGAACGACATGGCTGCGGTCTCCATCCTCAGGTGCGGGGCCAAGTGGCCTGTCCGCTTCATCTGACGAGGAGATTGTCCTTGGCGGCTGAGACGCGCAGTTCCCGACGGAACAACGCCGGAATAATGCGCCAGGTCGGCGCAGGCGCACGGCGCTGCAGGAGGCCGGCTAGTTGAACCAGATGGCATATGTCGCGAACTGCGAGCCCATCGGGTTGGTTAGCGTCTGCCAGTTCTTGCGGTCGACGATGCGGCCCGCTTCCAGGAACGGTACGGCATCGTGGCCGGCGATGAGCATCACCACGTCGATCCGCTTAGACGTCGTCAGGAGCTTCTTGAGGTTGATGCCTTTGACGAAACGCGGATGCGGCAGCAGCTTCTCACCCCTGAGGATCTGAGCGCACAGGTCGGTCGTGGCAAGCCAGCTGTCAATGACCTCGTCGGTCAGCGGCTTGGCACCGAACGGCGGCGTCTGCTTCGGATTTGGCAACCACTCGTGATCGTCGTCCGTCTCTGCGCGAACGAGGCGCCAGGTCAGCTTGTTGATCTCCATCACGCGCGTGAGATGTTGCAGCGCCGCCTCCATGCGCGCGGGCTCGATCACCTCCCAATTCATCGTATGGACCAAGGCCACCAAATCGAAGATGCCATCCATCGAAGACCCGTAGCGCTCGGTCGACAGCGCATTGCGTTCCACGTTGAGCGCCGCGATAGCGTCATCGTTCTTGCGGCTGGGCGCATTAAGAGCGTTGATCTCGTCCTGGATCTTGGCGCGCTGGGCATCCGCTTCGGGCGACCGCGGCAGCTCTCTCATCTGCCGGTAGAGGTCCTGGATTTTCTCGGGCGGCGGCTGCAGCGCTTGTTGTTCTTGGCGCAGTTCCTTCAGCCTGTCGTCGAGAACCTTCAACTCGGCATCGACCTGTTCGTGTGGCCGGCTGTCTTTCAACTGTTCCACAAGGAAACGACCGAAAGCCGTGGCGTCGGCACCAAACGACAAGTGAGCAGCGGCTTCGTAAGATTTCTCGAAGTCGAGAGACAGCAGCAGGTTCGCTGACGCCAGGAAGAGATTGGAATAGCCGCGCAGCCAGCTGGCATCGGCGGTGTCGAACGTGATCGTATCCTCGACCACCTTCGGGTCGAGGCGACGCTGCATGCTGCCGGCCGCAAGCAGGCTGGCGAAGATGCGCTCGTGCTGGCTGATCTGTCCGTCGTGATCGAGGTCGAACTTGATCTCGAATGGTGCGACCGGAATTTTCACGGGACGCTCGCCCACCTCCGCCAGCGCGGCTTCGGCGGCACTCAGTTCGTCAGCAAAGCTCGTGATGAGCTGGCGCAGGATCGCGTAGGTCATCGGCTTTGCATTGGGGTTGGCGATTGCCGGACCGGCCGGCCCGCCGGCCAGGCTCTGCCCCCATACACCCAGGAAGGGCAGCAGCATGGAATTGCGCAGCGGCGAAACGGTCGGCGTGCTGTGTTCGTAAATGCCCTTCTGCAAATGGGCGAAAGCTGCAAAGACCCTGAGTGCTCCGCGACCGAACAAGGCTTCCGCGTCATCCGGGCTGGCTTGCGCCATGACATCGAGATTGGCAACGCCTTTCTCGAAATCGCCAGCGTAGGCCGCTCGCTGGAATTCAGCCACGGCAGCCTCACCGGCCTGCACCGGCGCCGCACTGGCCAGAATAGGAAACACGAGTGCGGCGGCAAGCGCCGCGCGCAGGTGCAGGAACGCTTTCGCCATGATTTGCCTCACGCAATGCCCGAACGTACGAAAAGATGACGATATGCCTTGGGCTTTAATATGGTGCTGACTGACGGCCCTCCAAGTAGGGTGCCAGCACATGTGGTTAACCGCGGCCATGCTCGATTTTTTGCCACGCCTGCCGCCGCGATAGTGGCGCAATGTCCATGTCGTGGTGGGCGCGTACAATTTTGTACGCACGGGCGGTGGTCGAGGTGGGTGGCAGGAGCGGTGCGGAAGCAAGTCGATAGCGAGCCGCGGACGCCACTCGCAGCAGGGTCAAGCGCGGCACGGTTGTGGGCGCCGCTGGCACGTTTCATCGTTGCCGAGCGCGCCATCGGACGCCGCGCAAAGGCACGCGGCGGTCTTGCTCAGGGTCTTTATGAATTCGTGCGCTTCGGCATCAAGCAGGGCTGGGCCTGCCTGTTCGCCGGACTGATGCTCGCGTTGCTGATCGCCACGCATCTGCTCTATCCGCGCGATGCCTGGCTCACCCGATACGATTTTCTCGTGCTTGCTGCCGTCGGCATTCAAGTCCTGATGCTGCGGTTCGGACTGGAGACGTGGGAAGAGGCGCGCGTCATCTTCATCTTTCATGTCGTCGGCACGGTGATGGAGATCTTCAAGACGAGCGTCGGCTCATGGATCTATCCTGAACCCTCGCTGTTGCGCATCGGCGGCGTGCCGCTCTTCACTGGTTTCATGTATGCGGCGGTGGGCTCCTACATCGCTCGCTGTTGGCGGCTATTCGACTTCCGCTTCACGCGCCATCCACCGATGTGGATGCTGTCGCTGCTGGCCGTGGCGATCTATGTGAATTTCTTCGCGCATCACTACGTATGGGACGTCCGGCCGCTGCTGTTCCTGTCGTCGGCGGCGCTGTTCGGCCCGTGCATCGTCCACTACAAGATCTGGAAGCAGCACCGCCGCATGCCGCTGCTGCTCGGTCTGGTCCTTGTGGCACTCTTCATCTGGTTTGCCGAGAACATCGGCACGTTCACCGCCGCGTGGGTCTATCCATCGCAGAAGGCCGGCTGGCACCTTGTCTCGATCGGCAAGCTCGGTGCATGGTTCCTGCTGATGATCATCTCCTACGTGCTGGTTGCCTGGATCAACAAGCCCGAGGAGATGACGCCGCGTACTGCTCGTTGAAGCCCCAGCTATGCGACGAGCTTCTGCTGCAGCTCGCCCAGCGTCTCGACCACGTTCTGCCCCGCATAAAGGAAGCCGTCGACACCCGCCGCGCGCAGCTCCGCCTCGAGTGCGGCAGGACGCCCGGCCAAGAGCACACGCTCCGCTCCCGCTTCGATCAGCGCCTTGGCGGTCTTGGCGGCCTGCTCGGCGTAGATCGCGTCCGATGAACAGATGCATGCGGTCTTGGTTCCTGAAGCTTTGAAGGAGGCAGCGGCCTCTTCGGCTGTGGCGAATCCG
>JBGANK010000101.1:0-5474 GCA_044222395.1 Hyphomicrobiaceae bacterium | reverse complement strand
CGACATGAACGCGCGCTGGCGCGAAATCCGCCGCTCCGAATTCGTAACCGTGCCATCCTTCTCTCCCCATGCTGCTGCCGGCAGCAGCACATCGGCAAGGCCTGCCGTATCTGTGTGTTGCGTCACATCCGACACGACGACGAACGGGCAAGCCTGGAGCGCTGCGCGAACGCCATCTGCTTCCGGCAGACTCACAACAGGGTTGGTAGCGATGATCCACAGCGCCTTGATGCGCCCGCTTGCCACCGCGCGAAACATGTCGACGGCCTTTAGACCGGCTTCTACCGGCACCGCCTTGAGGCCTTCGCGTTCCGCCATGCGCGGTGCATGCCAGAACCGCCGTACCCGGTCGATGTCCGCGGGCGTGAACGTCATGTGGGCGGCAAGCTGGTTGGCGATCCCGCCGACCTCGCGTCCGCCCATCGCGTTGGGCTGCCCGGTGACCGACAATGGCCCCATGCCCGGCCGGCCGATGCGTCCCGTCGCCAAATGGCAATTGATGATCGCGTTGACCTTGTCGGTGCCGCAGGACGATTGATTGACGCCCTGGCTGTAGATCGTCACCACCTTCTGCGTGCGCGCAAACAGGCCGTAGAAGTCATAGATGTCGCGGTTTCCCAGCTCCGTTACGCGCGCGATCTCGGCAATCTCCATGCGGCCCGCCGCAGCCAGCGCCGCGTCATAGCCGATGGTATGCTCGACGACGTAGTCGCGGTTCAGCAGACCGGCATAGGCGAGATGCGCCAGCAGACCGTTGAACAGGGCGACATCGCTGCCCGGCGCGATCGCCAGATGCATGTCGGCGATGTCGCTCGTCATGGTGCGCCGCGGATCGATGACGACGATCCTGGTGCCGCGCGCCTCCCGCGCCGCCGCCAGCCGCTGGTACAGCACCGGATGGCACCACGCCAGATTGGAGCCGACGATGACGACGAGGTCGGCCTCCTCGATATCGGCATAGTTGCCGGGAACCGTGTCGGTGCCGAACGCGCGGCGATGCCCGGCCACCGACGACGCCATGCAGAGCCGCGAGTTGGTGTCGATGTTGGCGGTGCCGATGAAGCCTTTCATCAGCTTGTTGGCGACGTAATAATCCTCGATAAGAAGCTGCCCCGAAACATAGAGTGCGACGCTATCGGGGCCATGCGCGGCGATCGTCTCGGCAAAGCGGTTTGCCACGACATTCAACGCATCGTTCCAGCTCGTGGCTACCCCATTCACGATCGGATCGAGCAGCCTGTCTGCGAGCGAAAGCGTCTCGCCCAACGCGGCACCCTTCGAGCACAGCCGGCCGAGGTTGGCGGGGTGCTCGTCGTCGCCCTTGATCTCGGCCGATTGCCCATCGGCAGACGGTCTTGCCAGGACGCCGCAACCGACCCCGCAATAGGCACACGTCGTTCGCGTCCAGCGCTCGCTCATTCTTCCACCTCAAGGGCTGCCTGTGCCGAGCCGCGAGATATCGAGCAGCAGCCGGCCACTCTCGACACGCACCGGATAGGTGCGCACGCGACCCTCATCGGCGCCTTGCGCCGTGCCACTCGACAATTCGATCACCATGTTGTGCAGCGGACAAGTCACCGCGCCGCCATGCACGATGCCCTGGCTCAACGGCCCGCCCTTGTGCGGGCAGCGATCATCAAGTGCAAACACGTCATCGCTCATCGTGCGAAACACGGCGATGCATCCATGCGGGGAGCGGACCACACGCGCACCCTGTCGGGGGATGTCTTCCAGGGAGCCGATGTCAACCCAGGTCTTTTCGATCATGGTCATTCGGCTGCCTCCGCGCGGGTAAAGTCTGCAATGGGACGGAACTCGTGCGCATCCATGCCCCGCGCACGCTCGGCCCAGGGATCGCTCTGCGAGTACGATTGTGAAATGACGAAGCGATCGTAGAGCGCTTGGCGTCGCGCCGCATCGTCCACCACCTGCGCCTTGATCACATCCGTACCAACGCGCTTGGCCCACTTGTAGATGCGCTCCAGATAGCGCGCCTGCTCGCGGTAGAGCTGCACCAGCGCTGCCACGATCACGATTGCTTCTTCCTGGGTTGCGACATGGCAAAGCACCTCGGTGCCCTTGATGTCGAGACCTGCGGCTCCCGCAAAATGAATTTCATAGCCGCTGTCGACGCAAATGACGCCGATGTCCTTGCATGTCACCTCGGCGCAATTGCGAGGGCATCCCGATACGGCGAGCTTCACCTTGGCGGGCGTCCACGAGCCCCAGAGAAACTTCTCCAGATCGATGCCGAGCTGCGTCGAATCCTGGGTTCCGAACCGGCACCATTGCGAGCCGACACACGTTTTGACAGTGCGAAGTCCCTTCGCATAGGCCGCGCCAGAAACCAGACCGGCGGCGTTGAGGTCTGCCCAAACCAGCGGCAGCACCTCCTTTGGCACGCCGAGCATGTCGATGCGCTGCCCGCCCGTCACCTTGACCGCGGGAATTTCAAACTTGTCGACGACATCGGCGATTGCACGCAGCTCGGCCGCACTCGTCATGCCGCCCCACATGCGCGGCACCACAGAGAACGTGCCGTCCTTCTGGATGTTGGCGTGCACACGCTCATTGATGAAGCGCGATTGGCCATCATCGCGATAGACGCCCGGCCAGGCCGCCACCATGTAGTAGTTGAGCGCCGGGCGGCACTTCGCACATCCGCCGGACGTCTTCCACTCCAACTCCTGCATCAGCGCAGGTATCGTCTGCAATTCCTTGGCGGCGATCAGACGGCGCACGTCGTCGTGCCCCAGATCGGTGCACCCGCACATCGGCTGGACCGCGGCCGGGTTGTAGGCATCACCCAATGTAAGCTTCAGCAGCTGCTCGACGAGCCCGGTGCAGGTGCCACAAGACGCCGACGCCTTGGTATGCGCACGCACCTCATCGAGGCTCGATAGCTTCTTGGCCGTGATCGCCTCGACGATCCGTCCCTTGCAAATGCCGTTGCAGCCGCAGATCTCCGCATCATCCGGCAACGCCGCAACGGCCGCCGTAGGGTCCAGCGGTGCGCCTCCCGCGTAGCCCTGTCCGAAGATCAGCGTCTCGCGCATCTGCGTGATGTCGGTGCCGCGCTTCACGAGATCGAAGAACCAGGCTCCGTCGGACGTGTCGCCATACATGACGACACCTACAAGCTTGTCACCCTCAAGAACCAGCCGCTTGTAGATGTTGCGCGTGGCATCACGCAGAACGATCTCCTCGCGGTCCTTGCCGTCGGCAAAGTCGCCTGCGGAAAACAGGCTGATGCCTGTGACCTTGAGCTTGGTCGCCGTCGCGCTCGACTTGAATGCGGCCTCTTCCTGGCCTGTCAATTGCGCGGCAACGACATTTGCCATCTCGTAAAGCGGAGCAACAAGGCCAAACACTTGGCCCTCCGCCTCGACGCATTCGCCAAGCGCGAAGATATCGGGATCGCTTGTATGCATGGTCGACGAGACGACGATACCGCGATTGACCTTGAGCCCGGCGTCCTTGGCAAGTCCCGCATTCGGCTTGATGCCAACCGCCATGACGACGATGTCGGCAGCGATTTCCGTTCCATCCTCGAGCCGAACAGCCTTCACGCGCGGAGCGCCAAGGGCGGGATCAGTGCCCACGATCTCCTTGGTGTTGGCGCGCGTCACCACGTCAATCCCGCGCCGTTCGACCGCCTTCTGCAGCAGATAGCCCGCTGCCGGGTCGAGCTGGCGCTCCATGAGCGTCGGCATCAGGTGCAGGACGGTGACCTCCATGCCCTGTTCCTTGAGGCCGGCCGCCGCCTCGAGCCCGAGCAGACCACCGCCAATCACCACCGCACGGCCACGCGATTTCGCTGCGAGCAGCATGGCATTGACATCATCGAGATCGCGATAGGTGAGAACGCCGGCAAGCGTGTGTCCCGGCACTGGAATGACGATCGGAAGCGAACCCGTAGCAACGATCAACTTGTCGTAGCCGACAGTAACGCCCTGCTCGCTGGTCACGGTCTTGTTCACCCGGTCGATCGCGGTGACCTTGTGGCCCTTGTAGAGCGTGACGCCGTGCTCGACATACCAGCCATCGCCGTGGATGACGATTTCCGCGAACGACTTCTCACCCGACAACACAGGCGAGAGCATGATGCGGTCATAGTTGACGCGCGGCTCCGCATTGAAAATCGTAATGTCATAAGCATCAGGCGCAGTCTCCAACAAGCGCTCCAATGCCCGCCCAGGCGCCATGCCGTTGCCGACGACAACCAATCGCTGCTTCATGGATGTTGTTCCCTGTCGATTGTTGATCACGCCCGTCATGCAGCGGTCTGCGCGGGGGCCTTGTGGCGGGCGTATAGGAACTCGAGAACTGCAGCTCGCGCTTTCACGTAGGTCGGATCATCGACCAGATCGAGGCGCTGGCGCGGTCGCTCCAGTTCGACGCTCAACACGTCACCGATGGTGGCCGCCGGTCCATTCGTCATCATGACGATGCGATCGGAAAGCAGCACAGCCTCGTCGACATCGTGCGTGATCATGATGACGGTGTTGCCAAGCCGGCCATGAATTTCCATCACCTGATCCTGCAGGTGGGCGCGGGTCAGGGCATCGAGCGCGCCGAACGGCTCGTCGAGCAGAAGCACCTTGGGCTCCATGGCCAGCGCGCGTGCAATACCCACACGCTGCTTCATGCCGCCCGAGATTTCAGAGGGACGCTTGTCGATCGCGTGCGACATGTGCACGAGGTCGAGGTTGGCCAGCGTCCATTCGTGGCGCTCCGACTTCGAGCGCGTGCGGCCGAACACCTTGTCGACCGCCAGACGCACATTGTCGTAGACGGTCAGCCAGGGCAGCAGGGAATGGTTCTGGAATACGACCGCGCGCTCCGGCCCCGGCTCGTTCACCTCCTGATCCTCGAGCAGAACGGCGCCCTTGGAAACCTGGGTAAGGCCGGCGACCAGATTGAGCAATGTCGACTTGCCACAACCGGAATGACCGATGATCGAAACGTACTCGCCCTTCTCGATCCTCAGGTCAATGTCGCAAAGGACGTGCGTTGTCGCCCCGCCCCGCGTGAAGCTCTTGTCGACGCGATCAAGCTTCAGAAACGGGCGGCCGGCGGGCAGGGTTCTTGCTACTGGAGTGCGCACGGGGTCGATGGGAGCAATCATGTCCTTGTTCCTTCTCAAGCAGCCTGAGTGCCGCGCGTCGCCAGATGCCCGATTGTCGCGACAATGCGGTCGAGCACGAAGCCAACGACGCCGATGTAGATGAGCGCGACGACGATGTCGGAGAGGCGCGAGGAGTTCCACGCATCCCATATGAAGAAGCCGATGCCGACGCCGCCGGTGAGCATTTCCGCGGCAACGATGGCGAGCCATGACAGGCCAATGCCGATGCGCAGCCCCGTGAAGATGTAGGGCGCCGCCGAGGGGATCATGATGCGCCAGAAGAACTCCGCCTGATTGAGCCGCAGCACGCTGGCGACGTTGCGGTAATCCTGCGGGATATTGCGAA
>JBGANK010000100.1:0-5762 GCA_044222395.1 Hyphomicrobiaceae bacterium | reverse complement strand
GAGGCGATCCGGCAACTGGGCAACGAGCTGCCGCGTGGCAGTTGCGTCTATATTCATCTGACGCTGCTGCCGTGGATTCCCTCCGCTGGTGAATTGAAAACCAAGCCGACGCAGCATTCGGTCAAGGAGCTGCGCTCGATCGGCATCCAGCCCGACATCCTGATGTGCCGCGCCGACCGCGAGATGCCGAAAGCGGAGCGCAAAAAGATTGCGCTCTTCTGCAACGTGCGCGAGGAAGCCGTCATCCAGGCACTCGACGTCAGGTCGATCTACGATGTGCCGCTCGCCTATCACCGCGAGGGGCTCGATCAACAGGTGCTGGCTGCGTTCGGCATCACGGGTGCGCCGCAGCCGGATCTCAAGCGCTGGCTGACCATTTCCGACAACGTCGCCAATCCGGAGGGCGAGGTGACGATCGCGATCGTCGGCAAGTACACGGGGTTGAAGGACGCCTACAAGTCGCTGATCGAGGCGCTGGTGCACGGCGGCATCGCCAATCGCGTTCGCGTCCACCTGGAATGGATCGAAGCGGAGGTGTTCGAGCGCGAGGACCCGGCACCTTACTTGGAAGGTGTCGACGGAATCCTGGTCCCGGGCGGATTTGGCGAGCGCGGCGCGGAAGGCAAGATCCTGGCGGCGAAATTCGCGCGCGAGCGCAAGGTGCCCTACTTCGGCATCTGTTTCGGCATGCAGATGGCCTGCATCGAGGCGGCGCGCAATCTGGCTGGTGTGGCGGGGGCTTCGTCGACCGAGTTCGGCGCCAGCTCCGAGCCGGTGGTTGGCTTGATGACGGAATGGATGCGCGGCAACGAGCTGGAACAGCGGCGTTCGGGTGGCGATCTGGGTGGCACCATGCGGCTTGGCGCCTATGAGGCGAAGCTCGCCGAGGGCAGCCGGATTGCGGAAATCTACGGCGACACGAAAATCTCCGAGCGCCACCGCCACCGCTACGAGGTCAACACGGGCTATCGCGAGCGGCTGGAGAAGGCGGGCTTGGCGTTTGCCGGCACTTCACCCGATGGCCTGCTGCCCGAGACGGTGGAGTATCCCGACCATCCCTGGTTCATCGGCGTGCAATATCACCCCGAACTGAAATCGCGCCCGTTCGACCCGCATCCGCTTTTCAGGAGTTTCATCGCGGCGGCGGTGGAGCAGAGCAGGTTGGTGTAGGTGGGGAGGGTGATGCTGACCATTAGGCGTTTTCCTCCATGGATTGGCTTTCCGGCTGCTGCAGTTTGCATTTTCTTTGCCTGGATGGCTCAAGACCACAGCAGATCCTTTGCGCTTGGAGGGGCGATAATCATTCTGGTAGGTGTGACTACGATCGGAAGGCCTATATTTCGGCAGGGCTATACGCAGTGGTACAAAGAGTCGAGATCGATTGATGGCGGATTCTTTACGGAAGGAGAGATCCCACCGGAGATGAGAGAGAAGGAAATCGAACTTGCGCGAGATGCGCAGGCGGCGCAGATTTTTGGTCCTATACTGGTTTCAATCTGCACACTGATTAGTGGCTTCAGCCCGTATTTTTGATTGAAATGATAGCGTGGATTGGGCGTGCCTTCGCGTCGCAATCCACCGCCACGAATGCTTCGCCACGCAGCGGTGCAATACGGCTTCGCCACTTGCACCCTACAGTGTCGGCGATATTCGACGGGTGACACGTCTCATACGCGTCATCCCGGACCTGGTCCGGGATCCATGCAAGCCGCTACGGGCAAAATGCGAGTGGTGAAAGGCTTTGCGCGCCAAAAGCGCGATCTACTCATCCGAGAGAGAGTTTGCGGCGACGTGATTAGGCCCCGGCCTGCGCCGGGGTGACGGTCGAGTTTGGGGTGACGCGCTGGCTCGACCCGCTTCCGTCATCCCGACGTGAGGTCGGGACCCACGCCAGTATCAGCGCGCACGACGCAAGCGGTGACATGCTGCGGCTTGCGGCGCGTGGGACTGGCCGTTCCAGCAGATCATTTGCAGCGACTTGCGTAGGCCCCGGCCTGCGCCGGGGTGACGGCTTAGATTGTAGCGCGCCTTCAAGCCTCAACTCACCGGCACACATAAACCCGGCGCGCTAGTGTTCCGACTCTGACACTTGGTTTCCTGCCGGTCACCTGCTGGTCAGTCCGGAACCCTAGCCTCACATAGCTTGTGTTCTGGATTGACAACCGCTTGACGACCTTCGCCCGGGAATCGAGCGTTTGATCCAGAAGACTAGCGCGACTTTGTCGCGGCTGTGCGCCAGGTGCGGCTGCGGATTAACATTTCGTTTTCCATGCGCTGAAGC
The DNA here is from genome assembly GCA_044222395.1 of Hyphomicrobiaceae bacterium. GTDB lineage: Bacteria > Pseudomonadota > Alphaproteobacteria > Rhizobiales > Hyphomicrobiaceae > JAEUMD01. Next base: position 3,481 of record JBGANK010000100.1, on the reverse strand, counting down.
TGATCGAGCCATGTGCTCGGGGACACGTCCGTTCCGGCAACGTAGGCGCGCTCATCGGGTGACAGCATGTAGCTGTGCTGGTTGAGCAGCCGGGTGCGGGTTGCGTCGATGACCTTCTTCAGTTGCGCTGTGTCGGTTGCGGTGTGCATGGCGTTTGAACCTGGTGGTGGGCCAGCGCTGGTCTGCGCTGTGTGGTTGCCCGGGTGTCATTCTATGCCTGTCATCCTTAGGATTAGGTCAATGTCGGTTGCGCCGCTGTTCCCAGAGGGACACGGGACGTCGGCGCGGCTCGGCAGCATGAGGGTGCAGGGGGGCGGTTGCTCCCGAGCGGCCGCCGCGGCATCGTCGATGGGTGTGCGGGGTGGGTATCGGCAAGGCTGCCGGAACCTCGACGCCCCAGCTTCCTGGTGCGCTGGCCCTTGATGACGATGGCCGGCATGCCAGTGGGCTCCTACGGGGGCGCCCTGGCGGTGATGGCGGGCAGGATGGCGTTGGTGGCGAAGGCGGTGCTGAGCGGGAAGGCGATCGCCTTGTGCATGGGGCAGGTCCTCCGGATCGGGTTCGCGGAGGCGGCCACCTGACCGCTTCCTGATGTCCGTTGGACGCTGTGGCGGGCTTGGCGGTTCAACGCGGCGTCGCGGCGGGTCCGCTGTGCGTGATCCGGAGTAGGCAGCATGTAGCGTGTTAGGCGCTGCGCTCCGTTACACGCCGCTGCAAATCCGATGCTACGCAGCGGTGCAATACGGCTTCGCCTATTGCACCCTACATTGCTCAGCGTCGCGGTTGTCGCGCGGTGACGTGCGGCTTCAGCTTCGGGGTGGTGTAAGCGCCCGGCGATCACGGCGGTCGTGGCAGATGCTATGGCAATTGGCAGCCGCGCTTCATGCAGGCGGGGCCGTAGACCGCACGGTGTTGCTTCTTGGAGCACCATTGTCCCTTGGCCAAGCCCATGCGCTTCTCGCAATGTCGCGTCGAGGCGAGGAAGCGTTTCTTTTCGCCTTTGCAGACGCACGACCACGGTTGCGCGGCTTCAGCCGGCGTCACGAGATTGGACGGACTAGGAATGGGAAGTGTCGCCGCCGCGACCGACGCAAGCAGTACACGCGAGAAAGCCGATGTCATGGGAGAGCCTCGAGCCGCATATTGACGGAGCGGAGTGTGCGCGTCCTCCACATGTGTTGCAAGCGCGTGTTCCCAATCCAATGCTTGTTGCAAGCGTGTGCGCCTGGACCCTCGATCAGGCCGACCTTGGTGAAATCGCTTCAGCCGAGGTGGCATTCTCCAAGTCCATGCCTGGGTGTCTCCTCGACGCCTTCGCTGGACTCAGGCGTGGTTTCATCTCCGCCGATCAGACACCGGTCATGCTTCTGATCGTGTCCTGGATCTGCGCGAGCTTGCTGGCCTTCTCTCAAAATCAAGCGCACGATCGGGAACGCCACGACAGCGTCTGCCGCGAGTTTGCTTCATCCTGCGCAAACGATTTGCTCAAATTCGTTGAACGCTAGCGAATTATTAGTGTTTGTCCCGAAATAATGCATTTGAGCATTGGTGTGTATTTCGGGGTCTAACGTGAAGTCCGTCGCTTTCAGTTTGCTTGTCGTATCGGCCGTCTGTGCCGGTTGTGCATCCAATTCGTCCGAGCCGCAGGTGTCGTTGAAGGACGACTGGCCGGCAGCCGCGGCGCCCGCGAAGGTGCAAGTCGCCGAGCGCGAGGTCGTGAGGGAGCCCGCTCCAGTCAAGCGGCCTGCCGCTGTCAAGCAATACGTGCAAAGGGTAGCCACAAAGCCTACGGCCAAGCCGCAAGATGTGCGGTCAGCCAGACCTCAAGTGAAGCCCGAGACGGAGCGGACGGCAAAGCTCGACGTGCCGCAGCCCATGCGCAAAGAAGAGTCGCGTCCGGTTGCTCCGGCGCCCGATTCAAAGCCGCTTGCCGTGCCTGCGACACCACCGCCTGCCGCACCGCCTGCCGCGACGGCAACCAAACCACCGGCTATTCCGCCTGCTGCATCGCCAGCCGTGCCTCAGACCACAAACCTGACCTGTCCTGTCGAGGACACGACTTGCGTCGAGCGTCTGGCTGCGATGCTGTCGGATCCGACCCGTGCATGGGTGATCACCGAGCCGGGACCGCTCGACTACACGACAGGTCTCAGGCTCTACGCCTTCTATGCGGAGCGCAACAAGCTGACCTGCCCGGAGCTGCTGGTCGGCCTTACCGAAGCCAAGGCGACGGTGGAGAAGATCGTTGCTGCCATGCAGAACGAATCCGCAAGCCTACAGACCAAGGTACGGATGCAAAAGGTGCAGGAGGACGCGCTCGTCATCCAGGCGCATCTGGCCGAGGTCAAGGTGAAGAAGTGCGCTGATCGGATGCCGTTGTAGTCTGCGGTTCGACTCGGGCGACGACAACCGCGCACCGACATTGTCATAGAGAATGCACGGCGCCGAGCTTGAATGTCTCGGCGCCCTGCGCGATTTGGCACGAATAAGTCATTGCGCGTGCGAAGTGGCCAGAATGGAGTGCTGGTCCATGGTGTGCTTTATGGACGTTGCAGCGGGCTTTGTGCGGGTTCGCGCCAGGCAATCTCGTTGATGAACTTGCGGCGGATGGCGCGGGCGAAATCCTCGTAGCCTCTGGCCGTGATGACGAAGGAGCCGGGGCCACCCATGACGTGGCGCTCATACCAGTGCGTGAGAGACTTGGCGTCCTCATGCGAGGGCAGCGGAAACTCCTGTTGCGTGGAGCCCGGCGCGCGGTTCCATCGCTCGATCTCGCGCTCGGTGCCATCCTCGAGAATCGGCAGGCCGTTGATGATGGCTGAATTGGCGACGAGGCGGTCGCGCTGCTCATCGACGTAGATGATCGAAGTGCAGTTGTCGGGGCCGTCGCCGGATATGTCGACGACGATGCGGTCGGCCTTGACCGGCACCGGGTTCAACGTCACGTCGGCGAGGTATTTCATCGTGCGGCCCATGCAAGTGTATTCGCCGCTGGCCGACGGCAGCGAACGCAGCATCTTGGCGACTGCGGCGGCATCGGACGCGCTGGCGATCCAGGTCCATGGCAGTAGTACTTGTGGCCGGTCGGCCCAGCCGATCAACGTGAACAGGATCGCATGGCGCGGGCCGGACGTGACGACGCGGATGACCTCGGGGTCCTCGAGCGCCTGGGCGATGCCTTCCATCTGCAGGCGGTAGCGGTTCTCGTCGACCGACTGCGAGATGTCGACGGCCATGACGAGCGCGGTGTCGACGGCATCCTCTGCACCAATGACGGCGCGCGGCAGGAAGGCAAGGGCGATGAGCGCGAAGACGAGAGCTGCGAAAGCAAAGGCCGATAAGTGTCTTGATGCGTGGAGCATTGCGGGTGTGGCCGCCCTTCGGACTGCAATCGGAATGTCGACACGGTTGCCCTCTGGTCGGAAGTGGAAGGCCAGGTGAGAGTAGCATCGCATGGCGGGCGCTCAAGTGGCGGCTTGGC